>JAJRSO010000057.1 GCA_024278755.1 Calditrichota bacterium | reverse complement strand
GCATCAGCAAATTAAAAGTCTGGAGAAATCTATCCACCCGCAACTTATCCCTAATCCTGATATTCAGCGTCTCTTATGGATTCCGGGCATCGGTAGAATCTTAGCATTTACCATTTATCTCGAAGTAGACGGTATTGAACGTTTTGCAAGTGTCAATAAGTTCTTTTCCTACTCACCTACCCCTCAACAATCTCTGAAAAGCGCCATTTTAGTTCCACAGATCACACCAGTGACACCATAATGCAAAAAAATAAATTATATTAAACCTCAGGTTGTCGCAGGGCGGCGGTCGGCGAACATCCCCCCTCGGGACCTCCCACGCTGGCCGCCTCATTTATCAGGGACGATATTTAAGCCAAGGAGGGCTTTTTGCATTATCATGATCGTTTGGATTCTTTAATTAAGTATCACTGTCAACATCTTAACTGGCCGCTTGACTGGCTGTTAATCAAAGCTCAAATCCATCAGGAATCAAGATTTAACCATCATTCCGTATCACCCGCCGGCGCAATTGGATTAATGCAGCTGATGCCGGCGACTGCAGCGAATATGAATATGAACCCCGCTTCGCTCGAAGAGAATCTGATGGGCGGCATTACCTACCTTAAACAACAATTCGATCACTTCCCTGAAATTACGGATACCGAAGAACGGATTAAATTTGCTTTGGCCTCCTATAACGGCGGACGTGGTTATGTGAATGCGGCCATTCGTATGGCCCGGCAAAAAAGCGGCGATGACCGCTGGAAAACTTGGGCGTATACCGCAATATTTTTATTGCATGTAAAAGTAAAGGGTAAAAGGGCGGATTACTCGCAAATGGTTTCTTATGTCAGTGATATATTGAAACAATATGCCTGGTATAAATCCAACCACAAAAAAACAATTAAATAGCGGAGTGTTTATAATGGTTAAATGGGAATTAATCATTCAGGCCACGATCGTAATTTGTTTTGTGATGTTTGTTTTTAGCAAAGACGGCCGCGAAGATTTGAAGAAGGCCGGAAAACGGGCAACCGTTTTTTTAACGTCAAAACGATTTATAGTATTAATGATCGCCACCTGGTTTGTTTACAAAGGAATCGATATCGATCCGAACTGGATGTATCTTGCCGGATTTTTTATCAGCATCGACACCCTGCAAAACCACAATGTCTTCAGCGCCTTCGCTGAATTTTTAAAGACAAACCGTCTTGTAAATAAAGAGAATAATTGAATTTTGATTGGAGGAATGAATGGGCTCTGCTGTTAAAGATGAAGTAAAACGTAAACTCGGGTATATCAGGAAAATTACGGGAGAAGCAGAAGCCTTGCTTGACGAGACCGAAATCAATCCGGGTAATTATGATATGCTGGAAACCGTAAAGATTCTGGCGGATATGAACAATGCGCTGCTGGAGCAGCTGCGTACCGGCAAAAAAAGCGCAGACCCGGAAATGGAAAGCCGGTTTAAACAGATCGGTAAACGATATTTAGAATTAAAGAGAGCCGAGCTTGCTATTTCGATGGATGAAATCGACCTCGATGTTCTGGACGATATTAAGAGCCGGACAATTCCCCGTAACCAATGAACCGCGATGAAATTCAAAAATTTGTACTGGAGTTACGCGATTTCCAGAAGGAGTTAGAGCGCAAGCAGTTATCGATGTTCAAAAAACTGGTTGAGCATTTAGAATATCACAAAAAGAACGAAGCCCGCTGGGGGCTTGTAAAAATACTCCGCGACCACCCTTTTCGCACGATTGCCATTGCCTTTTTAATCGGAATGGTTTTGGCCGGATTGTTAGCGCCGGACATTAAAGAATGGGCCGCAATAATATTGGGAATAGTTAAATAATGGCATACTCGAACCACATAAAAGAAGAAGCCTTTGGTATTTTTTGCGCCAAACCGGTGCACGACTATGTGGCCGCCGAAATGAAAGTGCGCTACCCTGAAGAATGTGCCAGCATTACCCGCCACACCATTGCCGGCTGGGTTAAAAAATATAACTGGGAAGCCCGTAAGGACGTCATCGTACGCCGAACCCGGGAGCGTTTGGACGCTAAGCGCATCTCTACCAGGGCCGAGCTGATTAACGACATGTGGGAACTGGAAATTGAACTGATTGAGGACGCCCGCAACCTGCGCGCCAAAAGCAAAGAAGGCGCCGTCAATTCCGCCATCGCGCTGTCCAACCACATACTGGAGTTAAAAGGCGAAAAGAACGCCGTTAAAGGTATTAACGGTAACGAGCTTGAGAAAGTTATATCGGTAATTTTTGAAGTGCTGGCCGCAGATGAAAAGGTGGCTAATTATTTAATGCAACATCAGGATATCATTCTTCTGAAGATTCAGGAAAAACTCGATGCCGAATAATCAGTCCGCCATATTACAGCTCAGTAAGAAAGCGATAAAGCGTGTTAATATCGGCAAAAACCGTTTCGCGGATAAATGGGATATCCTGAACTGGATAACCAGTCATATCCATATTAAAAAGGGACGAAAACACGGGCTGTATAGTTTTGATGATTATGAGCCCTACATGGAAATAGCCAGCGCAATGCATCAGTATCCTGAAAACTGGTTTTTAAAGGGCACACAAATCGGCTTCTCTACACTTATGATTGGCTGGAACCTCTACCTTCCTTATTGGAAGGGCCTCGATTCCGGTTACGCGCTCCCGGATAAAGTAATGATTAAACCGTTTATGAAAACGCGCTTTTCCGAAGAGCAAATTAACCAGAACAATGAACTGGAAGAAATATACCAAGTGCATGAATCGGATATGTATTATTCGTCCGGAAGAAACTATTTGTACTTTTTGGGTGCAAACGTACTTAGCGAGGGTATGTCGCGGCCAATGGAGCAGATTTCTTTGGACGAAGTCACCATTATCTCACAGGACAGTATTGAGTTGATGGAAGATCGGCTGGGCGCGGCAAGTTTTGGTCAGATAAACGGCTTTGCGATGGAAATTTATCCCCAAGGTCCGGCGGATGACGGCTTTTTACGCGGCCGCCAGAATGTAATGATTTATAAATGTCCGCACTGCGGTCAGGATGATCAGAATCTGGAAGAGATTTTTTACCAATCCACAATGGATAAACAGCTTACGCCAGCCTGCATGAAAAAGATTGACGGTAAATGGCAGGTCGTCTGCGTGAAATGCGGAAAGCCTTATTCGCGCAAAGAGAACGGCCGCTGGGTAGCCCGTTATCCCGATCGGGATGTTAATTCATGGCGCGTTCCGCAGCTTATTATACCGGCGATGAATCTGGATCGAATTATGCGTCGCTGGTTAAAGACCAGTAATAAAAAAGCCAAGCGCGCTCATGTACATTCTACCGTTTGCGCTATTCCGGACGCGGGTGATTTGCAGGGAATCCAAAAAGATGATTTTATACAGCTTAAAGCGGATTATCCCATGCGGCCGGTTGCCAAATGGTCGGTGGGCGGCGGCGATATGGGCAACACCTGCTATATTGTTTTTTTAGGATATGTAGACGGATTAGTCAGATACTTGTGGTGGGTACCGGTGGATTCCGACCGCTTTGTGGAGACGACTGCAAAATACATCCGCGCCCTAAACTGCCGCAAGTTTGTTGTAGATTACAAGCCGCTCACGCCGGAAGTGCGCAAACTGCAGCGTATGTTTCCCGGAATCGTGGTTGCGCACGAATACCGCGAAGGCGGACTGGAAGAAAAACAAAAAGAGCACGAAGGCCGTGAGTATGATTTTGTAGAGGAAGAGCGCGAAGAAGCTTTGGATATGTATGACGATTTTCTGACCGCTTTGCCGCCTAAGGTACAGATGCCCGCTCAGGCAGTGGATGACAGCGGCGGACTGGTTGACCTTGAGGATAGCTCTTTTGCAAAAATGCATTATAAGGGATCGCAGAAAGATGAAATAGAAGATAAACGCCTCGGCAAAAAGGTGTTTAAACATAAAAAGAATGTGGAAAACCATTACTACCATGCGGGTAGTTATGCTTTTACGGCCTTTCGTCTGCTAATGAAAGACGCAGCGGAATTTACCGGGATGGTTCCCATATTTGACAGATTATTTTAATGGCAGCGCATGGGCAGGTCTGAGACCTGCCCGTATCATCTGGGAATAAGGAATAAAGATGAAATGGTTTTTTAATAAAAATAATATACCGGCCAACACGCCGCTGCCCACCAATGGGCGCAGCAGTAAAGAAGAAGCGGTTAATATCCTAACCAATATGGGCGGTTTTCTTGATTTCTACAGCGGCATATCGCCTGTTATTCCTACGGACTATCTTGAATTTCTAATAAAAGTTGCAATCATAAATCCGGACATGTCGCACGCGGTTAAAAACTGGATTGCTATGGCCAATAACGGGCATAATCTTATTATTGATGCGGCAAGCGACCGGGTGGTTGAGATGGCTCAGGAGCGGCTTAATAAACAGGCGTCCGCTTTATATAGACGCTCGGGAGGTATAGACGGCCTTATTAATCACTATCTGTATCAGATTGCCGTTACCGGTGCCATCTCATCGGAGGATGAGATTCGGGAAGACCGCAAAGGCGTTAAGCGTGTGGTTATTGTTCCGGTGCGTAAGATACGCTTTAAACTGGAGGACGGGGGTTATATCCCTTATCAAAAAACAGCCGCCGGCGACCTGCTTGAGCTTAACCCGGCCACTTATCATTATTACGCTTACCAGGTGATTGAGAATTCACCCTACGCCAAACCGCCCATGGTTGCCGCCATCGAACCGGTTTTAAGGCAGCATGATATTCATGATAATCTGGATTTTGTATTTAAAAAGTTCGGCGTATTGGGCCTTACCGCCCTCAGTCTTAAAAAGCCGCCGCGCGTAGCCAATGAAACGGATCAGGAATATAATAAAAAGGTTTATAATTACGCCCAGCAGATAAACGACGCGCTGCGCAAAAACTTTTTTAAAGGGCTGATGGTTAAGTATGATGATCAAACGCTGGAACATTTTAACGTTACCGGCGAAGCGCGGGGAGCCAAAGATTTAATGGTTATGAACGATGAGCAGGTTGCTTCCGGTATCGGTGTGGATTCATCTATAATCGGACGTAGTTATCATACAACCGAGACGTGTGCCAATGTCATGTATATGTTCATGGTGCGCGACGCCAATAACTACCGCCGCCTGGCCAAACGACGCATTGAACGCACATACAATCTGGATCTACTGTTAGCCGGTATCCCGGTGGATGATGTTACCATATCGTTTAACGATAATCCCGCCCGGGATCCGCAAAGCGAAGCCCAGGCGGAGCAGATAAAGAATAACGATATTATTAAAAAAGTACAGACCGGAATGATAGATCCGGACACGGGCGCTCAGGAAGCCGGTTATGACGAATGGTTTGCTCCGGAACTGCTTAATAACAGCGATGGTAATGCGCCGGCATTGTTTAGCAGGCGGCCGCTTGGCAAAAAACGCACGGTACGGCTTAAATATGACAGCGAGCAAAATAAGTATGTCTTCCGCCGTAACAGTATTCGTTTAAGCGCTAAAGCATTATCGACCGCTCAAAAGGCGGCGTTAGCCGTTAACGAAGAGGCGGTGCGCAGCCGCATTGAAAAATTCGCCAATTCATATCTTAAAAACATCCGGTCTTATCTTGCGGCTCAGCGCGCGGCGGCGATTGATGATATTGTCCGGTTTATTAAGCAAAGCAATTTTTCGGATTTTGCAGATGAAACGCAGTATTCGGAACGCACCTATAACTTTTTACTGGAACGTTACCCGGAAGCATTCCGCTCGGCCGACGCTCAAAAAGCGATAGAAACCGACACAAAACGCATTTATGAGTTTTACAGGCTCAAAGATATAAATGCCTTTCCAACAAAACCGGACACGATTTTTTCGTTTAGCACGGTGGATACGGACACGTTGGCATTTATTAAAAACCTCGACCGCTTTTATTTATCAAAATTTATAAACAACAGCAATACCACCAGCGCCATTCACTCTTTTTTAAGGGAGCAGTTTCTTGAAAAAGGAGAAGGCTTGTTCGAGCAGACAACCGATAACGTATTGGCCGAATTCCAGAGTCTTTTAAGGGAAAAATTAATTAAGATTGAAAATTATGCCGCCCGCAGAATCATTACGACGTCGGTACAACGCATGCGTAACTGGGCTAATATCGGCCAGCTCCATGAAGCCGGAATTGAATATGCTCAGGCTTATAATCCCTCTCCGGAGGCTGCAATTTGTGTGTATATGAACGGAAAACTGATTCCTGTGGGCGTTGCTTATGAAGCAGTGCAAAAATTAAGCTCTATGGAACCACAGCAATTTGAGGCGGGTTTGAAACCAATAACCCCATCTACTATTGAGCAAAAAGGCATCGTACAGGCGACGGCGGACGGTGAAGGGTTTCCACCCTATCATCCAAATTGCCATACACGGCTTATAGCCACAGATAAAAAATTAAACTCAAAAACCGGCGCTTTTGATAAAAACGCCATAAACGATTTTTTAAAAGAGCAAAACCATCTATGCCATAGTTAGCGGCATGGAGCGCTTTATCTGCCCGGAGAGCCGTTTAAAACGTTTTAAACGGTAATTTTGACCGGTTACACAGAGGACATTAAACAATTTGAAAGGATTCAGAAATGTTGGTGCAAAATGGTCTTACCATCCTGGAAAACAACAAAGCGAGCGTACGGCTTGGTTTTGATTTTAATCTGATCCAAAATAAACAAATTAAAGAAATGCAGTTGGCCGCCCCGGAGACGCTGCAGGATTTGATTCCGAAGGAACATGATTTTGTGGACATCCCCTTCCGCGCTCTTTCGGCGAGGTTTCTCGGGGAGGAAGGTTATTTCCTCGATTTCAGCAAAGAAGGCGTGCTGGAAAAATCAATTCCCCTGATGCTGACGAAAAAAGAAGGCGGTATACGGCGCAAAGTTTTAAAAGTTCAGCGCAACCACTCCTACCGGGTTGAAGATACGTTGGGCTATATCCCGTCCGTGGAATGGGATAACAGTCAACAGTTCTCGGCGCCCGGTATCAACGCTGTTACGCGCATCAATTGGAAACTGAATCCTAAAGATGTTGCCAATTTGTTATCCGACCCGCCGTTAATTGAGAGCGCAAGCATGGCTCTGATGTTTAACTGGGAACAGTCGCATCCGGAACTGCGCTGGTGGGAATTCAGCGATTTTTTAGGCCGGGAACTCGACGGGCAGATTGTCCGGCTTATCGTTACGGAAATCACGGAATATTTCCACCTCGGACTGGTTTGGGACGGCGGGGACAGCGAAGCGGAAAAGGTGGAAAACGGGCTTGCCCGCGCTCAGGCTTTATCCGGCCCCCTGCCGGTGCCTTATTCAAACTTAAATGTACCTGAGAATTCAGGGAATAAGATAGAGAAAATAACAATACCGAAACCATTGCATAAGGAGGAAACGAATATGCAGGATTTTATCATTAAGGAATTGTCTGCTTTTCAGGATTTGCTGGGACTGGAAAGCGTAAAAGACGAAAACGAACTGCTTAGCGCGGTTCAGGGGCTTAGCGAGGCCGTGGAAGACCTGCGGTCTAAAAACGAGGCCCTAAAAACAAACGCCCGGCTGGGTGAAAAATACCTGAAGGACACCCGCGAAGAAGTGTTGCGCCGCGCGCGGGTAGTGCACGAAGGCGAGCTGGAAAAAACACGTGAAGATCTAATCCTTAACGCAAATCTGGAAACGCTGCTGATGCTGGATAAAGATTACCGGGCTCAGGAGGCGAAACTATTTCCGAATGTCTGCCAAGACTGCGGCAGCACAAACATCAAACTCCGCAGCTCAAAAGAAGAGCTGGACGACGACATTAAAACGGGCACCGTCCCCAACGAAGAACAATTTAAAACAGGCGCGTAAAATGCGGCAAAAACCATTAATAAGAATCGAAGGCCTAATCGGAAGGCGTAAAGACATCACGCGGGAAGTGCTGGATAAAACCAGTGAAGCCTACGCCGAATTAATACATGCTCAGCGTGAACACCTGCGGAGGAATCCTCAGGAAAACGAAGAGCGGCAGTTCCGATCCGGTATTCCTAATCGTTAATTATCAGGAGGAAGTACAATGAGTGGCTGGAATGATATTTCAGTAAAGGGAATCGGCGAAATATTGCTGACCCTCAAAAAGAACGGTATAATCACGGCCGGAACGCATGAAGGAATGGCGGCCAAAATACCGGCAAACAAAGAAGTGGCCGTGGGTACGGCCGACACCCCGCTGGCCGGTAAAATTAAAGCCATCAACGGCGATGAAATTACCGTGCAGATCGCCGGAATAATGGAACTTCCGTATACGGGCACAGCGCCTACGGTTGGCACTTACGCAAAACTGGAATGCGGCGCAGGAGGCGCGGTACAGGTAGACGTCACAAATGGTAAAGAATTTTTAGTGCTGGATGTGGACGCCACAAACAGCAAAGTAACCATCTGGAAATAATAAGCGCAGCGTATCGCGCTTAAGACTGTCCTGCGGCGCAATTTAAACAGACAATTAAACTACACGGAGGTAGTATGAACAAATTTAAACGCATTCCCCTGAAAAAGGAGATGTATAATGAAGCCAGCGCAAACAATATGACCCTGGCGCAGGTATTGGAAGAGCAAGACCCTTCCAAAAATTACCCGGACAGTAAATTAGACGCCTTTGAACGGCAGCTCGCCGCGCGCGGTCTGGTTATAAAAGGCCCTAATTCCGTAACATTGGATCAGTTCTACGATCCGGATAACAGGGTGCTTTTTCCGGAATTCATTAACCGCGAAATTCAGGCGGGTATGCTGATGAGTAAAATTCAGCTGCAGGTGGCCGATATTATCGCCACCACATCGGAAATCGACAGCGGCGTTTATGATGCTGCTTTTTTGGATGTCGGTCAGGATTTTCACATGAAACCAATCGGCGAAGGGGCAAAGTTCCCGGTATTAACCATCGAAACGGCTACGAAACCGGTTGCCCTGCGCAAATTCGGCCTTAAACTGAAAGAAACATACGAACACCGCCGGCGCATTAAAGCCAATGTTTTTGCGGTTTATCTGCGGCTTGTCGGCCAGTATTTGCAGCTGGATATGGTGGAGGATGCGGTTGGCGTGGTTATTAATGGCAATAGCGGCAATAGCAATCCGGCCGCCGTCGATTCCGTCTCTACCCTTAATTATGACAATCTCGTTGATTTCTTCCTGCGTTTCGACGCATACGAAGCGAATCTGCTGGTTGCCCCCATCGCCGGTATCGGCAGCATCTTAAAACTCAGTGAGTTTAAAGACCCGTTAGTGGGCTGGGATTTTCAGAAAACCGGCAATCTGGTAACGCCCATGGGAATGCGTATGCGTAAGCATAATTCCACGGCTTTAACCAGTAAATTACTGGGTGTGGATACGCGCTTCAGTGTTGAGCAGGTAAATGAACGCGGCAGCTATCTTGTGGAAACCGATAAGATTATTGACGGCCAGTGGAATGAAATCGTTATTTCCACCGTGACCGGTTTCAGTAAAATTATCGCCGATTCCGCGCGCGTTTGGGATTACTCGTAATCTAATCCTTTCCGGAAGAAATATAATTTTGTCAGGGCAATAAAAATGCCCTGACATTATAATCGCTCATTAACAAAGGAGGACAGATGTCCATAAAAAAACCAAAAACAATCCGGGTAAAACTGGGTAAAAATGTTAAGCCGCACCTTGGTTTTAACGATCCGGATGCGCTTAATCCCAAACCCATTGCAACCGCAAATTACGATAACGACGGCAGTATGGAAGTTTATGCTACGGAATTCGTGGAGAGACAGTTGGAGTCCGGCGATCTGGTTACGGTTAAGAAAAAGCCGGCCGAAAAGAAGCTGAAGGATTTTACCGTTGAAGAGCTGGAAGAAAAAGCCAAACACGATAAGGTTGACCTGAGCAGCTGCAAAAACAAGGCCGAAATGCTGGAGGCGTTTAAGAGACGTCCGGTTAATAACACGACGTCCGGTGAGCCTAAATGATTGCGGATGCAGCACATGTAAGAACGGTTGGTAACCTGCCGGAAGCCGTTAGTTCCGGAATGTTGTCACCGCATCTGCGTATGGCGCGCACCCGGTTAAAACAATGGGTAGGCGGCGAAAACTATACGACGGCCGAAACGGAAGTATCGACCGCCCGCGAAAGTATCGGCGAGTTGTCTGCAGACGATATTTCCGCATTGTCCGAAATGGCGCAGGCGCTTATTGATGCAGAAGCGTTTTTGGCTTTAAACAGCGGTCTGCCCGCTTTTAATATGGTAATGAATGACGACGCCGGTATTGCCTCCGAGGGAGAACAGGGTGAAACTACTTTTAAATTTTTAACGCCGAGGCAGGTGCAGGATATGCAGAAAATATATTTGCGCAATGCGGAATTATCCGCGAAAGAGTATATCGTCGCCGCGCCGTTCGGAATAGGCGTTAGCAATGCCTACGACGATGAAGGCGAAGCAATTGACTAACCACCACAAACCAAAAGGAAGGAGAAACAAATGAAGCGAACGTCATTTCTGATTACAGTCTTCCTGGCTGCAATTATGATAACGCTTTCCGTTCCACTCTCTGCCGGCGTCCCGGGTAGCCCGGACAGCCAGCCGCAATTAACAGGAGCAATCTTGCCTGTAATTGTGCCGGTAACGATGGCTATGGATGAGGCCATTGTCTGTATGATGCCGGCAGTTATAACGGCTCCGCCGGTGCTGCCTGAGAATACAGGTTATATTATTGATAACGGCAATGAGACCGCAGGATGTAATAGCATACTTTTAACCGCCGTAAGGCAGCGGGACGGCCCACTCAGGTTGGATAGGATTTGGACTCTTCGTCCACGGGAACAGAGACGAAAAGTCATTTAACAACAATCGGGGCGGCTTTTAAAGCCGCCCTGTTAAAACAAGGAAACAATATGCCGGCAATTGGCACTGAAATAAAATTTGATACGAAGGATTTTGATAAATTGGTTCCGGTTTCCGCAGCCAAAGCGGAAAGAGGCGTTAAACGCACGACGAAACTTGTAGAAGCGAAGGCTGTGGGAAAGGCTCCGGAAGTAAGCGGGAATTTAATTAATATGATTGGAGTGGAGTTTACCGGAAGCGGATTTAATACCGAGGGAAGAATTGTTTCGCACGCGCCATATTCCGAGTTTGTGCATGAAGGTACGGGTATTTACGGTCCGGTGGGACTACCCATATTTCCCTCGGAAAAACAGGCGCTATGGTGGCCGGGCGCAGTGCACCCCGTAAAGATGATTAGAGGCCAAAAGCCGCAGCCGTTTTTACGAGAGGCACTGGAAGAAACAGGCTCGAAACTATACGAGGAAATCTTTAAATAATGGAAGAGCTTTTAACGGCGTTAAAGGAAATTTTTGAAGCGGCCGCCATGCCGGGAAATGACCTGGATGGCGTGATTATTAATGATCAGGAAAATGTTCTTCCGGAGGCGGCGGAAAATCATGACATTGTTATGCTGACCATAGCTGAAGATGAGGAACAGTATATTAAATCCACCGGATGGGATTATGAGCTGACGGACGGGTATGTTTACCTGGCCTTGATTACGCCGGTAAATAAAAAGGAAGAAAACAAATGGCGGGCGGCAAAGCAGCTATTAAAGCCCTTTGTAAAAAAGGTGCGTAAAGTGCTTTTAGATAATCCCGTTCTGATTTGCGACAGCTACCCGCAGGGTATTATCCGTAACCCGCACAGCACTAAATTCCATAATACAAAATACGGTTACAGCGCGTCCGGGAGTCAGTGGCATGTGTTTGCCAGGCTGCGCCTGCAGACGCAATATCTATACAGGCAGGGAGATATATCGTTAACATAACAAAGGAGGCCGGTATGGCTGCAGAGACAAAAAAAGTAAAATGTAAACTCAAAAAGAACCGCGAGTATGGCCGTTCGAGGCGGCGCGGGAAATCAATGAAAATTTATGAGTTCTCGTTTACAAGCGAGACGGAAGTTCTTACGGAGGATTTACCGGGTTTGCAGGATGCGAAAAACCCGCAGTACGAAAAGTATCTGCAGGTGGTTAAATAATGTTCGGCGCACTGGAAAACAGCCTGTATACCATAACAAAGGAAAACTGGGGATTTCCCTGGCATATTATAATCGCTCATTTTGGTTTTCGTTTTTTATGTGGTTACCTGCCCGTTAACTTGGCCTTTGGGGTTGTTTTTTTGTTAGGTGTTTTTAATGAATTATATCAATTATGGAAGGCTAAAAAGACGGGCGATAAGAAAAAGATGCAGAAACAAAAACGCGACAGCGCTCAGGATATGATTGCAAACTTAGCAGGATTGTTCACCGGATTCTTCTGGTAGAGAATCCACGCTGCCGCGAAATTAATTAATCTCAAGGAGGAGATATGCCATTAGACGAAAGTTTGCGCATCGGCGCAGGAAATGTGGAGTATGATAATTACGGCGGTGATTTTTCTTCTGCCGTGGACAGCGGAAAAACAAGCGAAGAAGGGATAGAGTTCGCTTATAAGGCCGATAAAAAGAAGGTTAAATCCGCACAGAACATCACCGTGGAAGAGGTTTTTTTAATTGCCGAAGAAGCGACCCTGAAATTCGGGCTTAAAAAGCATGTGATGGAAAACCTTGCTTTAAGTTTCGCACACGAATCCAGTGAGATTGTGGACGATGCGGTTAGCTCTCCCAAAACAAAAACGCTGGAGTTTGGCGGCCGCCGCACCCTTCCAATCAAAGCATGGCGAATTAAAATCCCCCAGCCCGCCGATCCCACGCTGTATGATCATATTATTATTTACCGCGGTCAGCTAAGCGCTAACTTTTCGCAGACCTATACCTATCAAAACGAGCGGTATATCCCTGTGGAGGTGGAGTGCCTTGGCGATGACAATAACAGCGGAAAATTAGGAAAGGTTGTTAGTGAATATGCCTAAGATTAAGATTCATGAAATTGACGGGGTGCGCTACCATGTGGCGCCCCTTTGTCAGGCGCAGGAAGATATCCTGGTTGAAATTTTCGGAGAAATCGGAATTTTGGATTTATCCATCCGTGGTTATTTAGCCAAGTCGAACGAGCTTGATTTACCGGTAGACGATGTGCTGAAAAATCTGGGGCGTAAACGGTTAATCCCTCGCCTGCTGGCCACGTTACTTGTACCGGTAAATGAAAAGTTCGATGAATCCAAACTGCCTGAAACTGAAAAAATTATGGCCGGGCAGAGCGTCGCTTTAAAGTTTGAGGTGTGGCCGGATTTTTTATCCGTCGCGGGGACATACAAAAAGCAATTAATACGTATTTTCCCGTCTCTGAAAAAGATAAACTGGAAGCAATTGACGGACTTGGCGTCCGCGATGAACGCATCCTCTACGATCTCTGCGGAGGAGACCTCACAAAGCGGGACGCCCTCCGGCGAGAGCCGCTGACCCTGCTGATACAGTGGGCGTCGTATCATCTCGAAAAAAAGCGCGGCGAGCAGAAGTTTTGGGCCCTGCTTCACGGCGCTAAAATTAAAGGCGGCTCTGCGGCTTCCGGAAGAAAAACAACCCGGCCTTTGGCGGATGTGTTCGGCATTATGAACCAAGACGTTAAAAACGCCAGCGGTATCGATATCGAACGCATAAAGGTCAGCCCGGAAGAGCTGGCGAGACGGAAAAAGGAATTGCATAAAAACAAGGATGTATAATGGCAACGGTAGGCCAAATCTACGCGGTACTTAAACTTAAAGGCGGAAATGAATTTGTAAAGGATTTTAAATCCGTTTCCCACCGTCTTAAATCCGATATAAAAGAAAATAAGATGGAGCTGGCAAAGCTTGGCGTACAGCTGTCCGCCATTGTTTATGGCTCAAAAAAGTTAGTGGATACCTTTGCCGAAGTAGACCGTGGTGTGCGTGAGATTACCACCCTGCTTGGGAATGTTACACGACAGCAGTTCCGGGCGCTTAGAAAAGACCTGGAAGATACCGCCATCCGTTTCGGACAAACGTTTGGCGCGATGGCGAAGGCGCGGTATGATATTATTTCCGCCGGTTTTACCGAAATAGCGGATTCCGCAAAAGTATTGGCGGTGGCGGCTAAGCTTGCCGTCGCTGGCGTATCGGACGTCAGTAAGACGGCGCTGGCCACGACGAAAATACTCAACGCCTTCGGACTGGGTATAAAATACGCGGTTCCCGTTGCGGACATGTTATTTACGACCGTGGCTAAGGGGCAGACTACGATTAACGAACTTGTTTCGCAAATCGGCCAGTTAGCGCCTACGGCTCGCGCCGCAAAAATCGGTATGGACGGAATGGGCGCCAGTATGGCGGTTGTAACCGCCGGTGGGCTTGATACGGCCAACGGTACGGTTGCGCTGCGCGGCGCATTGGATGCGATTGTAGCGCCCATGGGGAATTACCGGAAAATAATGCAGGACGCCGGAATAAGCGTATATCGCTTTAAAGACGGTATGATGGATCTGGTTAAAACGTTTAAGCAGTTCGAAGGGATGGACCTTGATGAAATTAAGAAATTTATCCCGGAAGACCGGGCCGCAAATGCGGTGATGATTATGAGTAACAATATCGACAAACTTAGCGGCGCTCTGGACGCGATGGCCATGAAGGCCGGAATGAATGAGGAGGCGTTTAATAAGATGTCGCAAGGAATATCGTACCGGCTTAATCAGGCAAAGGAACGATTTCATAAAGCGCTTACGTCGATGGGCGAAAGTTTGTATCCGTTGTATAATCTCGGCGTTTCTTTTTTGGAGATGCTGACTAAAATTCCCGACAGCATTCAGATGGTGATTACGAATGTGGCCGCCATTACAAGCGTTCTTTTGATATTGCGAAAAGCGCTGCTTTTGTTGTCTGTATCGATGGGGCCTACAGGCTGGCTGATAACCGGGGTGGGACTAGCCGCCAGCGCATTTATTTTATTTAAGACGGGGGCGAAAGAATCGGCGGAAGAACTGAGTAAATTTCGAAAAGAGATAATCAGCCTTAAAACCGCGGAGCTTGAAAATAAATTAATAAGCCTGAAGCAGCGTATAGCAGACCTTAAAGAGGAGTATGACAAGAAGGGAAAGAGTAATGACTGGTGGCTGCAAAAAAAGGTGATTCAGGGAAAGATTGCCAAAGAGATTGCGGCGCTGGAAAATAAGTCTAAGGTGTTGGAGGGATTATTGGCCTCCCGGAAAAAGGGCGAATCCGAAGCGGAGGCGGCGGAAAAAGAGAAGGCTTTGGAAGCGGAAAAAGAATACCGGCAAACATTGCAGAATTTACAGTTCGAACATAACGAAATTTCGCTGCGCCAGTATGTGGCATATCTGCGAAAGCGGCAAAAAGAGTTTAAGAAAAACTCTACGGATTTTCTCAATTTAAAATACAAAATAATCGACCTGGAAAAGGAAGCGGATTCAAAACGGCTTGACGATTCGCTTTCCCTGAAAGAAAAAGAATACCGCAGAAACAAGATTACCCTGAGCGAATATATTCAATATTTAAAAGAGCGCCGGGACGCGTATGTAAAAAATTCCGATGCGTATATCCGCATAAACGACCGAGTGGAGGAGCTGCAAAAACAGAGTGCTGCTAATCATGCGGCATTTTTAAAAGCGCAGCAGGATTTGGACTACAACCAGGGCCGGACGTCATTAGACACTTATCTACAAATCCTGCAGGAGCGGCTGGATAAAACGGAAAAGTTTTCATCTGAATATACGCAGATATGGTCGCGCATGAGCGCATTAATCGCTCAAAAAACCAAAGCGGATGCGGATAAACTTAAGGCGGACTGGCGGTCAGCGGCGGCGGCGATGAAAACAACGGGTGAGAATATCGGCAGTATTATTGCCGATAAGCTGACCAGCGGCGCGGATAAATGGAAAGAAGTGGGTAAACAAATGCTGCTTGGGTTGGTTGATATTCTGGAGGCTAAGCTGGTTGCCGCCGAAGTGAGCGCGCTGATTGATTCCATCGTTAATTGGGCGACGTTTGCCAAGAATGCGCCGCTTATAGCGGCAGCGCATACGGGTATGGCTGCATTGCGCGGCGCTATTATGGCCATGGCCGAAGGCGGCGTGGTTACGCAGCCTACACTGGCGATTATCGGTGAGCGCAAGGTTGCCGGAAGTTATATGCCGGAGGTCGTTGCCCCACAGGATAAATTTGAGGACTTTGCGAAGAAATTAATGATGGATGTTACAGGCTCCCCTTCGACAGGCTCAGGGTTCGGTTCCGGGGATGTTAAGGTGATACAAAACTTTAACACGCCCCTGCAGGATAAACGTATGGCGCGTAAACTGACGGATGAGGTGTATATCCCGGAAGTGCGCCGCAATATGAAACGCCAGGGACGGTTTATAAATAAGGACCCGTTAAGGTGAAAACATTTAGCGATTCAAATACTGTTAAAGAGCAGGAACGGCTGAAGAATGCCACGTTTATTACCCGCGTGGAATATTGGCGGCAGTATGAGGGACAAATAAAATCAGTTAATGATACAGCGAAACAAATTGTGCTCTCCGGTTACGGCACTTCCTTTATTTCCGCTGATAATTATATTTTTATTCCGCTGCATGACTATAATGTAATATACAAAGTCGGCAGCGTTTCCTATTCTGCGGGCAGTGATGAAACGACGATAACCCTGCAAACGAGCGAAACGCTTGTCAGCGCGATGGTTGGTATGGAGGTTTCCCGGCGTTATGTGGTTTCGTATGGCGATCGCGAGCGGCTGATGGACGACGGTATGTCGCCTATTTCTTTCAACACAGAGGGCGAGGCGCTTAATGAGTTTCTGGCCGACGACGTCAGTTTCCTCTTTGACAATGGGGATGGTTTTTTTAGCAATAAAGAAAAGAGCGGCATTTTTGATTCGGACGATGTTTTTTGGGTACGTGTATTTATGGGCTATAAGAACAGTTCGGATCGTATACTTTTTTTTGGCGGATTAATCGACGAAGAGAGCCTTATTCCGGATCGTTCGGCAAAATCGTTTGAATGCACGGCATACGGTCACCTGAAGGAGCTGGAACGCTATCCGGGATATTTGATTAATGACGATAGCGGCGCTTTTGTTAAAATAAACGGCTTATACATTAAGGGATTTGACGCCTGTACGAACAGCAGTGAGGGTGTAAAGCAGATAAAGTTTGAACCGTTTTCCAGTTCCCATCTTCGGAATATTACAGTGAAACAAATAAGTCAGGATATACCGGCAGGGCTGAAACAAATTAAATTCCGCTATCCGCATCATTTTAAGTTTGATAATGGCGCATGGATTAAAATCGCCAGTACGGATGATTTGGATGATGATGGTAACGCTAAGTTGTATGCTAAAGGCGGCATCGGAGATAATAAATATGTTTTAGTTAATTTTGGCACAAAAACGCAGCTAAATGAGTTTGCTACGCAGGATGAGGAAATACTGCTGCAGATTATCGGCGGCATTATACATACGATTGGGAAATCAGGAAAACCTATATTGCAATTTGATCAAGGTGAGGAAATATCATTAAAACCGTATTTCCAGCGGCTGTTAATTTATGATGATTCTGCAGGGACTTATGCGGATGAGGCTGATAATCTATCTACTCCCGGAGAAGACGAAGTAACTATTTTAGAAGCGGCGGATGATGCTTTAATTATATTGTCCACGGAACGTTTTTGGGGTGTGCAGTTTTTAATTCATACTTTTTTTAACAGCGCTGCTTTGGATGTTCGTTTCAGTGTTGGCGGAAATCATTGGTCGGATGCTATGACCGCCGGGGTTAATGGTTTAAGTGAAACCACAAACGGTTTTACTCAAAACGGGGATATCGCATGGAATTCGGCGCCCGGATGGCGGGAAAACACAATAACTATTTCGGATGAGGTTGAATATCGGGGATTTATGATCCGGATAAAGGCGGATTCTTTTTCCGGAACCTGTAAGGTTGACGAGATTCGACGCATAATCAGGTGCCGCGGCAAGGATAATGACTTTTTAAATCTGTATCTGAATTTAAAAGCGCTGTCGCAGGAACCGGAAGACGATACGGTAATAATCACAAATACCGGCGGCGCCTGGCAGGCTTTGACATGGAAGCAGAATATCAGTATCGGTAATATCGTTGATCATACTCTTTCTCTTGCCCATTATGCCGCAGATAATGTTGACGCGGATTCCTTAAAACTTTCTTCCGCCACGCCGGGATTAAATGTTTTCGGAAGACCGCCAAAATATTCTTATGAAAAAACGCCCCGTTGTTTGTTCTATTCGGATGATTGTTTATATGTAGGGATCCAAAATGAATTATGGCGTGTTAAGGATAACGGGCCGTTTGAATTTTTAGCCGAATTTATTACTACCGGACCCGATTTGATTAAGTACCAGGAGATTGTAAGAATTAACAAATCCGGCGATGTGCTGTATTGTTTATTGAGGGGCCGGTATGATATTTATAGTTATGAAAAAACAGAGGTCCTTTTTTCTTTAGGAACTTATAACCTGCTTACCGGTTCTGTTTCGATTAACAGTTCTACGCGCACCACCTGTGAGGTGTTTTTTCGGGAAGGGCTTCAATACGGAGGCACCGGAGCGGGCGATGTGCGTTCTGTGGGTCAGGTTTCTAATACGGGAGGCACGGGAGTTACATATCAGGATAGCGGTGAAAACTTTATTCTTCCATTCCAGCAGATTATAACACTGCGGAATTTCCCTGCGGCTACGGCAGATGCACCCGGCTTAATTTCATTTCCCGGCCTCTTAAATAAAGACAGCCATACCTGGATTTATTTTTTCCATGAAACATATATTTCCTGTCCTAATTTTGATTGCGGCGGCCCTTATTATAATGGCAAAATGGGGAGTTTTGGTTTAATAAACTGGTATGGAACCGGCGATGATAAAACGAAACCGATGGGGCTTCGTTTCAGCTTTGGCCAGCAGGGCGTTATTTTGTGGGATGAAACAAATCAGATGTATAGCGCCTTTTACAATTCGGACGATGCAGATAGTAAATGGATATTATCTCCTCTTTCCGGGAGCGCGGGATTTACCGGCTGTGTCGTCTTTAAAATGAACCAGCTTCCGTCATGTGGAATTATTGGCGGCGGCTCGGTATTCTTGGGGCAAACTTCATGGCGGGATACGGCGCAGGATGTCTCATATTCCTACCTGTCAAAATTCATTCAGGGCGGCAAGGCAAAAGATTTAACGAAGGCATTTAAAAAAGAAGCCGGCAGTGGTTATACCGATTATACAACCGACCTGAACGCGGGTACGGCCAGCCTTGTTTTTGATGAAGTTGACGATATGGTTTATTTGGCTTTCGATAAAAAATTTATGTCTGTTTTTATTGATACATATAGTAATAATTTAAGCGGTGAAACATTGGCCGCTGAATACTGGAACGGATCTTCGTGGACGACATTGACGTTCAACGACGCCAGTAATGTTTTTGCGGTTGACGGCCATATAACGTGGGCGCTTCCCGATGACTGGGTAAAAGATGATTTGGACGCTATAAACGGTATATCGGAGGATTCGGTAGACCGCTGGTGGGTACGATTGCGTCTATCTGCTCTCACTTCCGGCTCGGCTATTATACGCGGCATATATAATGCATGGCCGGTATTGTGGGATTCCGAAACGGATAACGGCGGCGCGTATGATACCGCTTCACCGCTGTGGCTTTGTTATAATCCGGATGAAAATACCCTGCACGGCTGTTTGTTTGACCGCGATGAGACTTCCGCGACGGGTTTTGAGTATCTCTATTTTGTGTACGACCTGACAAATGAGGCTTTATATGTTACTCAGACGGGGGGTAATTTTACGTTTAATCCCACACTGACGATTAAGGATTTTGTTTATAATTCGTTTGATAAAAAGGTTTATGCGGTGGTTGAGGATGTGCGTTACCGGGAACAGCCTGCCTATTTAATCTCTGCTGCCTTTTCCTCTGGAGCAATTACGCTGACCAAAGAAACGGAAATTGTAAGCGGCGAGTGGGGCTCGGCCTGCCCGTTGGCGCTTCGTGAGAGCGACGGCGCTTTGTATGGTCTTACAAAAGAGAAATCGAATTATCTCTGGCAGTATGGGAAAGAATTTTATCCGCGTATTTTATTGGCGGATTTTGAAGATATGACGTTTCGGGAAATTATGACCGAGGCGGCCAAAGCGGTTAACCAGGTGTTCACGGTGCTATCGGATCGAAAGGCGTTGTTTTATGAACGGGACAGCTATAACGGTGAGAAAACGCTGTTTGAATACGCGCATATTGTGGACATAAAACCGATAAAACGCTGGCAGCATATTTATGACGGCGTTGAAGTGGCATGGACGGATCCGTTTACCGGCGCTTCCGGAACCGAAAAGTCCGGAACGTTTGGCTGGCGTCGAAAAATACTATCGATTGAGAGTCCGTTTATACAAAATCGTTTTATCGCGGAGGCGCTGGCGGAGAAGTATTTTGATTATTTCGGAACATACCGGGACGAAGCGGAGGCGGAAGTGACGGCTCTGATTCAACTGGAGGAACGTGACCGGCCGCGGCTTGTGGCGAATAATGAAAATTATAATATCGACCGGGATATATGGTGGATTACGCATTCCATTGAATTTGACCCTGATCTACTGCTGATAAAAATTAAGGGAGTAAGCTGATGCATCATAATTCGACGCAGGTTATCGGCGGGATTGAAAAGCCGCGTTTCTTGATTGTGGGCGATGAGCTTAGCCCTAACATATCGTTTGAAGAGAGTTTGAGCGGGGTTTCCGGAACGGCTTCGTTTAGCCGGGAATTTTCGGCATCCACGCCGTTCTTGGATTATGTGTTAAAGATTGAGGATGCCAGTACCTCGGAACAGCAATATGTGGAAATCACGATTGAAACGGGTATGCCTGTCGCAGAAAAGCGATTTATCATCTATGCCTCTATCCGCAACGAGGCGGATGCGGGAACGGGTTATGTGTGGTGTGTTTTTCAGGGACTTTCGGGAACGCATGAAAAACAATATACAGTAGATGACGCATGGAAACGTTTGATTGTGCATGAGGTGGTGGTTCCGGCCGGGTCTGCCGGAACGCAGCTTGTATATCGGATTTATCCTACGGGTAAGGCGGGGGGCGCTGCGGAAACGGGTTCGGTTTTGATTGATGATTTTCATTGCCGCCATGTTGAGGTGGATTATGAACTGCCTGTTCCGGATAACGGCCGTTATAACGAAGCTTTTCCGGAAATTGTTCAGGCGGAACACCGCCTTGCGAACGGATCTAAAAAGAAATACCGCCGCGGATATGACTTCCTTTATGAGGCGGGATATGAAAAACTGACCACGTCGCAAGAATATGTCCGGACGCAAATAGCTCAGACGGATAAAGAGATTGTGTTTTTCCCGCATAAGGATTCGGCTAATTGTTATCTCGTTAAATGGGACAAGGAGTTTAACCGGGAGTGGGCTTTCGGAACGGCCGCCCTGGGACATAAGGGGGATGTGTTTTTACAGGCTCAGGAGATTATATATCTACTGCCGACGGATATTATTGACGCCTTAAGTATTTATGAGTATGAGGATGATTTGTTGTACGGCGGCGGCGATGGATATGAATAATTACTAATAAAAAAACAGCGGGGCCGGTCTGAGACCGCCCATACAAGGAGGTATTTATGAGAAGGATTTTTGCAATATGGCTGTTAATAATTCCGCTTTTATTAATGGCGCAAACGACGTCGCGGTTTACATTTCCGCTTAAAAGCAAAACGACAAACCGTCTGGTGCCGGGCAAAAATGTAGACCTGTATCAGAACGGGATGAAGAAATATGATCTCGTGGAGACGAGCCCGGGAATTTACAGTTATGACGGCGTGGCCACGGGGGAATATGATATTGTCGTAAACGGCAATACACTGGCGGATTACCAGGGGTATTTTATCGGGGCTAAAAAGCTGGCCACGATTGAGGGCCACGCGGATGCCGAAGGCAGGGTTGGCGTTGGCGGCCTGCAAAGCGGAGCGGTTGAATACGGTAATTTATCGGAGACGGTGAAGGCTCAGTTGGGGGGAAATCATATCTCGAAACATGCGCCCGATGACAGTACGCTGGCCTTAAAAATTGTGGGCGCAGATACGTTAATGCGGATAAAGCCGAGCTATGAACAATCGCTGGAAACGCGCTGGCAGCAGTTCGCGGAAGATTCGACGCTGGTTGATTTGTATGTAAAAGGAAATTTATCGGCTGCGAATCAGATAGAAAAGGTCGGGCTGCGGCAGCATGCATTAAATAGTCCGGTAATTAATGTTAAAGATTATGGAGCTGTGGGTGATGGTATTACTGATGATACGATGAGTTTAACAAATGCGATATCTGATTTGGCAGATGGGTCTGTTTTAGATTTAGCAGGTGGTGTATATTTAACAGAATCGCAGGATATCGCAAATCTTTCTGACATTATCATAAAAGATGGTGAATTAAAGTTTAAATCAACGAGTTCTGGGAAATATATTTTACAGCTCTATAATTTGAATAACGTAACCTTTAAGAAAGTTATATTTGATGGAAATATGGACGGCCAGTATTGGCTTTATACATATAGCAACGATGAAATTTCTTTTTTAAAGTGTAAATTTAAGAACTTAGGCAATGGCTCATTATCTGTTTGGGGTAATCGTATACGTTCAAGTAATAAAATTGTTTTTGATAATTGTGTTTTTGATACGATTAATTCATCTGGAATAAGCCGTGCATTGTTTTTTACAGATACTTCCACGCCGGGTAAATTTAACAAGATAGTTAAATGTCATTTTAACAATATAAACCCATCAAATGATTCGGATGCCATATATGCAGAGGCATCCGGTATAGATCGAAGGATAGATTTAACAATTATAAATAATACATTTACCGACATTGCAAAGCGCTACATAAAACTTAATGCGGATGGGGTTACGGTTAGGGGGAATAAAGGATATGCGAGTGCTTTGCAAACTAATATGTTTGCTTGTATTTCTGCGTACGGTGACGATATAATTATTACAAATAACCAGTTTTTTTTTAATGGGTCTCTCGCATGTTACCATTTTGTAGAGATGGTTACCGATCATAAAGGGATTAAAATAATTAATAATATAGTAAGGTCTGGAACGGTTTTAGCAAGCTCGTATGCAATATATCTTGCCGGTAATCTGACTGATATTCTGATTGCAAATAATACGTTAGAAAAATTCGATTATGGTATTAAGGATGCTGCATCTGGTTCAGAGTCAAGGAGTATAAAAATAACGAACAATGAGTTTATCGGATTCACGGATCATATTATTTTTTTTACAGGCGATACTTATGATTTATACATTGAGGGCAATCGCAGCCCGTCATCAATTACAAGTCGTTATTTCCTATATTTATCGGGTATAAATCAAAATACGATCGTATTGGATAATAAACATAATTCCAGTTATGGGTTAAGCAATGTCCGATTGAGCGAAGCATCCGGAAATTATACTGGTGCTGTAGCTGATTATGTTTATGAGCAGGGAGTTAAAATTGATTACCGATCATCTGCACCTATATCTGGCACTTGGGAACTTGGTGATAAAGTTTACAACACAGCGCCGGGTTCGGCGAGTTATATTGGCTGGGTTTGTATAACATCCGGCTCCCCTGGATTATGGAAAGGCTTTGGTTTAATAGAATAAAAAAGTATTGCAGTAATAAAAAGTAAATTTATGAGTGCAAACTAATGGCAGCGCGTAAATACGGGAATCACATATATATTGAGGGTACGGGAAACACGCTCGAGTCCGTCTGCAATGATATTGCGGATGTGACCTGGATAGAACGTAGCGGAACAGCCGGTAATTATGTATATACCGTTAAGGGTAGCGGAAGTACAACGAGGGAATTTCGCATCCGTCGTGATGGTGAGTTAATTATCGGTAACCCAAGTGATTTTTCTTTTACTGAGTCTCTCGTTTTTGCACCCAATTATAGCGACCGGCTTCGCCCATATATAGATCATGGCGGCGCATTGTTAGTTTACGGTAATGTGGAAATAGATGGATCAAATACATCCAGTTATTATGTATATGCTCGCTGGTATGGAAAAAACTATTGGCGTGGAGATGCTACTTATCGTCCGACATTAAAGCATTTTAGGAGGGTCTATTGGTATTGGAACTCATTAACTGTTTCTGATTATACTCATGATATTTGGGATTGGGAGAATATAGATGTTATTGATAGTTGGGGGGTGACGACAAATACATATACTTTTTATTTTGTTGATGTGCGTCATACGCCATATCATAATTTTAAAAATGTGATCTTCGACGGCAAGCCCGGCGCAACGACAGGGCAATATTTAGGCTATTGTGCTATTTATACTGCTTGGTCTCATGCAAATGAACATTACAGAATCACATTTGATAGTTGTGAATTTAAACATTATTACTATGCGTCATTTAGTTATTATCAGGGCCCGTATTATAAAGATTGTATTTGGAAAGAAAATTATTCTTATGGTCTTTATTTATATGGGAATGATAGGTTGTTATATTATGGACATTCCCATAATTATGGCGATTGTGGAATAAAAGGGCAATGGTTTGATTTAATTGATGGTGGTATTTTTGTAGATAATTACTGGAGCTCTTCGAGCCGGAGAGATTCATATTCAGCTGCCGGGAATATGACACTCTTTAAAAATTGTGATTTCCAGAGTAATTATAGGAACATCTACGCGACGGATAAGGCAACTCCATTGCTTTGGACAGGAAACACATTTGCTGCATCACGAAAACAAGACCCTGATTCAAGAACGGTTGTAATGTGGGTGTTTGCTTTGGAATTAACAATTAAAGATAAATTTGGCTGGCCGGTTCAGGGTGCAACGATTATCTGCCGGCAAAAAGATGGGAAAGAAATCTGGTTCTTTGAGACCGATAATAATGGCCGCCCGATAACACACCCACTATATAACAATAAAATATTTTTAGTCCATAAGGAGCAGACCAGTTATACTGGCACGTCCATCTTTTGGAGTGATGATTCTAATTCAAGTTACCATGAGATTTTAATAACCAAAAAGAATTATGAAACGGTATCGCAGAGAATAGTAATAGATACAGATAAAGTAAAAACTATTTATTTACGGCCTTTAAACAGAAACAGGATTGAAAATTGAGATACCAGACGGAAGAAAAAGGAGAATATACCTATTTACTGGGTGAGTTTTTAAGCGGAGAAACCGTTACAATTACCCTTTATGATTTATCATCTGGTGCGGCTGTGGCACTTGATTCAGATTCCTGTCTCGAGGTAGGCTCGACCGGCTGGTTCTGTTGGGCCTCCGATAATATTACAACGCCTGCCAATTCCAAAACCGAGTATTTGTATATCATGACGGATTCCGGCGGTTATACATATAGCGGTAAATTCATTGTCGGTGGTTACCCGGATAGTAATGCTTTGGAAACCACTGCACAAGCGATAAAATCAAAAACGGACAATATCCCTACAGACCCGGCGAGCGAATCCGGCGTACAATCAATGATAGACGGCCTAAACGATATTAGTACCTCAGAGGTAGATGGAATAATATCGGCCAATGCAAAAATTTCTGAAATCCGGGATAAAACCCATACAATATGGCAGAAAGTTCCAATGGATTATATGATGGGATCAAGTCTAAAAATATCTGTAAATGGCGATATAGCCGCTATCTTGGCCGACACGGATGAGCTGCAGCGAAACCAGGGCAACTGGCTCACGGCCAGCGGCTTTGCCACGCAAAACCCGCCCAGTCAAAATTTGGACGATTACAAGGCGGATGTCAGTAATCTTGATGTTGCCGTTTCTTCAAGGTCGAGTCATTCCGCTGCGGATGTATGGAGCGAGAATCAGGCGAAATATATGCTTGGTTTGATGCAGCATAATTTCCGTCTTAAAGACCAGGTCTATTCGAATAATAAGTTGGTATCTGCGGTTTTAAGGATATATAATAGTGCGGCGGATACGGAGAATGATATTAATTTTCTGAAAGAATATCACATTGCCGCTTCTTATGATGGCGATGGGAATTGTATTAGTTATAAGGTGACTGAGGTATGATAGAGACAGCCACGAAAGGGATACTGTCAAATAACGGGATCACAGCGGTTACGAAGGGTGTTTTGGTATTGGATGTAATTATTTCTTTATTTGTTAAAATAACGTCTCTGCGGGTATATGAGTATATTAAACAGCAAATCAGTATAGGGTGATCGAGTGGTAAAAGTTACAGATGTATCGTACAACGAATTCATAGAAAATAAAACGGATTTACAGGAGTATATCAGCCAATATATTAGCTTTTATGAATACGCTGTAAATAAGATAGATTTAGATGAATTTATTAGGCAAACAGTAACTGCGGAGGGTTCGTAATGTTAATTGGAACGGATGTATATTTAAAGTCAAAAGTTACGATAATTGACGGTAGTCAACCTGATTCCGTAACAATAGATATTTATGATCCTAAGGGCTCTAAGATTGTGGATAACGAAGCTGCGTCTGATGAGGGTAATGGGGTGTTTAGTTATATATTCCAGAGTTCTGTAAATGGATTAAAAGGATGGTATTCTGCCGTTTTTAATGCTAAAAAGGGTTCTAATAAAGGTGTTTCGGATATCGAATTTGAGTTAGAAGGACGAAAAAAAACATTAAAGTTTATATAAAACTTTTATATCTGTTGTTTGTCCTGTATATTTTTTCTTGACATAGTCAAGTGTTTTTTAGAGGCAAATTATTGCGTTTTTTTGCGCTTTTTATCGCGTGCGCTTTTATTTACCCTTAAGCTACAAAACTTCCCAAACAAAATAAAACACAGAATGCGAAAATCTTCCGGAAACGCCAAAAACAAAAGCTGTAAAATTCCCGCCAATTTCCGGATGCGCCATTTTAAATTGGCTAAACGCTCGAATTTTGTGCTTTCCTCTGCCCGAACCCGAGTTGCTAAAAAATTTGTTCGGAAAGCGCAAAGACGTTTCAGGTTCTGGCCGCCTGC
>JAJRSO010000056.1 GCA_024278755.1 Calditrichota bacterium | reverse complement strand
GACCGAGCTTACATTTTTAACGTTTCCCCAACTATCGGTGGCGGAGTTGTACATTCTGAACTTAACGATATTGGAACCGTTATCGAACCAGGTTAAAAAAACCTGATTACTGCTTATGGCAATGGCCGGGTTTTTACATTGTCCCTGATTGGAATTCACGCGTATTTCGGGATGCCAGGTTTGGCTGTTGTCATCGGATGAGGTAAAATAGATATCACCGTTATCTTCATAGACGGTAAATAGTTTCCCGCTATAGGTTTTTACAATCCGCCGGCCGTTGTTGTAGCCCGTGGCCCGGGATGTGTTGGAGACCATATTGCCTTTGTAGGCGGCATTTACGGAAAAATGATTGGTCGGTACAAAAGTACGCGGATTTGATACGCTTCCATCCTCCCATTGAACAAAATAGTACTTAACCGAACGACCGTTTACCGTTATTGTTTGTGTTGGAGCTTCTGTCGTAATTGTATTGTTTTCCAAAACATAAGAAGTATAAGGCGCGGTTTTTGTTTGGTTGTCTATTTTTATATCCCCGTTGCTTCCGCCGTTAATAAAATCATTATTCGCAGTGTATTCAAAATGTTTCAGTGTTTCAACAATATAATTACCGGAAGTGACATCGATGGAAAAGTTTCTGTTATTTTTATTGCCTGATGGCGTGAACCAATACCAAAATTCCCTGAAATAATTAGGCTCTCCAGGCTCCTGATAATTTTGATCTATGGCGCCGAAAGAATGGTTTGAGCCCTTAAGCCAGTCTGACGGTTGGTATGGAGAATTCCGCTGAACATTGTCGACCATAACAACTCCGTATCTAAAATCATTCATGACCGTAACTTCGGCTTTATTGGATTCAAAATATGCGGTAAGCGTCATATCGTTCATCTGAATAAAATTATCCGAAATAGCGCCGCCGTCGCTCCAATTTTTCCAATCGTACGTATAGCCGTCTTTTGTTTGCGGAGTTGTTGTAGCTCTGGTATGCTGGGAACCCATTTCCATTGGAATGGTTACGGCTGAGGTATAGTTTTGGCCGTCCACCGAAAACTGTAAACCGTTAATATTGGTTTGTACAGTTACCTGTACTTCGGGTATGGTATATGTTACAATTACCTCAATAGGCTGAGATTCATAATAAATATTGTTTTCGGGCGGATCCTGACCAAAGCGTATTTTCAAACCGAACCAATCATCATCCAGGCTGTTTTGCATATCGGATACAATTGCGTCATTCGCATTATTCCATGTATGATCCATTGACATAGTGAAACTGTTATACTGATGGGAAAAGTATAAATAAACGTTCTGCGCCGGATAATCATCGAGTAATCCTTCCAGCAGTATATCCCGGAAATCATCGTAATTTTTATCCTGTTCATAAATTTTTACTCTTACGGAGTTAATGGTGGCATAATCCGGAATTGACGATATATCATAAATAAAGAATGCTTGGTGTATATCGTATCCTCTTTTGCCTATTCTTAGGTCTCGTCTTGCAGGCGTGCCATGATCCTGAATTTTAAAATCGTAATACTTCATATCACCTTCATCATGATAATAAACAAGGCCCCAATCATTATTGCTTCTAAAATTTAATGTCAGCGTATGCTGACCCGCTAAAAGATTTGCAACGAAGAAAAAAATCGATGCCGCTAATACTATTTTAGGCAGATATAAACGCATTTTTACCTTCCTTTCTTAAAAAAATTGCGTTTCCGCCTGCCCTAAACTATATTTTGCAGGCGGAAAACAGGGTTGCATGGTTTTTTAATCACATGTTTTCCGTTTTTCAGCCCGGTTTATGTTGCCGCATAAATCGGGCTTTTTAATGGACAAGCATTTGCATCACCTCCTCTCCGATACATTTCCGCGAAAGACCAACGTTTCAACTCTAGTGTCAACGAACGATACCGCACAAATAAATACCTGTTTATCATTGCACCAAATTGATGTTTTATTAACAAATTCATAGCTTTTGAAAAAATCATCTTTTTTCCATGTACTTCCGTTATAATGATAAACATCATTCCAAATACCGGCGGTAAAAATATTATTTATCGTGCTTCCGTATATGCCGTAAAAATGTATTCCCTTCAGTATTTTTTGCCATGAGTGTCCGTCATATTTAAACAACCATCCGAAACCCGCCGAATAAAATTCGTTTAAGTCTAAGCCCCAGAAAAATTCGCCAAAAGTGTATTGATCTTCACTGGAAGAAAGCAAAAAGGAATCGGATACAGTCCATTTTTTGTCGATATATTTAAAAAGAATAGACTTTTGGTCTCCATTATCAAGCCATTCTATGCCGGATGCAAAAACGGAATCTTTCTCAAAACCGTATATATCTCTAATCTGAGCGTTTACTCCGATATATGTTTTATCCCATTCTTGCCCGTTATAGTGTAAAACGATGCCGCTGTCGCAGCCTACGAACAAATTACGGCTTGAGCTTCCCCAAACGGCGGTGGCCATCGGCGCTTGAATATCCTTATGTCTTTGCCAATTTTGGCCGTCATAATGCAAAATATATTCTCGGTATTTTAACTCTAATCCTTCGCCAGACGCTCTGCGCCCTCCGACGCCTACTATCCAAATATCGTCTGCCGTAAAACCGTGCATTGCAAGATAGGAAGGTCTGTCTCCAATAATTTTAGGATTTATATTTTTCCAGCTTCTCCCATCCCAATGCCAAATTTGATAATCATAGTCATCGCTATGCCCTACTGTCCAGACATTCTTTTCATCCGAACCCCAAATATCGCTCATAATAATCTGCAATGCGTCATCCGCATGTAAAGTATCAACCTTCCAGCTAAAATTACGGCCGGTAGTGTCCGGGCCGAGGGTATTTGCCAGCGGTACGGTGGTTCGTTTGCATGAAAAAAGACAAATGAAAAATGAAAAAAGAAAAAGGATTGCGGTAAGTAGAAATTTGAAATCGCAAACTCGGGAAAAGAATGGTTTTTTAAACATGGTTGACTCCGCTTTTTTTACCCCTTGCTTAACCCTAAAACTTGAAACTCGGACATTCCTTGTTGGATATTGGATATTAACAATCCGGCTTATCGGGACGGCAGCCTGTATCATTTTGCGCTTTTTCGCGGCTGAAAACCGCTCCCGATATCGATCCCGACACAACGGGACAGGCCGCTCAGGACAAGACTGTTAACTGCAATTCCAAACCAAAATAAATTTTTTATCAATAACCGGCGTAATAAAAATATGTTCGCTATAATATAACCGAAGTTCAAAAGATAAACAAAAGCGAAAACGGG
>JAJRSO010000055.1 GCA_024278755.1 Calditrichota bacterium | reverse complement strand
TGTATGGATCTGCTTGTTATTTGCCGCACGAAGGGGGAAATAGACAAAAGACAAAAGACAAAAGACAAAAGAAACCTGTGTTTTTGCGGTATTTAAAATCAAGTTTTTATTTTAAAATCTTTATGATTCGAGAGTCCGCTTACCTTTGGTCAGACGTCTTGCATCTTATGTATTGTTCCTTGGTAATTTGCTCCGAAGCGTCTGTCCATCCAGAATGTTGCAGTTTCTAACTAAACCGTAAAGCGCGAAAATTTTCTCAGGTGGAAACTAACAACAAAGTTCATATTCCTGCTCGTTTTTTTGTACTTTTTCTTCGCGCTATTTGTGTTCTCTATGCTTAGTTCTTTATTCTGCAACACCCTGAATTGCTAACCATTTATTTTGTACGATACCGATTCGTTCCTAGGATGTGCCGTATTTCGCCGTAATAAATTCTGTGATAATCTTTTCGCGGGTAGTTTTTCTCGATTGTGTTATCCAAAAAGTGTTCCGGTTTATAATCGTCCCAGTATATTTTTTTACACTCAACGCTCAACTCGGCTTCTTTAAACGAAGGAGCGGCAATTCTTTGTGAAGCGCAAACATGTAAACCGGTTTCGGCAATTTTATCGCCGTTTCGACCGGATTTGGTGCCAAGCAATTTTAAATCATTATGATATTTTTCAGGAAAAGCGCTCAGGGTAAAGGTATCGTATTTTTCCATAAATCCGAATGTATGGCGTACGGGGCGCACCACAACAATTGCCACCGGTTTATTCCACATAATCCCGAAAGAACCCCAGGATACGGTCATTGTGTTGTAGTGTCCGTTTTTTAAATCCCCGCTGGTCAGTAAAAACCACTGTTTATCCCATAATTTGAAAATATCCGAATCGAATCGGTCGAGTGGAATCGCCTGCATATTTTCCTCCAAATAAATTTTTATTTTATTGCGCAAATCCAATATCGTAAAAATATACATACCATTAAAGTTCTAATTTTTAAAACCGATACTTTCCATTGTTTCAGGTTCAATCGATTGCAAAAGACCAGTTTAAGGAGAAACAGGTGAAAAATTTAAATATGAATCGTATTATCCTCATGGTTTTAACAGGGACGGGAATATTAATACTTGCAATGACCTTATTCGACGCAACAATGATCTATTGGATCCTATTAGCCGCTTTTATAATAATTACCGGAATTTATTTATCCGTATTTATTAAAAAACAGGAAACTGAACTAAAGATGCTTACAGAAAAAATCGCATCGGGAGATTTTGAATCCATTCAGGAAAATACAAACGGCCAAAACGTCTCCTACACCCAAAGAATGTTAATCGACCTTGCTGAGAATTACGAAAAACAACTGTTAAAGATTATTACCGAAGCGCACCGCTTATCGGCCGTATACAATGAAATGCAGATAATTATCGAAGACTTTTTATATAAAGCAAAGACAATGAATGAGGCTTCCGGCAGTATTGCTTCTGCAACGGAAGAATTAAGTGTAAATACGATGGGCGTATCAACATCCACAGAACAAGCCTCCGAAAACATCAATATCATTTCATCAAATACGGAAGAGATGACCGCAACGATCAATGAAATTTCCATGAACTCCGAAAAAACACGCGGTGTTGCCAATAAGGCGGTTATCAGTGTAGAACAAGCAACGGAAAAGGTTGGTGAACTGGGCAAAAATGCGGCTGAGATCAGCCAAATTATCGATGTGATTGAGGATATTTCGGAACAAACAAAACTGCTGGCGCTCAATGCAACCATCGAGGCGGCCCGCGCCGGTGAAGCGGGAAAGGGATTTGCCGTTGTAGCCAATGAAGTAAAAGAACTGGCCGGACAAACCGCCGCGGCAACCGAAGACATAAAATCAAGTATTTACACCATTCAGGGTTCTTCCACCAAGGCCTCCGAAGAAATTAAAAAAATTAATACCGTCATTAGTGAGGTGGATGAAAACATTTCATCAATCGCCACAGCGGTCGAAGAGCAAAATGTAACCACACGCGATATTGCCCAAAACATTATTCGAGCGGCAGACGGAATGAAAGAGGTTTCACATAATGTTTCCGAAAGTACAATCGCTGCTCAACTGATTGCAAAAGACATGATTAAAATTAGGATGGGTTCCGATCAGATATTGGCCGATGGCGTAAACATAAACAATCAAATTAAGAATATTAGTAAAATTAGCGAAACTTTGGATACGCTGGGTACTCTGTACCGTTTCTCAACCAAAAGGCAACAACAGATCAGGCAAATCGTTGATTTTGGCAATTTGCTACAGGCGCGGGAAAGCGACCATCTGAAATGGGTGAAAAAAGTACAGAATGCCATCGCCGAACATCACCGGACAATAGACGTTCAGAAAGATGCCGCCCTTTGCGGAATGGGTAAATTTTTAAACAGTCCGCAAAGAAAAGAGATTGAACAAAAAATTCCAAAGATAGCTCAAATTTTCCGTGATATGGAAAAACCGCATCAAAGACTGCATCAGTCTGCCGCACAGCTGGAAGAAATGTTAAACAATACGGATATTCAAAACGGTGAAATTGAAAATTATTACAATGATGTCACGGTAAAATCCTTAAATGAAGTACTACACTTGTTTCATCTTGCGCTTACTGAAAATTTTAATTCCCTATCGCTTTAGGAATCGGGCAAAATACTATTTCTTTGAACCGGAAGTTTTATTTATAAATGACCGAATGCGATTTTTCCAGTCTTCTGTAAACGCGAGATAAGCAAAATTTTCGGCGGCTGAAACAGAATATTTTTCCATCTGTATCAGCAAATCCTGATTGGTTACCTGTTTGGTCATCTCCAATGCCAAATCGGAACCCTTTAAAATCTCTTCGGCAATCTCAAAGGCCCGCGTCAACAGATTTTCCTTTGCAAGCACCTCATTTACCAGTCCGATTTGTAAGGCCTCTTGCGCTTGTAAAATCCGTCCGCTTAATAAAAGTTCCCGGCTGCGACCGGAACCGATCAGCGCGTTTAAACGCAGCGTGCAGCCCACCGGCAAAATAGCGCCGAGCCGTACCGCCGGAAAACCGATTTTGGCCGAATCCACCAGCAGGCGCACATCGGCGTTGGAAGCCAGACCGAATCCACCGCCAAAGGCATAACCGTTTATGGCCGCAATTACCGGTTTGGAAAAACGCAGCAAAGCCGTCATTGTCGCTTCCAGTTGCAGGGCAAAATCACGCGCCTGTTCGATAGCTTCGAACTGAATCAGAGAAACCAGGTCGACCCCGGTCGAAAACGATTTTTCCCCGGCGCCGGTGAGAATGAGTAATCGTACGGACTCGTCTTTTTGCAATTGCAGAACGGCTTCTTCTATTTCTCGTAAAAACGGTAAATGAAAGGCATTGTATTTTTCAGGACGAGTCAGAGTTAGTAAGGCAATCTTATTTTGTTTATTTATGGTGAGATATTCCATTTATAGTCCTTTTATTTTTTGTTTGATTTGTTGTTTCATCCAATGCCAAGAAAGGATTCAAAATTTTGCGAATTAATTACCTGAACTCCGCTTTCCGGATAGGCTTTTAAAAATGTTTTTGGAAAGCGCACCTTTATTTTAGGATTCCATTTAATTTCAACAGCCGATAATTGTCCGGCACACGCTTCGATATAATCAATTTCCTGCTGTTGCGTCGTGCGCCAAAAATAGCAGTCACAATCGGCTTCCCTATAGTTAAGATATTTTATTCGTTCGCTGATAATGAAATTTTCCCATAGGGCGCCCGCGTCTGTTCGTGAAGACAGGGGGGCGAAATTTCCAATAATTGCGTTACGAATTCCATTATCATAAAAATAAATCTTTTTCCCTTTTTTAATTTCATTGCGCATATTTTTGCTATATGCCGGAAGCCGGAAAATCACAAATACCTTCTCCAGTAAATCAAGATACTTTTCAACCGTACCTTTATCTGATTCCGTTAATTGAGCAAGTTCATAATTTGAAACTTCGCTGCCAAGCTGCAAAGCGAGCGCCTTCAGTAATTTTTCTAACAGAGACGGCTTTTTTACCTGTTCCAGGATCAGCAATTCTTTAACTTTGTCTGCCACCGAATACACGGAAAAAATCAGCGCCCGTCCAAACTGTGTAAAAGATTAACGCTGTATTAAAATTCTTCCCGGTTTATCCGGAACAGTCCTGCCAATCAATGCCCGGGTTTGTACCTTTTTTTCCCGCAAACATTCCATTAATTCTCCGGCCTTTTCCGCGGGCACGGCCATAAGCAAACCGCCGGACGTCTGGGCGTCGTTTAAAATCATTCTTTGATTTTCGCTTAGCGTTTCATCATACCGCACAAACGGCGCCGTGTAGGCAAAATTATCGTTTGTCCCGCCGGGAATAACTCCGGCCGCCGCCAGTTCTTTCGTTCCGTCCAACAATGGTATTTGAGAAAACTGCAGCTCCGCGGCACAGTCCGAAGCGTTTAACATTTCCAGTAAATGCCCCAAAAGTCCGAACCCGGTAATATCGGTACAGGCATTTACCCCAATTTTCCGCATCGCTTCGGCGGCCTCCCGGTTTAAGGTTGCCATCGTTTGCACCAGCCGGTCTCTGTGCCCGGGTTCAAGGAGTCCCCTCTTTTGCGCGGTGGATAAGATACCGCTTCCGATGGGTTTGGTTAAAATCAGTGCGTCGCCCGGTTTGGCGCCGCCGTTGCGAATAATGTTTTTTGGATGAACGATTCCGCTCACGGCCATTCCAAATTTCGGTTCTGTATCATCCACGGTGTGCCCGCCCAAAATAGAAATACCGGCCTGTTCTGCTATCTTTTGCGCTCCCCTTAAAATTTCTTCAAGGACTTCCATCGGCAGGCGGTTGCTGGGAAAACCGACCAGGTTCAGAGCAAATAACGGTTTGGCGCCCATCGCGTAAATATCGCTTAAGGCATTTACCGCGGCAATGCGCCCAAAATCAAAAGGATCATCCACGACCGGTGTAAAAAAATCAACCGTATGCACAACGGCCGTTTCTTCATTAATTTTATAAACAGCGGCGTCGTCCGCCGTTTCGCTGCCGACTAAAATATTTTTGTCCTTTGGCACTGGCAGTTTTTGCAACACTCCTTCCAGCAATTGCGGACGCAGCTTGCAGGCGCAACCCAGGCCATGCGTATACTGCGTAAGTTTAATTTCATTCTTCCCCGTTTCCAGAAACATCGGCGCGGCGGTCGGCTGCAATTGTTCCACGACCCGGCTAATTTTCTCCAGCGCCGTTTCCAGTTCATCCCGGGTGGTGAAACGTCCCACCGAAAAACGGATGGTTCCCATCGCATATTCCAGCGGCAGTTCGATCGCTTCGAGCACACTGGAAATATCCACGTTTTCACTGTGGCAGGCAGCCCCGGCCGAGGCGGCTACGGTTTCGCTAAGTTCCGAAATAATAGTGTTGGCTTCCAAACCCTTAAAGGAGATACTGCATGTATTGGGCAGCCGATCTTCGGGATGACCATTTATTTTAGCAGAAGTGAATTTTTTCAATAATTCTGATTCTAACAAATCGCGCATTGATTTTAAATGCGTAAGGGAAGATTCAAACTCATGCCCCACCAATTGGCAGGCTTTGCCCAAACCGACAATTTCCAGCACATTTTCCGTCCCGGCCCGCCAGTTGCGCTCGTGATCGGCGCCGTGCATCTGCTTTTGTAGTTTCATTCCGCGGCGTACATACAGCGCGCCAATCCCTTTGGGCGCATACAATTTATGCCCGGCCACCGACAGCAAATCCACGTTCAGATTATCTATCCAGACCGGAATTTTACCCACACTCTGGGCGCAGTCCGTATGGATTAAAATATTATTCTGATGCGCTAAATCGGCTATCGCGCGAATGGGCTGAATCGTGCCGATTTCATTATTGGCGTGCATAATGGAAATCAAAACGGTTTGCGGCGTAATCGCCTTTTGTACATCGCTCAAATGCACCAGCCCGTTTTTATCCACCGGCAGATAGGTTACTTTAAAACCATTTTCTTCGAGATAGGCGCACACCTCCAGCACCGCGGGATGTTCGATAGAAGAGGTAATAATGTGGTTGCCTTTTGCACGGTTGGCAAAGGCCGCGCCTTTTATAGCGTAGTTATTGGCCTCTGATCCACCGCTTGTAAAAATAATCTCATCGGGATTGCAGTGTAATAGTTCCGCTACCTGCCGCCGGGCGTTTTCCACCGCTTTTTTAGTCTGCCGTCCAAAAATATGACGGCTGGAAGGGTTACCGAAAAACTCGGTTAGATAGGGCTGCATGGCTTCGGCCACGCGCGGATCGACCGGCGTCGTGGCATTATAATCGAGGTAAATAGGTTTTTGCTGCTTCATAATTTTCCTGAATTTTTACAGAAAGATACAAGGTTTGTTGTATATGAAGCAAGATAAAGAGGGGGTTAAGCCTTCCGGGTTTTAAAAACCCGGAAGGTCTATTCATCGTCTATAAGTTCTAAAATTTCACTTTCCGCAAAGAGTGGATTAGCGTTAAACCCAAACGCTTTTTCATACAGACGCGGCGGCACACCGAGGTCGGCCAGATAGAGCCGTCCCACTCTATCTTTTGCAAATTCGGTATACAGTCCTTTTTTAGGCAGAGCCAGCGTCATAGTGGCTTGGGCCTGAATGGCAGGCTCCGACACCTCTCCCGTACTGCCTTGCACACCGGAAGGAATATCCAGGGAGAGGACGGGAGCCGTTTGCGTATTTGCCCATTGAATCATCTGCGCGGGATTTCCCGCCGGGTCACCTTTTAAACTGTAACCAATCAACGCGTCGATAATTAAATCGGGAGCGGTTTGCCCGGATAGTTCGGAGACAGATAAAAGGGGTATTTCCATCTTTTGTAAAATATGTAACTGGTGTGCCGGAACACCGAAAAACGAATCCGCGGGTTTGGTTAAAGCGATCTGCACATTTATCCCCCAAGTTACTAACCGCCGGGCACACACCAGTCCGCCGCCGCCATTGCCTCCCCTTCCGCAGAGAAGGGTAACCTTGGGGACTTCATCCGTAAAATTATAAAACCGCGCCATCGCCAACCGCGCTAAATTACGTCCCGCATTCTCCATCATCTGCATAAGTTGGATGCCGTATTCTTCCACCATTAGGCGGTCCACTTCCATCATCTCTTCGGTGGTAATGAGCGGAACGGCAGAACGTTGAACAGCAGGGATATTTAAAGAACTCAAAATAATTTCCTGTATTATAAGAAGGCTTCTAAACTTAGAAAGTTCAGAAGCCTTTAAACTTTGGAAGCTTTTATAATTACGCTTTATTTGAATTAAAAACCTTGGTGGCAGTGGCCACAATTCCGGCCACATCGGTTAGATTGGATGGTAGAATCATCGTATTGTTTTCTTTGGCGAGTTTACCGAATTCTTTCAGATACTGCTCGGCCACACGCAGATTCACCGCATCCATCCCGCCTTTGTCATTAATGGCGCTGGCAATTTCACGAATTCCCGCCGCCGTGGCAAAGGCTACTTTTTCAATTTCCGAAGCCCGGCCTTCGGCTTCGTTAATGCGTTTCTGTTTTTCACCTTCAGACTTTTTAATCAGTTCCTGCTTGTCCCCTTCGGCCACATTGATCTTCGCCTGCTTTTCACCCTCGGACTCGGCAATCACCGCGCGTTTTTCGCGTTCGGCGCGCATCTGTTTTTCCATCGCGTCTTTAATACTCTGCGGCGGCGTAATATTTTTTACTTCGTAACGGGTTACTTTTACACCCCAGGGATCGCTGGCCTTATCCACGGCGTCCACAATGGAAGAATTGATAATATCGCGCTCTTCAAAGGTTTTATCCAACTCCATCGTACCGATAACGCTACGCATGGTGGTTTGCGCCAACTGAATGGAAGCAAAGCGATAGTGATCAATTCCGTAAGACGCCTTTTTCGGATCGATAACCTGCAGGTATAAAATACCGTCCACTTCCACGGAAATATTATCCCGGGTGATACAGATTTGCGAAGCCACATCGATGGCCTGCTCTTTTAGGGTGTGTTTGTAGGCAATGCGGTCGATGTATGGAAAAATGATATGAAAACCGGCCTGAAGCGTTGCCCGGTACTTTCCAAACCGTTCTATAATGATCGCTGACCGCTGGGGTACAATTTTGATACTTGAGGCAATAATCAAAAAAACCAGAACTAACAAACCTAATAAAATTATTGATACGCCGTTCATATTTCCTCCGAACATTTAAAATGAAATATTATTGCGCCTTAACGCGCAGTATGATACTCTCTTTACCAATTATTTTAACACGCCGACCTTTTTTAATGGTTTCATCGGAAACCGCGCTCCAATTGGTTCCTTTAAATTCCACTTTTCCCGGTTTATCCTGATGGATGGTTTCTTCCACCACAGCGATACGGCCAATAAACTCGTCTTCCAAGGTATCTTCTCTATCCGGGTTTTCTTTGAAAAACATCTTTTTTAATGATTTTCGTAACAGGAATAGCGCAAGTAACGATGAAATAATAAAAATGAGAATTTGTCCGTTTAGCCCCGGCTCAAACAAAAGATAGCAAATGGCGGTGATCCAGGCGCCCACTCCAAAGAAGAGTACGATTAATCCGGGAATAAGAAATTCCAGCAGGGCCAGAACCAGACCGATTATAAACCAAACGACTTCGGGTTTTGCAAAGACAGACCAATCCATTTCAGTTTCCTTTATATTGTTAAAGCTTTTAAGACGATAACCAGGTGAAAGAGTTGCAATCTATTTAGCGGGTGATACAGTTAAACTACTTTTTTATTCAATTAATCAATCCTGTGGGCGTTATCTTAAAGTTAGTTGAAATTTAGAAGAAAAGGTTCCTCCCCAAGAACCAAAAAATTGGTTAAATTCATTTAGCCAAAACAAAAATAGGAGGAACCGATGGCAGCAAAGATAAAGTCAAGTTCAATCAACCGC
>JAJRSO010000054.1 GCA_024278755.1 Calditrichota bacterium | reverse complement strand
TTCAAATGCGGCAACTAACGCTCCTTCACAAAACCTATCGTTCCTCACTATTGCCGTAATCAACTTACATTTTGTAGGTATGTCAATCGAATTAAAATCAAAAGATTTATTATTAGCAATCTTTCGTCCTTCATCCCATGCACCCCAATTAAAACTTATTATAATTGGTAGGTCATAAACCTCTTTTAAAAACCTATATACAATTTCCTCTGCCATCATGAATGGCATTTGAATTATTCCATTTTCATCTTTTTCACCACCTCCCCATTGCCCAAATTTTGATGTTTTTTCAATTTCAGGAATTAATTTTAGCAAGGGTTCCCAATCTTTTTTTTTGTAGGATTTAATTATTTCTTTATAATTATCTTCGTTTAACATCATAATTTATTAATTCTTCTGCATGAAGCACAACACCCCGATATAATATTTTAATAATCAATGATTCAATTTCTTTGGATTAGCACGCCCCGTTTGGGGTGAGTCGCAACAACAGATAACGGCGCCGTCAATCAGAAACAAAGAAGCAACTCTTTGTCTGCAGTCAATCTCAAAGCAGATATACCACCCCGAAAACGGGATGGCTTTTTTATTGTATTAATACCATTTTTTTAAATTGCACAAATCCCTTGTCTGTTTTCAATCTTAGTGTATACACGCACCCCGAAAACGGGATGGCTTTTTTTATCGTATTAATACCATTTTTTTAACTTGCACAAATCCCTTGTCCGTTTTCAATTTTAGTATATACACGCCACTTGCCATACTTTGTGCGTCAAACGTGACCGTATACCGTCCGGCGGACTGGCTTTTATGAACCAGGGTCCGCACCTTCTGCCCCAGCATATTAAAAACGGAAAGCTCCACATAATTCGTTTTTGATATTTCATAATTGATTTCTGTAAGCGGATTAAACGGGTTGGGATAATTCCCTACCAGTTTTGTTTGTTGCGGTAAGTTCCCGGAAGCGGAGACAGACAGCGTATTATCAATAATCAAAGAAAAAGAGGTCGGTTTACAATTGTACCCGGAAACGATAATTTCGGCTTCCCCTTCTTCTTCAAAAGGCGGATCAAATACAATCTGAGCCTTACCATCTGCACCCGTTATGCCTTTTCCGTGATAAACAGAATCCTTAAGAATCACGCATGTTAAACCTTCAACAGCACTTCCTTCCGAAGTAACCGTCACTTCAATGGATGGCGTACTGGTTTGAATCGTGTGTACATAATCGGACTGCACGGCAATCGGTTCATTGGTCCAAATGGCCAAAGCCGGATCGCCCAGCACATTGCAATCGTAAAAACACCAGCGCAGGGCGCCTTCTTCCCACTGACCGGCAGCATTTACCCAAGGCGCCGTTTGTGTTTTCGATTCCATGTGTGTTCGTCCGATTCTAAAATATTTATCCGAGTAAAGCGCATCCACAAATTCCCGGTGCAGATGTTCGGACGGCCCCTCGGTTTGTCCCTCGTTAAACCAGCCGTAACGGGAATTGCCTACAAAAGCGGCGGCAAAATTATCAATACAAACCATACGTTCGGCAATGCAGTCCTCACTGTCAAAGCTGCCGCAGTAACAACCGTGTGTATAAACCAGCGTAAAGTTATGAGCGATTCCGTTTGCACCGTAAAAATTTTCGTTTGTTATATCGCTGTTGTAAAGTTTCATAACCGTCGTCGTATTAGCATGACCCGAATGATGCACAAAGGATTTTCCCTGATTAATTTTATCCATGATGGTGCTTCCGCTCCATTCGCTGGGGTAAAGTTCACGGTCGTACAGTTTTTCCATATTACTGTTTTCGGGAATGCCATCGGTGGTGTAGCCGTTATCCTCGTGATAACCGATGAGCAGGTCCAGATAATCGGCGCCCCAGGTAATGGGATCGGACCACAAGTGTTCCCCGGCCAGTAAAGGCTTATCTAATTCATTGAGCACGGGACTGTTCTGATAGGAAATAATTTTATGCAGCATGCTGTTTAATTCGGTCTGATCGCTAAATGAAAGCCGGCCCACCGCAACTTCGGGCAAGAGATCTTCTTCGCCTATTTCGCCATAACGATCATCACCGTCGCTATTCCAGTTTCCATCCAGGGCGGAATAGTACAAATCCGCAGGAATATCGTTGCTGGTGTATAACTGATCCGATTGCACCACACAATAGAACGGCGCGTACGGGACATGTTCCACATCTCCGCCGAGCAGCACATATTCGATATGATGATTCTGATATTCCTGAATGATAAAATTACGAATCGATTCTTTTTGAGTAGGCGATTGCATGGCGTTGTATATGGAATCCATTGTTACAATTTTTGAGCGCAGACCGCGCCGGAGGTAAAAATAATCCAGCGTATCAAATGCTGCCGTAAATTGTGCCGGCGTTAAAATGAGCAGTTCATAATCATCGGCGGCATCGGCAACTTTTTGAGGATAGGATAACACTGCCTGCGGATTTTGGGCAAGGGTTTTAACTTTTTGTAACACTGAAGGCGACGGACTAAACAAAGCCCGCGCTTTTTTTGCTTTTATATCGGGCTCCGTGTGTATTAAAACCGTAACTTGTGAATAGAAAGAGATTTTTCCCAAAACAGGATTGTATTTAAGAGGCGTAAAGGTCGCCAGCGCAAAAGCATATCCGTTCATAAAAGAAGTGGTTAGCCTTCCGGCGGCATTATCGGGATAAACCGTATTTCTGCCGTATATTTTTTCATCTTTTACAAAGGAGAAATCCCCCGTGGCAGACAAAGGCCGGGCAGGTTGTTTGGGAAATAACTGAAAATAACCGGGAATCTGCTTTTCCCCGGTAGTTCGGATTTCTATGGACGCGGCGCGTTCGCCGGATGGCAGTAACAGAGATACCGCGTGATAAGGTATAAGCGGGGCGCCGGCTTGGGCGGCCGGTAATGTCTCATCGAATGTAATAATCTGATAACTGCCTTTTTCGATGATCCGGTAATCGTTAAAATAAAATGTTTTTTCTACCGTTCCCGCCATGAGCAATGAAGCGGAAATTAAAAAACTCAGATAAAAACAGGGCCATTTTTTCATTTTCTTTTCTCCCATAGAAGCTGCAACTTCAATGTGTCGTAAGATAACGGATATGTCTATACTTTCCAATTCCGAAAAAATATTTTTTTGAACCTCGGAATAAACTCTGCCGAAATAATATTTAACAGAATAGTAATAAACGGTTTTAAAAAATAAAAACAGGCGCTCATTCATACGCAATTTTTGTCATTCTGTCCCGCACGAAGCAGCTAAGACGTATCGGGAGAAACTTAGCCGGTCACCAGGCTAACGGCAACGTTCTTGCGCAGAATGACTTTTGTTTGCTGTTAAGACGTTTAGAATCTAAAAGGGGGAAGCGTGAAAACACTATTTTTTTTACTTCTATTTATTCTGTCCGTATCGGCTGTCGACGTGGGCGAAACGGCGCCGGACTTTACGTTAAAACAGTATCAGGGCGAAAATGTAACGTTAAGCGACTATCACGGCAAAGTAGTTTATCTCTTCTTTTTCGGCTGGGGCTGAGGATTTTGTAAAACTGCCGGCGGCAGCATACAGTCAGGAATTTATACAAAATATTCGCAGGACGATGTTATCGTTTTAGGAATCGAGTGCTGGGACGGGAGCGATAGTCAGGTGCAATCCTTTATTAACGGGACCAATCCGACCGTAACATTTCCCCTACTGGTAAAAGGCGCTTCGGTTCAGATCGACTACAAAACGGATTATGACTGGAGCATGGTACTCGACCAGAACGGAGTATTACAATATTCGGGAGCAAGCGCTGATATTGGCGCTATCACACGAAAGATTGACGCTCTTTTGCTCTCACCCATTGAGCGGCAAAGTACATCTATCCGGAGTTTTGAGCTGTTAGGAAACTATCCAAATCCCTTTAATCCGCAAACACAAATCATGCTTAACCTGGATAACCCCCAAACCGTTCGTCTGAAAATATTTGATATTCAGGGACGATTAGTGCAAACGCTAAAAGACGGTTTTCTGGAATCAGGCACACATATTTTCCGCTGGGACGGACGCAATGCAGACGGGCGTAAGGTTGCTTCGGGAATTTATTTTTATCAGCTCCGGGGGCGTTCGGAGATTCGGACGCGCAGAATGATTTTGACTCAGTAGTCTCGTTTATAATGCTATGTTCATTCCGCGGGGAATTAACGCATCGTTGTTTAATATTACGTACGGGCGGACCGGCAGATAAATACGCACATCAAAAGGCGCTGAATCGCTTTCTTTTCGGTGAAACTCAGCGGCTTTTCTTTTTTCATTGTTAAAACAATCCGCTTCATAAAAATGATTTCTTGTTGGACAAAATATCTGTATAAATGTATATTGATTCATACGGAAATATGCATATTGGAGGTATAATGTTCACCAGAGTTTTGTGGTTATTATTACTCCTGGTTACTTTTGCATTTACTCAGGGGAAACTTACTCTTGCCGTAATGGATTTGGATGCAGAAGGAATCAGCGCTTCCGAAAACCGGATTATTTCAAACCGTCTGCGTACCGAACTGATCCAGACACAAAAGTTGACGGTTGTTGAGCGCGAAAAAGTGGAAGAGATTCTAACGGAACAAGGCTTTCAGCTTTCGGGATGTACTTCCAATGAATGCGCCGTACAGGCCGGGAAGTTACTTGGCGTTAAATATATGGCCGTCGGTTCCATTGGGAAAATCGGCCGTATTTTTACCATTAATATTCGCCTTTTAAATGTGGAAACCGGTGTTGTAATGAAAACAGCCGTTGAAGACTGCAAATGCCGTATCGATATGGTCCTTACGCAAGCGGTAAAAAAAACCGCCGAAAAATTAGCCGGAATATATCAAACCAACAACCGGATCAAAAAAGCAAAAAAGCAGCCTGTATATAATCCTGAGCCGGCCCGTCAAACAAAGCAAACACCTGCTAATAAATTGCCTAAATACAACGCGCAGAAACAAAAAAGACAGAGATCCCGCTTTTTTATCGGACTTGGATTCGGAAACGGACGGTACACTCTGGCCAGTCGGTTAGGTATACGGGATGATGTTGGCGTTCAGCTAAAACCAATTATCGAAGTTGGCCTGGGATTGCGTATAGCCGGTGATTTGTGGCTGGGATACGAGCTTAAAACACATCGGTTTAATGAAGTATGGAACGGGGATCGCTATGAAGGGAAGCTAAGCATGCACTATCCCAAAATTCAGTATTATCTTTGGAGGTGGGTCTATTTTTCCTATGGCTATGTGTTTAAAGAACTCGCCTTTGACAGAACATCAACAGATATTTTATCCCCTTTTTCCAAACATTTTAACAATGATGAGCCGATGAATCTGTTATCCGTTGGCACAACCATAAAGATATGGAAATCAATTGCTATCAACCTTGAGCTGAGCGCAGCAAACAACTATTTTACCGCCGGATATGATCTTTACCTGATGTTTTAATATCACGTTTTACTGAACAACCCCGCCGCAAGTTAAAAATACTGATTTATCGGTGCAACGGGGTGTCCGTAATGAGTTGACCTTTATCACAACCCACGGAGCGGGGAATAGAATCCATCCGGATGCGATTTAAGCCTAAGAATCAACGCCGTTTTATTAGAAACAAGCGGAGATCAGCGCATTAAGATCATTTTTTGGGTTTGTGTATTTGCCCCAACCTGCAAACGATAAAAATACACGCCGGATGCCAAACCGCCTGCATTAAACTTAAGTTGATAACTTCCCGGCGCCTGCTGTTCATTTACAAGGACACCCACCACTTGCCCGTAAGCATTATAAACGGTTAATCGTACATGGCTGACCGCTGAAAGTTGATACATAATGACAGTGCTGGGGTTAAAAGGATTCGGGAAATTAGGAAATAACTGAAATCCTGCCGGATGAGCTGCATCCGGGGTATCGTTGATTGCCGTTGTGTTGGGAACAATGGAAAACCCTGCACTCATCGACTCGCCTTCATCCCAGGTCATTTTGATGTAACAATTATTAAACGTTTCATTCGTATCCGGTACTGTCCAAAAGTAATGTTGCTTTACAACCGAATCGATCGCTACAATTTCGTTCCAGTCACTTCCGCCGGTCAAGCTATAAAAAAGCGTTCCGCTTGTTATCGTTCCTTTAACCTCCCAGGTAATTTCCTGTAAGCTTGTACTTTCCCAGGTAACGCCCGTTTCCGGCGTATGGAAAACAATATCTTCCGGATTATACGCCGTCAGTTCTATAAATCCCATCTTAGCGGTACTCTTCCCCACCGCCTGGATGGTAAATTTGCCTGCCTGATGCGCGGTGATCAGGCCGGTGGTATCCACTGTGGCAACCGCATCAAATGAAGAAGACCATGTATAACCGGCATCACTTCCGCCGATTGTTTCCGCCGAAAGCTGCAAAGTGCCATCCACCGGAAGTTCTGTCTCGTCATTTTCTGCCGAAACCGTTACATAAGTCGTTGGCGCGGTTGTGCTGATTTCTAAGGACAGATCATCAAAATAACCGTCATTATCACTCCCCACAAATCGCGTGGCAATCAAATGCACCCGTAAAACCAGGGTTCCTTGCGGTATCTGGCCTTCTATTTGATATTTCGTCCAAACCGGACTGCGGTGATCATGGGAGAGATACATGATTTGTTCATTGCTACCGTTAAGAGCTTCGATAGCCAGAGTCGCCCGGTCATGGGGATACTGATCCCAATTTGCCAACCAGCCGGAAAGGGAAAAATAGGATTCTCCGGCGTCAATGGATGCGCTGTACACGGCCATATCCACATCCTGATATAATTCGGTATAGGGAATGTCCAACCGGGACGGCCAGAAAAAATAATTACCGCTATGCGGCGCTATATCGTTCGATGCGCTCCAGGCGTCGTCCACATCAATCCAACCCTGAGTATCGCCGCTTTCGGCGTCCGGATTAAGCAACAAATTTTGAGCATTTACAGTTAAGCTAAGAGACACAAAAACAACAAAAATGATTTGGTTTAGGATAAACGTCCTATTTCGCATTCTAAACTCCTTTCTTATTTCAAACACCCTTTTTTATATTAAATATTCAGAATGATGTACTATTTTAATCAAACGCTATCGGACTATATTTCAAAAAGATAACCGGATTAATTAAAATTATTTTGCTTAAATAACCATCTGAATTTTGGGATACTTTTTATACCTAAATTAAGCGATTCTTGAGTGGTCATCGCGAGTGAGCGAAGCGAACGTGGCAATCTACGGTAAGATTGCCGCTTCCGATACTTCGGGATCGCAAGGACAGGTTAAATAACGAGTTAAAGGAATTATCACTCCATTCAGGTTATAATAAGTAGGTTTAGTACAGAAAGAGGATATAAAAAATGGCGGAGTGCATCGTACCTACACTCCGCCGATAGTGGATATAATATTAACTGTTTTAACGGACCACAAACATTTTTCGTGTTTGTTTAAATTGGTTTATGGTTAAACGGTAAAAATAAACGCCCGACGGCAGAAAATCGGCATTGAATTTTGCATGATAAACTCCCGGCTGCAAGTACGCGCTTAGTACTGTGAAAACTTTTTGTCCCAATTGGTACCAATAAATACATCCTGAAAACGGGGTGGTTTTTTTATCGTATTAATACCATTTTTTTAACTTGCACAAATCCCTTGTCCGTTTTCAATTTTAGTATATACACGCACCCCGAAAACGGGATGGCTTTTTTTATCGTATTAATACCATTTTTTTAACTTGCACAAATCCCTTGTCCGTTTTCAATTTTAGTATATACACGCCACTTGCCAAACCCTGCGCGTTAAACGTTACCGAGTAGCGTCCCGCAGGTTGTCTTTTATGAACCAGGGTCCGCACTTTCTGCCCCAGCGTATTAAATACGGATAGTTCCACGTCATTCCTTATTGATAATTCGTAATTAATTTTTGCGCTCGGGTTAAAGGGATTGGGATAATTCTGCCGCAAAACAAACTCCTGAGGCATTTTTTGTGATTCTCCTGAATTGATAGCCGTGGAGAGATCGGCAAAGCGGCCGCCGTAATAACCCATATCGGCACGCGTTGTACCTAATCCGGCCGAGCAATCCAAATAGGTATCGACCGAATCGGGATGACCGGCGTCGATGGCCGGAGAATTCAATCCGTTGCCACAGGCCGTGCTCTTTAAATGATAATTGATTGCACCGCTTTCATCGAACAGCGGATCGTCTGTCAGGCAGCCGGTGCCAAACCAGGATTTACTCGCGGCGGAATCGACGATAGAAAAGGTTACGGTGGGGGTGCCGTCGTCAATATAAATTTCCGGTTTGGAATTGCCGTACAGAATACTGTTGATGATTTGGGGGTTTGTTTGTGATCCCCTTAATTGAAATGTTCCGCCCGCGAGAGCTTCGTTTTCAGCCGCGGTCATATTCACAAATTCCGGCGCCGCAGGGTTGGAAACATCAGACAAAACAACGACGGCTCCGGCCAGACCGCTGGAAATATTGGCGTCAAATAAAACATTGCTCAGTTTTGGCGAACAACCGTCAATGACCAATGCGCCGCCACTTTGCGAGCCGTTTTTAGTAAAACGCAGGCGATGTAAATTTGGATTGGAGTGTTTGATAAACATCGCCCCGCCGCCTTCGGTTATCAGTTCCGAGTTATTCATTCCGCCGCGGCCATTGATTTCAAAATAGCAGTCTTCAATTACCGGATTGGAATCTTCGATGTAAATAGCGCCGCCCAGGCGGGCTACATTTTTATAGAAAACAGAATGGCGCACAATGACGTTATCCGAATTGTAAATGGCGACGGCCCCGCCGCCCTGATAACTCATATCCATTTTATCGGCATAATCAAAGCGGCAGTTTTCGATGATCGAAGTTCCCTGTCCGCTTCCGTTTAAATTGTTAAAATAGACGCCGTGCCAGTCGCTGCCCGTAAACAGGATACGGTTTCCGTTGAGATCGGTGCGGTCGTTCTGCGGACCGATGGCCAGCAGCACGCCTTCCACTTTGATTTGATAAGGCCCTAATGCGACCACCTTTTCCACCGATTCGGAAATGCGCAGGGTGTCGCCGGCCGGAATGGTCACATCGCCTTCCAAATAAATAGTTTCGCAGTTCCATTCGCCGCTGACTTCGCCGGCAAAATGGCAGGGCAGTGAAGCGTCGGGATTATCGTTGCTGACGGCATAGAGGCCGGTATAGCTATCGGCAGGGTACACCATGCGGCTGTATGCCGTTAATCCGGTAAGATTACTAACGTTGTACGCGCCTTTGAGTTGCGGACTGGCCGGATTACTGATATTCAGAAAAATCACTTCGCCCCAGCCGCGGTCGATGTAGGCGTAATTGCCGGAAACCGCCAACTGACTTGCGTTAAAATCGCCTTCCGCCTGCGTGAAGGTTCCGGCCAAAACGGGCGCTTCCGGAGTGGAAATATCGATGACGGTCAAACCGTTATAGCTATTGGCCGCATATGCGTAACGATCCTGTACACGGATTTGCACATAATAATCCAAATCGGATTGGCGAAAGGTAGCTTTTTCCGCCGGATGCGCGGAATCGGACACGTCGACCACGCTCATGCCCTGATCTTCGCTGGCGGTGTACAGGTAATTGCCCTGAACCGCCAAATCTTCAATCCAGCCGGACGTGGTTACCCTGCCTGTCTCATGGACATTGGCAAGATCTGAAAAATCGATAACCAGCACATCCTGATTCACAGCCGCATAAAGATATTTTCCACGGGCCGCAATATCATAAAGAGAAGTGCCCGTTGACGGATACGTCCACGAAGCCAATTTTTGAGGTTCTGATGGATCGCTGACGTCAATAAAATAGATTCGGCTTTCGCCACTCATGTAATCATAGGAATAGACAAAGGCCGTATCGCCCTGTATGTAAATTTTGTGCGCTTCTTCATTATCGCCGCCCAAATCCAGATGACCGGCCGTGTGCGGGTCGGCCGGATTTTGCACGACAATCACATCCAGTGTATTTACCGGCGTGATTCGGTATAAATAGTAGCCCTGCTGAAAGACGTCGTAAGTCAGGGAAGAAGTGGCATAAAAATCGGCGTCGATAAAGGCTCCGGGCGTTGAAACATCATACGTGTAAACACCTTCGCTTTTACTGGCCACAATTATAAAATTTTTCCTTATCGCCAATTGCATAGATGTCTTTACTTTTTTGGAATCCTTAAATACAAGCGAGCCGCTGTCGTTAAAAAGAACATTTACATTGTAAAAATCCGTTGTATAAATATAGTCCCCTTTTACCGCTATATTCCTGCAGGCGCCGGCGCCATGTCCGCGGAAAGTAAGTACGGTATCTTCGTACGTAAAAAAGAATATGCCGCTCCAGCCATCTCCGACAAACAGGGAATCATTTTGCAGAACCAAGCTAAGCGCCAATGGCGTTTGGTTTTGATAATTAACTGTATGCTTATTATAATTTCGGTGATTTACCAACGTAAAGCTTCCCGCTGCATAACGCAGCATCTCAAGGGCTTTAAAATTACTGGCTGTAAAAATAAGTCCCTCCTCGTTTACGGTAACATCTTCGATAAAGCAGTTGTCATATTTATAGACGCCGCCAAATACGATACTGTCCGGCTGATAAATATCCGCTTCTATCACACCGTCGGAACCGGTTGCAATAAAAAGTCTGCTATCCGATAGAGCCACCGCCTTAGCTTCAAAGGGATCATCTTTCCGGTCGAGGACGTAAATCAGTTGCGGCTCGGATAAAGAACGGATATCCACCACAGCCACGCCCTGGTAGCCTACGGCCACATAGGCGTAATTTCCGGAAGAAGAGATTTCGATATCTTTTGGCGCTCCGGGTAAAATCAAACGACCGAGTTCGGAAAGGACGCCACTTGAATTAATGGAAGCAGAAACAAACTCGGCGCCGTCGCCAAAATAGACGTGCCCGTCTTCAGTGGCTGATACGGCAAAGGTCGGCCCTTTGGCCCAGCGACCCAGCAGGGTGGCGTTTTCATCGGGCGTTGCTGTTAGCAGATGCGCTTGTTCTGCAACGGTATTTAAATGCGGATTGCCCGGACGAAAATGTTGGTTTACGGTTCGGGCGAAAGTCGTATTAAAAGCGACTAAAAGCAAAGCGAATGAAAGTAATGTGGTAAGCTTCATCTGTTCTCCAAGTTGAATAGGTATTAAACGTTTATATTTTGTTTTTTTAAATTACAGAACTTATCTGCCTAAAGAAGGAAGATAATTATAGTAAAGATAATTCTATCGGCAGATTTTTGAAGATTTTAATATAAATGGACAAATATAAACTGTGATCGGCGCAAAATTAAAAATAATCATAGATTGAAAGAGGGAATAAACAAAAAAACCCCGGAAACCGGGGTTTAATAGTGACGAAATCGGCGGCTTATTTTTCAGTCGCCGGAGCCGGCGCTTCGGTCTGGATTGAGTCCGTAGCGGTAGTATCTGCCGTTACCGTTTCCGTCTGAACCGCCGGAGCTTTTGGTTCGGTCTTTTTCTCACAGGAAGAGAAAACACCCGCCAAAACTAAAACGCTAAAAAATACAATTACTTTTTTCATACTACTGCCTCCGTTAGGGTTTGGAATGAATCCGAAAATTAAGGCTCCGTTTGTATTCTGTCAATCACTAAAAAACAAATTCTTATTTTATTTCTTACCATTATGGTTTTTAAGAATTTAATACCTGTTTTCTATGCTGAATGGTCTTAAATACTAAGATTTATTTTACCAACCAAATGTTAATGATAACGAACGGTTTCCCTCTTAAAATAAGGTATGCTGGTTCTAATTAAACCGTAACGTAGGCAATGTTACTCCAGGAATGAAACCTATAACCCTCTCCCCCTTTTTTAAGAGGGATACGTATTTTGGGAAAGCTTAGCCACGAAAAGTGTCAATGAACACAAATAAACTTAAACAGTCAAAACAATAAACACAGAAGGTTTTAATCAGTGAAAATCTGTGTTCATCCGCGGCTAAAAGAGAAACGGCAACAGCCTGTGTAAGGAGGAAGCGCCCTACCTGAGTTTTTAGAGGCCTTATTTTTTATGCATTTTTTTCGTTTGTTTATTTTTATTTTTCCTCTAAATTTAAATCATTCCAACCGGAGAATTGCGATGAAAATACATTTTTTATTAGCCTGTTTTTTCCTTTTTAAATTGATTTCTGCCGCAGATATCCAAATTGTAGAAATCAGAGACAGTAATTTATTCCAACTCAAAAACGGAACGCTGGTGCGTCTGGCAAATGTGGATGCTCCTTCGGTGGATACGCCGGATTCCAATCTTGCCTATTTGGCCCGTTCTGTTAAAAAGTATGCCGAAAACAAATACCGAAGCTACCCCGTTTCCGTTGTGTACAGCGGTAAAAAGGATTCCAACGGCTATCCGCTGGTACATATTTTTCAATATTACCCGTTAGAAACGGTGCACATCAATCTTGTTTATCTAAAAAAAGGCTTCGGGCGGTATGTGGAATCGGCCGGAGACACCACCTATCAAAGCATATATAAAGAAGCCGCGCGTCTCGCTAAAAAGGAAAAGCGCGGCGTCTGGAATCCCACACCTTACAAAAAGATAAACCTTTCGGATTATATGCTTAGTTTTCTTTGGGGGTACCGTAAACCGCGCGATACATTTTATAAAACCTCGTATAATGAAATTACAATGCGCCTGGCGCCGGCAAAAGAGATATCCGGACTGGAAGCAAGAGGTTCCGTTTATTTTAAAACAAAAGAAGGACGTCTTTGCTGCGAATGTGGTGGCAGCGAATACATTCCGCCCTATCGAACTGAAACCTCTGTTGTGTATGTTGTTTCCGGAATTTTTCATCGAACTTTTAAATGGGCCGGTTTTTCTCTTGGGATGACCTATCTGAATACAAAGGATATGTATTGTTCCGAAGGAGCGGATTCCTGGGTTTTCCCCTCTGCTACGGTAAAAGCGGGGTTGATGGAAAAGGTGTACCTGTCTGTTTCCCTGTGGGATTATTACCGGATATCGGAATACACTGCCGGAGTAACCTATATTTTTAAAAACCCGTTTACCCATTTTTGGATTGGCTTTGGCTCCTATGTCGATTATAAGAACAGGGCGTTCCAACTGGATTATAATTTTTATAAGAACTTCCTTTTGCATCTGCAGGGTGGCTGTCTTTTAAAAGAGAAAACAGAGATATACGGCCGCATCGGATTTGGATTTATCTTGCACTAAAACAAAATACGTGCTAAACTGTTTCACTTTTAAAAATTACTAACTTTGCATACAGGAGTACATAATGGGGACATTAAAAGAGCTGCTGGATATCGCCATCCAGGGGGAAGTAAATTCACAGAAATTATATCAGCGCGGCGTGGATACGGCGGAAACGGATGAAATCAAACGTTTTTTTGAACAGTTGGTAAAAGAGGAAACCAAACACGAAAACCTGCTGTTCAATATCCGCGAAACGGAATTATATGATTTGGATATTCCGGTGGACGATCCCGAAATGTTTGAAACGGCACGCAGCTCGCACGGAACTGCGGCCTTTGATGAAAACTGGAACACCGAAGAAATATTGGCAGCGGCAATGAAGCGTGAATACACGGCCATGTCCCGTTATCAGAAAGCGGCGGAATCCACCACGAACGAAGAATTAGCCCTGCTCTTTACAAATTTATCCAAAGAAGAAGCCGGGCATCATAAGATTATTGAAAAACGCTACAGTGCGCTTAAGGGTTTGAAGGAAGAAGAATTTTAGTAAAAAATCTTTGCTGAAGAAATTATAAAGCCGGTATTTATTGCCGGCTTTTTTTTTACCCGAATAGAAATTATCAACAACCAAACGCCAAATCTCGTAAAATGAACCGCTGTGTGGTAGTTGCCTTTTGGCGCAATCATGCCGGTTACGGATTTGAAAATTAGTCTTTGCGGTTTAAGGTTTTGGATTGAATCTGTATCATCCCGTTTTTGCGAGGCGCGTAGCGACGAAGCAATCCCCGCCATTCCTCACTTTGTTCGAAATGGCCGTTATTGCGACAGGGGGACGCTTAACATTCAAAACACAAAATTCAAACTTTGTTTTATGTTTAGTTCAGGGTTTCCACAAAATTCAGGTAGGATTTATAGCGGGCCGGACTGATGGCGCCCGTTTCCACCGCCCGCTTCACCGCGCAGTCTTTCTCCGAAATATGCATGCAGTCACGAAACTTGCAGTATTGCGAAGGCTCTTCAAATTCCCTAAAAAAGAAACGCGCTTCATCGCGGTGAATATCGATAAAATCGATCAGTTTGATACCCGGCAGATCCACCACTTCGGTGGTAGAGTTTAATGTATATAAACGCACTTTAGTGGTGGTGTGCATCCCTTTGTTGGTGGATTTACTGACTTCGTTAACGGTGATTTTCAGGTCCGGCTCCACCGCATTTAGCAGACTGCTTTTCCCCACGCCTGAATGTCCCACGAGAGCGGTGCGCTTATGTTGCAGGATTTCACGGAGTTCTTCCAGGCCGGCGCCGGATTTTGCCGAGGTCAATAAAACGGGATAATCGATATTGCGATAGATGGCTGCGATTTCTTCCGCGGGTGAACGATCTTTGAGTAAATCAATTTTATTCAGGCAGATTACAGACGGAATCGCTTCGATTTCACCCAGCACTAAAAAGCGGTCGATAAGCCCGGGTTTCAGTTCCGGTGAAACCATGGAACCGACGATTAAAATCTGATCCAGATTACGGGCCAGTTTACGAATGTAGGGCAGGTGGCGTTCGATAAACTTAGGAACGTCGCCTTTATGAATCATATCCTGCTTTTGCCGGCGTTCTGTTTTTTCCCGCAGGAAATAGTTAATACGCTGCTGCTGCTTTTTTGTTAGCCGGGCCATAAATAATTATAAACTGTTCTTATCTAAAAATTCCAGGATCAGCGGCTGAACGTCCGGTTTTCTTCCCGTATAGGTAACGGCGTTCCCCAACCGTTCCACGGCGGCAGTCAGCATGTCTTCTTTATCCGTATAAACCGTCATCAGCATGTTTCCTTCTTTTACGCTGCTGCCGGCTTTTTTATGAAGCACAATTCCCGCCTTGGGATCAATCACATCTTCCGCCTTCTGCCTTCCGGCGCCCAGCGTTACGGCCGTTAACCCCACTTCGAGCGAGTGAATGGATTTTATATACCCGTTTTGTTTGGCTGTAACCTCGGCGCTGAATTTTGCTCTGGGATAAGTATCCGGGTTCAGTACCATCTCCACATCGCCGTTTTGTTCGGCCACAATTTCCAGGAATTTCTGCCAGGCTTTTCCGCTGCTAATCATCTCTTTGGAAATCTGAATTCCCGCTTCGATGGTTTCGGCCTTTTGACCGAGATAAATCATCGCGCCGCAGAGCTGGTGGGTTACTTCCATCAAATCATCGGGCCCGTTACCCTGCAAGCCTGCGATGCATTCCACAATCTCCAGCCAGTTGCCGACGGTATTTCCCAGCGGTTCATCCATATTTGTAATATAGGCCGCGGTAGGTTTGCCAAACTGCTCTCCCACCGAGATCAATTGTTTTGCCAGGGCCACCGAATCGTCATAATTTTGCATAAAAGCGCCGCGGCCGGTTTTAACATCCAGTACCAGTGCGTCGATGCCTTCGGCTAGTTTTTTACTCATAATGCTGCCGGTGATCAACGGAATGGATTGAATGGTAGCGGTCACATCGCGCAGGGCGTACATTTTTTTATCGGCGGGACAGATATCGGGCGTCTGCCCAATCAGACAAACGCCAAGCCGGGCAATTTTATCTGAATATTCTTCGATGGAATAATCCACCCGAAAGCCGGGAATGCTTTCCAGCTTGTCCAGCGTGCCACCCGTATGACCCAATCCGCGCCCGGAAATCATCGGCACGGGAACACCGGCCGCCGCCACAACCGGCGCCAGAATAATGGACACCTTGTCGCCCACACCGCCGGTGCTGTGTTTATCCACTTTTAAGCCGGGAATCTTTTCGAGATTAACCACTTCGCCGGAATACAGCATATTTTTTGTAACGGCCATGGTTTCCTGCGCATTCATTCCCCGCAGGAAAACCGCCATCAGCCAGGCCGACATTTGGTAATCGGGGATGCGTCCCTCGGCAAAGCCGTTGACCATAAAACTGATTTCATCTTCGTTTAATTCAAAGCCGTCGCGTTTTTTACTGATTATTTCGTATGCGGTCATTTTTCTCTCTATATTAAAATACAATGAATTAACTATTTGTTATAAATCCTACTTCGTTAATCGTTAATCTTCAATTTTGATTAATGCTTTTAGATGCCTGGATACCCGCCTGCGCGGGTATGACACTCCGCTGCAAACGGGGAAAATCGTCATTCCCGCAATTTTTTGGCGGGAATCCATTCCTCTTTTTGATCACGGAGTACACTGATTCTCACGGATTTAGAAAAAGATTGCTTCTTCTCCGGCAAACCGGGAATCGCAAGCATACCGCTGCCCTTTTTCCTCTTTGTCTTATTGCCTTTACGCCTTTTTGATTAACGATTGTTGATTAACGGACGGCGATTTCAGAAGCCTTTGTGCTCGCCTACGCGGGTATGACCCTTCACAGCATAAAAACAAAACCGTCATTCCCGCGATTTTTTGGCGGGAATCCATTCCTTACCTGCACAAATCCGTTTTAATCATTATTCAATTCCGATTTACGATTGCAGATTAACGAATATTGATCGAAAATTTCTTAGTACTTCAATACCCGCTTCCGTCGGCTCCGCCATTGCCCACAATGGCCACACTGGCGCTGGCCCCGATCCGGGTGGCGCCCGCTTCCACCATTTTGCAGGCTTCTTCGTACGTACGTACCCCGCCGCTGGCCTTTACGCCCATTTCCGAGCCAACCGCCTGACGCATCAGCGCCACGTCTTTAACCGTAGCGCCCCCACTGCTGAATCCGGTGGAGGTTTTAACAAAATTCGCTCCCGCTTTTTTTGCGATGGCCGAGGCCTGCACCTTTTCTTCGTCGCTCAGCAAACAGGTTTCCAAAATCACTTTTACCAGTCGTCTGCCCGCGGCCCGCACGACTGCCCGAATATCGTGCTCCACTAATTCGTAATTGCCCGATTTTAGCGCGCCCACATTTATCACCATATCAATTTCATCGGCGCCCGATTCCACCGCCTGTTTGGTTTCCAGCGCTTTTACTTCCGGGAAGGTGGCGCCAAGCGGAAAACCGACCACCGTACAGACCCGCGCCTCGTATCCGCGCAGCATTTTGTAGGCCAACGGTACCCAGGTGGGATTGATACAAACGGATGCAAAATTATGTTCCCGCGCGTCGGTGCAAACGGACTCGATATCCTGTTGCGTGGCGTCCGGCTTTAATAAGGTATGATCGATCCATTTGGCCAGTTCGTATTTGGGCGGACAGGAAGGGGCTACCGCGCCGATTCGGCTGGCGCCAAATGAAATGAGATCATTGGCGGCGTCATAGGAGAAAGGACGGTAACTGCCGGGGATCTGTTTTTCCGCAATCACCTGCGAAATGATTTGTTCGATGTCTTTACTGGTGATACTTGCCATAAAAATTTCCTGTTTTATTTCGGTTAAAATTTATTCAGAGGACGCAGAAATTTTTCTCTATGAAATCTTCAATTTTGTTTTTTCCTGTCTTACTTCACGCTCTTCACTTCCTACTTCCTACTTGATACTTGATACTATTTCTCCCCATCCTTCTCCAAAAAGCGAAGCTCATCTACGATAGCCGTGATGACCGCCTGCACCGGGATTTCATTGTCTTCAAAAATGATCCGCGCCGAACCGCCTTCGCGCATGACCAGCACCCGGTCGCCGGCTCCGGCCTGAACGGTATCGATGGCAATAAAGGCATTGCCCTCCGCTTCACCCTGCAAATCCAGAGGCTGCACAATCAGCAGTTTTTTGCCTTTAAAATGCGCGTTTTTAACGGTGGAAACAATGTCTCCGGTAACTCTGCAAATTATCATACGCTACCTAAAATCTCAAAACACAATAACAAACAACTCTCAAAAAACACAATGCTTTAAACAACCCAATATACACAACTAAATACCCCCCATGGGGCAGGCTGCCTGCGCGGGTATGACCTTTTGCAACACTCGAACAAATCATCGTTCCCGCAGTTTTTTGGCGGGAATCCATTTCGGTAGTCCATAGAAATCAAACGTCGTTAATTTTTACAAACTGGCCTTTATTTCATCCATAAAACGGTCGGCCAGCGTCCGGGCCTCTTTTTCCGTGGCCGCTTCGGAAATGACCCGTACAATCGGTTCGGTATTGGATTTACGCAGATGCACCCAACTGTTTTCAAAATCGATTTTAACGCCGTATAACAAGTCAATCGGCCTATCCTTGTATTTCCCGGCCATGGCCGTCAGCACCGCATCGGGATTGCGTCCTTCGATATTCACTTTTAATTTTACCATAAAATACTGCGGCAGAGACGCGCGCAATTCCTGTAAGGTTCCGCCGAACTCCAGCAGCATTTGCAGAGTCAGAGCGGCAGCCACCGGCGCATCGCGTCCCAAATGCACTTCCGGCAGAATGACCCCCCCGTTTCCTTCGCCGCCGAGAACGGCGTCGATCTCTTTCATCTTTTCGGCCACATTAATCTCGCCGACCTTGCTGCGCACAAACATACAATTATTGTAATTGGCAATGTCTTCCGATGCACGGGAGGTGGACATATTAACGGCCATACGCCCCATCTGTTTACTGAACACCAGCCTGGCGGCAATGGCCAGCGTATACTCTTCGCCAATGGGCGTTCCGCTATTATCCACAATGGCGCAGCGATCCACATCCGGATCGACGGCAAAACCGAGATCGGCTTTATGTTCTTTTACCGCCGCGCTTAATTGTCCCAGATTTTCCGGCAGCGGTTCCGGCGTGTGGGTGAATTTGCCGTTGGTCTCCTGATTGATAGCAACCACCTCGCAACCCAGTTCTTCGAGCAGTTTCGGCATAATAACGCCGCCTGCGCCATTTACCGTATCCACCGCCACTTTAAATTTGCGCTGCCGAATGGCATCCACATCAAGGAAAGAGATTTTTTTTACTTTGTGAATATGACGGTCAATGGCGCCCGGGTCCTCTGTTACCGAACCCAGCTCCGACCAGGATTTGAAATCCGTTTCATTTTTATCGGCCATCGCATAAACGATTCCGGCCTGTTCCGGATTCAAAAAGCGTCCGTCTCCGCCCATAAATTTTAAGCCGTTCCACTGAATGGGATTATGACTGGCGGTGATGGCAATGCCCCCGGCCGCCTGGTGATGTTCAATTTCCAGTTGCACCGTCGGCGTCGGCACAATACCGATATCGATTACTTCGCAGCCCGACGCGGCCAGGACACCTTTTACCAAATCGATTACAAAAGGGCCGGAAACCCGTGAATCACGCCCGAGAATTACTTTGCCGCCCTGCAGATATTTTGCAAAAGCCGCCGTATATTTTTCGATAACCGCCGGCGTAAAGGTACTGCCCGTTTCGCCGCGGATACCGGAGATTGATACCATTAATGAGGCCACTTTTCCTCCAGGAATTATTCATTGAAACAGAAACGAAAAATATAATCCGTTTCACACATAAACACAAGAGAGGCCGGGAGATTTTACCAGAGTGGGACGGTGTTTTTCTTTCAAAGAGAAAATGAAAAATATTCAAGGCTTGCACGGATAAAAACGAATGGCAAAAAGAATGCGCGCAAATACAAAAAAGAAAAGCCACCGATTACCATTACGCCAGAAACGGACAGACCGAAAAATATGAGCAAAACCGAGCAATTCTATTGGTTCTGTTTTAGTTTACCTGGCAAAACGTTGCGCGTTGCGCGCTTAAAAAATAAAGAACTCTTAGCCGCGAATGCGCTAATGAGTGCGAGTAAATTTAAGCAAAAAAATAATAGATTTAATCGGCGAGAATCGGTGTTCATCCGCAGCAAATAAAGAAACAGCAATAGCCTGTACCAGGGGCAGTAATGGGAAGTGTCCCGCGCTCTTCCCTTGCCGGAATGACTGACCCTCCCCGCCTGCGGCGCCCCGCCCTTATACATAAGGGAGGGGATGGGGGTGGGTTATCTATCCGCCCGCCGTAATCTATTCTTTGATTTAACCTGATGCCCGCCCCCGGCGTCCCTGTCATTGTCAGCGGAGCGAAGCCATCGTCGGCTATAAATAATGACGTTTTTTAAAACAGTTGATTCTGTTCCGATTTATTTTGAAATTAGACACAGACGTTTTACTGAACAGGCAGAGATTTTGAAACTTCTTTTTTCTTTTATTACGCTTCTCCTTTTTTCTATGTCGCTTTTTGCACAGCAGGCCGATTCGTCTGCCGTAGCGCCCGATTCTCTTAAAACAGAGTTTAGGCAAAAACCCAAACCTAAACCTGTCTTTGTAATGGAACCGGTTCAGTACAACCTTGCCGCAACCGGCGACAGTGTTCAAACTGCCGTTTACCGCTACGAAGATAATATCCATATTGCCTACAACGGTTTTGCCGACGCCTTTCGTAACGAAGCGCTTTTCCATGTTTTCGATTTCCTGGAAATGGGCGAGCCGCGCTATGTTTCGGCTCTGCATCTTTTACCCGGCCAGACCAATGTCTATTATGAAGGCCATTTGCAAAATGATCCCATCAGCGGTTTATACAACACCCGCTTCCTTTCGCTCGACGCTCTGAAATCCGTTGAAGCCTCCCCGTTTCAAAATATTTCGGGCAACGGTTTTGATAATGTTAATGTAAAAGGCCGGCTGCAGAATCCCGAAAAGCCCTATACGCGGCTGATGTTCCGCCAGGGCGATTTCGGCTTTACCGATTTGGATATTCAGTTTGCCCGACAGTTAAATAAACACACCAGCCTGCAGCTTGGCGGCATCAATAAACTGAACGATATAAACCGCTATCACGGAGTGATTTACCGAACCGCGCTTAACTGGCAGCCCACGCCAAATATTTTCAGCCGCACCGTTTACCGCGCCAACCGCGAACATATGTACCTGCCCAGTGTGTATCCGCTTGACAGAAGATGGCACAAAGAAGAGCGGGACGAGCTGTTCCAGGATCTAACCTGGTACACGGATTCCACAAAACAGGAACGCTGGCATTTTAAGGCCGGAGTTTCCGGGACCAAACGTAAAAACGCTTCGGCGGCTGATTCGTTTAAGGTGAAATACCGTTTTCTGCGCGCGGAATTTTCGGTTGATCGTAACCTTAAAACCGGGCCGCTGGAATGGCTGGTCGGCCTCTCGGCCTGGCAAAACCGGGTTTGGGGCAGCGCTTTATCGAAGGATTTTACCGACAGCGGGATGGAAGGATTTTTAAGCGCACGGATGCATTTTTTAAAATCCGTCTACGTACAGCCGGTTTTACGCTGGAATAGTCTGTATGGGGCGAATGCCTTCCTGACCTCTGCCGTAACTGCCGGATATGACGGCTCCGGAGTAAAACTGAATGCACAGTACCGCAAAGAGCGGCGCCGGCCCAATCGCAGCGAATTGTCGTTCGCATATGCCCCCTATTTTGGAAACCGCTTTCTGAAAGAGGAGCGGATGCAAAGCCTGATTGCTTCCGCGGAAGTTTTGTTTTCTCCGAATTTTAAACTTTCGGCGGAAGCGGGCAGCCGCAACCTGGAAAATGAAATCGTATTCGACAAACCCACGTTCCGTAACAGCGCCGGCCGCGCTTTTACCTACTTCAGCGCCAAGGCGTCCTGGCGGTCTGCGAAATTCCGCGTTGCTTCCGGCGGGCAAATCTCAAATGGCACCCGTCTCCTTGCTCCGCCAAAATCCGCCTGGCTTTCGGCCGGCTGGCACAGCGTCTGGCTGAAGGGCGCGCTGATTATTGACGCCATGGGGTCGGTGAATCTGTACGACCGGCGCAACAATGTCTCTTTTGATCCGCTGACCGAGCATTTTTACCGGGACGGAACCCAATCGGACGGACGCCTGTTTTTTAGCTATAAACTGGTGGCCACGGTGCGGGACGCGCAGCTTTATATGGCCATGGATAATCCCCTCGGCAGCGAATACCAGATTATTTCCGGTTATCCCGAATTGTACCGCCGCGTGCGTTTCGGTTTTAACTGGGATTTATGGAACTAACAATCCCTTTTTGTATAAAGATTTTACAACCGGTCAGCCCAAAGCAACCCCAAACCCCGGCATTCCCCCTGAAAAATCTGCCTCTTATAATTGGTACTCAATTTGCTTTCACCGTTAAGTGAATAGTCACATCTTTTCGCCAATATATTAAATGGATTTATAAAAACAACGGGAGCTATAATATGCATCTTAACAAATTGATTAAAACTGTCTTCGTCGCTGTGGCGTTGCTGCCCTTTTCCGCAACGGCATTTACCTATTCGGCCGGAATCCAGGCCGGTTACAACGGCGGTCCGGGATTTTATCTGAACAGCGAACTTTCCGATTTTGCCCGCCAGTTTCCGTTTAAGCTGCGGCTGGGGGCCGGCTGGAGCAGCGTTGCCAATCCCGGCAATGCCCTCGACGCCCGTAAAATATTTATCAATAACGCCGCCAACGGCCGTCCCGAAAAAAGAGGCTGGCTCTATTCTTTTCGCATGGACTTGCTTTATCCGGTGAGCTGGTTCAAAATGTCGGACGCTTTTGTTTACGGAGGGCCGCGCTACAGCATGTTCACCGCTAATTTTAATTTTGTGGACGGAAACGAGGATTTTGACATCACCTCCGATCACTGGGGCTGGGGAATGGGACTGGTAAAATCTTTTAGGATAAATCGCCATTTTGTGCTGCAATTAGACGCCGGACTCGATTATTTTCTATCGGCAATTATATACGGACACGATACTTCCTATAGTCCCGATGATGAAAACGTCAATCCCCGGGAAGATTTTAAATACGACGACGCCGACAAAGCGATTAACCAACCCCGGCTCAATTTACGTTTAATGATGGGTTTAAATTACGCCTTTTAACTTGCCTTTATGCGTCAGAGTGTCTTTTTACAATAAAGATACTGAAGATTTTAAGGAAACCATACAGGTTTAAAAAACGGTAGAAACCATTACCGTTTCGTGGCGTTATTTAAAAGCGCCCGGGTTTATCAGGCGAGGTTTTGTTCCACATAAACAACAAAGCGTCGATATATTTTACACATCTTCCAATTTCTCCGTGAAATTCTCCCATTTATTGTTTACATTCGATAAAACAGGAATTTTATTCACCATAAATACGGGGAAATATTATGATACAAGAACGTGTAAAGGCCTTACGTAAATTAATGAAAAAAAATAAACTGGACGCTTACATCATCCCCAGTACCGATCCGCATCAAAGCGAATATGTGCCGGCCCTGTGGCAGCGGCGCGCCTGGTTCAGCGGCTTTAACGGCTCTGCCGGCGACGTGATTGTAACCAAAGACAAGGCCGGTTTATGGACCGACTCCCGCTATTTTTTACAGGCCGAAAAGCAGCTTAAAGACAGCGGAATCAAACTGTACAAAATCGGCAACTCCGACTTCCCGGATATGACTCAATTCCTAAAAGATGAACTGAAAGCCGGGGGAGTTGTGGGTATCGACCCGCGCCTGCTGGCCTATTCCGAAGCGCAAAAGATGGAAACCGAACTAAGAGCCAAAGATATCAACCTGCAATTAGTGGAAGAAAACCTGGTGGATCTGCTCTGGAAAGACCGGCCCCAACTGCCGGACGAAGCGGTATTTATTCATGAAGAAAAATATGCCGGGGAATCGGCGCAAAGCAAACTGGCGCGCATCCGGGCGCGAATGGCGGCCGAAGGCGCCGATGTGCATATCCTGACCACGCTGGACGCCATCGCCTGGACCTTTAATATCCGCAGTACGGATGTGGATTTCAATCCGGTGACCATTGCCTACGCGCTGATCACCGCCGAAAAAGCCGAACTTTTTATCAATCTTAAAAAAATTCCTAAAAAAGTAAAAAAGGAATTAAAGACTTACGTAAAACTATATGATTATGGCGATTTTAAAAAGCGCCTGCTCAAACAGGCCAAACGGAAATCCAAAATCTGGCTCGACCAGACCTCGATAAGTCAGTGGATTGTCGCCTTAGTCGAAAAGAAAAAGAGCCCCGTTATTTTTAAGGAAAGTCCGGCGACCCTGTTTAAGGCCATCAAAAACGAAACAGAGCTGAACGGCTTCCGCGCCTGTCATATCCGCGACGGGGTGGCCATGGTTAAATTTCTGCACTGGTTAGAACAGGCCGTACCAAAGGGCGGCGTCAGTGAAATGTCCGCTTCCGATAAATTAGAAGCATTCCGCGCCGAGCAGGATCTTTTTAAAGGGCTTAGCTTCGAAACCATTTCTTCTTACAACGAGCACGGGGCCATTGTGCATTACACTTCGTCGCCCGAAACCGATGTGGAATTGAAGCCCGAAGGTATCTACCTAATCGATTCCGGCGGCCAGTATCTCGACGGCACCACCGATATTACGCGCAGCATTGCCCTCGGCAAACCGACCGACGAACAAAAAGACCGCTTTACCCGCGTACTGAAAGGCCATATCGATTTGGCTATGGCTTCGTTTCCGGAAGGCACTCAGGGGATTCAGCTCGATACCTTAGCCCGCAAGCCGTTATGGGATATCGGCCTGAATTACGGGCACGGCACCGGCCACGGCGTCGGTTCCTTTTTGGGCGTGCACGAGGGGCCGCAGGGTATTTCGTACTACCGCGGCATCGGCGTGGCGCTGGAAGCGGGGATGATCTGTTCCAATGAACCGGGATTTTATAAGGCCGGGGAATACGGGATGCGCATTGAGACGCTGATTAATGTGGTGAAGGATGAAGAAAAATCGAACGATGAATTTGGCTTTCTGAAATTTGAAACGGCGACGCTCTGCCCCATCGATTGCAACCTGATCGAAAAAAGTCTGCTGACCGACGAAGAAGTCGCTTATCTGAACGCCTATCATAAACGGGTGCACGATACGCTGGCGCCCTTTCTCGAAGGGGTTGAATTAAGCTGGCTGAAAAAGATGACCACGGCGATTTAACAGTACGATGCCGGCCATTGTTTTATTGAGCCATATTTCTTTTACGATTTGATTTTAACAGAGAAGTTATCCCTGTATAAATTAAATATTATACAAACTTAGAGCTATTTGCAACATGGAAATAGCCACGAATTCACGAATGAAAAATAAAGCCCGTCGCGCATTCGTGGCAATAAAAATAAAAGGTGAGATTGCAAAAGTTTGGGGAGAAGAAAAGAAAGATGAAAAGCAAACTTTGAGCATTGCGGCAGAACCGGAAGGTGAATATAAAAAAGGTTAAATATTATTCGTGTATTCGTGGCAATAAAAGTGCAAGAATTGAAAATGAAGAATAAAACCAACCCGAAAGCCAGCTCCTATCAAAGGCTATACGTAATTTGGCAATATTCTGATATTGAAGTTATTAGCATTAAATAAAAATAGTTGTAAATTGAAAATTAATCGTTTCAAAATCCCGCACTATTTATAGCCAACGCCGTTAAATCGCCGTCATGCAGGAAACTTTTTTATACCCGTAAAGTTAGAATTAATGATTATGCCCTTAGCGCAGCAAAAAGACTCCCCAACCCGATGGATCGGATATTCGGAATGACGAAACGGGGCCGTCACTTCCAACCTATTAAAATATCTTGTAAACACCTTATTGACAAAAAATAACGGGTTGTTTTACGGATCTAAAGTCCAAATCACTAAAATTATTGCCGGTGTTTTTATTTCAAATAAAAGATGAGTTCTACCTAACAGTGAGGCATTATGAAACTATTAAAAGTGATCCTTATTCTCGCGGCAGCATTTCAATTTTCATTTGCTTCCGGGGGCGGGCTTTACGGCACCGTTACCGCAAAAAGTAGCGGTCTGGCTATTTCAGGTGCAGCGATTCAAATAATGGGTACGGAATTTCAGGCGGTTTCCGACGCCTCCGGTTATTATGAAGTCTTCGATATTCCGCCGGGGACCTATCAAGTATCCGTCCTGCATCCCCGATTTAAAAAGCTGATTATTAAAAATGTTATCATCTCCCGCGGCGACCGCAGGCAGCTTGATTTTCAGCTTACCGAATTAAAAACGCGTCCCCTCCGCAATACGACCAAATACAGAACAAGTTCTGCCCGCTCCTCAAAGAAGAAAGAAGAAAGCGGACTTTTTGACCCGCTCTTACCCAAAACCTCTGCGCCTCCAAAAGAAGTAGCCGCCGAAATGGCCGCGCCTGCCGAGCGAATAGCAAAGCCGTATCCGTCTCAATCGGGCCTGCGCGCCGGCTACGCCGATGACAATCAGCAGTTTAATTTTTTTACATCGTTTCTGGAACAGCATAAAAATACGCCGCATTACCCGTTGCATATCCGCGAACGGATTCATCTTACCGTGCTGGATAAAAACGGAAACGCCATCCCCAATGCCCGGGTGCAAATATTCGAACAGAAGCGCCTGCTGGCGGAAGGACGCACTTATGCCGACGGTTCGTTTTTTATCTTTCCGCAGGAGATTAAATTAAAACACGACCGTTTTCGCGCTGTTATTAAAACAGACCGTTCCGAACAAAAAATCAATCTGGATCGATTTGGCCCCAGAACCATTCCGGTTCAAATGCAAACAATACGGCCGGACTACGCTCATATTCCGCTGGATTTACTGTTCATTCTCGACACCACCGGCAGCATGGGCGAAGAGATCGAACGCTTAAAAAGCACCATTGAACTCATCAATTTAAACCTCAGCGCGCTGAATATAAAACCGGCGCTGCGCTTCGGCATGGTTTTATACCGCGATCAGTCGGACGACTATGTAACCAAGGCGATTCCTTTTACCTCCGACCTGGACGCTTTTCGTACAGAACTGCAAAAGGTTAGCGCAGACGGCGGCGGCGACACACCGGAAGATTTGCAATCGGCTCTGGAGGTTTCTCTGCATAAAATGAAATGGAATTCGGACGGATTGCGCCTGGCTTTTATTATTACCGACGCCACGCTGCACATGGATTACGGTCAGCAATTTACTTACGCGGACGCCGCCCGCAAAGCAAAGGCAAATGCCATAAAAATGTTTAGCGTGGGCACCGGCGGACTGAATATTTCCGGAGAATATGTGCTGCGCCAGATTGCCCAGTACACCTATGGGAAATACATCTTTTTAACCTATGGCGAAAAAGGCGAAAGCGAGGGCGGAGCGTCGGGCAGCGTGAGCCACCACACCGGAACCAATTTTAACGCCGAAAACCTCGAAGCGATTATCATCCGTTTTGCCCGGGAAGAACTGGCCCATGTCAGTGCGGTTCCCGTTGATGATATTCAACCCTGGTTTGAAGCAAAGAAAACCGATGATGAGGCAAAACAAAAAACACTTATGTCTCTGTTTACCCAGGCGGTACGACAATTAATTGATTTCTCTTCCATTGTGATTGATAAGGGAACGCCTGCCGCTGTTTTGCCTTTTGATGTATCGTTTGACAGCCAAAAAAACAACGCCGAATATTTTTATGAACAGCTTCTTTTAAGCGCCGCGAAAGATTCTGTTTTTAAAATGGTGGAACGAAAGGATTTGCAGTCTCTTACGAAAGAAGCCGGACTAAGGCTGAGCGGCCTGACCAAAGAAGATGACGCCGCCAAAATCGGGGAATTTATAGGCGCCGAATTGCTGATCACCGGAAAGTTTTATTTTAAAGACGGGCAATACGAATTATTTTTGAAACTACTGCGTGTGGAAACAGCGGAGGTATTGTCGGTAACACAGATAAGGATTGATCCGAAACTGGGATTATAAAATAGATTTTGTTGCTAATAACGTCCGGTTTTTCTAATTCTATTCCAAACAAAAAAGCCCGGCAAAAAACCGGGCTTTTCAGTTCTAAAAAAGACGATTTTTAAGCTTCTACTTTTAATACTTCTTTCATAGCCTGCATAATTTGTTCCTTCGGCAGAGCGCCAACGGCCATTTGCGGTTTTTCACCCATGGGGATAAACAGCATCGATGGAATGCTACGGATACCAAACATAGCGGCCAGTTCCTGTTCTTGTTCCGTATTTACTTTGTAAACATGCATTTTGCCTTCAAACTCCGTGGAAAGTTCCTCGAGAATCGGAGCAACCATTTTGCACGGCTGGCACCAGTCGGCATAAAAATCGATAATACTTGGCAGGTCGCCCTCGTATTTCCATTCCTGGTTTGCTTCAAAATCAAAAACCTTTTGTTTAAAATCGTCTTTTGTTAAATGGGATGTCATTGTATTCTCCGTTTTTATTTTGTTTTCATTTTTGGGTAACTGACTTCTTTGATGTAGCTTTATCCAAAAGGATACTTTTTGTAACCAATATTTATAAAAATAATTCCTGAATTATGCAGTCAAATCATCTACATTTAAAAATGGATGTGCAGTAAATTTGTTTCTCTTTCGAAGCCGCTTTAAATTGAACTCATTGGTATTATTGAAACAAGATGTTTTATGAAAAAATCTTTTCTTTTTTTATCACTTTTTATTGTTTTTTTTGCCTGCCAAAAACAATCCCCCCCATTAAAAACAGGACAACAAGCGCCGGATTTTGAACTTCCTGAAATCAGCGGCGGAAAACTGCGTTTAAATGACTTAAAAGGGAAAAAGATTTTACTGCATTTTTGGGCGGATTGGTGTACCGAATGCCGCGCGGAATTTCCGAAACTACAAAAAGCGCACAGGGCGCTAACGAACAGCAATTTTCAAATTATCTGTATCAATACCGGCCAAACCCGCGAACATGTGCAATCATTTGTGGATTATTTTAAACTGACGTACCCTATGCTTTTGGATCGTTCGACAGACGTTTCGAACTTATATGGTATTAAAGGTCTGCCAACCAGTGTTTTAATTAACAGTGATTTAACCATTTATAAAATTCACATCGGCTGGCTGGACGAAACACTTATTTTTCAATTAAAGGAGGCAATGAAATGAAACGGTTTTTTTTCATCATCGCCGTTTTTTTAGTTTTAATGAATGGCTGCTCTTCAAAGGAAAAAACCACCGCCACAGAACACCGTTGCGCCAACTGCAATATGATCGTGGAAAAATATCCCAACTGGATTGAAAAAGCGGTGGTCGCCGGAGGAAAAGACACCCTTTATTTTGACGGTCCGCGCTGTATGTTTAAAATCCTGCTCGAATCACCAAAAGAAGCGCAAACCGTTTTAGTAAAGGATTATTATTCTCTTAAATACATCGACGGACGCAGCGCATTTTATGTGACCGGTTCCGATATATTGGGGCCGATGGGTAATGAACTTATTCCTTTCGAGAGCGAACAGGCGGCTAAAGATTTTTTAAATGAACATAAAGGAAAAAACATTGTCCGCTTCGAAGAGGTTGATATGAAGCTGGTAATGAAGCTGGCTAAAGGCATGGAAATGAAATAAACGGGTCGCTACGTTTTGATTTGACTTTTTTTGTGTAAACGTCTAACTTTGACCCGCTCAAAAAAACGCCAGAGTGGTGAAATTGGTAGACGCGCTGGACTCAAAATCCAGTTCCCTTCGGGGAGTGTCGGTTCGAGTCCGACCTCTGGTACTTTGGCCTGAATATGAATTTGTTCAGGCTTTTCTTTTGTTGAAAATTGGCAGACGCGCCTGCCACGAAGTGACACAAAGAAACACCGAGCGATAAAGTTCGGCTAAAAAGAATGATGATTTTTAATGCCTTTATCGGTATTTGGTCGTTTTGTGTGGGTAACACAGATTAGAAAAATACTGTAAGTTTACACGGATTCTCAAATAGGACAAATTCTTTTTAACGCCAGGTTAAAAAAATTGGCGTTCCTTCGTGAAAATAGCGGCCTTTATAGTGGATGTGCGTATTTATATCTGTTCAAAAACAGATATAAAACAATTGTATGAGTTCACTTAAAAACCACGAATTTACACAAATCTATTCAATGTAATTTCAATAAAAACAATCCGTTCTTTCTGTGGAAATCAGTGGCCTTATTTTTTTGAGTTGTTCTTACCCATACAGATCGATATAGAATCCTTTTGTCCTTGCGCATCGGTGAAAATCTGGAGTCAAAAAGGAGTTTAGTGTATTCTTTTCCGTGAGTTTTAAGAAAAACGAAATTTTAAAAATTACGGTTACAAAAACATAATTTCTATATAAAAAGAACCGGCCATATTTCAGGCCGGTTTATTACTTTAATGGTGGTGATGGCCGCCGGGCCCGTGTACATGGCCATGTTCTAACTCTTCTGCGGTGGCATCTCGTAACTCAACCACCTCTACTTCAAACGTTAAATCCTGACCGGCCAGCGGGTGATTAAAATCGACGGTAATCTGGTCTCCGTCTATTTTTGAAATGGCAAACGGCATTTGGTGCCCATCCTGCATACTGGCCATATATTCCATTCCCACTTCCAACTGGGCGTCTTTCGGAAAATTATCCCGGCTTACTGTCTGTACTTGTTCTTCGCTAAATTCACCATAGGCGTCTTTGGCAGCCAGCGGTACGGTTTTCTTTTCATTTAACGCCAAATCCTGCATGGCCTCTTCCAGTTTAGGAAGAATCTGACCCCGTCCGGCCAATACGGCTAAAGGTTCTCCCCCACGACTGTTATCCACAACTTCTTTTTCCCCGTTGGTAACCGTATAATGAAATACAACTACCTGGTCTTTTTTAAACGGCATTTTTCCCTCTTTCTGATTTTTAATTGCTGCTTGATTTAGTTTTTTAAATACTGCAAGAATAAAAGATTTACTTCAGTAACACTATTTTTTGTGCCAATATTTCATGACCCGTCTGAATTTGTACAAAATATATTCCGGCCGCAAGATTATTTGCATTAAAACGAAGCTCATAATTGCCGGCTTCCTGTCTCCGGTTTACCAGAGTCTGAACTTTTTCCCCCAAAGTATTAAATACCGATAATTCTACGAAATTCGTACTTAGTAATTCATAGTTAATTATGGTACTGGGATTAAACGGATTCGGATATATTTTTTTTAGCTCAATCCCGTTCCGTATTATAAAGGTATTGTTTCCGGCGATATCAGATACGGGAGGATAGGTAATCGGTCTATCCAGCAACCAGTCTACCGCAGACCATAAAAACGGCCAATCGCTGCCGGAATCATTTAATTCCTGAGCAAAAGTACTGCTGTCGCGGTCACTGTCTTCTTCAATTTCCGGATGGGGACCTAACAACAAAACCCGCCCGGAACCATAGTCAAAATTGATAGCTGCAAGGCTGTCGTACCAGGCTGCCCAAACGGCAACCGTGTCTACCTGTTGCCCGGCATGGGGTACAAAAACAGGACCGCCATAGTAAAGCATCTCTTCCGTTTCCGGTTCAAACGTATTGATAGGGTTATTAAGATTCATCTTCAGCGTAGTCATCGTATAATTATCCCAGGGCGCAATGGCATCAATGGCTCCCCTGGCTACCCCGTCAAACAAATTCAACGGGTAATCCAGCAAACCGTCTTCTTCCCAATAAACGGAATCACTGGCAAAATAGGCGCCCGCGCACATTCCAATATATCCGCCCCCGTCACTTACTAAATCACGGATATTTTGCAAACCGTTTTCATCAATAGCCACCTTATAGTACCAGGCATAACCGCCGGGAAAATACACCGCCTGATACAAGGGGCGCAAATCATTGGTATTAATATCGATGGCTGTAACCCGTTCGTGGCTGATGCCTTTCCAGTCCAGAAAATTTTCAAACGAGACGATACCGTCTTCCCAGGCGCCGGTACCGTTATCTGTATAAACAGCGATATCGGCCCCCTCTAGCGCCAATAACGGCTGCACAAGAACCGTCGTCAAAAAGAAAATAAACAACAAACGATTCCTATCTATTTGAAAAAAGCGCCATATTGTTAAACAATATTTTTTTACCTGAAGAGCCGTCATTTATCCTTGCCTTATTTTTCTGAATCCATTATTCAGTTCAGCCTTAAAGTATGAAACTAATTCGAATCTTATTGTATTCCAAATCAAATCAATTGGTTTCTTTAGGCGGAGTGAATACTTTTGTGATGTTTTTTACTCCGTTTTTATATATATTAAATGGAAATAATGACTTGAATCAACGCGTTTTACACTGGTACAGTTATTTTATCCACGGCTTAAATATTTTAAGGAATTCAAATATGCGTATTTTTCTATTTCTGCTATTCATCGGCATTCCGTTTGTTTCGGCTCAGACCCTTACGGTTAGAAACGATATTAATGATTTAGTAACGATCACAAAAAACGGAATTACTACGCTTAAATGGAATGGTACGCAGGATGTTTCGATATTGTCGGAACGCAGCGGTCTGCCCGCATTACCTTCGTATATTTATAAGATGGATTTACCTGACGGCACAACCATTCGCGATGTTAACGTTTTAAAGGCCAAAGAAATACAAATTAACGGTACTTTTAATATTGCTCCTTTGCAAAATATATGGACGCAGGAATTAAAACCAACCAACAGTGAGCCTAATCCGGAAATCTACAATTCCGACCGGCGCTGGCCGGAACAAATTGTGCAGTTTACCGGCGTCAAATCGTTTAACGGCCGGCAGATTGCTCATTTTGTAATCACTCCCCTGCAATACAATCCTGTTTCGGGAAAGTTGTATTTTATCAGTGAAATTCAGATAGCATATTCTTCCGCAACCCCGCAAACAGAACCTGTTAAACCGCGCTCCGATTCATATACAGCGTCTCTCGATTTCGTTTTCGGAAATTTGAATAAAAACACGGAAAGCAGCCCCTCCGCCGATATTTTTATTAATTCGGAATCGGTTCTGTTTGAAGGAAAAGACACCTATATTATTATTGCGCCGCAAAAATTTGCCAGCGCTCTGCAACCATTGGCAGACTGGAAAACTCAAAAGGGCATACCGACAATCATCCGCACCCTGGAATCCATCAAAAAAGAGTACCACAGCGGAGTAGACCTGGCCGAAAAGATACGTAACTTTATTCGCTGGTCTTACGAAAACCGCGGTACAAAGTATGTTTTACTGGCCGGCGACGTGGAATTTGTTCCCAGTCGTAACATTACAACCGGTGGTTTTACCTTTGCAACCGACTACTATTTTGCCGATTTGGATGGCACCTGGAATGCCGATCAGGATGATATCTTTGGCGAAGCAGTAGATGATTTAGACGGATATCCGGAAGTTTATGTTTCCCGAATCCCGGTTCGCAACACTACGGATATCAGCCGTTTTATCACAAAACTTTTTCGGTACGAAAAATTAGAGGGCCTTAGTGAAGATGAGGATTTTCCGGCAAATGTTTTATATACGGCCGCAAACCTTTCGCATGTCAACGATGGAAAGAACCTTATTACCAAACATATTGATCCGGAAATCAACCCTGATTTCACCCGTAAAATGCTTACGGAAAGTGATGACATTGGACACGACCCGGCGGTTGCAAAAGCCGAATTCAATAAAAATCATGGTATTATTTTTACCGAATGTCACGGCACGGCGTATACTATTCGTCCCGGTGGACGTTATTCCAACTTGTATAATTATAATTTTGATGAACTTACCAACACCATGCCCGGCCTCTATTATATCGCCAGTTGTTATACAAACGATATCCGTAAACGCTCTATCTCAGAGCGTTGGCTGCTAAGCCCTAACGGCGGCGGAGTTGCCTATATCGGAAACAGTAGTTATGAATATCCGTTCAGCGGTATTTATTTACAAAAAGAATTTTTTAATCTTGCTTTTACCAGAGGCTTTTACCATCTGGCAGAAGCGCATTTTTTATCGCGCTTAATCTACCTGGGGTATTTAAATTACGAAGGTCCTTCACGAATTATTGTCTATTCCACCCTGGTTCTCGGTGATCCCGAAATGCCCATCTGGACGGAAAAGCCCTCGTATTTTACTGTACAATCACAAGATACCGTTATGAACGGACAATCCCGGTTTATGGTACGGGTAATAGATAAAAACAACGCCATGCCCGTGGCAAACGCATCGGTTGTTCTATATAAAAACGGAGTTGTTTATCTTGGTTCACAAACCGACGCCTCCGGAAACGCTTCATTTCCTCGTAATTTTCTGGCTTCGGATTCCGTGCATCTGACAATCAGTAAACATAATTATAAACCGGAAGAACAACTGCTCAATTTCCAAGCACAACCGGGCGCACGACTCGAACTTACAAACTATTCTTTTTTTGATACCAATGGCGATAGTGTTCAGGTTTGTGAACCGGGTGAAAGCGCCGAATTATATTTTCAAATTATTAACAGCGGTGATTTGGCTGTTCCCGGAAACTACACAATTGAAACCAGTTGCAGCGGTGCAAAAATTTCAATGCGCGATAGTATCGCCATTCTATCGGCTTCCATACAGCCAGGGGAAAAACAATGGATTGGGCCGTTCACCTTTCAGATTTCCAATGCCTTCTCCGAAGACTCGACCATGCAAATTCAGGCACAATTTAAAGAAGACTCTTTTATTCACTACTCCGTTGATATTCCGCTAAAAATCTCTCTCCCTCAAATGAATGCGGATTTTACAAAGATATCCATGGTTTACTGGAAGCCGGAACCCGGACGGCAGCTCAGTTCCGTGGGTTTGGAACTCACCAACAGCGGACTGGTAGCCGCTTACGATGTACAATATTCCGTTTCATCAACCGATACAACCGTAACCATAAGTGGAATTTCCGACTCGGTATGGACGCTAAAAGCCGGTGAACAAATACGCCTCGAAAATGCCTTTTTAATGCAACATGCACAGGCAGCCTCCGGCATTGATTTAACGGTTGTTTTAAACGACTCACGCGGGCATTCCTGGAGCCAAAAGCTCAATTTCGGCGTACCGGAGCCACCACAGGATTTGCAGTTTAAACCCGAAAACGCTACCGGTATTCAGCTTTCCTGGAAAGCCTCCGGAAACCGTGACATTCAGGGCTATCATGTTTTCCGGAAAACGGCATCGGAACAAACGTTTAAAAAAATAACCGATAAACCGTTACAAAACGCCGGATATTTTGTTGATGAAACGGTGGAACCGGGCCTTGTTTACTCCTATTTTGTTCAGGCTGTCGATCACAGCGGCAATCTAAGTTATTCTGCTGCCGATACGATTTTGGCCTGGCCCACTCTGCCTTACCAGCAAAACTTTCCCCGTCAGCTCTCTTCCGCCGGAATCGGCGCTATGAAAAACGGCGTCGTCTCCTACGATTTGAATAATGATGGTCAGGCAGAAACGATAGCAACCGGTAACCGTGGCGCGCTTAATGTTTATAATACAGACGGATCGCTGCGTTATTCCGTAGAAGGACTTTCCGGCAGTTTAACAGTGCCGGCCGTAGGCAATGTGTATGGAGATGGGGGTAAAGAAATTGTTGCCGCATCCTATACCGAGGGGAAGGCTGACAACTGGGTGTTTATTGTCGACGGCCCAACCGGCACGCTTATCCACGCCATTTATTTACAATACAATGCGCCAACCTCTGTTGTTCTAAACGATCTTGACAATGACGGGCTGGATGAAATCATATTGCTAACCCATGCCGGAGCGGCGCCGGAACCGCCAAAAAATACCCGATTGTGGATTTGGAAAAGTACGGGAAGTGAATGGACTTCATTTCGTACCTGGCCGGAAGAAGGCTATACCTTCGGAGATAATTATTCACTTGGTAACCCGGCCGTCGCGGATATGGATAATTCCGGTACGTTTAGCATTATCGTATCAACTCAGGTTAAAGGATTATTTTGCTTCCATCCTGCCGATACATCCGAAGCGGTCTGGATAAAAACCGCGAAACAGCTTGCGGACACTACAGCAACCGGATACCTTATGGCGCCTTTAAGTCTGGCCGATTTGGATAACGATGGTAACCTTGATATCCTTTCTGCTTCTGTAAAAAACAACAAATTGTACGCCGTAGACCGGTTTGGCGCCGCGCTACCGGGATGGGAAACAGGTATCGATATCGAAGTTACCGACCCCTGGGGGCATTCCTCTCCCGCCATCATCGGTAATTTGGATTCGGATCCGGAAATGGAAATTGTCTATGTTGGACGTGAACACTTGTATATTCTTGAGCATGACGGAAGCAGTAAAACAGGCTGGCCCATAGAAATAGAAAACGGTAGTAGTTTTTATGAAAGCGGACACGGGGTTCTTAGCCCGTTTAATAGCCCCGTCTTAGCCGACTTAAATCAGGATGGCACTCAGGAAATTATCTTTATCACGGCTTACGGCATCCTGCATGCCATTGACAGCCAAACCCAAAAAGATATTATCGGTTTTCCCATCGATACAAATAATGATTCACAGCAAGCGCAGTCACCTATGGTGGATGATATCGACCGGGACGGGGATTTGGAACTTCTGCTAATAGACAGCGAAGGCTATTTAAAAATCTGGGATGTCCCCTTTAAATACGGACAATCCACCGAACTCTTCTGGAATCAGCCGTATGCCAATGTAAAGCATACCGGAGAATTAACTGCCCAACGCATCGAAGCGATAAGCGCCATTGACGAGGACCCTCTTCCTACCGGAATTCCTTCTGATTTCTCGCTCGACCAGAATTTCCCGAATCCCTTTAATCCTGTAACCGTAATTAACTACAAGCTATCGGCTATCAGTAAAGTAAAACTTGTGGCTTATAATATGCTGGGGCAAAAAATACAAACGCTGGTAGACAAAACCTTGCCTGCCGGGACGTACAAGGTTAGTTTTAACGGAATAAATCTTGCAAGCGGTATCTATTTTTACCGCATACAGGCCGGTTCTTTTGTTAAAACCCGGAAGATGATTTTATTACGATAGACCTATTTGCACTATATCGTTTTATTGTAACGGAATTTTAAAAATATGCCGCGAGTTTTCGCGGATAGATCTGCAAAGAAACGACAGCAATCTTTCTACCACTGGCGACGGATCCCGATCCGCCGATTGGTTAACAATACACAGGGTCTATTTTAACAAATCGCCACCGCCGACTTTTACCGCATTTCCTGTAGCGATTGTTTTATTGATATTACCCTGAATACCTCTGTATTAATTTGTGAACTTCGTGGCAAACGGGTTTATTTCATCCGGAATAAAACAGGTTCAGCGCAGCAATTCCGAAACGGATCGTTTGGCATTTATATTGTGAATTACCTTGGCAAATAACGGCGCTACCGAAACCTCATCATACCAGGGATTATTTTTAACAAATTCTTCCCCATGCATTACCGAGTCGGTTCCTATTACCCGGCTTATATCACCGCGCGCATAGGCTTCCGATAGTTTTTCTGCGGCATTTCCATTAAAAAACGGCAGACTGCAGGCCACATAAATATTGGCGGCGCCATGTTCTTTTAACAACTTTGCGCCATTAACGATTGTTCCGCCGGTACTAATCATATCATCGGGAATCAGGACATCCTTGCCTTCCACATCGCCCACAAGGCGCATACTTTCCACCACACTGGTTTTGGAATAATCGCGTGCTTTATCAACAATGGCCAAATCGGTGTGCATGGCCTTGGAATAAAAACGCGCTTTTTCGGCGCCGCCCACATCGGCCGATGTAATGATCAAATTATCCGTTTTATAGTTGGCCTGGAAATGGTCAATAATAGTACGCGAAGCATGCAAATCTTCCAGCTTTGCAGAGGTAAAAAACCCCATAATGGCTTCCGAATGCACATCCAGTGTAATGACGCGGTCGGCGCCGGATACTTCGATAAACTGCGCAATCTGCTTAGCTGTGATTCCCTCGCGGGTCTTCTTCCGTTCCTGACGCGAATAGGGATATTGCGGGATGATAACGGTGATGGAATCAGCATCGGACTGATGGGCCGCATTTATCGCGGTAAGAAGCGCCATTAAATTATCATTAATAGAGTTTTTTGAATTGGGATCATCCATGCACTGTACGATATAGTGATCGTCACCGCGAATGTTTTCGGTAATGACCGTTTTAATTTCACCGTTGGCAAACGTAATTTCCTGCGTGTCCGTTAGACGCAGAGGCGGGCAATCGCCATTTGGGCAAACAATTTTATTGAGATTTGTTACGATCCGCTCGGCCAGCGCCCGGCCGGAATTACAACCCATGATGCTCAGCGCACCACGCTCTCCCTTTGTTTTGGAAGTTGTTGATCCACCCACTTTTTGCTCCTTATAGTAAAAATTATTTTTTTACAGATGACTGAAAAATCCTGCTGTGCTATTCCTGTTTTGTTTTTAGTAAACATTTCGAAACGTTTTAAAGTGTTTCCGTAAAATACCGGTCAGCTCTTTATGTACGACAATGCTTCCCGCCGTGAGATAATGGTTGAATAAAAAACCGTCTCCCCCCCAAAAGTCACTGATTTGTCCGCCCGCTTCGCGGATCAAAACGGCGCCTGCAGCAACGTCCCAGGGCTGTAAACCGAGCTCCCAGAATCCGTCAAAACGTCCGGCCGCCAGCCAGGCCAAATCCACCGCCGCCGCTCCGGCGCGGCGCATTCCGGTACATTGCGTAAAAATTTCTTCAAAGGCATTTAAATATTCCGGTAAGAATTGTTTCGCCTTAAAAGGAAAGCCGGTGGCAATCAGACTTTTGCTGAGCGTCGTTTTGGCGCTTACCCGTATCGGGCGATCGTTTAACCAGGCGCCTCTTCCCTTTTCGGCCCAGAACAGTTCTTTACGCACGGGTTCGTAAATCACGCCGAGAACCAATTCGTTCTTATATTCCAGAGCGATGGAAACGGCAAAAACAGGAATTCCGGATAGATAATTTTTAGTGCCGTCCAGCGGATCAATTATCCAGCGATGCGGACTTTCATTTTCACTCGCTCCGCTTTCTTCGGCCAAAAAAGAATGTTGCGGAAAACGACTGCGGATGGTTTCGATAATTACCCGCTCGGATTCTTCGTCCACAAAACTTAAAAAATCATTCTCCGTTTTCTGCCGAATCATTTTGTCGGAAACATTCCCGAAATGATTTAGCAGAACCTCGCCGGCGGCAAGCGCAGCCTCTTTGGCCAGAGCGATCATTTATTTTTTTGGATTAAGGTAATAATTTCATCGTGCAAAGGCCCGTTCGTCACGACGACGCCCCTGTTGTTAAATAGTTTTTTACCGGCAGAAAAGTCCAGGTCCTTTCCGGATATATCCGTTACCCTGCCCCCCGCTTCCTGAACAATAATAGCCCCGGCCGCGTGATCCCAGATCTTTTCCCGGTAATCGGGCGACGCCGGATTGGGCAGACGCAAGTAGACGTCTGCCTCGCCGCGGCTTAACACCGCGTATTTCACCTGACTGTCATAGCGTACCGATTGCGCCCGTTCGCCAAAAACGCCTTTGATAACACCCTGCAAACCGTGGTCGGAATGGCCGGACTCAACGCTTTCTAAAAAACGTACCGGGGCATCCAAACCGCCACGGGTAACCTGCACCTGTTTAAAATCATCGCTGTATAAATCCGCGGAAAAAGCGCCTTCGCCCCGAATGGCATACATCAGCGTTCCCTTTTCACCGAGATTGGGGCAGCCGAGCACACCCAGCACCGGCTTTCCATTGCGGATCAACGCCAAGGCCATCGCATACTGCTGGCCGCGTAAAAAGCCCTTCGTCCCGTCGATGGGATCCAGGGTCCAAAATTCTTTGGCCGGTTCCCCGTTTCCATAATCAATGCCGCCTAAAACCGCGTCCTTTGTCCAGTCCGCTAAAAATCCGTTTATCTTTTCTAATAATTCGCTATTTTCGGCCTGACGTAAATCCGCGGCGTCCTCTTCGCCCACGATGGAAATCTGCGGGAAATTTTCTTTTAATGCTGTACAGATTAAGGCCTGCGAAGCAAAATCGGCCACCGTTACCGGACTGCGATCCTTTTTTACCAGCGTGTCTTCGCTTACCAGTTGCGCCTGCACCTGCGTACAGATACCGGCGGCGGCCCGTACGCTTTCAATTGCGGTTTTTAACATTTTTTCCATTCCGTCCCGTCCCGTAAGGTTTATTTTTTAATGATGTTTTTTATATTTTTTTTCACCCGCTTTTACGGCAATTTTCAGCCGGTTCTCAAACGGGGGAACCGCGCAACTGTAACGTCCGCTGTAAGCGCAGTATGGATTATAGGCGTAATTAAAATCCACCATATACAAATTCTGTTCATTCTTTTCGATATCGATGTAACGACCGCCGCCGTATGTTTCGCGATCGGAAGTTTCGTCCCAAAACCCTAAAAAGAGATGCGCCTGTTGTCCCGGACGGGACGGTAGTATTTTTATTACCTGTAAATTGAAATTTTGCCCGTCTTTTTCAAATTCAAACCAGCCGTATTTGAAAGCGGGACGCAGATCGCCTTTTTTGGAGCCCTTTACGATTATTGAATCGGGAGTCGCGTATTTGTGCAAAGGTAATTCAAAGCGCCAGGAAATATCGTAGGGATAATAGTTTAAATGCGTAAATCTTTTTTTATCTTCTTCCGAAAGCGGCGACCAGTCGGCGGCCAGAAACTCCTGTTCCGTTTCCAGCAGATGCGCTTTAAAGGCCTGTTCGAGTGAATCGGCCTGCGCCACAGAGTGGGCTTGTTTTTTGCTGTTATTTTGACAGGATAAAAAAAGAATAAAAACCAAAATAGAAAGAAGGAGTGTTTTCATTGCCATCCCTTGTAAAAAGTTGGCACAATTTATCTTACATACAATCGCTTTGCAAATCGTTTTACTCATGAATAGAAATCAAAACAGTAGATCGTATCTGTCTTCATAAAACTTTCTGCACTAATTAATTCACCAAATAAACACCGTCAATTTAATCCCATACCCTTAACCTTTTCATTCTCCCTTGCGGTTATTTGACACACTGAATATATTGGGTTACAATAGTGTCCGGTTAAAAAGTAACAAATGTCTAAAAAGCACTATGTACATCAAAGGTTAGTGCATTTAGTAAAAAACTGAGACTTGATTATTAAACATTTCTTTTACCCACCCCTTACCTTCGGCAAGCCCCTCCCTAATT
>JAJRSO010000053.1 GCA_024278755.1 Calditrichota bacterium | reverse complement strand
AGCCTGGTGTACCTGGAGAGAGATGATCGTTTGGTTGGTAACTATTACCAGGCGATGTTAAAACAAAACTTCAAGATAGAATTTATACGGCAAAATTAAAAAAAAGGAGGAAAGATGTCGTTAAAAAGGAATATTACTTTATTCTTATCGTTCACCATTTTACTAGCCTTTTCCGAGGCTTCGGCGGATACGATCGTGTTAAAAAACGGTTTAACCCTCAAGGGAAAGTTTAAGGGTGGTACGGAAAAAACAATTAAATTCGAAACCAGCGGCACCGTGCAGGAAATCGCTATAAATGAAGTTAAATCGATCACTTTTTCGGCGGATGCACAGCCTGTTCCATCAACAGCGGGTCAGGGAAGCGCTACTGCCCTGCCACCGGCTCAGGGTGCTGCAACAGCCTTGCCGCCTTCCGGGTCCGTTGCGGAAATACCTGCAGGGACCAAAATTATGATAAAAACGACCCAACCAATTAGCACGGCGCAACACAAGGCCGGCGCCATTATCGAGGCAGCCCTGGAATTAGATTTAAAAGTGAACGGCGTAACCGTAGCGCCCAAAGGAAGCAAAGTTTATGGTAAGGTTTTGGAATCCGTTGGCGGGCGGCGCATTGGTTTGCAGCGCATAGTGGTAAAATTTGATAATCTGGTTATAAACGGTAAAAAAGTTCCTATAGAAACCGAGCCGGTAGGTGCCGAAGGCGGACGCGGCAGTGCGGCTAAAATGATAGGCGCAGGCGCTATATTTGGCGCAGCCGGTGGCGACGCCGGAAAAGGCGCCGCTATCGGCGCCGGTATTGCGCTTTTAGCCGGTGGTAAGCATATACAAATACCGGCCGGTTCCAAGGTGGAGCTAACGATTAAAAATCCGGTTAAACTAAAATAATAGGCGAGTTTATCCGGGATATTGAGCCAAAACCGAAATTCTTTGCCACAAAAAAGAGCCCAGGCTCAATTATTTTTCCCAAGAAAATAAAGGTAACTAAATCCAGCTAAATTTTAATATTTTTGGAATATAGATTAAAAGGGTTAAAGTTAAAAAGTCCAGTAGATGAGTTATAAAAAATTTTATTGATTACGTTTTTTTTTGCAGTTGGTTTTCGGATTGATATGCCATGGGCTGGCCGAATGGGAATTGCGTTGGGATTTTACATATCGCTGGAGTTTGATCAGTGGTATGAATTATGAACATACCAAACACTGGCATTTTAGGGTGAAAGGGAGACTTATTGTAAGATATTCACCGTGTCTCAATGTAAATTATCGATTTTAACTGTTTGAGTGTTTCATTAACAATGAAACGATTGGATAAGGGAATCAAAAATAGATTTAGCATTAAAACCTTTACTAATAAATTAACGAAACGGTTTAAATCAATTTTTAGGAAGAAAAAATATTTGTTCTCAAGATTGCAAATGACAGGCTTTGTATTTAAGTTAGAATACTAGGTCAAAACCCCTAGCAATCCTTTTAATTAACCTATTATAAAACAATGAAAAGAATGATTATTACCGTTGTAGTAACGATTATCATTTTTACTGCCTCTAATTCTTATGCCCAATTTGCTTCATTTAACCGCTTCAATGTTTATACAACCAACTCTCTGGTGCAAAAAGAACCGGATATTTCTTCCTCAGATGAGAAAAAAGATGATTTTAGCCCCCGTCTTGCTTTAAGCGTGCGCACCATGTATGCCTTCCTCGATACCGAATTACGCTTTGTAACACCGAAAGGATTGTTAAGTTTTCAGGTAAATCTTGAAAATAATTTGGATTTGGTCGAGTAAAGTTGGCTTACATCCGGTATCATGTTATTGCGTATTACCAAGGGCAGTGGAATATACGGTATGTACTACCGCTTAAACAGAAAACACAACTTTGTATTGCGAGATGATATAATCGTTCCGGAAGATACACTTACGGCCGGGACGGCAGTATCTCCTTTCTTTAATACGGAAGTGTACAGCTTAGGGTATTTATTTACCATTTTGCAGAAAGATAAAGTGTTCTTAGGGAGTTTTTTTAACTTATATATCATGAATATTTATACGGGATTCGAGTCTAATGATGAGCGCTTCGATAGGGGAAAAATAAATGATTTGAATCTAGCTTTGTCGTTTTTACCGGCACAATGGCTGGGTATCAGTTTGGGGTTTCAGGTGTTTGACATAATCGTATACAGCTATGAAGATGATTATTCCATGGAAGTTACCTATAATTTTAAAGGGCCTGCCCTTAGTCTCACAGTTAAATTTTAATGTAGTATGATAGTAGCGAATCAAATATTGAGCACAAAGCTCCAAAGCCCAAATTTACCAGGCGATTTCATTTACAGAAAGAAACTAATCGACTATGTTAATGAAAACATAGACAGACCTCTAACTCTTGTTTCGGCAGGGGCCGGTTATGGTAAGAGTACGTTCGTGAGCAGCTGGATTCGGGAAATTCCATATAAAACGGCCTGGCTTTCTCTTGACGAAAGTAATAATGATTTACGTAACTTTTTAAATTATTGTATAGCCGCTATAAAACAGGAAGAGAAAGATTTTGGCGAGAATAGCCGGCGTATGCTACAGGCCGCTCAGTTACCGCCAAGAGACCAACTGACAACGAGTATAATAAATGATTTAAACCGCCTTT
>JAJRSO010000052.1 GCA_024278755.1 Calditrichota bacterium | reverse complement strand
TTTTTACGGCTTAATAAACGAATCCTATGGATATGAAACGCCGACTTAATTTTTTGCTCAATTTGAAAAGAAAGTAAAAGGCGAGCCTCACAAAAGTTTAACGAAGTTATCGTTTTTTCATGGAAAAGAAATTTGTCCCAGGGCCGAAAAAATACTGCGCAATGTGGTTTTGTGCGTAAAAACAAACCAAAGATATCTTATCAAAATGTCATATAACTCAAGTTAGATAAGTATCGTCCAAAAATGGTTTATAAAACATCTTAATAAATTTAAAATGATGCCGAATACCGGACTCTATTCTTTAGGTAAGAGAAGGAAATGTTTAAGAGACTGTTCCTATATTTTATTCCTGTTTACTTATTGTTTATAGTAAAACCGGCCATTAGTCAGAAACCTGTTTTACTGATTAATAAACAAAATACCTATATCCTTGGCCCCTCCCTTGAAATAATGGAAGACAGTACGGCGCTTTTGACCATTGATGAAGTAAGTTCACCTTTATTTTCCAAGCGTTTTGTTAAAAATAAAAAGAGTGTTCCTAATTTTGGTCATACACAGTCGGCCTATTGGATTCGCTTCAAAATAAAAAATCAAAGGAGTCATGCCGCATATATTCCCTGGATGCTGGAACTTGATTTTGCCAATATGTTTTATATGGATTTGTATCAGTTCGGGGCGCACGGAAAGCTTCTAAAAAAAACAGAAACGGGCAGCCTGCGTCCGTTGGCTACCCGGGATCACATCTATAATAAATTAGAATTTGTTCTAATGTGCCCGCCGGATTCCGTTCAGACGGTTTATCTGCGTTTAAAATCCGATGCGTCCATGACCATTGCTTTAACGCTTCGTTCAATGGGCGCTTTTGTTAAACATGCCAACGAAAAACTACTACTTTTGGGCCTCTTTTTTGGTATTCTGCTTATAATTTTTAGCTACAATATATTTTTGTTTTTTTCGTTACGGGATATGGTATTTCTATATTTCAGTCTTGCTGTTTTTTTTCATATCTGTTATCATCTGGCCTATTCGGGACTTGGGTATTTAATGCTCTGGCCGGATAATACGGCCTTTAATGCGGTTGCCATTCCTGTTTTTATCGGACTAATGAATATCTTTTTTCTGCTCTTTACGGATGTCTTTTTAAGTGTTAAGGAGACACAACCCGTACTGCACAGAATAAATATCGCATTATCCGCTATCGCTTTAATTTCAATAATTCTTACTCCGTTTGTCGGATATTTCTTTGTAATCAAATTTATTATGGTATTAACCATAATCAGTATCCTCTATATTTTTATTTATGTAAGCGGATATTGGAAAAAAGGAAATTCCGGGGCACGCCAGTTCTTAAAGAGCGGGCTGGGTCTTTTGGCTGGCATTATTGTGTTTGTTTTAGTCCGTTTTGGCTTTATAGCAAGCACAATGTTGACGGAAATCAGCTTTAAAGCCGGTAGTATTTTCTTTTTATTATTCATCTCGCAGGCGATTATAGAACAGATTAAAGCATTGCGCGAAACAAAGGAATCGCTGGACCAAACGTTACTGAAAAGTGAAGAACGTTTCCGGGCAATGGTAGAAACTTCTGCGGATATTGTTTGGGAAGTGGATGAATCGTTAAATTTTACATATATCAGTCCCACAATAAAAACGATCACCGGTTGGGACGAAAAAGATTTTATCGGTCATAAACCGTTTGAATTTATGGACGATAACGAAGCGCAAAGAGTGGAAAAGGAAATAATCACGCAGGTGGAACAGGGTGTTTCCATTATAAAGATAGAAAATACATTTATCCGGCCCGATAAGAGCCGGGTGATTCTGGAAAAAAACGCCGTTAAGGTTGAGGATGAACAGGGCCGACTAACGGGCTTTCGTGGTATCGACCGGGATATTACGGAACGAAAGAAATCGGAATTATTAAAGCAGGTTATGCAAACTATCTCGGATGCTGTTTTAAAATCAGGAAACATGCAGGAATTGTACAAGATTATCCATATGGAACTGAATCGTCTGATCGACGCTTCTAACCTGTTTATCGGTCTGTATGACAAAACATCAAATATGTTAGAGCTCTCTTACATGAAAGATGAAAAGGACGAATACAGCCGTGTTCCGTTAAAACAAACCCTGAGCGCGCAGGTTATCGAACAGAAAAAATCCATGCTTTTGAATGGGGAAGATATACGACGGCTGATACAACAGGATAAGGCCGGAAGCGGGGTCGGTACGCCCTGTAAAATATGGCTGGGAGTGCCGTTGCAGGATGAAGAACAGGTGCTGGGTATTATCGTTGTTCAAAGCTACAGTAATCCTAAAGCCTATTCGCAGGAGGATTTACATCTGCTGGAATTTGTATCGAGACAGATCACGCTTTCCATAAAACAAAAACAAGCGGAAGATGAATTACGCCGCAGCGAGGAAAATTTTAGATCTATCTTTAATAATGCCAGTGTAGGGATCGGAACGGCCGCGTTGGACGGTACGCTTACGTTATTTAATCATACCTTCTCAAAAATACTTGGCTATTCTATGCACGAATTGGACCATCTTTCCATGCTGGATATAATCCATCCCGATGATATAAAAGTTGCCTTGCGGAAGATGATCGAAATTCGTGACAGGCAAATTGATGCGTATCGTCTCGAAGAACGAATTATCTCAAAAGACGGCAGCGTAAAATGGATTGATATTTCCGTAAGTCCCCAGACCGATTCCTCCGGAACGGTTAGCGGTATTTTAATGGTTATTCTGGATATCACGGATCGACACCAGTTACAGGAGCAATTATTGCAAACACAAAAGCTGGATTCCATTGGTACACTGGCCGGAGGCATTGCACATGATTTTAATAACATTCTCACTGTTATAAACGGATATGCCGAAATAAGCCAGTTAAAACTAACCGAAAACGATTTGTTATATAAAAATTTATCGGCGATACGCGCCGCCGGGGAAAAAGCCGAAAATTTAACCCGGCAGATCTTAACTTTTAGCAGAAAACAGATGTACCGTCCCCAGGTTATCCGCCTGGGCGATATTTTAAATAGTTTACAGAAAATGATCCGGCGACTTATCGGAGAGGATATCCATTTTCAGATCGAAATGAATGATACCGCTCCGCTGGTTAAAGCCGATCCCGGACAGTTAGAGCAGATTATCATCAATCTGGTGGTGAACGCACGGGATGCCGTAAATGAAAAAACCACAACGGCCTCCGATAAAAATATCCATATCCAGCTTAGTGAAAACCCAATAATCCGTCAGATTCCTTTTGGTGACAAAAAGGGCGAATCAGCATCCTATCTGCATCTTTCGGTGAGTGATAACGGAATCGGGATGACGGAGGAAGTGCGCCTGAAAGTGTTTGAGCCTTTCTTTACTACAAAAGAACAAGGTAAGGGCACCGGTTTGGGACTCTCTACGGTTTACGGAATCATCCGGCAGAACAACGGAATAATTGAGGTGGATAGCGTATCCGGAAAGGGTGCTACTTTTCATATCTATTGGCCCGTGACGGACGAACTGCCGGAACAGGCAGAAAAAACAGAGCCCTTGAAAAACGATTTACGAGGCAGTGAAACCATTTTACTGGTCGAAGACGAACAGCAGGTCCGAAATTTTGCCCGTAGCGCTTTGGAGGAATTCGGCTATAAAGTTATTGCCGCAAAAAATGGAAAGGAAGCGGTCAAAATTCTTGATTCGAACTCATATTCATTTAATCTGGTTATAACAGATGTGGTAATGCCGGATATGAACGGAATGGAGTTGTACCACGAAATCACCCGTAGTTATCCCGGTCTTCCTGTATTATTCACTTCCGGTTATACCGATACTAATGTTATTCGTGGAAATGAAAACAATGTAGAAATAAATTTTCTTAAAAAACCGTACTCGGTAAATCAATTGCTGGCCGAAGTACATGAAATCTTCGTACAAAATTAGAATAGCCTCCGGTATAAAACTATTTATAAATGAATTCTGCCACTTTCGACGGCATTTTTAAATTTAAAAAAATCCAACAAAAAAGATGAATATTTTTATTCCTTTTCTGTATAGGTTTAATCTTTGAATATTACATCCAACAGAAAGGACTTTAGAATGAAAAACGTAGTTCAATTAGTGGTTGTAACGATATTCGTGTTATTTGATTCTCTTTTTGCCCAAGAGGTTTTTATCGGAACCTGGCAGGGGAAACTGGCCCTTTCCGGTCAGGAGCTTAGAATTGTTTTTCATATCTCTCAGGATGAGCGCGGAGTATTTAAAGCGACTATGGACAGTCCGGACCAGGGCGCCCGGGGAATCGGTATTGATGAAATTCAAATAGATGCACTGCGAATTGTTTTATCAATAAAAGCAATTGGTGGCAGTTACGAAGCAACGCTTCAGGAAGAAGGACAAGGCCTAAAGGGAATCTGGAAACAAAGCGGGTATGCTTTTCCATTGGATTTGCAAAGAGCGGAGCCAGAAAAAATAGAGCAACCCAAAAAAAAGACGGTGTCGTTGCCTTACGGTTTCAGGGAGCTTTCCATTGTAAACCCGGTGCAGGGAAACACAATTGCCGGTACCTTAACTTTTCCGAAAGATAAAAAATCTCATCCGGCGCTTATTCTTATCAGCGGTTCGGGCGCACAGGACCGCGATGAAACCATTTTGGGGCATAAACCGTTTTTTGTTTTGGCCGATTATCTGACCCGCAGGGGATTCGCTGTTTTCCGTTATGATGATCGCGGGGTGAGCGGATCGACGGGGAATCTATCGGTTTCGACAATAAGAGATTTATCAGCCGATGTACAGACAATCGTAACCCGTTTGAAAAAACTGAAAGAGATTGACAAAACGAAAATCGGTTTGCTGGGACACAGCGAGGGCGGACTTGTGGCCTCACTTTCAGCGGCTAACGATCCATCGGTTGCTTTTATTGTTTTAATGGCATCTCCGGGCCTTATAGGCTCCGAAATCATCTGTGATCAGGTGGGAGATATTTCACGGATGGCGGGTTTAAATGAACAGACGGCGCTGCAAAATATGGAGAAGCAGCGAAATATACTGGATATTGTAATGCAGGAAAAAAACAATGCCCTTGCCGAAAAACGGTTAAAGGAAATACTGCCGCCCGCCAAATTCCCACAAATCAAATTACTCTTGTCGCCCAAATATCGTTCGCTTATTTCATTTGATCCTGCTCCGGTTCTAATGCGGGTAATATGCCCTGTATTGGCTTTAAACGGCGGTAAGGATATTCAGGTTAAGGCAAAAAAGAATCTCAAAGCCATCGCCGCAGCCTTGCAAAAAGGGGGGAATAAAAATGTTCGGATAAAGGAAATTCCAAAAGTCAACCATCTTTTTCAAACAGCGCAAACGGGGGCGGTTTCGGAGTATGGTAAAATTAAAGAGACGATTAATGCGGATATTTTAAAAATAATCGGTGATTGGTTAGAGGAAAAAACGGAATTTAATGTAGCGAGATAACAGAATTCATGTTTTGATGCATTTTAATGTTTTTGATTTTACGATCCAGTTTATCAAGTATTTCCGATAGATTGGTTGTACCGTTTTCAATTTTCAATGTTTGAGTCATTCTTTTACGAGCCGCGCGAAGCTCCTTTATCCCTTTACGGTGAATTTCGCATAAATTTTGTAATTCGCTGATGGCGGGATAAGATTCGATATCCCGCTTGCTGTTTTCCAATTCTTCTCTGCGGGTCACAAAGGCGTCTAAATAGGCTTCCAAATCACGGCGGTTAATATCAATTACCTTACCGTATTCATTTTCATAATGTGCAATCTGTTCTTCATAAGCGCCTGAGGCTTCGGATTCCAGCAGTTTTCTCTCTTCACGTTCGATAAGGCGTAGTTCGCGTTGATACTGACGGCATTTTTTATACCGTTGTAAATGGCTGTCGATATATTCTTCGTTTTTAAAGAGGTGTGATTTTTTAAGCAAAAAACGGCATTCTTTTTCCGCCTCTCGGATTCGTTTTTCCAGAATATGTGTCTCTTCTCTATAATGATAAATACGGTTACGTGTTTTATGGGTCGAATGGCTGGTAAGCGCAAGGATAATAAAAAAAGTAATTACGGTTTCGGGAAGAATGAAAATCCAGACCGGTCCTAAAACTAAATAGGAAGCTAAAAAAAGAAGCGGTGCGCCAAAAACATTTGCCAGTAGCTTGAGCAATTTGCCATTGCTCATTGATTGGTTCATCTCATCAATTTGCTCTTCATAATCATGCAGCGTCTTTTGAGCGTAACTTATCTGTACCTTGCGTTCTTTATACCGATGGGCGTCTTTGCTAAAATCATCGGGCAATTTAGTGTATTCGTACAAATCATGTTTAAGAATATTTTCAATATGTTCTTTTCTAAGACGATGTTCCCGCCTCTTGTCATCATTCTTTTCCTGTACATCCAGCAAACTCTTCCAGATTAATATATCGGCGCGTAACTGAAGCGGATTAAAGGGCATAAGGGCTGCATACTCTCTGCCTAACTCTGCTTCGGAATGCTCGCTTAAATTGTATCGTGCTTTTAGTTCGGAAATCAAAACTTCGAGTTTAAGAACATCTTTTTCCAAATGCTCTTCGGCGGTTTTCATTTTAAGCATATGTAGCACGGCTTTATGTAAGCCCTGATAGCGCGAAAGACTATTGCTGCTGTCCTTTGCTTTTAAACATTCCTGCTCATGAAAATTTCCCTCGCTAACCAGATATTTAACATTACTGAATTTAAACTGAGGGGTGAGCAGGGAATATAAAATATCCAGTAAATCCGAAAAATTTCCTTTATCTTTTCCGGCTAATTTATAGCATACCTCAATAAATAGGTCTTTGTCGATAACAGGGAATACAGACCGAAGCATTTGCAGATAGGGGCGTGAATATCCGTTGTCCGCATAATCTTTTCCCTGAAAAATAGAACGGGTTGTCTTTGTATCCGAAAGCAGGCAAGCTACAAAATCCGTTTCAAAATCACGCTCAATGATCATAGTGCGCTGATCCAAAGCCAAAGTGATCATTGCGGTAAACGTTTTATTCAAGGCGGGATTTCCGCGAAATTTTACTTTATCATCGCTGGTAAAACCGAAAATAATACCGAGGATGGCCTCAAAAAAGAAGGATTTTTCGCCGCCATTCATATCAAAGATAAGATTATTGTGCTTATCTTTAAAATTGAACTGTGTTTTCGTTTCGTAATTTTTAAAACCGGATAATTCCAGCGAAATAATTTCCATCTACGGAAAACCTCAGTAAATAATGGGTGATATATAAACGGCAATTTATTCTATTTATTGTTTGAATTTTTGATATATATCACTCAATCGGTATAAAATTGCAATTCGAATTTACAAAAATCAGGCCTGTTTTTAAATAGGCGGCATGTAATATATTGTAAAATTTGCCTGCATCGGAGTGCGATTGTATATTACATTCTTACAAAATAGATCTATTAATTTGTATCAAAATAAAGGAAGAATTATGTCGCTTTATACAAAACGCACAGCCATTTTAGTGGGCGGGGGGCCTGCGCCGGGTATTAATACTGTTATTGGCGCAGCAACAATCCGCGCTATTCTATCGGGAGCTGAAGTCATTGGAATAAAAGACGGATTTAAATGGATTATGCAGGGAGATATTTCCCATACGATGCCTCTGACCATCGAATCGGTGAGCAGGATCCATTTCAGGGGAGGTTCTCACATTGGTATTTCGCGCGATAATCCAACTAAGGATGTTACGCATTTGGAAAATACGGTTTCTTCACTTCTTCGTTTAAATGTGGACCAGCTGATTACCATCGGCGGTGATGATACCGCTTATTCTGCCTACCGGGTAGAGCAGATTGCCAACGGTCGGGTTCGTGTTGCCCATGTTCCCAAAACGATTGATAACGATTTGGACCTGCCGCTGAATATAAGCACGTTTGGTTTTCAGACAGCGCGCCATTTGGGTGTGGAAATTGTAAAAAACATTATGACGGACGCACAAACCACTTCGCGCTGGTATTTTGTAATAACGATGGGACGAAAAGCCGGCCATCTTGCACTGGGAATTGGTAAATCCGCCGGGGCCACGCTAAGTCTGATCCCCGAAGAGTTTGGCGATAAAACAATAAAATTCGATCAGATCGTCGATATTTTGGTTGGAGCGATAATTAAGCGAATCAGCTATGGCCGCAGAGACGGCGTGGCGATTATTGCGGAGGGCTTGCTGGACAAGGTAGACCCAAAAGATTTTGCAGCTACGATGGAAGTAGAACGCGATGCGCATGACAATTTACGATTTGACGAAATCACCTTTGGCGAGATTTTAAAACGTAAAGTACAGCAACGCCTTGCAGAGTTTAATATCAAAGAAACCATTGTGGCTAAAAATATAGGCTATGAATTACGCTGTGCAGACCCCATTCCGTTTGATATGGAATATTGCCGCGATTTGGGTTTTATGGCCTCCAAGTTTTTATGCGACGGTGGTTCCGCCGCCCTGGTTTCGGTTCAGGACGGACATTTTGTACCCATGTATTTTAAAAAGATACTGGATAAGAAAACCAAGAAGATGAAAATTCGTATGGTTGATGTGCATTCCGAATCCTATAATGTTGCCTATCGCTATATGATTCGCTTAAAGAAAGAAGATTTTAATGATGCGCATGAGCTGGCAAAATATGCCGCAACTGCCGGTATCTCCTCGGAAGAATTTATTAAGCAGTTTGGATATCTCGTCGAATCATCCGAAATTACAGGGGGAGATGAAGGCGTAGCGATTCAAATTGCAAACGGAAAAAAATAAGCGATTGAAGTTTTAAAAAGCGAGTACCCAGATATTTAAAGTAAACTTTAGGAAACACCAAATTCTAAAATTTAAATATACATCCACAAGGTGATTTTTGTTATTTGTACTTTAGAATTTAAGGCAGTTTGTCGTTTTATTGGGTAACAACATACAAACAAAAAAAGGGACGCGATGCGTCCCTTTTTTTATTGGTGACTTATACAATGATATTATCGGCCGAAGAAAAGCCCGATGGAATTGGTTGTAAATTCAATTACCGGAGACCAATAGACTCCGAGGACAAGAGTGGGAACCACTAAAATCAAAACCATTATTTTATGATACAGGCTGGTTTGTATAGGCGCTAACTCATCATCTTGTTTAAGGAACATGGCCTTTACCACGGAAACATAATAGAAGAGGGATACAACGCTGTTTAACACGCCTAATAAGGCAAGGATAAGCCAACCCTGTTTAATAACCGCTGCGAATAGATAAACTTTTCCGATAAAACCGGCCAAAGGGGGAAGGCCGGTCAATGAAAACATAAATACGGCCATCGAAACAGCTGTAAAAGAATCGCGGTAACCCAGCCCTTTGTAGTGTTCAATATCTTCACCGCCCAGTTTAGACGAAAGAGATTCCAAAATCCAAAAGGCTCCGAAATTCATGAACAGATATACAATCATATAAAACATAATAGCGCCAAAGGCGTCTTTATTAAAAACGACCAGAGCCATGACCATATATCCCACATGCGCAATAGCGGAATACCCCAGCATGCGTTTTATATTTTTCTGATTCAGAGCGGAAAAATTTCCCAGAGTCATGGTGAGAACAGCAAGAACGGCAATTAAAAACGGCGCCTGAATATCGACGTTTTGCACAAAAGTATCTGCCGCGCCCGAAGAAGGATGCGCAACAATGGTAACAAGAAAGCGGATGAACAACGCAAATCCGGCCGCTTTGGGTCCGACCGACAGAAAAGCGGTAACCGGAGTGGGAGCGCCTTCGTACACATCGGGTACCCAAAAATGAAAAGGCACCATGGCAATTTTGTAACCAAGGCCTGCCAATACCATCATAAAAGCAATGAACATGGCTACGGAATTTACGTGACCGCTTGCCAGTGTCATTTGGATGTCATAAAGATTCGTGTGCCCGGTTAAGCCGTAAATCAATGAAAAGCCAAAAGCCATAATACCGGTGCTAACGGCGCCATAAATCATATATTTTAAAGCCGCTTCGGTAGATTTTAAATCGGTTTTATGGATACCAGCCAACACATAAGATATTAAGCCGACAATTTCCATGGCGATGATAATCATTAAAATGTCATTTACGGCAGGCATGATAAACATGCCCAGGGTAACAATTAATAACAGAATAAAGTATTCTGCGGTTTCCCTGAATTTATCCAGTGAGATAAAAACCACAATAACCGTGGAAAACGCTGCCAGTATTTTAAAGAAGATGGCAAACGAATCGAGTACGAGCATTCCCTGAAAGATGGAAGTAGCCGGCAGAGAAAACTGCTGATAGGCCAGAAAGCCGGCAACCAAAGAAGCCGCTGCCGAAAGATATGCGATTATACTCTTCTGTTTGCGTTTTAAGAACAGGTCTACAATAATCAGCGCTAAAATGGCTGCCGTAAGGAACAGCTCAGGGATGAAATATTGGATACTATTTAAATTACTCATGAATCAGCTTCCTAATCCTATGGTTACTTACGGAATAAGTGTTAGTAAGTAATTGAGTGACATTTTCATCATGTTTAAAACCGGCATGGGATAAATACCGAAAAAGATAGTTAAAATACCCAGCGGAATAAGCATGGATAATTCTCGGGTGTTAATATCGCCGATATTTTCATATTTGGGATTTAACTTACCCAGAAATACACGCTGAACCATCCATAAAATATAGCCGGCCGTTATAATAATACCGAGGGCGGCAATAATTGTTAGTACCCTGTATACGGGAAAAGCGCCGATAAAAACCATCGCTTCGGCGATAAATCCCGTGAAACCCGGAAGACCAAGCGCGGCAAAAAAGGCCAGGCTGGCAATACCGGTGTAAACGGGCATACTTACGGCCAAACCTCCAAAACCATCGATTTCCCGATGATGCGCACGGTCGTAAATAACACCCACTAAAAGGAAGAGCATGGCCGTAATGATTCCGTGGCTGAACATCTGAAATACAGCGCCGTTAATTCCGGCTTCCGTAAAAACCGCCATTCCCAGCATTACAAACCCCATATGCGAAACGCTGGAATAGGCTACCAGTTTCTTTAAATCCTTTTGCGCCATGGCTACAAAAGCGCCGTATAAAATATTAATTACACCAAGTACAGCCAAAGCATACGAGGTATATCTGGCAATATCAGGCAAAATCGGATAACTGATACGGATAAGTCCGTAGGTTCCCATTTTAAGAAGAATTCCGGCCAGAATGACACTGATTGCGGTCGGCGCTTCCACGTGCGCATCGGGCAGCCATGTATGGAACGGAAATACAGGGACTTTAATGGCAAACCCGATAAACAGGGCAATGTACAGCCAAAAACGGCCGTCAAAGGTCTTTAACAAACCGATGTGATTGTTCTGATCAAACATGTGCAGCATATTAAATGTATGCCCGCCGGTAACCGGATCGGTAACGTTAAAATAGAAGGCCAGCATCGCCAGGAGCATCAGTACCGAACCCGCCAGCGTATACAAAAAGAACTTAATAGCGGCATATTCGCGCCGTGGGCCGCCCCAGATACCGATCAGGAAATACATCGGAAGCAGCATAACTTCCCAGAATACATAAAACAGAAAGAAGTCCAGCGATACAAAAACGCCCATCATCGAAGTTGCCAGTAACAGGAAGAGTGAAAAATAACCCTTTTGTGCCTTTGGAATATTCCAGGAAGCAATGATGGCCAGAAAGCTGAGCAGGCTGGATAACCAGACCATCGGGAAGCTCAGCCCGTCCACACCGATAAAATATTCGATATGATAGGTGGCAATCCATGAAAAATGTTCCACAAACTGGAATTGACTTTCCATATTGATGCCATGCAGACTATAATCATATTGCGACCACATATACGAGGTAAGCACCAGAGACAAAAAAGTAGTCACAAGCGCAACGATTTTAATGGCAGATATATTCTTCTTTGGAATAAAAAGAATGAGCACCATACCTAAAAGAGGAAAAAAAGTAGCAAGACTTAACAAGCCCATGATTAGATCTCCCAAATTAACTTCGATGGAATTAAATCATCGTTAAAATGATAATAATCGCCGTACCTAAAACAGCGCCTAATACGTAATTTTGAATCTGACCGGTTTGCACTTTACGCAAACTTTTGCCAAATGCGGAAACGGCCGATCCGACTCCGTTTACGAGTCCGTCAACCACATAGGTATCAAATAATCCGTCCAGGACGGAAAAATTTCGTACAATCCAGGCTGTAGAATTAACCAGCCCGTCAATAACAGCCCCGTCAAACCAGGACAAAAAGTCATTCCAGATAAGCAGTCCGCGGATAACAGTGGCGTTATATATTTCATCAATGTAATATTTGTTCAGAGATAACAGATAAAGCGGTTTAATCTTCTCGGTTAACGCCTCCACATCAATTTTTTTCCAGAAATAGAAGGCAAAGGCCAGCAGAATACCGGCCAGTGCCAGAACGATGGAAATCATAAGTCCGCTCACATGGGCCAGATGTTCGGCATGCTCGGTCATCTGATATACAGCATGTCCCAACTGGGTGCTGACAGCCGAAACCGGTTTTTCTATCAGGTGGTAAAACCAGCCGCCTTCTCCTGTTGTGGGATTGATAGACGGAATTGTGTACACAAAGAATAAACTCAAGAAAGCCAGCGTAAGCAGGGGAATGGTCATAGTCTTCGGACTTTCGTGAATATGTTCAAACAATTTCGGTTTTTTAGGCTCCCCGTAAAAGGTCATAATAATCAGACGAAACATATAAAAGGCGGTAATAGCGGCTGCCAGAAAACCGAAAACCGGCAGCAGAAAATGAATGGGATTGTGCTGGGCAAGGGCAAATGCCAATGATCCGCCCAAAATGGCATCTTTACTCAGGAAGCCGGAGAAAAAGGGAATACCGGATAAGGCCAGAGAAAAGATAAGAAACACAAGATAGGTAATGGGCATTTTTGATTTAAACCCGCCCATATTGCGCATATCGTTTGGGTCGCCGTGTTCGCCGATTTTATCCATCGAATGATGCACCGCATGAATCACCGAACCGGAAGCCAGGAATAATCCGGCTTTAAACATGGCATGCGTTACCAGGTGAAAGAACCCGGCTGTGTATGCACCAACGCCAATGGCCATAATCATGTAGCCCAGTTGGCTAATGGTCGAATAGGCCAGAACTCGTTTAATATCGTTTTGCGTAATGGCGATAGTGGCCGAAAAAAGCGCCGTAAAACCACCCACATAGGCCACCACCAGCATGGCGTCGAAAGACAGCATAAAGGAGAGACGGGCCATTAAGTAGACGCCGGCCGCAACCATGGTAGCCGCATGAATTAAGGCGCTAACCGGTGTGGGGCCTTCCATTGCGTCCGGAAGCCAGACGTGTAACGGAAATTGTGCCGATTTACCTATGGCGCCGGCAAAGAGCAAAATACCTGCCGCCGTCAGCAAGCCGCCGCTGAGCATTCCCTGACTTACACCCAGATTGATTTCGCTTAAATTAAATGTGCCCAGTGATGTAAACACTATCAACAGGCCGATTAAAAAACCAAAGTCACCCACCCGGTTTGTAATAAAAGCTTTCTTCCCGGCGTTGGCGGCGGAATCTTTTTCGAAATAAAAACCGATTAACAGGTACGAACAGATACCGACCAGTTCCCACATAATGTAAATACCAAAAAGATTATCCCACAGAATCAGCCCGAGCATTGAGAAACTGAATAAAGACAAATAGGCGTAAAAGCGGTTGTAGTAGGTTTCGCCCTTCATGTAACCGAGCGAATATACATGAACCAAAAAACTAACCGTGGTTACAACCATCAGCATAATGATGGCCAGATTGTCCAGATAAATACCCATGTTGATTTTAAATGAGCCCAGATCAATCCATGGGATGCTTGCGGTAACCACAAATTCCGGATCGTAATGCGTTAAGGCCTGAATCAGCAGGCTGATTGCCAGCACAAACGAAATTCCGATTGCCGTAATGGAAACCCAGTCTCCTTTGCGCGGCAATCGTTTTCCGAACAGAATCTGTATGGTAAACGCGGCAAGAGGGAGTAGCCAGATGAATAATGCTGTTTGAATCATGATTTCCTCTGTAAGGGTATTTTAATGTTTCATTTCATCCAATTGAGTGACATCAATATTTGCCCGGTCACGGTAAATGTTTAATATGATAGCCAAGGCAATGGCTGCTTCTGCGGCAGCGAGAACAATAATAAAAATAGCTACCAACTGACCATTAATATGGACATCCACGTATTTTGAAAAGGCGATAAAATTGAGATTAACCGAGTTTAAAATCAGCTCAACGCCCATTAGAATACCCACGGCATTCTTTTTATAGATTACCGTAAACAGACCTAACGAAAAAACAATTGCGCTGATTATTAAAAAACTATTAAGCTGTATCATTTTTCTTTATCCTCCTGACGAGCAATAAAAATTGCTCCGATTAATGCGCCCAGCAACAGGACGGAAATAATTTCGAACGGCAGCAGGTAATTGGTTAATATTTCTTTACCGATAACCGCTGTGGTGGGGCTGAAATCTTTTGCGATATTTGCCGCCCACGGATTAAGCGAAATAATAAACAGAATAAGACCAGCCGCCAATACGCCGCCTAAAAGGCTTACTAAGATGGAATTATGTGCTGTTTTTTTTGTTGTACTGTATATTTTATGCGTCATCAGTACACCAAATATGATCAGGATTAAAATACCGCCGACGTAAATAATAATTTGTGTAACGGCAAGATAATCGGCGCTTAAATAGACATACAGCATAGCAAAGCCGGTAAATGTTGCAAGCAGGGCAAACGCCGAATGAATAATTTTATTCGAAAAAGCAACAACAGCGGCAGAGAGAACTGTCAGCAGGGCGATGGCAATAAAAAGTATTTGATTTGCTTCCATCCCTATTAATCTCCAATATTATCTTAAATAAAAGGTTATTCCGATTTGGTTTCATCATTTTTTGCGGCTGCCTTTTTTGCTTCTTCCGCCGCTTTTAACTTCGCCGCCCTTGCGGCAGCCTGTGCTTCCTTTTCTTTCCGTTCCCGTTCCTGCAATTCACTAATCTGTTCCGGTGTGTAGGTGGCAAATTTAAAAAGCAGGCTGGAGCGGTCGTATGTGGTAAACTCATATTCCGGAGTCATGCGAATAGCGCCTGTAGGGCAAGGGAATACACAATCGGAACAGTAGCAGCATTTGCCCATATCAATATTAAATTGCACCACATGCAACCGTTTTTTCTGTCCGTTGGAGGTTTCCCCTAAATCTTCCTCTTTTCCGGCGCGTACGGTTTTAATATCGATACAATCAACCGGACAGGCGCGCTGGCAGGCCATACAGCCGATACAATCATCCATTTCAACAAACAACTGCATGCGTGAGCGTTCCGGTAATTCTCGCTTTACATGAGGATACTGTACGGTAACGGCCCGTGTAAACAGATGCCTCCAGGTTACGCCCATACCGACCAGAATTGTTGCAATGGCTTCGTATATATTTTTAAAATATTGTCTCATAGGTCATCACTCATTATATAGTTATAATACCTTCCATAACCCGATTAATAAAATAATTGCAAATGAAAAAGGTGTCAGTACTTTCCAGCAGGTGTACATTAACTGATCCACGCGCAGGCGGGGCAGTGTCCAGCGCAGCCACATCTGGATAAATACCAGTGTCATTGCTTTACCCACAAACCAGATGGGACCCGGAATAAAGTTTAATGCTTCAAACGGTGCCAGCCATCCGCCGAGAAAGACGGTGGTGGCAATTGCCGACACAATATACATATTGGCGTATTCACCTAAAAAGAAAAAGGCAAAACGCATACTGGAATATTCGGTATGAAAACCGCCCACCAGTTCCGATTCGCCCTCGGGTAAATCAAACGGGGTACGGTTAACTTCGGCCAGGGAGGCTACAAAATAGATAAAAAAGGCGACGGCGGTTAATGGAAAGAAATTAAAGACATTCCAGTCCAGAATATTTCCGCTCTGAGCGATTACTAAATGACGCATGCTCATGGTGCCGGCGTTCATAATGACTGCCAGAAGGGCCAGGGCTACTGGAATTTCGTAGGAAATCATTTGTGACGCCGCCCGCATGGCCCCGTATAACGACCATTTATTGTTTGAGGCCCATCCGCCCATCAATAGGCCGATTACCGCAAAGGATGAAACCGATAAAATATATAGCAGACCGACATTTAAATCCGCCGGAATAAAATCCTGGCTCCAGGGTAAAACGGCAAATCCCGCTAAAGCGGCGGTAAACACGATAACCGGCGCCAGCTTAAACAGCGTACGGTCGGCCATGGCCGGGATAATATCTTCTTTTACCAAAAGCTTTATCGCATCGGCAATAGGCTGTGCCCATCCGTGCCACCCGCCCACTTCCATAGGACCAAGCCGGTCCTGCATGTGGGCCGATATTTTCCGTTCCAGCCAGATTGCAAACAGGGCAAATAAAGCAACAAACCCAAACAGCAGTAAAACGGTTACAACGCCAACCACTGTGTGCGCCAGCCATTCCGGCCAGTCGCTTATAAACGGGAACAGGTTGTTAAAAAACTGAAAAAGCGGTTCCATAATAACCCCAAAATAATTTCATTAAATGAACGGAAAAGCCATAGCAACGCTTTACCGGTCTACTTCACCTAAAACAATATCCAAACTTCCGATAATAGCCACAAGGTCGGCAATCATTACGCCGGGCGCGATAGCCTGTAAAACACTTAAATTACAAAAGGCCGGAGAGCGGACTTTTACACGGTTGGGCATTTTGCTGCCATCGGAAATGATATAAAACCCTAATTCGCCTCTTGGCGTTTCGGTGCGCATATAATATTCGCCGGCCGGTACTTTGATGTTCCGGGGAACCGTCTCTTTAGCGTCTCCTTCGGGAAGATTCTCCAGCGCCTGACGAATAATTTTTACAGATTCCACCATTTCGTCAACACGCACCCAGTACCGATCCCAGGTGTCGCCAACCGTACCCATTTCGCCTTTGCCAACCACCACATTAAAATCGAAGCGGTCGTAAATAGAATAGGGGTCGTCTTTACGCAGGTCAAAATTTACACCGGAGCCGCGCAAAGAGGGGCCGCTCACACCATAGCTAATACCCACTTCGGCGGGGATCACGCCCACATTGGCCGTACGTTCGATAAAAATTTTATTATAGGTTAAAATATCATTGTATTCTTTTATTTTAGGCTCGAAATAATCGCAAAACTCCAATACTTTTTCGCGCCAGCCTTCGGGAGCGTCATACGCTACGCCGCCGACCCATATATAATTGTAAAGGAGGCGGGCGCCGCTGATTTCTTCGAACAGGTCAAGGATTTTTTCGCGATCGCGAAAAACATATAGAAAGGGTGTAAAGGCGCCAATATCCAAACCGTAGGTGCCAAGAGCAATGAGATGGCTGGCAATACGATTCAGTTCCGAAACAACGACGCGCAAATGCTCGGCGCGTTCGTTTACTTCGAGATTCATCATGCGTTCAATACCAATCACATAACCCAGATTATTGTTCATGGAAGCGATATAGTCGAGGCGATCGGTAAACGGAATCACCTGGTGCCAGGTAATGTTTTCGGCATGTTTTTCAAAACAGCGGTGCAAATAGCCGATTTGCGGTTTGGCGCTATTAATAATTTCGCCGTCTGTTTTTAAGATAACCTGTAAAACACCATGCGTACTGGGATGCTGCGGCCCCATACTAATAGTCATCTCTTCGGTTTTTAGCGACTCGGGTACTTGTAACTCAAATTGAGATTCAGGAATATTACTTTTCTTCATCTGAATTACCTTTCATATCTGGATGCGCAATCGTAATTCCGTTGTATTCTTCGGGTTGTACATAGTCCTTACGCAGAGGATAGCCTTCCCAGTCATCCGGGAGGAGAATGCGGCGCATATCGGGATGGTTTATAAAATTGATGCCATACAGATCAAACACTTCGCGTTCATGCCAGTCTGCGGTGCGCCATAAATCGGCCACGGTGGGAATTTCGGCATGTTCGCGGGGCACATTTACCTTTAAAACGATCTTATGACGGTGCTGCATCGAATAGAGATGGTACACGGTTCCCAGTTCTTCGCCGTAATCCACGCCGGATAAGTTCATCAAAGCGTCAAAACCCAATGTATCGGTGTCTCTTAAAAACTGGCACACTTCATTGAACTGGTCCGGCGTAAGTTTAATATACGGTTGCAACACAGAATCATTAAACTCAACGATGGTGTCAGGAAATTTTTCCTGAATGGAATTATAAATTTCTTGGGCAGTCATACAGCGTTCCTTATTTACCTGCTTGTCCGCTTTTAATTTTTTCTTTTAACTGAATTAATCCGTCCAGCAATGCTTCGGGACGGGGAGGGCAGCCGGGAACATAGACGTCCACCGGAACAATCTGATCAACACCTTTCAATACATGATACCCGTAACGCCAGTAAGGTCCCCCGCAATTGGCGCAACTGCCCATAGAAATAACATATTTTGGCTCGGGCATCTGTTCATACAAGCGGCGTAACAGAGGCGCCATTTTTAGGGTAACGGTTCCGGCGACGATCATCACGTCCGATTGGCGCGGGCTGGGACGAAAGAAGGTGCCGAAACGATCCAAATCGTAGTGTGAAGCGCCGGTGGCCATCATTTCGATAGCGCAGCAGGCCAGACCAAATCCAATGGGCCAGGGGGAGCTGGCGCGTCCCCAGTTAAAAGCATCTTCCAGCTTTCCGAAAAATATATTATTCTCATTATGAGTATCAAACCAACCCATATTATTCTCCTTTCGCCTTGGCCAGATGTTCCAGCCTGGGTTTTGGCTTAATCCAGTCTAAATCGCCTTTAACCCAAACATATGCTAACCCAACCAGCAGAATAAAAATAAATATAAACATTTCGATAAAGGCGAGCAGACCCATATCATTAAATACAACGGCCCAGGGATACATAAAAATAACTTCCACATCAAAAATAAGGAAAATAAGAGCAACAATATAAAAGCGGTTGTTAAACTGAATCCAGGCCTCTCCCTGCGGTAACTCTCCGCATTCATAGGGGATGTGTTTTTCGGGATAGTCTTTTGTCGGGGCCAGAAAACGGGAAAGCGCGACGGTAAAGGACACTAAAAATGCCCCGGTCAGGATGAATAACAAAACAGTATAAAAGCCGATCATCTGCTCATACTCCTGCGAATCGTGTGATATTTATTCTGATTTATATTTTAAAGCTCTAAATTTACGTCATTAAAATATTAAAATCAAAGGAAAAAATGGCTTCTTTTGTATTGTGGTTTTAAAGAAGGTTACTGGGCGTAAAACTTGAAACTTTTGCTACGCTGTTAATTTGCGCAGGCAACGTGCTTAAAAAAATACTACTCTTTTGCACAGATTTTCACGGGAAAATCGTAAAAGAAGCTGCGACAAACCTTCTGTCGCTTTAACCATCCACTCGATATAGAAACATTTTTAATATTCGAGGCATTACGGTCCGGTTGAAAAAGAACCGGATATAAAAAGCTAAAGTAATACCAAAGGAAAAGGAAATATCCGTTATGTAAAACGGAACCATGGCTCTTAAAGATTAAACCAACCCACCTCGTTCCTTCCTCAAACCCTTTCCCTAATTGTGAGGGGGATAAAGCTCACATTATTCAGGGCAGCGCAGAGCAGATAACGAAGCAATAAACCCGGTTTACTTTTTTGCAAAGAAATTTTTATTTCTCCGGACACTAATGTGTTTGGGCATTTTTTAGTTTTTGTAAATCCAATTTGCATCAAGATTAATCCGGCATTATTTTAAATATACATAACGACCTCCCGTTAAAATAATATTCGGTCAAACAGACCTAAAGCAGCATGGGAATAATTTTATTTCATTGACGTGCATTGCTTTAGGTTTTAAGTGCATATTAAAAAAAAATAAAATACCGGGAATATTTACAAATGTTTTAGTGTTAATCTTTGTGATTTTTTCCTGCTGCACCAATAATTAAATTACAGAAATACTATCAGAAGGGAAACGGAATTTGCTCAGATCTTTTCTAAATCTTCTAATAAAATGCCTATGATTGTCCTGGTGTTGGTTGTATTGGGTACGCTTTCGGTAATCGGATTCTTTTGGCATTTTGGCTCTCCGGAATATACGGATACAGGGTATCAGCCTGTGCAGCCAGTGGACTATAGTCATAAGCTGCATGCCGGTGAACTGGGGATGGATTGCCGCTATTGTCATACGGGGGTAGAAATATCTCCTGTTGCTGCTGTTCCGCCTGTGCAAACCTGCATGAATTGTCACACATTAATTAAGCTTTCCAGCGATAAACTGAAACTGGTGCGTGACAGCTGGACCAATAAAACGCCTTTGGAGTGGGTGCGTGTTCATAAAATACCGGATTACGCCTATTTTGATCACAGCGCGCATATTACCGCTCAGGTAGGATGTGAGTCGTGCCACGGCAATGTGCGTGAGATGGAAGTGATTCGGCAGGTAAAGCCGCTAAGTATGGGTTGGTGTCTCGATTGTCACCGTGCTCCCGAAAAGTATCTGCGTCCCGCTTCCGAAATTACAACCATGAACTACAAAGCACCCTCCAATCAGCTTGAATTTGCTGCAAAATTAATCAAAGAAAAAAATATCAAACCACCAACAACATGTTCGGGATGCCATCGATGAAACTGGAACAAAAGATACAAGGCAAAGAATACTGGCGCAGTTTGGACCAACTGGCCGACACGCCGGAATTTAATGAATTTTTACAACGGGAATTTCCCGAAAACGCTTCTGAAATGACCAATCCGGTTACCCGCCGGAAATTTTTAAGTCTGATGGGCGCCTCCATTGCATTTGCCGGTTTGGCAGGTTGCCGCCGGCCGGTTGAAAAAATTGTACCGTATGTAACGGCTCCGGAAAATATTGTACCCGGAAAATCTCTGCAATATGCCACGGCTATGCCCTTTGGTTTAAGCAGTTACGGTTTGATTGTAGAAAGCCACGTGGGACGTCCTACAAAAATTGAGGGCAATCCTAGGCATCCGCTGACAAAAGGGAAGTCCAATCGTTTGATTCAGGCTGAAATTTTAAACCTCTATGATCCGGATCGTTCTAAAAACGTTCTGAAAAATGGCACCGTATCTTCGTGGGAAAATTTTAGCGCACAGATGCAGAGCCTAATGGGAGAATTTAAAAAAAATAAAGGAGCGGGGTTCGCCGTGGTTAGCGGCTCTTTTGCATCACCCTCCATGTTTCGCCTGTACGAGCAGTTTAAAAAGAATTTCCCCAACGCGGACTGGATTACCTGGGAAGCCATAAGTGATGAAAATATATATAACGGAATGGAATTAGCGTTTGGAAAAGCCTTTCAGCCGAGGTATGATTTTTCCAAAGCAAAGGTAGTGCTGTCGCTTGATTCGGACTTTCTGTTAACCGAAACCGATGATATAAATGCAACGGGCGGTTTTGCCAAAGCGCGTAAAGTGGATGCGGTAAAAGAGATGAACCGTCTTTATGTGGTGGAAAATGCTTTTACATCTACCGGTGCGGTGGCTGATCATCGGTTACGGATGCAAACCGGAATGACGCCGGCATTTGCCGTTGCTCTTGTGGAAGAGCTGCGTAGTCTTGGTGTTTCTGTTAAAGGCGAAAAATATAATGTAGACGGTACGCTGTTTGACCGGCGCTGGTTAAAAACCGTGGCCGAAGATTTGGTTAAAAACAGCGGGAATAGCCTGGTTCTGGCAGGACGCAGACAGCCGGCGGTTGTACATGCAATTTGTGCCCAGATTAATGAAGCGCTCGGAGCGAACGGAACAACGGTTGTCTATTCCGAGTTGCGCGATGCGCTGCGTCCTACTGTGGATGCGCTGGTGCAGACCGTGGAAAAAATTAATGCGGGAACCGTTACGACGCTGCTTATGCTTAATGTAAATCCGGTATATGATGCTCCGGCTAACCTTGAATTTAAACAGGCTTTGGGTAAACTGAAACACAGTATCTCCTTTGCAAGCCATGTGGATGAGACCGCTTCTATCTGCGAATGGCATGTTCCCTCTGCGCATTTTTTGGAAAGCTGGTCGGATGTACGCTCGTTTGATGGCGCCGCATCGGTTATACAGCCGCTGATCGAACCACTGTATAAAGCGATTCCAACACTGCAAATGGCACAGCTCTTCGTGGATGGATCTGCAAAAACGGATCATGAAGTGTTGCAGGAAACCTGGAAGAAAAAACTGAAAGGCGCCGGTTTTGATCGCATGTGGCGCAAGGTCTTGCATGACGGCGTATATGCGGATGAGCCGGCTAAAACGGTGCAACCGCAGGTTCGGGCGGGGCGGATTGCCGCCGCATTGCAAAAAAATCCCGTTAACTTTGTCCGAGCTACCGTTAAAAATCTGGAAGTTGTTTTTGCCGCTTCGCCGGCCGTGTTTGACGGACGGTATGCCAATAACGGCTGGTTGCAGGAGATGCCGCATCCGGTTTCTAAGCTGGCCTGGGATAATCCCGCATTTATCAGTATTCGTACGGCGCAGGCGCTGGGTGTAAAAAATGAAGATATTGTTTTAATACATGTAAATGGTAAACGTCTTAAAATACCGGTATGGATTCTTCCGGGACATGCCGATAATTCGCTGACGCTTACGCTGGGATACGGGCGTTCTGCAGCGGGCCGAGTAGGGAATGGAACGGGTTTTGATGTTTTTCCGCTGCGTACGAGTGAGGCCATGGGCGTTGCAGTCGGCGCGACCGTTCGTTTAACCGGTGAAACATATGCGCTGGCCAACACACAGGATCACGGCAGTATGGAAGGCCGGCCCCTGGTGCGCGAAGCGACCGTGGAGGCGTTTAAAGAACATCCGAATTTTGCGGAAGAAATGGTGGAGCATCCGCCGTTGGAATCGCTATGGAAAGAGCGTCCCTATGAAGAGGGAAATCAATGGGGGATGACCATCGATTTAAATTCCTGTACCGGCTGTAACGCCTGTATGATTGCCTGCCAGAGTGAAAACAATATTCCGGTAGTTGGCAAAGAACAGGTTCGAAACGGACGGGAGATGAGCTGGATTCGTTTGGATCGTTATTTTTCGGGTGATGTGGAAAATCCATATATGGTCTATCAGCCGGTGAGTTGTCAGCATTGCGAAAATGCGCCGTGTGAGCAGGTTTGTCCGGTGGCGGCCACTTCTCACGATGAAGAAGGCTTAAATGTAATGACTTACAACCGCTGTATCGGTACGCGCTACTGTTCCAATAACTGCCCGTATAAGGTACGGCGTTTTAATTTTTTCAACTATACAAAAGATTTGCCTGAAGTGATGCAGATGGCGCAAAATCCCGATGTGACCGTCCGTTTTCGCGGGGTAATGGAAAAATGTACATTTTGCACACAGCGCATCACCCGCAGTAAAATTGACGCTAAAAACCAGGGCCGGGATTTGGTGGACGGTGATGTGGTTGCCGCATGTCAGCAAACCTGTCCGGCAGACGCCATCGTCTTCGGTAATTTGTTAGATCCGAAGAGTAAAATTGCGGAATCGAAAAAATCACCCCGGAATTATGCATTACTCGGTGAGCTTAATCTGAAGCCGCGAAACACCTTTTTGGCTAAAGTGCGTAACCCGAACCCCAAACTTGCGGATTATCAGCCACAGGTTTGAAATCTCCGGGTTTTTCGCTCCGGCGGTAAAAGAATGACTATTGGAAATGAATGTAATTAACCGTAACTAATAAAAGAGAGAATATGTCTGTGAGTGTACAAGAAACTGCAGCGACGACCGTATTTGAAGAACCGCCGTTAATCGGCGGGAAACCGACATTTAGCTCGATAACAGAAAAAATAAGCGGCATTGTCGAAGGCAAAACAAAAAAAGCCTGGTTTGTTCTTTTCGGACTAGCGTCGTCTCTGGCGCTAATCCTCTTCGGTTCTATCGGATTTTTGTTTTACGAAGGGATTGGTATCTGGGGGATTAATAACCCGGTTGGCTGGGGCTGGGCAATCGTAAATTTTGTATTCTGGGTAGGTATCGGTCATGCCGGCACACTGATCTCGGCCGTTCTGTTTATCTTTAGGCAGAAGTGGCGGACGTCCATTAACCGTTTTGCCGAAGCAATGACCCTCTTCGCTGTAATCTGCGCCCTCGTATTTCCGGGAATCCATGTGGGGCGTGTTTGGATGGCCTATTTTATGTTTCCCATTCCCAACCAGATGCAAATGTGGCCGAATTTCCGCAGTCCGTTACTCTGGGATGTATTTGCGGTGGGCACCTATTTTACCGTTTCGTTAATGTTCTGGTACACCGGTTTAATTCCGGATTTGGCGACCCTGCGCGATCGGGCCAAAGCACGCTTTCGTAAAATAATGTTTGGCATCTTTTCTTTGGGCTGGCGTGGAGGTAACAAACAGTGGAAAAACTACGAATTAGCGTATCTGCTGTTGGCCGGGTTGTCAACGCCGCTGGTACTTTCGGTGCACAGTGTGGTGAGCACCGATTTTGCCACCTCAGTTATTCCGGGCTGGCACTCCACAATCTTTCCCCCCTATTTTGTGGCCGGCGCTATCTTTTCCGGTTTTGCCATGGTGCTGACTTTAGCCATAATCGCCCGAAAAATTTATGGATTGGAACATATTTTAACCATTCGCCATTTCGAAAAAATGAATATGGTGATCATGGTAACCGGAATGATGGTTGGCTATGCCTACAGTATGGAATTTTTTATTGCCTGGTACAGCGGGAATGAATATGAAACATTTACCTTTCTAAATCGTGCCTTCGGGCAGTATGCCTGGGCTTACTGGATTATGATTTCCTGTAATGTATTAATTCCCCAGCTATTCTGGTTTAAAAAGATTCGTACCAATATTCCGGCCATGTTTATTATTTCTATCTTTGTAAATATTGGTATGTGGTTCGAGCGTTTCGTCATCACCGTTACCTCGCTGGCCAATGATTTTCTGCCTTCGAGCTGGGATTATTTTAGCCCGACCATATTCGATATCAGTATGCTGGTTGGTTCTTTTGGATTGTTCTTTAGCCTGTTCCTGCTCTTTATCCGCTTTTTGCCCATGGTTTCGATGGCGGAGATAAAAGGCGTTTTGCCGCAGGCAGACCCGCACTATTACAAAAAACATGAATAAAGAGGATGCAGATGAAAAGTGGAAAAATAGAAGGCGTTATTGCCGAGTTTGAGAATCCCGCTGCTTTGATAGATGCTGCCGAAAAAATGCGTGACTCGGAATATACAAGATTTGATTGCCATTCGCCCTTCCCTATTCACGGAATGGATAAAGCGATGGGGGAGAAACGTTCCGTTTTAGGATGGATAGTTGCTCCGGTAGCTTTTTTGATGGTTCTGGTTGGATTTTTATTTGAAGGCTGGACAAGCACAATCGCGTATCCTCTGGTCATATCCGGTAAACCGCTGTTTAGTTATCAGGCATATGGCGCCGTAGCCTTTGCGCTTATGGTTCTGACCTCGGCGGGTACTGCGCTGTTTGGAATGCTGGCCTTGAATAAATTGCCACGTTTCCATCATCCGGTATTTTATTCGGATCGCTTTGCAAAAGTTACGGATGATGCTTTTTTTGTTAGCATCGAGGCCAAAGACGCAAAGTTTGATGAAAAAGAAACCGTTGAATTTTTAAAATCTATCGGCGGCCGGGAAATTGAATTGTTAATAGCAGATGATTGAGAGCAGAATGATGGAACGAAGAAAACAACACATTGTTAAGATACGGAATGCGGTTTTGTTAATTGTGTCTCTAATAATAGTAATTGGTTGTCAGCAGGGCGCGGTATCGGAAAAACCACCCATCCATTTTAATCCGAATATGGATAGTCAGGAGCGTTATGATGCCCAGGCTGCCAGTAAGTTTTTTGCAAACGGGATGGTTAACCGTATGCCGGTAAAAGGCACCGTTGCTCAGAGTGAAGGCTATGAAAATGCGGAATTTTATTTTGGCAAAACCGAAGACGGCGCAGTTGTAAAACACGCGCCGGTCTCTTTTACGGCAAATGTTTTAAAAAGAGGGCAGGAACGTTTTGATATCTATTGCGCACCGTGTCACGGCCGTACGGGAAATGCAAAAGGAATTATTGTAAATCGCGGATTTCTTCCGCCGCCCGATTTTCATACGGATAAAGTGCGTCAGTTTCCCGATGGGCATATTTTTGATGTGATTAGCAACGGCTTTCGTAATATGCCCTCATACAAACATCAGATCCCGGTGGCCGATCGCTGGGCGATTGTGGGTTATGTGCGTGCGTTGCAGCGATCGCAAAACGCAAGCGCGCAAGACGTTCCGGAAGAAATGCGGGCGAAGCTGGCTTCGGATAAATAAAAAATATTTAGATGACGTGTCCGTCAAACAAATGGCGTGACCTAAACTATTAACAGGAAATATTGAGAGACTTATGAAATTTGATGCGGCTGCTTTTAAATTGACAGACTTAAATTCTGTGCAGGTTCGGTCCCTCGGGATCGGTGTTTTGGGCCTGTTGCTCACAGTTGTCGGGTATTTCACAAAAACAGAACAATTCTTTTTTTCCTATTTAACGGCTTACCTCTTTTGGGTTTCAATTGCCTTGGGCGCATTGTTTCTGGTGCTTCTTTTCCATTTAACCGGCACTGTATGGGGGGTGACGTTGCGCCGGATTTTGGAAACACTAATGAAGGTTTTGCCCTATATGGCTATCTTTTTTATTCCGGTTCTTCTGGGAGCGCACCACTTATATGAATGGTCGCATGTGGATGTTGTCGCGGCCGACCCTATTTTATCTAAAAAGACGAGCTACCTGAATATTACGTTCTTTGCCATTCGTACGGCTTTTTATTTTACGGTCTGGTATCTGATTGCCGCCAAGTTGTATAAAACATCTTTGGCTATGGATGGGGGGGCGAAGCCCGAGCATATCAAAACGCTTAAAAAAGTGAGCGCGCCCGGGATGATTATTTTTGCATTAACCACGACCTTTGCTTCCTTCGACTGGATCATGTCTTTGTATCCCCACTGGTATTCCACGATTTTCGGGCTCTATTTCTTCTCCGGCGGATTAGTGGGCACACTGACGCTTGTTATCGTGATCGGTTTGTATATGAATAAACGCGGAGCGATGGATTCTGTTATTACGGTAGAACACTATCACGACCTTGCTAAGTTTACTTTTGGATTTATTATCTTTTGGGGATATATGGGGTTTTCGCAATATTTGCTAATTTGGTATGCCAACATCCCCGAAGAGACAATTTTTTATCTGGATCGCTGGCGGGGCACATGGCCAATCATTACCATGACGGTGGTTCTGGGACATTTTCTGATTCCTTTTGTGGGCCTGTTAAGCCGCAATTCCAAGCGTAACTATACGTATTTAAAATATATGTCCATTTTTATTTTAATTATGCACTGGGTCGATATTTTTTGGCTGGTTATCCCCGTGCTTCATACAAGCGGCGTACGCTTTTGTATTTTCGATTTTACGGCTATGGCCGGAATCGGCGGTATCTTTATGTGGTTGTTCTGGAAGCAACTCGGCAAACATGCCGCAGTTCCCATGGGCGATCCCAAATTTGAAGAGTCATTGAAACATCACAATCCTTAATAGTTGGACAGACATGAAAAAGCATTTTAAAATAACAGTACTCACTGCTTCCGCTATTCTGCTCCTGCTTAGCGGATGTCGTTCGGACTCTGCGCAGCAAACAGGCGGCGCCGGTGCGGCAGACAAAAAAATAAGTATTAAAGAATTGCGCGAACGGGAACAAAAGGTATTAACCTCCTATGCTTTAATCGATGCAAAAAAAGGGACATACCGTATTCCCGTTTCTAAAGCAATGGAGTTGATTGCCGCAGAAGCTGCAAAGTAAGGCTTATGGAACTGGACCTGATAGGTGTTTTCCTGATGGGACTGGCCGGAGGATTCAGCCACTGTGTCGGAATGTGCGGCGGATTTGTTCTGACCTACAGTTTAAAGGTTAATGAAAATGATTTTATTAAGAGTCCTACTTTTTGGCAGCGCCTAAGTCCGCACCTTTTGTACGGCAGCGGACGAATTCTTAGTTATATGCTGATCGGAAATATTTTGGGGCTCGTTGGAAATGCGGTTAGCATTGTATTTGCCATACGTCATTTCCAGGGCGGATTATCGGTAATTGCCGGGATAATAATGATTTTTATGGGCTTGGACTTAGCCGGTCTGATTCCCAATATGGCGCCCAATTCTTTCCCGGGATTTAATCCTTTTAAAGGACTTGTTACAGCGCTCTTTAACAAAGTAAAACGCAATAATATCCTTGGATTGGGATTTGTTTTGGGATTTATTCCCTGCGGTCTGGTTTATACGGCCGGGGCCAAAGCCGTGGCCAGCGGCAGCTTGGCGGGGGGGATGCTTACCATGCTGGTTTTCGGGATATCTACCATGCCGGCCATGGTGATTACCGGAATGATTAGTGGTAAGATACCGGTTAAACTGCGTAGCCGGCTCTATAAACTGGCGGCTCTGCTTGCGGCTGGCCTGGGGCTTTTAACCTTTTTGCGGGGAATTGATACGCTGGGGCTGATGCATTTGTACTGGCTGTAGAGTTTGTTATAGAACTAAAAAATAAATCCGGATAGATTTTAGAACGGTAAATAAAGTTAGCATAAACGATATGGAAGCAATTCAGGAAATACACCTTAATAAGATGGGACAGAAACAATCCTGCTACCATTGTGGAGATACGTGTCCGAACTCCAGAATCCGTATTGGTGAAAAAATATTTTGCTGTAACGGTTGTAAAATGGTGTATGAATTGCTGGAATCCAATGAGATGTGCGACTATTACCAGTATAGCGAGACGCCCGGAACCACTCCTGTCGAAGCAGGTTTAAAAACAAAGTTTAAATATCTCGAAGATGAAGAGATGCGGCGCAAATTGGTTAATTTTAGTGACGGGAATACAGCCAGCGTCACTTTTTATGTTCCTTCCATGCATTGCAGTTCCTGCGTTTGGCTGCTGGAAAATCTGGTCCGACTGAATCCTCTAATCCATTCTTCGCGTGTCAATTATCTAAAAAAAGAAGTACAGATTACCTTCGAAGAAACCGCCTCCACACTGCGCCAGCTGGCAGAGCTTTTAACTTCTCTCGGTTACGAACCGCAAATTAATCTCGATAGTCTTGTTCACCGGGAAGATAAAAATTTAGACCGTGACCTTTATTTGAAAATCGGCGTGGCCGGTTTTTGTTTTATCAATATTATGATGTTTCATTTTCCGGAATATCTCGCCGGCGAACAGGAAGTGGAAAGCGGGCTTAGTAACTTCTTTAATTATCTGAGTGTGGCGCTGGCCTTGCCTGTTTTATTATACAGTAGTCTGGATTATTTTAAATCGGCCTGGTCTGCCTTACGTTCCAAATTTGTAAATATGGATGTGCCCATTTCGCTTGGCGTCATTACCCTGTTTACGCGCAGTATTTACGAAGTTTTTAGCGGCGTTGGCTCCGGGTATATGGATTCGTTTACCGGATTAATTTTTCTGCTGCTGGTAGGTAAACTTTTTGAGAAAAAAACCTACGACTCCCTCTCTTTCGAACGGAGTTATAAATCGTATTTTCCGGTGTCGGCAGCCAAAAAAACCGACACGGGAGAAACCAGTGTTCCGCTGGAAAATCTGCAACCCGGCGATCGTATCCTTATCCGCAGCCAGGAGCTTATTCCGGCCGACTCGGTTTTAATTCGCGGAAACGCTTTGATCGATTATAGCTTTGTGACCGGCGAATCGGCGCCTGTCGAAAAAAAATCGGGCGATATTATTTATGCCGGTGGAAAGCAGACCGCAGGGATACTGGAACTGGATGTGATTAAACCGGTTAATCAGAGTTATTTAACGGAGTTGTGGAACGACGAAGCGTTTACAAAACCGGTACATAGCCGTATCATTTCCGCGGCCGATTCGGTGAGCCGTTATTTTACGGTTGCCGTGATCAGCATTGCCCTGGCCTCTGCCGTTTTTTGGGCCGGCAGCAGTTGGAATTTGGCTTTAAATGCCTTTACTGCCGTGCTTATTGTGGCCTGCCCCTGTGCGCTGGCCTTGTCTACTCCCTTTACGCTGGGCAATACGCTGCGTGTTTTTGGCTGGAACAAGTTTTATCTCAAAAATACGGCGGTTGTCGAAGCGCTTGCCACCATTCGGCACATTGTTTTTGATAAAACCGGAACCATAACCCGTTCAGCGGTTGCCGCCATTTCATTTGATTCGGAGCAGGAGCTTTCGCAGGAAGAGGCGAGTATGGTTTATTCGCTGGTACGTCAATCCATGCATCCGTTAAGCCGTCAGCTTGTCTCTTATCTGAACAACTCAAAAACGCTTCCGCTGAATAATTTTACCGAAGAAGCCGGCCAGGGCATAAGCGCCGATTTTAACGGAACAACGGTGCGTGTCGGTTCGGCTCGTTTTGTCGGATTCGATTCGGAATCAGGGCAAAATGCAAGCAGGGTGTATCTTTCCGTTAACAACCGTCTCCGCGGTTCTTTTATGATTTATAATGCACTGCGTCCCGGTTTAAAAAAGACCATTGCCGCACTGAAAAAACGTTTTAAGATCCATTTGTTAAGCGGAGATAACGAATACGAGCGGAAGCGTATGGAATCTCTGTTTGGTCGTGATGCGGATATGCATTTTAAACAATCGCCCTTTGAAAAGCTGGCCTTTATCAAAAAGTTGCAAAAACAAAATAAAAGTGTTTTGATGGTTGGCGACGGGCTGAATGACGCCGGTGCATTAAAACAGAGTGACGTCGGTATTTCATTAACGGAAGACTTAAACAGTTTTTCTCCTGCCAGTGACGCTGTTCTGGACGCAGGCAGCCTAAATCGTCTGCCCGATTTTATCGATTTCTCCAGGAAAAGTATGCGTATTATTCTGATAAGTTTTGTCATTTCCTTTATATACAATATTACGGGAATGTATTTTGCCATACAGGGAACGCTTTCGCCGCTGATTGCCGCACTGCTGATGCCGGCCAGCTCGATTTCGGTTGTTGTTTTTACCACCGGCGGTGTGATGTTTTTAGCCCGAAGAATGAATTTTAAATTATCGGGAAGCGGGGGAGCGCTGTGAGTGTTTTGGTGGTGCTTATTTCGCTTAGTCTGTTGGCAGCTCTGGGCTTTTTGGGCGCCTTTATCTGGGCGGTAAAAAATGGCCAGTTTGATGATTACGAAACACCTTCGATGAGAATGTTGATGGAAAATAAAAAAGATACTATTCAAAATAACCAAAAGTAAGGAGCAGGGAGCTTTTATGGGAAAGCTGGAAACCTTTTATTACGACAATAAGATTGTAAGAGACTTTGCAATTGCAACCGCCGTTTGGGGGGTAGTGGCAATGCTGGTCGGTTTAATCGTTGCTATTGAAATTTACTGGCCGGCAATGAGTATGGACATCTCCTGGCTGGTCTTCAGCCGTTTGCGTCCGTTGCATACAAATGCGGCTATTTTCGCCTTTGTGGGTAACGGTATTTTTATGGGCGTTTATTATTCGTTACAACGCCTGCTAAAAACTCGAATGTTCAGCGACCTCTTGTCGAAGATTCATTTTTGGGGCTGGCAGCTTATCATCCTGTTGGCGGCTATTACCCTGCCGCTTGGTATTACGGTTGGTAAAGAATATGCTGAACTGGAATGGCCCATTGATATTCTGATTACGATTATCTGGGTTATCTTTGGCATAAACATGATTGGCACCATCATCAAGCGTCGTGAAAAACATATGTATGTGGCCATCTGGTTTTATATCGCCACGTTTTTTACTGTGGCCATTCTTCATCTTGGAAATTCCATCGAAATTCCTGTAAGTCTGTTAAAAAGTTACCCGGTTTACGCAGGCGTTCAGGATGCGCTGGTACAATGGTGGTACGGACATAATGCGGTGGCCTTTTTTCTTACAACGCCCTATCTGGGACTGATGTATTATTTCCTTCCCAAGGCGGCAGACCGGCCAATCTATTCATACCGTTTGTCTATTATTCACTTTTGGGCATTAATCTTTTTGTATATCTGGGCCGGCCCGCATCATCTGCTTTATACCGCTCTGCCGGACTGGGCACAGTCATTGGGAACGGTATTCTCTGTAATGCTTATTGCGCCTTCATGGGGCGGGATGTTAAACGGGCTTTTAACCCTGCGCGGCGCCTGGGATCGGGTGCGTGAAGATCCCATCTTAAAATTTATGGTGGTTGCGGTTACCGCTTACGGTATGTCTACGTTCGAAGGGCCCATGCTGGCCATTAAAAACATCAATGCTTTATCGCATTACACCGACTGGACGGTAGCGCATGTGCATGTGGGTACACTGGGCTGGAACGGGTTATTGACATTTGGTATTTTGTACTGGCTTATTCCGAAACTTTATAACACAAAACTCTATTCGGTAAAAGGCGCCAATTTTCATTTCTGGATTGCTACCCTCGGTATGATTTTTTATGTCATTCCCATGTACTGGGCCGGCGTTACGCAAGGTTTAATGTGGAAACAATTCACGGCAGAAGGCTTTCTGAAATATCCCATCTTTTTAGAAACCGTCTTGCAGCTTATTCCCATGTACTGGATTCGTTCTCTCGGCGGTTTAATGTATCTGACCGGCGCCTGCTATATGGTTTATATCTTATATAAAACAGCAAAATCCGGCTCTTTAACAGCCAACGAAAAAGCCGAAGCGCCGGCTCTGGTTTCGGATGCGGAAGAAGGCCTAAGCGCTGCCTCCGGACACTGGCACCGCTGGTTGGAAAGACGCCCGACCCAGTTCTTTATTCTTGCCGTGGTTGTTGTACTTGTCGGGGGATTAGTTGAAATCATTCCCATGTACCTGATAAAATCAAATGTACCTACTATTTCCAGTGTGCAGCCATACACTCCGCTGGAGTTGGAAGGCCGGGATATTTATGTACGTGAAGGCTGTTACACCTGTCATTCGCAGATGATCCGTCCTTTTCGTAACGAAACCGAACGTTACGGCGAGTATTCCAAAGCCGGCGAATTTGTTTACGACCATCCGTTCCAGTGGGGTTCCAAACGTACGGGGCCGGATTTACACCGGGTTGGAGGAAAGTATCCGGATTCCTGGCATTACAACCATATGTTGCAACCAACCTCCATGTCGCCGGGATCCATTATGCCGCCGTTTCCCTGGATTATTAAGGATGATCTGAATGATTCGCATACGGCTGCAAAAATTCGCGCCATGCAGGCACTCGGAGTGCCTTATCCGGATGGTTATGACGAAGTTGCCCTTGATGATCTGAAACAACAGGCAAATAAAATAGCCATGGCTTTAAAGACAGATGGAATTGAAGTTGAATCCGGCAAAGAAATTATTGCCCTCATTGCGTATTTACAGCGTTTGGGTATTGATATTAAAGGTGCAAATGCACCGGGCACAAACTAAAGAAACAGAGAAAAACTATGATAAGTGATATGTTAACAACTATTCCCGGGGGAACGACGTTTCAGATCATCGCATTTCTGATATTTTTCCCGGTTTTTATAGGCATTGTAATTTGGGCTTTCCGGGTAAATAAGGGTTATCTGTCCAAAATGAGCAGACTCCCGCTGGAAAATAACGGCCCGGTTGAAAGTAAAATTGGAGAATAGCAGAATGGCAAAGAAAAAAGATGTACTGTTAGATCATGATTATGACGGAATCCGTGAGCTGGATAATGAACTGCCGCCATGGTGGGTGTACCTGTTCTGGATTACGATCATCTTCTCGGTTGTCTATATGTTTCATTATCACGTGTTTAGAACAGGTGATTTACAGATAGCAGAGTATAATAAAGAAATCGATCCCAACTGGAAACCGGTCGAAGCAGATGGGACAGGCGGTTTTCTCGGCATTTACAGATCCCCGTATACGAGTCCTAAAGGCGATGTAACCCCTTTTATTGAAGAACAGTTTGCATCCTATGTGGGGCCGGAGCTGACGTCTGACGGATTGATTATGGAAGCCATGCGCCGGGCAGACGAGCCAACTCTTAATAAATTAAAGGCGGATTTCCCTGATCTGTTTAAACAGCTTAGCGCCGGTGGTGCGGCCATCGTGCCGAAAAAGGCGGCGGCTAAAGAAACGGTTGAACCGATGGAAGCCTTAACGGATGTCGCGAGTATCAATAAGGGAAAAGACATCTTTACTAAAAATTGTGTAAGCTGTCACGGTGCGCAGGGACAGGGTGGTATCGGGCCCAACCTGACAGATGATTACTGGATTCATGGCGCCGATATGGCGCATATTGCCCATACTATTACGGTAGGCGTTCCGGCTAAAGGTATGATTACATGGAGAGGTGTTTTGTCTCCGGAGCAAATTAAGCAGGCGGCAAGTTATATCTTAACACTGCATGGCACGAATCCGCCAAATCCCAAAGCGCCGCAGGGTGAAAAGCATACCTATCCACTACAATAAGAATTATGAATGGGGGGACTAAGGATCTATAAGAATGGCAGACAAAGAGAAGTTTCGTGATAGCGTTTCAACAATAGACAAAGAAGGCAAACGGGTTTGGGTTTTTCCTAAAAGACCCAAAGGGAACTTATACCGCTGGCGCACCGCAGTAAGTGTTGTTCTACTGGCGATTTTATTCGGTACGCCTTTTGTAAAAATTAACGGCCAGCCGTTGCTGCTGCTGAATATTTTAGATCGTAAGTTTGTGGTTTTCGGAATGCCGTTTTGGCCGCAGGATTTTTATATTTTTATGGTGGCCACCCTTACGATTGTAGTTTTTGTTGTCTTATTTACAGTGGTTTTCGGACGTCTCTGGTGCGGATGGGCCTGCCCGCAGACGATTTTTATGGAAATGATTTTCCGGAAAATCGAATACCTAATTGAAGGCGATGCAAACGCTCAGCGTAAACTGAATGCGGCGCCCATGTCCGCCGAAAAATTCTTTAAAAAAGCGCTTAAACACGGTACTTTCTTTGTACTTGCTGTTATTCTGGCGAATACATTTCTGGCTTATATAATCGGAGTTGAAGAGTTAAAAGAACTGGTTACATCTTCGCCGGGCGAGCATCTGACCGGTTTTATCGTGATGCTGCTTTTCAGCGCTGCCTTTTACTGGGTATATGCGTTTTTCCGGGAGCAAATCTGCACCATGGTTTGTCCTTACGGCCGGCTACAGGGAGTGCTCCTCGATAAAGAATCTATTGTTGTCGCATACGATTTCAAACGCGGCGAACCGCGGGCTAAAATGAAAAAAGGCGAAAAGGCTGGAGATTGTGTCGACTGCAATCTTTGTGTGGATGTTTGTCCTACAGGAATTGATATCCGAAACGGTACACAGCTCGAATGTGTGAATTGTACCGCCTGTATCGACGCCTGTAACGTTGTGATGGATAAAGTTAAAAGACCGCGCGGTTTAATTCGCTATGATTCGTATGAAGGAATTGAAAAGGGTACCCGGCTTTCTTTTAGCGCGCGGATTATGGGGTATTCTGCAATTTTACTTATTTTATTAACGGCTCTGATTTTGCTGTTTACGAACCGCAGCGCTTTGGATGCAACCGTTTTACGAACGCCCGGTATCTTATTTCAGGAACTTCCGGACGGACGTCTGAGTAACCTCTACAATATTAAAGTTGTAAACAAAACGTTTGAAGAAAAACCGATTGAACTGCAAATGATTTCACCAAAGGGTGAAATAGAAATTATTGGAGGGACGCTAATCGCTCCTCCGGGCAGTCTTGCAGAATCCTCCTTTTTTATTAAACTGGATAAAAACGTTGTACCCTTCCGGGTTACGCCTGTATTGATTGCCGTAAAAAGCAACGGCATTATTCTGGAAGAGATAAAGAGCTCCTTTTTAGGGCCTGTGCATCAGAAAGGCAGATAAATGAAAAAAGAAAAATACTGGCCGATTGGCATCACTGTTTTTCTGATTTTTTTCGTACTGGCCAATGTTGGCTTTCTCATCTTTGCGCTGGGTATCGACACCGACCTGGTGTCTGAAAACTATTATGAAGACGAACTGGCCTATCAGCAGCAGATAGACCGGATTCAAAATGCAAAGCGTCTGTCCGAACCGTTGCGTATCGATTTTGAGGAATCGGGATTTTTATCGCTACAATTTCCAAAAGAGATGCCGACGACGGAAATCAGCGGAACAATTGTATTGTTTCGTCCCGATGATAAACGAAGGGATAACCGTATCCCGATTCGTGTGGATGAAAATCGCCGCCAGTTTGTTGATATGAGCGGTTTAAAGAAAGGAAACTGGAATATAAAGGTTTTTTGGAACAATAACACCGAAAAGTATTACAATGAAGCGCCCGTATTTGTAAAATAAATCATAAATACGGAGCCATATATTAGCCTTTCGTATACCAAGCGGAAGGCTTTTTTTTTGAAGACTAGTAAACATGGAGGTAAACCCTATTTCTTCCCCTTTGGGCAGGTTGCTGCAAAAGGAATTCTTGCCTCTAAAAACACATTATAGCAAATGATATTTTTTATACGAATTCATTTATGAGTCCAGTCTAAAAAAGCATAACCACCGATTTTTACAGAACGACACGGATTGTTTTTATTGAAATTACATTGAATAGATTCGTGTAATTTCGTGGAATTCGTGATTTTTATAGTAAACTCATTTATAATTCATCAAAAAGTGCCGAACCTGTTTTAAATAACCCAGAAATAAAATAGACTATGAAGGCACTGCCGTTTAACCCGTTGGCGCAAGAAATGATTCAGTCTGCTTTAAAAGCGGTGGATCCGTATAAACTCATCCGACGCAGGGTGCGCTTAGAGGATACGATACTGTCTTTTAATGGCACTCAGATCAATTTAGCGTCGTTTGAAAACATTTATGTTCTTGGCATCGGAAAAGCCGCTGCATTCATGGCGGCGGCATTCGAAGATATTCTTGAAATACAACTATCCGGTGGCGCGGTGATTATAAAATATGGCCACGGTACCAGGCTTAAAAAAATAAAACTGTTTGAGGCTGGCCATCCGGTTCCGGATAAAAATACCCTCTATGCTACGAATCAACTGCTACAAATAGCGGAAAGCGCTTCCGAAAACGACCTGGTTATTTTTCTTGTTAGTGGCGGTGGCTCTGCGTTATTCGAATTTCTTCCGGATTCCATTCATCTTGAGCATCTGGCTGCCTTTAATGAGCAGTTGCTTTCTTGCGGCGCTTCCATAGAAGAGATCAATGTTTTACGAAAACACATCTCTCTTGTAAAAGGAGGCCGTTTTGCCGGAATTGTACATCCGGCCCGGTTGGAATCCTTTATCTTATCCGATGTTATTGGGGATGCGCCCGAAAACATTGCCTCCGGACCAACGACGCCTGATTCATCCACATTTAGTGATGTCCGGAAGATACTAATCCGCTATCGTCTTGCAGAAACTTTGCCCGAACCCATTTTGAGTTTTTATAAAAAAGGATTGCAGGGGAGGAAATCCGAAACCCCGAAAAAAGGAAATGTTCTTTTTAAAAAGGTGCATAATTTTATAATCGGTAATAACAGCCTGGCGCTGGAAAACCTTAAAAAAAGAGCGGAGCGAGCGGGATACAAAACCTGGCTTATGACCAAACCTGTTCAGGGCGATATACACGAAGTGGCAGATTTTTGGGTGAATAAAATAACTGAAACGATGGCGAAGAAAAAAACAGAGTTCGGAAAAATCTGTATCATTGCCGGAGGTGAACCCACCGTTACTTTAACGGGAGATGGACTTGGCGGAAGAAATCAAGAACTGGTTTTGGCTGTCCTGCAACAATTAAAGCACATTCGGCAGCCTTTTTATTTTTGCAGTGTTGGCACCGACGGCACCGACGGACCTACAGACGCCGCCGGGGCCTGGATAGATCAGAATAGTTTTAAGCGGTCGGAAAAAATAGGATTGGATATTGACGATTTTCTGAATCGGAACGATTCGTATCATTTTTTTGAACAAACCGGGAATCTGATAAAAACCGGTCCGACCGGAACCAACGTAATGGATATGATGTTCTGTCTGCTCTGAAGCGAGTTTGACATAAATATGAAAAAATCAGTACATTTATCCGTTAAGGATTGTCCGGTAGTAGTACCGGAATTGACACTGTGTTTTTAATTTTTGGTAGCACATCTATGGGCTGGGAAGCGATTTTAAAAGAATCGGATGGCTTATCGGTAACGACTGATTCGGAACAGAAAAAACCGGATATTCTGGTCGTTGACGATGAAGCGATTATTTGTTCCACGATGCTTAAATATCTTACGCTCGAAGGTTATTCTGCTATTTCTGCCGTCGATGCTGAGGAAGCCTTAACTATTTACCAAAAGTATAAACCACAGATAATTTTTACCGATATTCGTATGCCCGGAAAATCAGGACTGGAGCTACTCGAAACAATCCGAAAGACAGACGACAGTACGGAAATTATTGTCATGACCGGCCACGGAGATATGGACTCCGCTATTCAGGCTTTAAAACTTCGCGCTTCCGATTTTATCGTGAAGCCCATCGATTTCGAAGTGATTTTGATGACGATTGAACGCGCCACGGCACGTATCGCCCTGCGGGAAAAAGTAAAACGATATACTTCCGAGCTGGAAACTCTTGTTACGCAAATCAAAACATCCAAAAAATATCTCGAAGCGGTTTTTCGCGATTCGCCGAATGCAATGATAACCTGCGATTTAAACGGCGCTATTCTTTCGTGGAATGAACGGGCTGAAGAGATAACCGGATACAGTGCTTCGGACGTAACAGGCAAAACACTGGAACAGGTGCTGCGTCTCGACAATATTTTGCAAGAAATGAGCACACCGTCCGGCGCCGAAAAAGTGCATAGCAGCAGTGTTTCCCAAATATTAACAAAAGATCGTCAGTTACGTTTTATCAGTAGAAACGTATCGCGCATAACCGATGAAAATGGCAAGGCCATCGGAATCATTGAAAGTTTTATCGACCTGACGGAACAGATTAAAAGCGAGCGCCTGCTGGAAAAACGTTACATGCAGGTGCAGACCATAAATGACATCAGTAAAATGGTTTCCACTGAAAATGATTTGATCAAACTAAGTGATTATGTGCTGCACACACTCTATAAAACTTTTTTTGAATCATCTTTACTTAGCCTTTTCTTCGAAGAAAAACCGCTGAATACCCTGGTTTTAAAATCGTTTGACGGACATGGGAAAGAATATCTTGCCAAGAAGATTAAACCGGGGAAAAAATATCCGGCCGATAAGGGCATTCCCTGGCAGGTATTCCGGACGGGAAAAGCATTAGTTGTGGACAATGTCCCGGCATCAACGGACTATTTTCGCGGTACTTTATCCGAAGCAGCCAGCGTGTTTGCTTTTCCCATTCGTTCTAAAAAGCGAATTTACGGGGTGCTTAATATCGAAAATACTGAGCGTATCAAACTGGATGATTCCGACCGCTTTATGCTGGAAACTATCTCCGAGTTTTTGGGCATCAGCGCCGAACGGATTCATCTGCTCGATAAAATAACGCAGCAAAATCGTCTGCTGGAAAAACAGGCGGAAGACCTGCGTACCGCGCTGCGCAAAGTTAAAACGCAAAATAAAACCATCGAAAATCAAAATAAACGCCTGATTCAGGACCTGCGAAAGGCCGGAGAATTTCAAAAGAGCCTGCTCCCCGAAAAGCTTCCGCAATACGACAATGTACGCTTTGCGGCTTCCTATTTGCCTTCCAGCCAGCTTGGCGGGGATATTTATGATATCTTTGATATTGATGAGGAATTGGTGGGAATTATCCTGGCCGATGCTTCGGGGCACGGAGTGACGGCCGCCATGCTTTCGGCCATGTTTAAAATGACCCTGCAAAAATATGCGGTGGAAATATTAGACCCGGCTCAGGTGATGGCTAAACTAAACGGCGATTTTTGTCAGGTTTTGCAAATGGGTGAATTCTTTACCGCTTTTTACGCCATTTTAAACCGCAGAACCGGGCAGTTTATTTATAGTAACGCCGCGCATCCGCGGCCCTTATTGTACGATTATACAACGGGCGCCGTAACAGAATTGGATACGGAAGGTTTTTTATTGGGCGTTATGGACGATGGAATAACCTACGAGCAGAAAAAGATTACCTTAACTGCCAATTCACGCCTTGTTATTTATACGGATGGGATAAACGAAGCCGCTGATAAAACGGGTAAAATGTATGGAGACGAACGTGTACGGGTGCGTTTGTTGGAACGGGCGGCTGAAAAACCGGAAGAATTTTTATCTGCTTTACAGGCAGATTTAAAAAAACATACCGGTTCCGATATCTTTGAAGATGACGTAACTGTGATTGTAATGGATTTTATTTTGTCCCGGCGGACAAAATAATGGATTCCTACAAAAATACTGAGAAAGGACACAGTGCATGATACATGTGCAGGATTCGGTACTTCAACAAAAAATTGAGCAGCTCTATGCGTATAATCAGGGACATATTTTTCGTTTTTGGGAAGAACTGAACGATACGGAAAAAGAGACATTACTTGTTCAGATAAATAAAATTGATGTTTCTATACTGAAAGAACTACTGGCGCTGCTTAGCGGGAATGAAAAAGAAATTTCAGGTTTTTTTAAACTGGAACCGACCGATGTGATGACTCTAAAAAATCGTATAAACCGGGATAATGCGGTTTTGCCATTGGGTGAAGAAGCCTTAAGGCAGGGAGAGGTAGCCGCTTTTTTAGTGGCCGGCGGTCAGGGATCCCGCCTGGGTTTTGATGGCCCTAAAGGCATTTTCCCAGTGACGCCGGTAAAACAAAAATCGCTCTTTCAATTATTTGCCGAAAAACTACAGTATCTGAATAAAAAATATGATACTCATATCCCCTGGTATATAATGACTTCCGAAACGAACCATGAAACAACCGTTCGTTTCTTTCGGAAAATGAATTATTTTGGTCTTTCCGAAAACGAGATTCGTTTTTTTAAACAGGATATGCTGCCTGCTTTTGACAAAGCGGGCAAAATAATAATGGAAGAAAAACACCGTCTGTTCTTTAGTCCGAACGGCCACGGCGGTTCTCTACAGGCATTATATAAAAGCGGATCACTGGCCGATATGGAAGCCCGCGGAGTGAAACATCTGTTCTATTTTCAGGTGGATAATGTATTGGTAAATCTATGCGATCCGTTTTTTCTCGGTTATCATATCGCCGCCCAGGCGCAGATGTCTACTAAAGTAATTCGTAAAACAGGCCCCGAAGAAAAAATGGGCGTGATTTGTAAAATTAACGGACAGGATGGGGTTGTTGAGTACAGTGACCTGAGTGAAGAAGAAACGTTTGCCCGAACCGAAAAGGATGAGTTGAAATATTGGGCAGGCAATACGGCCATACATATGATGGATGTAAAATTCTTATCCACACGAGCACAACGCGGCGCTAAGTTGCCCTATCATAAAGCGGAAAAAAATATTTCCTGTATTAACGCATCCGGGGAAAAAATAAAAACGGATAAAAAAAAAGGTATCAAATTCGAAACGTTTATTTTTGATTTATTACTTGATGTGCGGAAAAGTTTTACACTGGAAGCCGATCGCGGTAAAGAATTTAGCGCCGTTAAAAACAAAGCGGGCAGCGATTCTCCGGCGACAGCTAAACAAGACCTGTTACGTAATTATGCCGCATTGGTAACCGGAGCGGGCCTTCCTTTAAGCGTAAATGCCGAAGGCCTTCCCGAATTTGATTTTGAAATTAGCCCTTTATTTGCCCAAAGCGTAGACGATATAAAAGAAAAACGGGAACAGATACCCGCTATTACAAAAGGCACCTATCTAGGCGACTAATCCGTATTGATCAAATAACCGGAGTAACAATGAACCAGGAATTTTATAACAAACTCAGGCATATACACCGGGTTAACCGGGTGTTGTGGACGGCGCTTCTTTCGGGAATGAGTATACTCGTATTAACGGCTGTTTTGTTTAAATTTGGCGGTTTTTTTCAAACGGTATCCCCCACAGTAGATTCGAAAGCGGACAATGTGATTTTGCTTGTGACCCTGGCTCTGCTCTTTACAGTTTTCTATCTTAAGCGGCATTACCTGATTCCGGCTAAAATGGTTGCTCGGGCTCATAAAAAAGAAATCTCTTATGGCAGCGGAGATATTGCCGATTTTGTTGCTGAGTTTGGTGATAAGGCCTCGGTCATTGCCAGAACTCTCATAATTATGCGCCGCTATTTTATGCTGGTCTGGTCGGTTGCCAATGTTATTTTACTGTTGGGGTTTATTGTGTTTATTGCGGCCGGACAGTTCCAAACCTTTTTGATCTATACGGTTATCAGCGCCTATAGCATGATCATTAATTTCCCTTCATTTAAAATTATCGAACAATGTATGGCTGTTTTGTAAGAAGATAAAGAAATATATCAGTAACAGATGCGGACCCGGAAAGTATGTAATTTATACCCAAATTTCTAAAGAAAAATTTAGGAAATATCAAAATACAAGCGCCAGATAACAAATAAACACCAAATTCTAGAATTTAAACATGCATCTTCATGATGATTCTTGTTTGATATTTATTTTTTTTGTTGTTTGGTCCCTTAAATTTTAGATTACATTTAATCTGACGAGAAAACCAGATGTCTTTACGCCGCAAATTTTTACTTTCGACAATATCATTATTGCTGCTAAGCAGCGTTGCCGCTTTATTTAGTATCCGTTATTTCTATTCCCGCTATGTTTATGAACGTCTCGGCTATATAACCGAAAAAAATACCCGAATGGTGGCCGGTCAGATAGAAAGTATGCTGGATTTTTACGAACATATTGTCAGCGATGTGTTCATTCGTTCCAAATCCGGTCCGGACAGCGCAGAAAATAGAATTTCCATATTTTCAGAGCTTATCAAAACCAAACCGCTAATTTCGGGCATTCGTTTTTTCCTACCTCATCGGATAGTATTTGAAAAATATAAAAATTTTGTTACGCCGGGCAAAATATCTAAAAATATCTTTACTCAGCTTAAGGATTCGGTTTGTTTCAGCGGGATACATATTTCCGAAGTATCCGGAGATACCGTAATTACCGTTAGCTTCCCGTTGAAAGAAGAGGGAGTAACAAAAGCGGTAGCCGCTATCGATTTTAAAATGACAGAAATTAACAACGTCTTAACAAATTACCACGGACCTGGCCGTACCGGTGAAACCTATCTTGTTAATGAACGGGGATTAATGGCTACGCCTTCCCGGTTTTCTAAGAATACATTTATGAAGCAGAGAGTTCCCGCTGTTTTTCCTCTAAATAAAAAAAATACATCCTTCAATACAAAAGCGCATATGTATACAAGTTATATGGGAACACAGGTTTTTGGGAGCAGCATTCCCGTTACCCGAATCCATTCTGTTTTATTTAATGAAATTTCTGCAGACGAGGCCTTTGAACCGGTAACGCTTGTTAGTAAAATGTTGGTCTGGACATTTTCCCTGTTCTTTGTTCTGATGGTTGTAGGTGTCTTGTTTATTTCACGGATGATTATCGAACCGTTAAAAGCGTTGCGCAAAGGGATCCGCCAGGTGGAGAAAGGAAACCTTGACTTTAAGATTCATGTAAGCGGTAACGACGAAATCGGCAGTCTGGCTCAAAGTTTTGAACGTATGCAGAAAAAAATAAAAGAGACTGAAAACCGCTTAAAAGAACATTCCGAACAATTGGAATCCATTGTTGCCGCGAGGACGGCCGAGTTAGACGAAAAAGTACTGTTGTTGGAGCAGCGTCAAAAAGAAGCAAAGCGTATGGCCGAACAGCTCGAAACCATCAATATTGCTCTTCATGATGAAATAAACGAACGGGAAAAGGCGGAGGAGGCTTTAAAACAAAGCGAGATGCGGTACCGTATCATATCGGACATCAGTTCGGACTATGCATATGCTCTTAAAGTTGAAGAAGACGGAAGCCTGAAAAACCTGTGGATTACCGGCGCTTTTGAAAAAATGACCGGTTATACGCGTGACGAGATTCATAAGAAAGGCGGTTGGGAATCGCTTATCCATCCCGAAGATACGGCAATTGCCTTACGTCAGATTGGTGTCTATTTATCCGGGATGTCCAGCTCCGCAGAGTACAGGATTATCGGCCGGGATGGCAATATACGCTGGGTGAACGACAGTGGTCGGCCGGAATGGGATGCTGAGGAACAACGGGTAAAATATATTTATGGAGCAGTCAAAGACATAACGTTACAAAAAGAAGCCGAAAAAGAATTAAGAAATTCGGAAAAAAGCTATCGGGAACTATTCGATAGCCTGGAAGACGCGCTTTATGTTCAGGATAAAAACGGCACCTTCATCACGGTAAATACGGGCGCTGAAAAAATGTACGGTTGGCCCAAAGAATATTTTGCTGGTAAAACTCCGGAATTCGTTTCTGCGCCGGGAATGAACGATTTAAAAAAAATCGGCCGCGCTCTGGCGAAGGCTTTTAAGGGTAAACCACAGCGTTTTGAGTTTTGGGGATTGCGGAAAAACGGCGAGATTTTTCCTAAGGAAGTACATTTAAACAGCAGTACCTATTTTGGCAAAGAGGTGGTTATTGCCTATGCTCAGGACATTAGCGAACGCAAGGCGGCGGAAAAACAGGTAAAAAATCTAACACAGGCGGTAGAACAGAGTCCGGTATCGATTATTATTTTAGATAAAAACGGGTACATTGAACATGCTAATAAGCAGTTCATGGATTCCAGCGGATTTGGTATGAAGGACCTATCGGGAACACACCCGTCCGTTTTGCTGGCCGATGAGAAACAAAAAGAGCTTTTTAAAAGCATCTGGAAAGATGTAAGTGCCGGAAATATTTGGCGGGGTGAAATGTTAAGCATCAATAAGAAAGAGGAAAAATATTGGGAAGAAGTTGTGATTAGCCCCATTTATGATGAAGAGGGCGCTATTTCCAATTATATTTTATATAAACAAAACATAAGCGAACAGAAAAAACTGGAAGAACAATTCCGCCAGTCTCAAAAAATGGAAGCGGTTGGCCGTCTGGCCGGGGGCGTTGCGCACGATTTTAATAATCTGCTTACGGTGATTATAGGATACAGCGAAGTAATGCTGGCCCAAATAGCGGAGGAAGATCCGTTATACAATAAAATAAAACAGATTGATAAAGCCGGTCGACGGGCCGAAGGCTTAACGCGCCAGTTGCTTGCCTTTAGCCGCAAACAGATAATTCAGCCTAAAATTATTAATCTGAATCAAATGATCAGCGATATGGAAAAGATGTTGCAGCGTTTAATAGGTGAGCACATAGAACTGCAAACTATTTTAAGCAGTGAACTGGGCAATCTAAATGCCGATCCCAGTCAGATAGAGCAGGTTATCATGAATTTATGCATCAATGCCCGGGATGCCATGCCCGAAGGCGGGGCTTTGACTATTTATACGGAAAATATTCATGTAGAAAAAGCAGAAAAATCGACATACTACGACGCTGTTCCCGGCGCGTACATTAAACTCTGCATATCGGATACCGGAACCGGAATGGATGAAGCGCTGCGCTCACAGATATTCGAACCGTTTTTTACCACAAAAGACAAGGGTAAGGGAACAGGCCTCGGCCTTTCTACGGTGTATGGAATTATTAAGCAGAGCGGCGGCACAATTTGGGTGGAAAGCGAAATAGGGCAGGGTACTTCCTTTAATATGTTATTTCCGCGTTCTTCGGAAAGTGTGGAAAGCGAAACGGATACGCAAACTACCCGGCTGGATGTGCGCGGCAATGAAACCATTTTAGTGGTGGAAGACGAAATAGCATTGCGGGCTTTAACGGTGGAAATGCTGGAAGAACACGGTTATACGGTACTTAAAGCCGAAGATGGGGAGGATGCTCTTGCCCTTTCTGTCCGGTACAACAATCGAATTGATTTGTTATTAACCGATGTGGTAATGCCCAAAATGAACGGCCGTAAACTAGCCGAAGAAATAATCAAGATTCATCCCGAAATATATATATTGTATATGTCCGGTTATACGGAAGACGCCATTGTACACCACGGAGTATTGGAAGGAAGTACCGAGTTTATTCCCAAACCTTTTAAACCAACGGCGCTGCTTCAGAAAATCCGAAAAATCTTCAGTCAGGGTACATAGGGTATCTCTCGCCATTTCCGTTACAAAGATTTGCAATCCTAATTTGATGCTGTTAAATTTTAGGCTGTCCGGAAAAAAACAGGGAATAGAGCCCATTTTTTAAGAGTTAGATTTTAGTAAACTAAATTTTGTAACGGATAGCGAAAGCCGGATTTTATGATTCCTACAGAGCTGCAAACGATATACAATAAAGTGAAAAATAACGAACGCCTTTCCTTTGAAGACGGGATCGTTTTATATAATTCCAATGAGTTACTCACCATTGGCAAAATGGCGGATATGGTACGTAAACGGAAAAACGGACGTCGAACCTATTTTGCCATGAATCAGCATATAAATCCAACCAATGTCTGCCGCAACAGTTGTCTTTTCTGCGCATATTACCGTAAAGACGGTGAAGAGGGCGCCTACCGAATGTCTTTGGACACGATACGAAAGAAGGTGCGGGCGCGTATTGAAGAGGGAATAAAAGAGATTCATATTGTGGGTGGACTGGATGATAAACTTCCGTATGAGTATTATCTGGACGTTTTACGGGCCGTTCGTGAAATTCGTCCGGATGTAAATATAAAAGCCTACACAGCCGTTGAAATCGCCTATTTATCCGAACGCAGCGGAAAAACCTGGGACCTGGTTCTGGACGATTTGATTGCCGTTGGTCTGCAGGCCATGCCCGGCGGCGGTGCGGAAATATTCAGCGAACGCGTTAAACGTAAATTGTTTATGGATAAACTCAGTTCCCAAGACTGGATAAAAATTCATCATATCGCACATAAAAAAGGGATACGCACCAATGCCACCATGCTCTACGGTCATATCGAAACTCTCGAAGAACGGGTAGAACATCTGGTACTGCTGCGAGAGGCACAGGATGTGAGCGGCGGTTTTTTAACCTTCATCCCGCTTGCGTTTCATCCGGAAAATACAAAAATGCATAAACTGCCGCGGGCAACGGGTTTTGACGATTTAAAAAATATTGCCATCAGCCGTTTACTACTGGACAACTTTGACCACATCAAGGCTTACTGGGTGATGATGGGAACAAAAACGGCCCAAATAGCCCTTGCTTTCGGGGCGGATGATATCGACGGTTCCGTGGTGGAAGAGCGCATTTATCATATGGCCGGTTCGGATTCGGCGCAGATGATGACCAAAAGCCAGATGCGCGCTCTTATTTCCGAATGTGGATTGCAGCCTGTGGAACGGGACGCACTGTATAATGAAGTCAAAGAATGTTAATATCCGTGAAAGCGGACGTACGGATAAAAATTAAGAGTAATCGATGGATATAAATAGTTTATTTGCACCATCCGGCCAAAATAAAAATACGGATGCTGCATTGCAGCAAAAAAAACTAAGCCTGGTAAGTTACCTGAATACCAAGCCTCTGGTTTACGGCCTGGAAAAGAAGTTGGTAAAGCATTCTTTTGCCTTGCAAAAAGATGTCCCGTCCGTTTGTGCCCGGCGCCTGTTAGACGGAGAAGTAGACCTGGGAATTATTCCTTCCATCGAATATGCCCGGGCTAAAGGAAAATTAAAAATTATTCCGGGTTTAAGTATTGCCTCTCGTGATTATGTGAGAAGTGTGGAACTGTTTTTTAAAAAAGATTTGCGTAAAATAGAAACCATTGCAATGGACACCAGCTCCCGCACGTCGGCCGCATTGTTAAAGATCCTAATGCAAGAAAAATTTGAAATCTCTCCTGCATATAAACCGATGGCCCCTGACCTGGATACAATGCTGCAGGAGGCGGATGCCGCCCTGATTATCGGCGATAAGGCGTTGCACTATCAAGTTGATTATGCCAATAAACTGGACTTGGCCGCCGAGTGGAACGATCTGACCGGCTTACCCTTTGTATTTGCCTTTTGGGCAGGCCGGGGAACGGAAATAGATACGCATGATATCAAAGCGGTACAGGAATCATATCGCCTGGGTGCACAAAACATCAATGCCATTTGCCAGACATTTGCAAAAAATCAGCCCTATGATACGCAATTCTATGCGGACTATCTGAATCAGAATATTGCGTTTGATTTTTCCGAAGAAAAGCAGGAAGGCCTTATGGAATTTTATCGCTATGCCTTTTACTATGGATTGATTGAATTTATACCGGAGCTTAATTTCTATGGCAAATAATCTTGCTGTTATACAGGAGAAAGTTTTAAATAATACGCGTCTTTCATTTGATGAGGGCCTTATCCTTTTTGAAGAAACCGGGTTACTGGAGCTGGGCAGTTTGGCAAATCATGTACGGCGGCAAAAACACCCGGAACCCATGGTTACTTATATTATCGATCGCAATATCAATTATACCAATTTCTGTGTGGCAAAATGTGATTTCTGCGCTTTTTACGCTGACCTCGGCTCCGGAGAGGGATACATTTTATCCAAAGCTGAAATCGCTTCTAAAATTGAAGAAACTCTTAAACTCGGCGGTACACAGATATTGATGCAGGGTGGCCTGCATCCCAAATTAAAAATCGATTATTTTGAAGATCTGTTTCGTTATATTCGTTCTGCTTTTCCGACGATCCGTATCCACTCGCTTTCACCTGCGGAAATCAGCTATATTGCAAAAATTTCCGGGCTCTCCTTAGAAGAGACCCTGCGACGTTTAAAAGAAGCCGGATTGGCCTCCATTCCCGGCGGCGGAGCCGAGATACTGGTGGATGAGGTGCGTAAGAAATTAAATGCCTATAAAACCAAAAGCGAAGAATGGCTGCATGTAATGGAAATGGCACAGAAGATGGATATGAAAACCACGGCAACAATGATGTTTGGCCATGTGGAAAGCCATGCGGATCGTTTGGAACACCTTATTAAAGTCCGTGAACTTCAGGATAAAACGGGCGGCTTTACGGCTTTTATTCCCTGGACCTATCAGCCGGAAAATACCAAATTGGGCGGCGACAAAACAACGGCTTATGACTATTTAAAAACCCTTGCCATTTCGCGGATAATGCTGGACAATGTGCCCAATGTTCAGGTCTCGTGGGTAACCATGGGCGCAAAAATCGCCCAGATTGCCCTTCAGTTTGGCGGTAATGATTTTGGCAGTCTGATGATAGAAGAAAATGTAGTCGCTGCCGCAGGCATTCATTTTCGCATGTCTCTGAACGAAATAAAACGCATTATAAAAGATGCCGGGTATGCGCCGCATCAGCGTGATATGGAATATAACCTGTTAGATTAATTGTGCAGAAAAAGATTTACTTAGCCGACTGGATTCTTCCGGTCTCATCTTCTCCCATTCCTTTTGGGGGCTTTGCCGTAGAAGACGGACGAATTCTACAGGTTGCCGGAGCCGATTCCCTTTTAAAGAATTTCCCTTCATTTCCCATTAAAAACTTCGGCCATGCCGTCATCGCTCCTTCCTGGGTAAACGCCCATTGCCATCTGGAACTCAGCGCTTTTGCCGGAATGATTACCGGTTTTGATGATTTTCCCGATTGGATACGACAGTTGTTAGCCTTAAGAGGAAAAACCAACCCTGAAGCTCTAATAGAACCGGCATTAAAAGCGGCCGGAGAATTGGCCGCATCGGGATGTGTGCTTACGGGCGATATAACCAATGGGGATTTCCTGACGCCGGATCTGTTCTCTGGCTTGCTGGAGCGGGTTGTCTTTTATGAAATACTCGGATTTGACCCTGCCCGCGCCGGAACGATTTTGAAGGAGGCGCAGGCCAGAAGAGATGCAGAAAATCCGATGGCTCAAATCGTTCCGCATGCGCCATATTCTACCTCGGCGCCGCTAATTCAAAAACTATCCGGAACAAGCAGTCCGACGAGTATTCACCTTGCCGAGAGTAAACAGGAATCGGAATTCCTTTTGACGGGCAGTGGGCGTTTTAAAGAATTTCTACAGGAACGTGGTGTTTGGAATGAGCCGTGGCAGCCGCCCGGTCAATCACCCGTTGCCTATCTGAGCGATTTAGATTGTCTTGGAAAGGACCAGTTGCTGGTGCACGGCGTTCATGTAGCCCAGCAGGATTTAACGCTTATAAAAGAAAGCGGCGCTTCTGTTTGTGTTTGCGTCCGCAGCAACGCTCAAACAGGGGTAGGGAAGATGCCTGTTATGAAATATCTTGTAAACGATATTCCGTTATGTGTGGGAACAGACAGTCTGGCCAGTAACGTTGATCTTGATATGAATAATGAAATTTATTACCTATATAATAGAAACAACCAAATAGATCCGGCGGAATTAATCCGCATGGCAACCCTTAACGGGGCAGACGCGTTGGGGCAATCCGAAAATTACGGTGCATTAAAAGCTGGATTAAAGTCTCGTTTTAATGTATTTTCTGTCAATCATAAAATTGAAAAAGAACCGGAACGATTCATCGTTTCAAAATCCTGGAGTTCCCTGAAATGCTTTTGAAGCATCTTTATAAACGTATTGTCGAATTTGGCCACATGATTAAGTTTTCACATTCGATTTTTGCTTTACCCTTTGCCCTGTCCGGAGCTGTGCTGGCTACCGATCAGGCGTCGTTAACACTTGATTCGTTACTCTGGATTATTCTGGCAATGGTAGGGGCGCGAAGCGCTGCCATGGGGTTTAACCGTCTTGTTGATAAAAAATACGATGCCGAAAATCCCCGCACAAAAGATCGCCATCTTCCCAGCGGCCGTTTGAAAGAAAAAGAAATCATCCTATTTATTATCGGTTTTTCGCTATTGTTTATTTATGCTTCTTACCGGTTAAATCAGCTATGTTTTATATTGTCTCCGGTTGCTCTGGCGGCCGTGTTACTGTATTCTTATACAAAACGCTTTACTTCATTTTCGCACTATGTGCTCGGCGTTGCTTTGGGCCTCTCTCCGGTGGGCGCCTGGCTGGCCGTTACCGGTCACTTTGCCTGGCCCCCCATTGTTCTTGGGCTGGCGGTTATGTTCTGGGTAGCCGGGTTTGATATCCTTTATGCCTGCCAGGATTATGAATACGATTCCGGCAGCGGTCTGTTTTCATTTCCAAAACTCATTGGAATAAAAAAAGCACTTTTTGCAGCAAAGGCAAGCCATATTATCGCCTTTGCGCTGATGGGCTGGCTGGAATTTTTAGTGCCGCTGTATTTTATTTACACCGTGGGATTGATTATTATTGCCGGATTGTTGACATACGAACATTCACTGCTGAAATCGGATGATTTATCCCATTTGAATATGGCCTTTTTCAAAATGAACGGCGTCATTAGTATGGTGTTTTTTGCAGCCGTCCTCGGGGATGTTTTCTTTTTATGAAAAGCAAACGGCCAAAACGTTTAATTGTAGGGGTTAGTGGCGCTAGCGGAATGCCCTATGCGCTACGTCTGCTGCAATCCATCCCCGAAGAATATGAAATTTATCTTATCGCTTCTTCGGGCGCTCAGAGGATTTGTAAATCTGAAACGGGTATCGAATTAAACCGCTCTTCTCTTACAAATCATTTGCCTGAAATCCGGAATGAAAATATAAACTTTCTTTCGAATGACGATTTTTTTACGCCGGTTGCTTCGGGCTCCTTTCATACGGATGGTATGGTAGTGATTCCCTGTTCCATGAAAACCCTTTCGGGAATTGCCAATGGATACACGCAAACACTCATCGAACGGGCCGCCGACGTTACACTGAAAGAAAAGAGAAAATTAATTTTGGTTGTGCGGGAAACGCCGTTTAACACGATCCACCTAAAAAACATGCTGCAGGCGGCGGAGGCCGGTGCGATTATTTTACCCGCCAGCCCCGGTTTTTACGCCAATCCAAAATCGTTAGATGATATCGTTGACTTTATTGCCGCACGGACTTTGGACGCACTGCAAATTTCGCAGTCGCTTTTTCATGGATGGAAGGAAGTATGAAAGAAAAGGAAATGGTGCTGACCCGCGGCGCCGAGCGCAAGGCTTATGTAAAGCAGATGTTTAATGGTATTGCTCATCGCTATGATTTTTTAAACCACTTTTTAAGCGGCGGAGTGGATATTTATTGGCGAAAAAAAGCCATAGACAAACTAAATGTTCAAACCGATGACATGGTTCTGGACCTAGCCTGCGGGACGGGAGATTTTGCGCTGGAAACCGCGAAGGCTAAAGGATGCCGGGTCGTAGGAACGGATATTGCACAGCGTATGCTGGTTTTTGGAAAACAAAAACTGCAGAAAAAAAAACAGGGACATAAAATAAGCTATATTAACGGAGACGGTGAATTTTTACCGTTCAAGACGGGACGTTTTAATGGCGTTACAGTCGCTTTTGGAATCCGCAATATGGGGGATATCCATTCCGCTCTTTCCGAAATGAAGCGTATTCTGACTAAAAACGGACAGGCGATTATTCTGGAGTTTTCACTTCCGGTAAATCCGCTTTTCAAAAGTCTGTATCTGTTTTATTTTAACCATATTTTGCCTAAGATTGGTCGGGCGGTAAGCAGTGATAGTCAGGCCTATTCATATTTACCGGCCTCGGTGGAAAAATTTCCGGCGGTTTCGGAATTCAAAGGCTGGATGCACGATGCCGGTTTTAGCAAAATAAAACACTGGGCGTTATTAAATGGCGTAGCCGTTATTTACCGAGGGATTAATGAGGAGGAATTGTAATGAAAGAAATGGTCGACGCTGTTAGTTCAAATCCGGTGTTATTAATAATTCTTTTATTAATCGCCGTAGTTCTTGTCTTTTCAGTGTTAAAAAAACTATTTAAGATTGCCCTTTTTGCAGTGGCCGCCATACTGGTGTTTTTCGGATATATTTATTTTACAAATGATGAGCCGGAAAAAGAGATTCAGAAATACATTGAACAGGGTACCGAGATATTAAATACGGCCAAAGAGAAAACAACGGAAGCGGCCGGGACATTAAAAAAAGAGGTTGATGAATTTAGGAAATAGATATTTTCTGAATTGTATGTGTATTTTAATAATCTTCTTTAAATGTTCTAAAAATAAAAAAGCCCCGACAAATTTGCCGGGGCTTTTTTATTTTACTGAACTATTTGCTTATTTAAGGAACATAACCGCTTTTGTCTGAACCGTTGAGTTTGTTTTCAGCTGGTAAAAATACAGACCGGAAGCAGCTTGTTTGCCATCCTGAGTGGTGCCGTTCCACGTAAAAGTACGCAGTCCCTGCTGCATTTTTCCGTTAAACAGCGTTTTTACTTTCTGGCCGATTACATTGTAAATAATCAGCGATGCTGCTTGTGTTTTCGCCATTTCAACCTGGATGGTGGTCATCGGGTTGAATGGGTTCGGATAGGCATTGTGCAGTTTAATGCTCTTAAGAACCGTTGATGTACCAGAGCCGGGAATAGCGGTTGGTTTTAAGGTATTATCTGCATCGGTACTAGCAGTGGTTTCGATATCTCCGTTTTCACGGGTCGAAAGCAGAATATCATATTCGCCTTCTTCTTCAACCGGAACGGAAAATTCACCGTTAGCATCAACATAATCCGAAGCAACCCACTGGCCGGGTGTTTCGCCTTCAGCCGGAATCGGACGGACATAAACAACAGCGCCTTCGTAAGCAGAAGCTGCATTTGTTTTTCCCAGATCACTCAAGTCAACAGAGCCTCTGATGGTTGCCAGCGGCGCGCGAGCCGGAGCCGTTTTTTCGAGTTCAAAATCAATTGTCTGGTCTGCGCCATTGATGATAATGGCTGTTACTTCCGGATCTGTCCATTTGTGGGCATTATTGTAAATTTCCGGAACATAACCGTATCCACCCCAGGCTTGCAGATAAACGGTGCTGCCATTATGGAAGACAGGGCCAAAATTATAATTTCCTAACGTATCAATCATTGCCGTAATTACACCAACACTGGCGTCTGTTGTAAAGGCGGTAACGTTTCCAGTCATAACCAGATTGCCGTCTTCGTCAACCACCGTACCGCTGATAGCGAAAGAATTTGCGGCATCAAGCGTATCGAGCGCAAAATCAATTCCTGTAACATCTTCATTGGCATGGTAAATAATCGGGTCGGCTGTCAGAAAAGTCGCCTGACCATTGTAGAACTGGGCAAAAAAGGTGCTGTCTTTCCAGGCAAAACCAACGAGAGAGTCTTCGGGCAACATTGTATAGCCGCTTACGGTATAATTACCATCGGCGTCGGTTGTGCCATCCCAGGTTCTGAACAAATTAGAAAAAGCATTATAGCTTACGAAATAAACATTAGCACCTTCCAAAGGTAAACCACTCTGGTGACTCGTGATGGTTCCGCTAACCGAAAACTCGGAAACCGCTGCTTCCGGAAGGGTAAAATCGATTCCGGATACGCCCTCCGAACCAACCGTAACATGAACGGCATCTTCGGCATTATACACGGTGTCATAGAAAACGTGATACATAAAATCATCGTCTAAAACATCATCATGAAAGAAAGCGGTTACACGTACAATGTATTCGCCTTCGGCCGTCTGCATTTCATAATAACCATTGCTATCGGGTGTTGCCGTAAAAGGCCGTCCGGCATTAACCGAATAACCCATAACCTGAATAAAATCATAGCCGGAAGTATTGGCGATGGTTCCGCTGAGAATTTCCATTTCTGTAAGAACGATAGCAAGCGCTTCGGTATTGGCGCCATCTACGGTAAAGATACCCCAGTGCGTTAAATAATCACCAGCTTGTGGCACATAAACAACGTAATTACCATCCAGCATTTCCAGGTTAAAACTGCCGTCGGCTGCAGTCATTACATCATAGGAAGCCCAACGAGTGAGCAGCATTCCGGGAATTTTAAAATGGCTGTTTTCATATTCCCTGAAATCATTGATATCCACATCATCCGGAAGTTTAACAAAATAAACACCGGTTTCGACACCTGTACCATTAAATGTGACGGTTCCGCTTACCGGATTTAAATCAATTCTCTTTTCGAGATGAATATTAAATTCAACCGGGTCTTCACCTACAACAATTTGAGCGGAGAAAGGATTGGTGGTAAACGTATCCAGGCTGGTAATTGTATATGTGTGGTTTTTAATTACCGTAACAACCGAAGACCCTTCGCCCATAAATTCGCCACTCGTATTAATCAACATACCGTCTTCGTCGGTAGTGATAATATTGTGCCCATAGCTTTCGAATCCGGTGGAATCCATCATTGAGAGTAAAAAGTTCTGACCGGCAACAGCTGCGCTGTCATCACCTGCAGTGACTTTACCGGATAAGGTGGTCGTAAAACCAAAACCGGGAAACTGTGCAAAACTGTTTCCGGCAATTAAAAACGTAAGTAAAAATGCGGTTAGGACATTAAAAGAAAGTACCTTTTTCATGTCTATTCCTCCTGTTTTAGTAAATGATAAAATTAGTATTCTATGAGTTGTCTCTTCTATATACAAAAATGGTGCCAAATTGTTCCATGAATAGGATCGTTCTTTAGGGAAGGGTTAAGGTATGGTAAATATGGGACTTAAAGACTATGAAAATGGAAAAAGAAAAAGTAGTATAAAATGTCCTTATTTGTATTGTGAAAGATTTGCGTAACTATGAAAAATATGCATAGTATTTTTTGCAAGACTCATTTTTTATCTAAAAATTAAATTGGTAACGTTTTGCATGGAGTAACGAAGTCTCCAAAAATAGTACCGCGAATCTATGCAGATTTTTACAGATAGAGCTGAAAAGAGACTGGCGCAGGCTTTCTATTTCATGTTCAAAATCCATATCTCTTATGCGTCAATTAAAGTTTCAAACAAAAATCATCTTACAGAGGCATGTTTGGATCTTAGAATTTGCTGTTTATTTGTTATTTGGCGCTTGTATTTTGGTGTTTCCTAAAGTTCACTTTAGAAATTTGGGTATATGGTATTATCCCCATGAATCGACAAAAAAGAAAATTTACCAATGGTATTGGAAATGCAAACCAATAGCTTTGTTGTTTGTATTGAAAATCGGTTGTATTACATACGATTTCTGGAAATCATACAAACAATAAAGACTCCAAAGCCCCCAACCGATAAAAGATAGATTGCGTTTTTTAAAGGAGGAATTGTAAGTGTTGTATAGCTTATTATAATCGGCGTTGTTTGAAGCAGACAGGTAGCTCTCACGATCGGCGGAAGTTTTAAAAGTAAAATAAACAGCGCTGCTAATGAAAACGGCGGAGATGCCGGAATAAATAAGCCCCTTCGTTCGGTAGCCCCGGAAATAGTGTGCGCTTCCGGGAATAAGAATGCTGCCGGCAAGTAGCGCCGGATGTAGTGTTTCTCTTGTTTGCGGTTTTTGAACTACAGAAATTGCGGAGAGTGGCGTGGGTTGTTTTACATGTTTTCTTTTTATGATATTAAAGAATTCTACGATTTTAGGAGAAGTCTCTTTGGGATTCAATGAAAAATCAGGCTGGTCTTTAAGAATTTCCAGTATAATTGTTTTTGCCTGAGCTGTGTCGTTTAATGCGTAAGCCGAACTTAACATATACTGAAAAATAATTAAAGAATCAGCTTTAGAAGCATACGCGTCGGCCAGTAGAAAACGACCTTTTTGCATTACTTTTTTATATTTAAAAGTTTTAAAGTCTTTTTCAAGAGAATTAATCTCTTTGTTCAAATCCTGCGCGAAAGCGGGAATACCGATGCAAAAAAGAATCAAAACAAGTAGTTGGTTTTTCATATTTTTCTCTATCGTTTTTCTTTTAATATAATCGACATTTGTATGTCCGGATTGTTTTTCCACTTTAAAGTATCAAGATATGTTTTATAAAAATCATTTTGAATTTCGAGCAGATGATCTTCTTTTGTCAGGAAAAGCGGTTTTGTAAGCGGTGTCGTCCCCATATATTTACCGTCAATATAAATCCTGCCCCAGGGATTCACTTGGATTTTAAAGCGAATAAATTTTTTTTCCAAATCATAGGTAAACACATTTTGCTTATGTGCTTTAATTTCAATGGAATCCGAAAAAGAGGGATAGGACGGATTTTGAAGACTAAGCAGGTATTTACCGGGTGAAAGCTGAACCGCTCTGGTCATTGGTGTTTTATCAATGAGCTCATAATTCAGATACACATTACACCAGGGAAATGTTTTAATAAGTAATTCGGTTGGTTTTGCTATGCTGTTTGTTCCTGGCGGATTGGGAGCGTCATCAGAATCCGACACCGATAAAACCGGTTCTTCCGTTAATTTGTTTATAACGGAATCTTGGTTTTTCTCAACGGATACAGGGGCTGTTTTTGCGCTATCCCGAATGGAATCGGATATTGCAATAGGGCTCTGTTCTATAAAAAACACACGTTTACCAATAAAAAATATGCTGGAACTTAGGATGATGAAAAAAGCTAAAATAAGGAGCGGTTTATAATTTTTTTTTGAAGTATTTGCGAGCACGGTCTTGCTGTTCTCTGCAAAGCGAGGCTCATATTGCAGCATTATATCGAGAATTTTCCCTGCATTTGCGGGGCGTTTATTCTGATCCTTTTTAAGCATTTCGGCTACCATATTCGAGAACCAGGAGGGGATTTCCGGATTTAGCTCTTTTAACGGCTTGGGTGTTTCCGAAAGAATTCTGGAAAAAACCTGCGCAAATTGTGGCGCCTGAAAAGGATGTGTACCGGAAACAGCCTGATAAAAAATAATCCCCAGAGAAAACACATCGCTGGCTGTTGTTAAATCCAGATTATTTATTTGCTCCGGTGACATATACAAAGGTGTTCCCAGCAGGGCGCCGTCAGATGTGACACGGTTTAATGAATCGTGCAGGGTAATTCCAAAGTCGGTAAGTTTTATTTTATTGTCGGATGAGACTAAAATATTGTCCGGTTTCAAATCGCGGTGAATATAACCTTTGCGGTGCAGAACGGCCGTCGCCGAAGCAATCTGAAAACAAAAATCACGCATTGTATCAAAATCCGGTTCGGCGGAAGCGAGATACTCGGAAAAATTCTGTCCGTCTATATATTCAATGGAAATGAAAAACTTCCCATCACTTTCACCATAATCGTAAATCTGCACGATTGAATCGCTATTTAAATCGGCGGCAATTTTAGCTTCCCGCTCAAAACGGTCGATTATTGTTGTATCCTGTCCCTGGTACACCTTTAGCAGCGTTTTCCGACCCAGAGTTTTATGCCTGACAATATATACGGAGGAAGGGCCGTTTACGGAAATGGTTTCTTCAATGATATAATTGGCAATTGTTTCCATACGCTTAAAGGCCGAGTTCTTTTGCTTTGGATTGAAGGGAGCGCAGTGAAATATTCAGGCTTTTTGCCGCGCGGGTCTTATTACCGTTGAATAACTGAATTCGATGGCGGATAATCTGATTTTTTATCTCTTCCATTGTTCCGCTAAATCCGGATTTGGAAATAGCTTCCTGACCGCTATCGAGCTGTATATTTTCTTCATTGATAAGGGAGCCGGTCGCAAGAATCGTCGCTCTTTTCAGAATATTATCTAGTTGGCGAACATTTCCCGGCCAATGGTAATCCATCAGTTTTTTTAGAGCCGCTTTGGATATTTCAAATTCCGTGTCCTTCAAAAAATGGTCCGCAAGAAGGGGAATATCCGTTGGTCGGCTACGCAGGGGAGGGACCTCGATATTAATCACATTCAATCGGTAGTATAAATCTTCTCTGAAACGCCCCTCTTTAACCAGTTCGGCCAGGTTCTTATTGCTTGCCGTAATGATGCGCACATCAATTTTACGAACGGTATCTTCTCCGAGACGGCGAATTTCTCTGTTTTGTAGGACCCGTAGTAGCTTAACCTGTAAATCGGAAGATAAATCCCCAATTTCATCAAGGAAAAGCGTTCCTCCGCTTGCCGCTTCGAAGAGCCCCTTTTTATCACTGCCCGCGCCTGTAAAGGCGCCTTTTTTGTAGCCGAATAATTCGCTTTCGGCAAGTGTTTCGGGGATACTGCCGATATACTGGGCGATAAACGGATGTTCGCTACGTTTGCTTATATTATGGATAGCCCGTGCGGTTAAGTCTTTTCCGGTGCCGTTTTCACCGCTGATAATAACCGAGACATCGGATTGCGCGACTTTATAAATCAGCCGGAAGAGCGTTTGCATTGCCGCGGATTCTCCGATCATTTCCGGAATTACAATATTTTGTTCTATCTGATTTTTTAATAACAGGTTCTCTTTTTCGAAGGCCTCTTTTTTGAGAACTTGTTCCAGAGCCAGCGAAGCCGTAATTGAAAAAAACGATAAAAACTGACGGGCCTGCTCATTGAACCCCTGGCGATTGCGGCGGCTGTCAAAATACATAATCCCATAAAGATTTCCGTTTATTATAAGCGGGAATGCCAGGATCGCATGTATTTCATTCATAATCACACTACGGGAATCCTGATAGTTTGAATCATTTTGCGTATCGAAAGAGAGAACCGCTTCTCTCGAAGATAAAACCTGTTTAAAAACCGTATTCGAAAACTGAATATCGGCTTCTCCGGCTCTGCTGAATGTTTTTACGGTCCGTGGTTCAAAATCCTTTGTTTCCGGATTATAATAGATAAATGCGCCCACTTCTGCACCGGTTTCCTGCATTAATTCATCCAGCAAAATAGAAAGAATATTTTCTTCGTCGCCTAATGTTGTCATCTGCTGTGTAAGCCGGTATATTTTCGTGAGCTGTTTAGAGCCCAGTTCAGAGAAATTTAAATTTTGATCATTCATATTATTGCTGGTAAGTAAAACTATTAAATGGAGACTGGCAGATATTTCCCGGCCGGTCTTGTATTTGTAAGCTAAAATAATATTTTCCCGCTACTAATCCGTAAACTTTTAACTGGGTTTGTGAGGATGGAATTGCCTCAAATGTTTGTGGTGTTCCTCCCAGCCGCTGTAAGACAATCGTATAGGTAAAATCATAATCGAGAGTTACTTTTT
>JAJRSO010000051.1 GCA_024278755.1 Calditrichota bacterium | reverse complement strand
TATTTTATTAATTACTGTTTTTCATGGACCTGCTCCCAGTCCCGCAATGACCAAAATCTTCGATTTTGCGTCAGTGCGAGGATCCTCGAAAAACTACGAAATCGAAGATTTCTGTTTTTCGGGATTGAGCTACAGGTGCATATTCTTCAAACGAAGTGCGCAAATTTACAACGTCATATTTCTAAATGCAAACAATTTGCTATTTTAAAAACACATCCGGCCTAAATAAATTAAAAAAATCCTGTGTATCCGGTTATACCACATTTCCAACCCGTATGGGGGATTAAGGGAGATGTATTTTTATGCTTATTATTGTTAGCAGTCTGTATTTTACACCCCTTGTGTGCATCCCGTTTTATCGGTCATTCCTCCTTTTTCAGGATGCTGCCGTTTTCTTTTATCTGTGGATAAACACGGATGCTCACTGATTAAATCAATGTTTCTTTTGTTTTAATTTATTCGCGCCCATTAGCCCTGTCGCGGCTAAAACACCTTATTACGATACCTTGCTTTAAGGGGAGGGATTACTATCTCTCTGCTCCCAATAGACAATAAAACACAACATCCTGACTATTCAGGACAGCTGTGTTTAAAAAATACAGAAAATACTATCTTCAATTTAAAGCGCTACATTTTCAGGAATGCGCCTAAATTTCCAGTAGTTCCATTTTCTGTAAATCCCGCGCAACCAGCGCATCCACATCCAGCGCCTTTTCAATTTCCACTACTTCGTCCAGCCGGGCACGAATAACCGGATTATGCGGCATAAAGCGCGTACAGGCGTCATCGTGCGGAAGAACCGAAATATCATAAGTTCCTATCTTTCGGGCAATGTCCATAATTTCGTTTTTATCCATTCCAATCAGCGGACGCAGCACCGGCATGGTAATCACCTGCTCGACCGCCGCCATATTTTCGAGGGTCTGCGAGGCAACCTGCCCCAGTGATTCCCCCGTTACCACCGCTGAGATTCCTCGCTGCTGCGCCAGATGCTCGGTTACACGCATCATAAAACGGCGATAGAAAACAATACGGTATTTATCCGGCACCGCCGCTACAATCTCTTTTTGTGTTTCCGTAAAAGGCACCATATACAATTTGCTTTTAAACTGAAACTTATTCAGCCGGCGGACCAGATCTTTTACCTTTTCCTGCGATAATTTATTTGTAAACGGATAGGTATGAAAATGGATATATTCGCACTGGGCGCCGCGTTTCAGGGCATACCAGGCCGCCACCGGAGAATCGAATCCCCCGGACATTAAAACCAAAACCCGCCCGCTGGTGCGCACCGGCATTCCGCCCGGCCCCTTGCGTTTATCCACCGAGACAAAGGCTTTGTTCTTAAATATTTCGATATTGCAGGTCAGGTCGGGTTCTTTTAGACTGACCTTTTTATGATATTTTTCAACAACGGCAGCGCCAACGCGTCTGTTGATTTCCACTGAATTAATGGGGAGGATTTTATGTACACGCCGGGAGCGCACCACGAAGGAATTATATTGCTTTTCGGCCAAAAGTTCCAACGCTGTTGCCTGAATCGCTTCCATTTCGGGAGCCGTTTGCTGAACGGCCGTAAAATTTGCCAGACCAAATACATCATTAAGATTTTGATAAACACGCGTAATCTCAACCGCGTCTTCAAAGAAAACGATAAAACGCCGCTCCACATGTTCGATGCGAAAAACCGATTCAGGAAGCGCGCGTTTTAATACTTTGCGCATATTGGATTTGAGCGCTTTGATAAAATAGTTTCTGTTTTTCCCCTTCAGGCCAATTTCGCTGTAGTGGCAAATAAATAGAGTCGTATGTGTCATGATATTCTTTTTACCTTTTGTACAATTTCGGGCAAAACCGCCGCGGTGTAGTCCAGTTCTTTTTTAGTTGTAAAACGGCCAAAACTAAGACGGATAGCGCTGTTCACATATTTCTTTTCTATTTTACAGGCCTGCAGCACCCGGGATTTTCGTACCGTACCCGAAGCACAGGCCGATCCGGTGGAGACGGCAATTCCGGCGTTGTCAAGCTGCATCGCCAGAAGTTCCGCATCGCATCCCGGGAAGGAAATATTAAGAATATATGCACTTCCCTTTTCCGCGTCCCCGTTTATATGCAGCGTAGGAATCGAAGCGCAAAGGCTTTCGAGAAACTGTCTTTTTAATTCCGTCACCTTTTCTTTCTCACACTCGCCTTCTATTTGGCAGATTTTAAAAGCTTCGGCAAAACCAACGGCAGCCGGTATATTTACCGTGGAAGAACGCCGATTTTCTTCTTGTCCCCCACCGTGAAGTTGCGGTTCAATTTTGATCCCCGAGCGCACATATAATAATCCCGCCCCCAGAGGCCCGTATATTTTATGGGCAGAAGCGCTGAGTATATCGATATTATTTTCATTCACATCAATGGCATATTTGGCAAATCCCTGTACGGCGTCCGTATGAAACAGAACGCCTTCCCGCCGGCAAAGAGCGCCAATTTCGCTTAAAGGCTGTATCGTCCCCAGCTCGTTGTTCACAAAAATAACCGAAACCAGAGTGGTATCTTTCCGAATTAAACTGCGCAGTGATTCCAAATTAATATATCCGCCGGAATCATTTTCAATGAATGAAATCTCGAAACCGTTTTTTTCCAGATATCTAACCGTTTGATAAACCGATGCGTGTTCAACGGCGGAAAGAATAATATGCCGTCCTTTTTCTTTTAAAGACTGCGCTACTCCTTTGACAGCCAGATTATTGGCCTCTGTGGCGGAAGAGGTAAGAATAATTTCCGAGAGACGGGCATTCAGCCCACGCGCCAAGACACTGCGCGCCTCGTCCAGCGCCGATTGCATACGGGCGGCAAACGAATGCACGCCGCTGCTGTTGCCCCAAAATTAGCTTTGCCAGGGCTGCATCGCTTTCAAAACCCGTTTATCTATGGGCGTTGAAGCGGCATAATCGAGATAAATGTTCTGTTTTTTCATCACAGATGAGTCTAATTAATTTTTGGGATTAAAAAAAGAGGTCGTAAAAACAATTTCAATTATTTTACACTTTTTTAGATTCGATTTTATTTCAACTCAGCGAAAATCAAAAATAACAGCGATACTCCGGAATGTTTTATTATTTGAGCAGAATCATTTTTTTAATTTCCGAATACCCGGAGTCCGTTCTAAGCAAATAGTAATAGATACCGCTGGGAAGATTCGCAGCGGTAAAAGAAACGGAATGCGTGCCGACCGTCTGCTTTTTGTTTACCAACTCGCGCACCTTTTGTCCAAGTGTATTGAAAACCGTTAATTTAGCGTAACTGGCAATTGACAAATGGTATGTAATAAGTGTGGTCGGATTAAACGGATTCGGAAAATTCTGGTACAGGTACGCCTGCCCCGGAAGTAAAGAACCGATGGACTCAAGCGCAGTTTCGTCTTTTAAAACATGTACCAGAAGTGTATCGTGGGCTGCCGCCGCGCTATCATCGGTAAGGGTCATAAATAAATTTACATAACCATTAAAGCCGGGCGCGGATAAGATCAGTTCTTTCGTATCTGAATCGTAGTTTGTTTTCAGGGTCGTGTCGTTGGTTTCAAAATACCAAAGCAACTGGTCTGACGGTGAATCGATATCCGACTGGTAGTCTGCCATTTGCAGCGTATCCTGCTGACTGCTGGAAAAGCGCAGCGAATCGGGCAAACCCACAATTTCAGGCGCATCGTTCACAGCCAGAACCCGCACAAAAAATCGGGCGCTGTCTGCCGATGCCGCGTCATTAATGCGCAAACTTAAGGTATCCGAACCAAACCAATCGTCTGCCGCTGTAAAAGTCCAGCTCGTTTGAACACCCTGCAGAGAATAAACGAACTGCTGGTCATTTTTCACCGTGTACTGCAATTCCGCATCGGCGTCATCCGGATCTTCCACATAGGGATACCAGTAATCCTCCGGAACAAGCGTTGAATCATCTTCTAAAAATGTAATGGTGGGCAGGACAGCCGTGAAATACGGCGCATCATTCACATCTTGCACCGTTAACCGGTAGCTCTGCGTATCCGCGGCGTTAAACTGGTCTTTTACTTCTACGGAAACATCGTACGTTCCCACGTCGCTGTTGCCCGGCGTGCCGCTGATTAGTCCGCCGGCATTGACGCTTAAAAAGACCGGAGCCGTTAGCAGCGAATAACTCAGTACCGCATCTTCGTCCACATCCGTTGCAACCACCTGGTACTGATATAAAATATC
>JAJRSO010000050.1 GCA_024278755.1 Calditrichota bacterium | reverse complement strand
TCTTGCCGACTTGCGCTGAATCTCTTCGAATTTGGTTTCGGCCACTATACTCCGCTTCCTTCCGTAAATGAACGGTAGATCTGTCGCGCTTGTTCAAACCGCGGACTTTTTAGTAGGCGTTGCCGCACCTGCTCTTTTATTTTTTCACGCTGTTTATCGGGGATCATACTGCTTTGCAAACGGCCGCCAAAAAACTGCCGGTTAATTTCTTTTAAACGGCCGAAGATTTTATCCTGCCGCTGCTCCAGATTTTTAATTTCGTTAAATTGCGTACCGTATTTCTGATTGACCCTGAAAATTACGGAATTAAAATCGGTCGTGACGGTTTTAAAATCAGCCGTAATTACTTGCTTTTGATATGGAATTAAAGCTTTATAAAAATCAATATAGAGTTCTAAATACAAAGCAGCGTTTACGGACGACTGAAAAATCAAAAAGGAGGCAACGGCGTCCTGTGGTTCGCGGATAACGACTATCGCCGGTTTACCCAATTGACAGGCGCGGATAATCTGAGCGGGGACGTGCAGATGATGTCCGGGTTTTACTCCGGCATTGTCTAACTTAAAGGCTACCACGGCATAAGAATTGGCCGAACGGGGAAATCCTTCGATGCAAATATCGCTGTCTTCCCGCATGGCCATCTCGGAAAACGGGTAACGCCGGGCATAGACTTTATAGTACAAAGCAGGATGCCTGCCGATTGCGGCGTGTAAATAGTATTTGCGGTCATTTAGAATTGTGGCAATCGTTCGATTCATATTTCTTATATGTTAAATATTTTCTCGAGGCTGAAACGTCGGCGTAAATTATCCAGCGAAGCCGCTATTTTTTCTAATTTTTGATACGTCCCGCCATATAAAAGCGTATTTATCTCTTAGTGAATTTCCGACGCCTTTAATTCAAAATCAAAAGCCGCGCCCATTGCATAGACCCCATAGGGCCATTCAAATTCCAGCGGCTGAAGTTTTTCTTTGTAGGGTAAAATCACTTTCCCCAGCCCCAGCGTTTCCAGGCGGCGGCCGTTGCCTTCCTGTTCGCTGTGCGATGGAATGACCAGCGCCGGTTTGCGGGCCAGCAAACTTTCCATTGTGGTGGCGTATCCACCGTGATGAATGACCAAATCGCTTTGGCGGATGGCCGCGTTTCCGTCCACCCAGTCTTCGAAGATCACATTGGCCGAGCGGCCTTTAAATTTTTTAGCCGGCACCCGGCCTGCCGTGGACACCAGAACGCGAAAATCGGAATGGTCGAAGATTGCTAAAATTTGCAAAAAGAAATTTTCAAGCTGTCCGCGTTCGGCGCCTCCCCCGATGGAAATATAAATTTTAGGAATCGCGCTTTCCTGGTTAAAAAACGCAATGCGCCGCTTTGCATTTTCGGATTCGGCCAGGGTTCCGCAATAGAACAGGCTGCTTTTACCGCGGCGCACCGGCTCCAGTTCTTTGTTTGCCGGAATTAGATAGCGGTCTCCTTTTAGCAAATCTTCGATCTTTTTCGCCGGGTCCAGCTGTAATTCCGCTAAAATGGATTCAAAAGGGCGCAGGGCGTCGGGCGCAGAAAATTTGGTTTCCGAATCCTTCCACCATAAAAAATCCGCTTTAAGCGGCCAGCCCTGAAGACGCGTGACCTGAAGAACGGGAATTGTATATTTTTTACCGAGCAGGAATGTTAAAAAATGGGTATCGCCAACCAGAACATCGGGTTTCAATTGTTCCACGATTGCGCTCAGTTGTTTTAGTCGAAGCCGAACCAGTTTTTCACTCCAGTAACCGTCCCGCGGCACCTGCCAGTCCAAACCGGCAAATTCCACAAAAACCGGACGTTTAGACACTTTTGTTTTAAGCTGCAAATTTGGTTTAAACGGTTTTTTAAACTGGTATTTCTGAATCCGCTCCCATCGCGTATCTAAAAGAACTCCCTGAATGCCGGCATTTCCAGCGTCCGCAATATGTTTTTTTTCCAGCACAATGGCCGTCTCATATCCCCGCGCCTGTGCCGTTTTGGCCAGATACAAGGCGCGGGAAACATGTCCCTTGCCGCCCCCGTGATCACTGGGAATAAATAAAATTCGTTTCATTCGTTCTCTTCTAAAATTTCTACCGTTCCGGAAAAGCCATTCAGACGGATACGCTGACCGTCCTGTATTTTTGTGGTAATTCCCACTACCGCCGCCACCATAGGCAAACCGTATTCGCGCGCAATGATTGCGCCGTGGGATAGGGCGCCGCCAATTTCGGAAACAATTCCCGCCGCCGGTACAAACAGGGGCGTCCAGCCGGGATTCACAGCCCGCGCAATCAGAATATCGCCGTTTTCAATTCTGACAGCGTCTTCGGGATTTAAAATAATCCGCGCCCGTCCTTCCGCGATTCCCGCACTACAGGCAATCCCTCGCAGAACGTCCTGTGCCGGCTCTGCGTCTTCCGCACCGACCGGAATCCAGTGTTCTCCTAACTGTCTTATTTTAGACGGATGCTTTATTTTCAAATAGCCGGAGCGTTCTTTTTCCCGCGCCTGAATCAGCGCTTTTATCTGTTCCACCGGCAGAACGCCGTTAAAGGCGTCGGCTATTTCCGCGTCGGTTAAAAACAAGATTTTCCGCACATCCGCCAAATTTAATAGTTTTGCCAAAACAGACAAGTGTTTTTTTAGTTCGAAATGGGCCTTCACAAAGGCCTGCTTCAGATTTTCCCGTTGAACGCTAAAAAAAAGCGCTTTATTAAATATCCGGTAAAAAAATATTCGGCCTAAAAATGAAAAACTTTTTGCAGCCTCGGTAAATTGTGTAGCCTGTTTTTTTGTTTGTTCCGCCTGACCGGCCTCCCAATCCAATTGCGGGATGTTTATTAAATAGTTTTTCAGATTCGAATAGATAAAATTTTTATCCTCTTTCCAGCGGGGATAAAACAGCTCGAATTCATGTAGGGCGCCATGGCCAAATTCATTTAAAAACGCCTGAATTTTTTCAAGCATCTTTTCTCCGCCAGGCGCGCTACTTAAATGCGCTTCAATTTCGTCCGCTTCAAAATCCAGAATAATTTTTTGAAGGTTTGAATCGGATGAAATCTCTTTTGCCAGTTGCCATAAAGCCCGGCCGCTGCGGGCGCTTTCGGCCCCTTGAATTCCGGACAGCAAGGCGTCGGCAGAAACGGGACCGGCGGCTGTTTCTTTTCCGCTGCAAAGTTTCGTTAACAACTGGTAATACAGTTCGGCAAAAATAGTGCAGGTTAAATGCAAATTCATCGTGCGCTGGTGTTGTTTGACAAGAAGGTCGCATTTTTGTAAATGAAGCGCCGCGTCCGATTCTTGCATAAAACGAATGGATTCCAGACGGCCTGAAAACCGCCGCAGATAGCGTTTGATCTTGCCGGGCAGCAGGAACAGATAAAGTCCCAAAGGTATAAGCGCCGGTATTTTCCGAACCAAAAAGACAAAGACGCCAAGCGGGCTTTTATCCTTTAGCTGTTCGCCGATATAAAACCCCGATAAAAGCCGGTTAAACATAGTACTGTTAAAATAGACCCGGCCCTTGTACAATCCGAACAAGCCCTGTTCCGGAAAGCCCTTAATGCTTAAAACATTTAGGAAACGCGCAAAGGCGTTGTTGGTAACCGGTTTTAAGATACTCCAACTGTAGGGGGTTACCACATCGGGAATGACCTCGCCCACATTTTCATTGGTCCAAAGGAATTCTTCGGCTCCCGTGGTCAGCGTCCGGTACTGTAGGAAATAAACGGCGCCGTTTTCCACTGCCCATTCAATATCCACGGCGCCTTTAGCAAGCGTTTCTATTTTTAGAGCATCCCGGATGAGTTCTTTAAATTGTTTTTGGAATTTCAGGGGAAATAATTTATCAAGTTCTGGGGGAACGGCGTTTCTCGGAATTTCGAAATGCTGCGGCGTTGCTTCGCCGCTCACCAGTTTTTCAGCCAATCCTGTTACAGATTCAATAATGATATGCTCATCCGAAAGCGAATCGGGATGGCGCGTAAACAGGACACCGGCAATTTGCGGCCGCAGCATACGCTGAATAATAACGCCCATGCCTTCTTCGAATGAAGAAATTTTATTTTTCAGAATATATTCGGCCACGGCGTCGTTCCATTGGGAAGTCCAAACTTCCTTTACCGCTTTTCCCAGGGAAATTTCATCGGGTTCCACGGACAGGACGGTATGATACTGCCCGGCAAAGGAAAAGGCCGCGCTGTCTTCGCTGACGGCGGAAGAGCGCACCGCAACCACTGCGGAGAAGCGCGCTGCCGTTTCTTTTAGAATCTTTAAAACGGCGGCGGGGAAATCCCCCTTTGTAAAAGCGGCGCGCAGCTCTTTTAGAAGCGGTTTAAGAATAGCGAAATCCGCCCCTTCACCAAAATGCCTTTTAACCGTATCAATTGTATTTTGCAGATTATTAGCGGCTACAAAAGTTCGGTATGCGCTTAAGGGAATAAAAACCGTTTCCGGAATTTGGAAATGATGTTTTTCCAATTCGGCAAGATGAAACGCCTTGGCGCCAATCTGATGTATTGTATTATTTTTTGGGTATGAAATTACTTTCAAATCATATTCCGAAACTATAAACCAATGAGCTATTGTGTCGTTTTGGTTGGGCAATGTTTGCCGTGATTTTACACGATTGTAACGGCTAAAATGACGAATGACAAGCCTGTATTTTCGTGTTTCCTAAGTTTCACTTTAGAAATTTGAGCAGAAAGGCATTAAAATTCAATTTCCTCAAAAAAAGAGACCAGCGGCTCCCCGTTTTCCCGTTTTCCTTCCACCCGGAAACGGCGATAACGGGTATTGCTCAACAGCCTGTGCAAAAAACTCAATCCGGGAATACGGGATAGTAGATAGAGTAGCAACTCCATCATTTTACTAAATATCTGTTTACCTCCCGCGCCGCTACCGGATACAAAAAACCGGATGTCATCCAGCATCCAATGGGCGGTTTCGGTAAAACTAAAATTACCGGTAGTCGTAACGCCGGAAGCGCGTTTGATATTTATATCCTGTTCCAGATGTATTTCGTTTTCATCTGCGGTTACAATAATATTTTTTTGCTTTCCTCTGCGGTCGACGATCTGTCCTAGGATGGTTAGTCGTTCCACTTCAAAAAACTTGCCCCAATACCAGTCCTTTAAAGTCTTTTTAAGATTGACACTGCCGCCGTTATAATCGTGGTACCCCCGGCCGTCTAATCGTATTTCCTCATTTTTAAAAACCAGTGAACCGGAGGCTTTACAGACCGGCGCGTACACAATCCACATAAAAGAATCGTTGCCTTTCCCTCCGGGCAAAAGAGGCACTTCCAACGGCGTATCCGTCGGCAAAAGAGATTCCAGTTTTAGCCTAAATGTAATCGATTCATCTGTAAACTGAAGTACAAACGTATCATCCGTTTTTTTTAAGAAATTCCGATCGTCATAATTTAGAATGCGGTTATCCTGTCCGCGTTGCAATTCCCGCTGCGGCCGGCTGAAAAAATGGTGAATAAGACGCTTGTTGTTTTTGTAAACAAAAAAATCGAAAATAGAAATCTCAAAACGGGACATAAACGGCTTTACGTGCAGGGTAAAAACCACGTCGTGGCCATGGTCCGTATGGACGTCAAAATAATACCATTCGAAAGAATCAGACATTATAAAAACCGGAAAAATGAATTATTAATCACGAAGCAACACGAAGAATTACAGAGACAAAAACTCTTCTCTATAGCCGCAGCTACATATATAAAATCTACACCTTTTCACAAAACGGAAATCCTGCAGGATGAATCTTTGTATCTCTTATTACTGTAAAAGAAGCATTTTTTTTGTCAGTACAATGCCATTAGAAGTTTTCAATCGATACACATACACGCCGCTTGCCAGACCCGCTGCATTAAATGTAAGCGAATAAGTTCCGGCTTCCTGCCTTTCTTTAACCAGCGTCCGCACTTTTTCTCCCAGAAGATTGTAAACGACAAGCTCTACGGAACTGAAAGCTGGCAACCGATAGCTGATAGCCGTTGTCGGGTTAAACGGATTTGGATAATTCTGAAAGATCTGAATATTCTGCGGTAATTTATTCTCAAACGGCGATACTCTGACCGCGCTGTGCATAACCGCAGCTCCGTTATAACTTACATCCTGTAATTTATACCAAACAAAATTGGCGGATGCCAACGGATCGCTGTATAGGTATTCATTCCGCTGGGATGAACTTCCGTGTCCTTTAATCAGCCTATGGTTGATCTTCATAAAATCTGTTTCTGCCGGTTGTAAACTATCCGGTGAAATCGCCCGGAAAATATTAAAGCCCAGATTCTCCACTTCCGATTCGGTAACCCAATGCAACACAGCCTCGTCATTCTGCTGCTGAACACTGAATTGAGATAACTCCACCGGCAATCCGCTGTCCCCGTTTTTTGAAAAAACCAGAACACGGTACACCGTAGGCGTTTCGCGGGTGTATAGTTTTATGGAATGTTGTCCGGTTGACAATGTCGGCGTTAGCAGAATTGTTTTAACATCACCGTATAAACCATTTCCAACGAGGGCGCTGTCCGTAGCCCAGCCGTAATCGGTGTTATCGACCATAATACGCAGTTCATCATCATCGGTGCTGTCGATCGTGGAGTTGCTATGGTCCCAGCCGGGCTCCTCGTCCGCGCTGCCAGAAAGATAAATGGCCACCGGTCCGGCGTCGCAATTAAAAGTAAATGTTTTCCATAACAGATTACTGCTTCCGGAAGGAGCAGAATCATTGATTACCGTATCCAAAGCAATCGCCCCGTCCGTTGAAGAGAACACATTTACGTCGTATAAAAGCGGCGTTACCCGGCTGGATAGTTTTAACGTATGGGAACCCGTGGACATAATCGTATCAATCACGATAGTTTTAGGCAGACTCTGATCCACATCGCCGTTCCAGCTTTTGGAACTGTTGTAACCGTAGTCTTTCGTATCCACTTCTAATTTCAGATCATCATCATTATCATAGCTATCCATCTCCTCCGCTTTGGCGGTCGCCACAATAACACAATTTGCCGCGTAGGTATCAAAAGTATAGGTTTTCCATAATCCATCCGAAAGGCCATCGTCCATTTCACTTTCGAACTCGCGCAGGCGCAGCATATCGTTGTTATCCTGCGGAGCAACCGTGTAAGAAGGGTCGTATCCGTCTTTTACAATTTCGATGAAATCTACAACAAAGCTGCTCGTACCAATCCAGCCGTTATAATAAACAGCAATGGAATCCGGATTTGCACCGCCCTCGATAAAACGGTAAACAAGATTATCATTCCAGCAGTTGAAGGTAAAATCTTCATTAATAATACTACTGTCCGGAAAATCATAGGGTACAATACGCTGCACCAGCGTTCCGTCGATATAATGCTCGTAATAGCCGCCCGTTGAAGAACCGCCATAGCGGCGCACTTTATACACATGCCATTGCATATTATCATAAGAACTGATATCGGAGGAGAAATCATAGGTATTATCCACCCCATCCAGCGTTCGCGCCTGCCACCAGGTTTCCTGCGGTGCCCAGGATGAATCGGAATCGGCGGTCTGTTCCATAAACCAGGTCGCCTGATTAGTGGTAACAGGAACACTCTCTGATTTCCAGAATCCCCAGCCACGACTTCCAACCGGAAGTGTATTTAGTGTTTTGATACGAATGGTTATATCCATTTGTAGATTTTTATCATAAATAGGTTTCAAATCGGCCGTACTAATGCCCACATTTTCCATCCCGACCATTGAAGACGGTAAGACTCCTCCCGAACCGCCATCAAGCGGGTCAATAAGGTCTGCCTTTAAATAGCCGTTATTTACCGTCATGGAATGATTATAACCGGAAGAAGGCGAGTAATTTACAGACCACCACGATTTCAAGGATTTGAAATCATCCCGTTCCAATGGGGGAACAATATATGCCTGCCCCTGTAAAAAGTGAAAAGTAAAAAATATTAAAAAGAACATTCCGTTCTTCATATTAAACTCAATTAATAAATAAAACTTAAAAATGTCTTAATAAAACAGAGACATTTTAGCGCAATAAAGTCATCTTTTTAGTCCGTACACGATCTTCTGACTTCAACTGATAAATATAGATCCCCGACGCCACCTTGTTCCCATTGTCGTCTATTCCGTTCCACACTACTTTATTTCTGCCCGCCGGATAGATGTTATCTGCCAAATGACGAATAATCCTGCCGTTAATATCATAAACCGTAAGATGTACCGGGGAACGCATTTCAAGGCTGAATGAAATTGTTGTAGCTGGATTAAACGGATTTGGATAATTCTGTTCAAGAGAAAAACTATTTGGAAGCATACCGGTTTCAATGGCAGACCCGCTCTCTTTATTTTCTACATAAACCAGCAATTTATAAATTGTCGGCGTATAATTGGCATAGAGTTTAAGGGTATGCGAACCCGTCCCCACCGGCTGCGTAATTAAGATTGTTTTGCTGTCTCCAAAAAGACGATTCCCTAAAAACGAACTGTCCGATTCCCATTCATAGTTGATATCATCCAGTTCAATGCGCAGTTCATCATCATCGGTGCTGTCAATATCGGCAAAGACGCCATCGTAATTATTACGGTGATTCCAGCCCGGCTCTTCGTCGGCGCTGCCGCTGATATAAACAGCCGCCAATCCGGAATCACAGGAGAACTGATACGTTTTCCACAGGTAACCATTTTCTTCATTGGGCGCCGTTTCATTCAGATCAAGATTTAAAACCACCGCGCCGTTTGCCGAGTTTAAAACCGTAGCATCATAAAGAACCGGCGTTACTTCACTGTGGAAGGCCAGCGTATGGCTTCCGGAAGCAAGCACCGTATCTATCATTATCGTCTTTGGCGTTCCCTGATCCGTATTTCCATCCCAACTGCGGGCGGTATTCCAGCCAAAATCCTTACTGTCCAAAATCATCTTTAAATCGTCATCGTCATCGTTACCATCCAGTTCTTCCGCTTTTGCTGTAGCCAAAATTACACAGGGCCCGGATGTTACATCGAATGCATACGGCCCTTTCCACAATCCATCGGAAACACCGTTATCGATTTCATTAACAACGTCGCGCAAACGAACCACATTATCCGTAGCAACAAGGTGAGAAGGCTGATAATTATTATAACGGATTTCTACAAAATCCACAATAAAAGAACATGATCCCGTCCAACCATTATAATAGACTTCAACCGTATCATTTCCTGAAACTGCGTTTTGGGTTTTATGGTAAGTTAAATTATCATTCCAGCAATTAAAACCGTAGTCCTCATTCAGGATGCCACCTAAATCTGCAGGCTCCGCATGCACCAGCGGCGTAGGATCATCATCCACATATAATTCATAAAAATTACGTCCGTTACGCAGCACCCGATAGTAGTGCCATTCCTGAGTCAATACGGGAGGCGCCGCAGACACTTCATTTGAAACGCCGCGTGTGATTCGTCCCAGCCACCAGTTTTCATCCGGCGCCCAGCTGTAAAGCGCTTCATCGGCCGTTTGTTCCATAAACCATGTGGCCTGATTGATTGTCACCGGCATCGGTTCGGAGTGCCATAATCCCCCGCCACGACTTCCCGCAGGTAAATCATTTACAAATTTTATACGAAAACGCGCATCGATAATATCGTCTTTGCCATAGATCATCATACTATAGGCGGTGCTGAAACCGATGTTTTCCATTCCTTCGTTATCGGATAGCAGGGGGCCGCCCTGAGCGCCATTTAAAGGATTATTTAAACTGGCGGTAAAATATCCGTTTGGAACGGCAAACGTATGGTTTATTCCCCAGATGTTGACGCTCCACCAGGTTTTGAGATCTTTAAAATCATCGCGCTCGAGATCAGGAATAATATAAGTCTGCGCAAAAAGACCTGATGCAAGAAATAATAAAATGATAAAACGGCGCATTTTATCCCCTCTTAAAAATATTAAAAATGAAACTTTTTTCAATCACCTGAAATGAGAACAGGCCCCGCATCCACATTTGCAGCCCTAATAAAATCAGAAACCAGGGATTCAAAAAACTTAAAATCACATTTAATCCCAACGGCAACAAAACAGACGGATAGGAATGGTGCAGAAACTGAAAAACAGTTTTCTGTCCCGGACCAAACGGGTTTACACTCACTTTGTTTTTTGAACCGATTATCAAAAAAACACTGTAAAAATATCCCGCAAGATACAACAGTACCAAGGCGACCATAAACAGCAACAGATAGTCCGGCATTTTGCTTAGACGCCATATTGTATACAACAGAACAACGGGAAGAAGTAATTTTTCCATTTCGAGGGAAAATCTCAGGATTTTTTTTCCACGAAACAATCCCGTTTTTACGGCAAAGGTTTGCGTTTCTGTCTGTATATCATTCGTATAATCTTCCAACTGGTGGTTCAGGTCGGATGAGAGGCCTCTAAAGAAAACATACGCGCCCGTTAATATAACAAACCAAATTTCCACCGCTTTAAATATACTGTAGACCATTAAAACCGGTATAAAGCGCTGTGCCGTGACAGCCGCGAGAAGTCCGGTTCTGCCGCGCTCTTTTAGGCGGATGGGAGGTAAACTGTAAAAAGTACTCAGCAAAAACCAGATTAACCATAGAGCAATAAAAAAAGGTCTGTTTATAAAACGAATCGCAGCCACCGCACTTAACGCAAACATTATTCCCGTAATCAAAGCCGCGTGTATCCCTGAATCACCCGAAAATGTATTCGCTTTTTGATGTTGTGCATCCAGCTCTCTGTCGGCAAAATCGTTAATCAGGTAACCGTAGGACGTGGAAAAAATACTAAAAACTACAAAGACCAGAATATCGGTTAGAACAAAAAATGACGTTTGCCCATTTAACAGCAACAGGCCAAAAAGAATGAACAGGTTCTCAAATATGGAATTATACTGAAAAACCGCCCAGTGACGCCAACCGAGATATTTATGTATCGTTTTGAACATTTTCTTTTTTAACTGGAATATGCCTGTTTGGAATAAGAAATGTTTTGTTTTAAATCACGATCAAATTTGAATCATTCGCGTTTTATACCGGAGATGCGCACATAATCAACCAGGAGGGCGCTTTCTCCCTGCCAGGAAGTCCTCCGGATTCCTTTTTTACTGCTATACACCTGATTATCAATCCAAAGATGAAACGACATACGCTCCTGCGGCGCAATGCCCGGTGTCTGAAACCATAGTTTTCCATCTATAAAATACCGAACTGTTTTCATCGGAATATCACGCTCAATCGTGTAAATATGCCACTCCTGTACATGGACATCAATGTTTTTCATCGCCCGTTTTTTATGAGAAAGGCTACCCGCCTTACGCCAGCTCAGTTTATCTTGTCCAATCAATAGTTGTTCCATAAACCAGGCCAGACTGGAGGCCTTTCCATTTTTGGCCGCTTTCCAAAATCCCCAGCCACGACTGCCGGGTTTCATTTTGTTTAACACCTTTAGCCGCATTTCAGCTCTAAGAATTTTATACTGTTTGCCATAAATATTCTGCTCATCCGAGATACCCACATTGCATTCATATTCGGCAACCGGATTACGGAGACTTAGAATCAAATGACCGTTTTCTATTTGCACGGCGCCCGAATCACGAGCAGCGGTACCGTCCTTATGCCAGGCCCACCATTCCTTTTGCGAATCAAATTCATCCCATTTTAGGGGAATTAATGAAGCCTGAGCAGTTGCTAATATCGGCAAGAAAAATAACAGACAGAGTTTTAAACGCATATCACTTTTTAAAATAGGAGGGATGTAAAAAAGTGCTTTACAAAACAAAACTCTCCTGCAAAGCACTTTAAGGGAAAAAAGTAACCGCTCGTTAGTTGGCGCGGCTAATCAAATAATCGGTATAGGCCTTTAAATCGGCCGCTTTATTTCCAAAAACACCTAAAGCATCTTCGGCTTTTTGCCGGTATTCTTTTAAATACTTTTGCGCCTCTTCTTCGCCAACTAATTTAACAAAATTCAATTTTTCATATTCTTCGGTTTTACCGGCAATCTTTTTTGCTCCGGCGTTTTCCAGCATATCGTCGATAATCTGAAAGGCAAATCCGATATTTTCCGAAAACAGCTTAACCGCTTCCGTCTGTTTGGTATCGGCCTTACCAATAACGCAGGCAATCTGACCGGCGGCGCTGAATAAGGCGGCTGTTTTTCGCTGGTTGATAAATTCGATGATTTCGAAATCAACATTTTTGCGACGCAATTTCAAATCCACAAACTGTCCCGCGGCTAATCCCTGAAAGCCAAACGCTCTGCTTAAAAGCGCAGTGATTTTATTCTGCTCTTCCGGAGTGAGTTGTTCATCATCAAAAACAACCTGTAAGGCCTGTGAAATCAATCCGATACTGGCCAAAAGCGCCGCATCCTGACCAAAAACAACGTGATTGGCAGGCTTCCCGCGACGCAGTTGAGAGTCATCCATATAAGGCAGATCATCCATTACCAGAGAAGCGGCATGCACCAGTTCCAGCGCACAGGAGGGTATAAGCATTTTTTTTTCATCGGCATCAAACAAACCGCCAATCAGGTGAGCAAAAATAGCGCGCACCCGCTTACCGCCGCTGGCGGAATAAGAAGCCGATTTATAAAGCGCATCAATAAGCGGATTGTCATTCCGGAGTTTATCTTCGATCTCGGCATCCACTCGTTTCTTAATTTCTAATAGTTTTCCCTGCATTGCTCAATGCTCCTTATTTAACGAAAGTAAATAAAACGTTTTTCCTGCGAAAGAAAATTCTGTTTTTAATGGCAGTGTATCCCGTAATTTCCGGCCTGCCGGTATTCTTTGTATGTCTTTCGATTCCAGTAAAATATACAAAGCTTCCTGTTCCTGTAAATATAGTAAAAGCCTGCTTAAAGATGCAAAGGGTAAAACAGAATACTTTGCCCCGGAGTAAAATACCGCCTGCGGCATCGTCGCTGCAATTTTATCCTGTTGTTTTACGAAGCTCTGCAAACGGATACCAGCCCGATAGTAGTAGTTTTTTGCCTGATGTTTCTGACCGATATTTCCGTATGAAAAAACAAATCCCATAAAAAGCAGAAACAAAAAGAGGGCAAAACTATTCTTCTTAAGAATTCCGCCGTTTATTTTTTTACCTAAAAAACGATACCCCAGCATAAATCCCTCCGCGGCCGCAAAAACAAAAAACGGAAGCAGCGTATATAAAAAACGGTCTTCCACATGGCTGACCAGAAAACTAAACGTTCCGGCGCTCATAATAAGCAGATACCAGAGAAAGTGTTTTTCCAAACCGGCGCTGGTATTTTTATCTGTTTTTCTAAATAATACCGGCAGAGATAATAAGAGGAAGAACAGAAAGATCAGCGGAAACGCAAACCCGTTTTTAATTTTCAGTAGAACAATTGTGGAATTGTGGATGATCCTGCGGAATAAAGAGACGATAAACGATCTGTCTGACCCACCGGTTTTTAAGGGAGGCGCCGTTTCCCATCGTTTAAAAAGCAGGGCATTTGCCGCCAGTTCGTCTCCGGCCGGGGTAAGACTGTATTTTATTTTCCACTCCCGCTGCGATCGGGACAGTTGTTTTAAATCCTCTTTATATAAATTGTGTAAACGGGCATGGGAACGCACCAGTTTTAACTTGGGCGAAGGGGTCTGGTATCCCAATTCCTGTGCCGTAAACTGCATATAAACCGCCATTCCGATAAAAAAGGGCAGTAAAAAATACAACAAATGGAGCCGTTTCTGTTTTTTCCACACCATAAATACGAATATAACGAACTGTATAACAAAAAAAGCAATGCCTTCGGCGCGGGTTAAAAAAGCCGCCAGCCAAATAAAAGAAGATAACACAATAAACAGTAAACGCTGTTTTTTTATGTATAACCAGCCAACCGCAACTCCGGCCAAAACCAATAACAGGTAAAGCGATTCGGTAGCCGCCTCCGATGAAACTAAAACCAAAGCGGGATGCAGGGCGGCAAGCCAGGCGGCGGCCACAGCATATTTTTTTTCCGCTTTCAGAAAAAGAGCAAAGCGGTAAACGCCATAAACCAGTAAAAGGCCAAATAGAAGCGAAGTGAATTTGGCGGCATATTCCAAAGGGAAAAACCAGCTAAGCAGACCGGTAAAAAAAGGATAAAGCGGCGGCTGCACAATATCGGGAAACTGTGCGCCGTTGCTTTGGTATCTAAAAAAATGCAGCAGGTTGTAACCGATTCCGGCGTACTGCGTTCCGTCCGGTGAAATATAATGCGAAGAAAAAATGAAATACAAACGCAGTATGAAACCGGAAGACAGCGCGGCGCAAACGGACGGACATTTTTTTATATGCATCATTCCATTTTTTTCGTTGAAAAAGAAATATCCCAGATAAACGGATTGCGGTCACGCAGATAAAAATCGAGCCAGCCCATAAACCGCGCATACATTTCAATCAGAATCAGCGCGGTCATAAAAACAATCCCCTTTGGCGTCCAGTCAATTATCTTAATAATATGGCTTAAAATATTGCCCGGCCGTTTTGTAGAAACTTCGTGTCCGACCGTGGCCAGCAGATGCCGGTGCCCCGAAGCAATTCTGCGCCGTTGTTTGATAAAATCACCAATGGTTTCCGGGCCCTTATTATGTACGATAGCCTTGGGCGCATAGGCGAGTCCCAGCCCGGATTCTGCTATGATTGCTTCGAGCGACGCTTCATCTACGGCTGTGTATGTTGGCATACGCGAAATAATATTGCGGAAAGCGATCATTTCACCGCATTTGGGATGCTCCATTGCCAAACGGTGGTGCAATTCCCACATGGTATGAACACAAAAGCCGGCAAAACTTTCTCTGTCATTTACCGGAACGGGATGCGCGCCGGTCATGCCGATTTTTTTATCTTTAAACGGTTTAATCAAACATTCCACCGTATCCGGCCCGGCAATGGTATCGGCGCTTTCCAGTATTAGAATATCACTGCGCGCTGCCGCTAAAAATTCATTTATGGCGCTGGCTTTCCCTTTTCGCGACGGTTGCGTAATCAGACGAATGCGCGTATCCCGGGCGGCCGCATCTACTACAAGTGAATCGGTAGAATCTGTTGAACCCGAAGAGACCACAATAATTTCCGTAATTTCTCCCGATTCCAGCGTTTGTTTTTGAATGGCTTTTATACAACGCGTGATGATCTTTTCTTCATTGTAAGCCATCAATCCAACACTTACGGAATATTTCTCCTTAACATCAAACTTTCCTTTATTCTTCAGTTCCGGCGGGTTGGCCAGCTCCTCATATTCGGCCACAAACCGTTCGTATTCTTTTTTGATATAGGCCAGATGGCGCATAATTTCCAGAAACGGCGCCCGGAATTTTAATACATAGCCAAAGGTTTTCCACCAGGATTGCCCGCTGATTTTTGACGGTGCATCCAGTGTTCCTCTAAAAATTGTCGGTATTTCTTTTACACGGTAGCGGTGCCGATAGGCCAGATAGATTAATTCTATTTGCAAAATATAGGCTTGCGGATGAAGCGCCGATAAATCCAGTTCCTGCAAAAAACGGCGCTGATAGCAACGGTAACCGGTCGTAAAATCCCAAATGGGTTTCACCAAAACATACGAGATATACATATTGGCCAGTTTACTGATTAGTAATTTTCGAAAACGCCAGCCTTCTACGCGCACACCATCCACATAACGGCTGCCGGAAATCAAACCGTATTCGGAGGATAGTTTTAAAAAGTCATTAATATATTCAGGATCATGCGCCCCGTCCCCGTCCATGGTCAGGACAGGATCGTATTCTCTGTCCAGCGCATAACGAAAGCCCTGCTTAATGGCATCCCCATAATTGACATTTTCCGGCTGGCTAACAATATTGACAGCCCTGTATTTTTTAGAGAGTCTTTCAATAATTCCAAATGTACCGTCGGTCGATTGCCCGTCCACCACGAGAATGTCCAATTCCGGCGCATTCTTCATCACCGAGTTGATAAGGGGAACAATATGATCCACTTAATTCAGAGTGGGAATTATAACTAACGGTTTCATAAATACAATTTACTCCGATTCCCGGAAAACACCAATAATAAATCCATTAATCCAGAGAAAAAGACCCATGGTAAAAATTAAAAAGCCCAACGGGTGCCTAAATACAATTTTGGGATATATTTTGCAAAAAACCAGTAGCGTTTTGAACCATTTAACAGCGGGAAGAACAGGAGCGGATAATAGGGTTAGTATTTTACTTTTGGCAATTCTTGCCCCCTGCAATGGTATGATTTTTAACATCTGTGAGGTGATTTGACCAATCTTTTTCTGATGCGTAAAAAACTCTTTTAATGTCTCCCGGTGGCGGTGATAGATACGGATGGACGGATCAAAATAAATGTTTCCTCCTTTTTGACGCAACCGGTAATTAAACTCCAGATCTTCCTGCGGATAATAATGGGGATTAAACATATCCTTTTCGAACACCCGTCGTTTATAGGAAATATTGCAGGTGGGAATATGATCGACAAGTCGGGCCGGGTGTCCGGGAAGGAACTCACGGAATTCTGCGATATAACCCGCCCAGGCAGTACTATTTTTAGGATTATTTCCGTTTTCAACCGCTCCGCCGATAGCCTCATAATCATATTTTTGATGGACACGAACTATATTTTCGATCCAATCCGGACTTGCGCTGCAATCGGAATCAATAAAAAGAAGGGGATCGCCGCTACTCATCTGAATACCCCAATTCCGAGCGGTGCCGGGATCGGTTTTCACATCAAAATGATGAAAGCGCACCTCCGGAAATTGTTCTTTAACCAATTGTGGCGTGCGATCTTCGGAACTATCTACGAGAATTATTTCGTACTCTCCCCGATAGGTTTGATTTTTTAACGCGGTAAGCGCCGGAATAATTGTATTTTCCGAATTGTAAGAGGGGATGATTACAGAGATCATAAAATAATTACAAATTATAAATAAGTTTACTATAAAAACCACGAATTTACACGAATCTATTCAATGTAATTTCAATAAAAACAATCAGTGTCTTTCTGTGGAAATCAGTGGCTATGCCTTTTTAGACTGGACTCATAAATGATGAATTAACATAAACTGTCAATAGTGTCCGGTTAAAAAATAACAAGTATCTGGAAATTCTGTAATTCCAGGGAATTAAGGGAAATACGAATTAACAAGGTTTGATTCGGAACCCACCCCCTTCCCCTCCCTTCTGCATAAGGGAGGGGTGCCGTAGGCAGGGAGAGTTATTAAACTTGTCTATATTCTTATTTCGATATAGGTTAACTATGAATTCGAATCAGATTTCACAAAAATAAACCAGCGGTGATGCGCCCATCCCTGTTTGAAGGGAGACGGTATTTTTTCCATAAAAGAATATTTTAATATTTCTTTTTCCAGTTCCGGTTTGCTCCCGTTAAAATAATCCACAATACAGGTACGTTCCGTTTCCCCGGGCAAGTCACTGCTCTTCAGTAAAAAGCCCAGCCCGATTTCTGGGAATAAATCTTCTTTTTTCATGGCGATATCCGGCCAGGGTGGAATATCGAGATAGCCGGATTTCTCGGTTTGCCAGCCCAAATCATTAAACAAGCGTTTGATATTTTTCGGATGGATATTTTCTAAGTATAATTCCGCTGGAACAACATTATACTTTCGGCGCAGTTTATAACCGATTCCGTGAATATTGGGTACGCAGATGAAAATCACTTTTTTAGTTACCCTATCCAGCGCTTTGGCAAAGGAAACTGCGTCTTCGATAAACCACAGACTGGCGAAGTTCCAGCTTAAATCGAATGCGTTTTTCTCAAACGGCAGCTCTGTCCAGTCTTTTTGAAACTTTAAATCCACCGATAATGGAATAGAATCCCACACCTGCCGGGTTAACCCGATGCGCTGCTCGTTATCATCCACCACTGTCGGAATGATGCCCTGCGCCGCCCACCAGAGACTGTTAATTCCCGAAACGCCGGTCATCCCAAAAGAGGGCGCCTCGAGAACGCTTTTTATCTTAAATTCTTCCTGCATCTGTTTAAAATAACGGTGCAGAACAAACCGTTCGTAGGTGGTTCCCAGGCCTTCGTGCATATTTTCAAAATATTCCGGCCAGGTATTCAGTACACTTAAAAAATCATTCCCTTTTTGACTCAATGGTAGTCCCCGATATATTTTCCGATAACCGCGGCGGTATTGTCCGCAACATAGCCCAGATCCTGAATTGTTTTTTTAATATCATACGTCCATGATTCGCTTATTAATTGCAAACTGGTATGCAGTCCTTTCATAGCGGTAAGGTTCAACAGACCACGCCCCAGCGTAAAAAACACCGACGGCGCTTTAAAATGCCTGCCCTTGGTTTCCCGCGCAATCTGTTCCACCAGTTCATTAAACGGTATGGGTTTGGCATCGGCAACAATATACGTTTTATTATTAAAAAGATTTTTTTGTAAAATATGAACTATCAGATTACCAAACGCTTCCGCATGTAGCAGGTGAATATAAACAGCCTGATTCGTCAGCGGGAAATACCGTGTTTTAATTAGCCCAATCAGTCGCGGAAGAAAACCATCGTCACCGCTGCCGTAAGTAATTGTCGGACGCAGGATAATGGTGTTTAGCCCTTTTTCGGCATATTGATTCACCAATTGTTCGGCCTGCCATTTAGTTTGATGATAGATATTGTCCGCATCAACGGGGCTTGAACTATCGGCCGGTTGTTGTTTTGGAATGGTTCCCAGGACGCCAACCGAACTGCAATACAAAAAATTTGGTATTCCATTATCCAGCGCAAATTGTAAAAGTGTTTCTGTGGATTCCACATTAATTTTTTGATAATCGGCCTGCGATGCGCTTCCGGCGCCACGGATGGAAGCAAAATGCAGAATGGCGTCTATTTTTTCGTTTTGAAGTGTCTGAAGAAGTTTTGGATTGTAAAAATTCCCTTCCGGAAGAACCAGATTTTTGTGTTGCGATAACGGAAAAATCTTTTCTTTTGATTGTCTTCGTACAGGCGCAAAAATACGGAAGCCGTTTTCGAGAAGTCCGGCGGCAATCTGCCGGCCGATAAAACCGCTGATTCCGGTTAGTAAAATATTTTTTTTTGACATATCAAATATACCGGGAATGATTAACGGCCTTTGGGGTACATCTCTTTAAGGCATGAAAATCGAATTGAATGGTTGGAAATCAGGTATGAAAAATAATCGTCCAACCGTTTTAAGTATCCATCCACATCGTTTTGTGTTGTATTGTATTTCGAACCGCCGGGCATTAATTCATTGGAATGAAACATCATATTCAGATAGCTTGCTCCACCGGAAATCTGCGCTTCACTCAGCTGTATCATCTGGCGTAAATCGGAATAGGAAGGCCGTAGCCAGTACAAATCGATACCAAGTACTTTTTTCAGGATCCGACGCAACCCGATATTGGGTAAACCGGTATATTTTTTTGCCAGGATTTGCGGCACCTTTTTACTGAACCCAACCGTTAAAGGCACTTCCAGCAATTTTGAGTTCCCCGGTTCCGTTATAGCCTCCGGGTTCAGAAAATAAGGTTCGGTGTTTGCAAGCCAGCCAAAAGACGGTTCATGTGGTTGCTTCGCTTCGCGGAAAGGCACGATGCTGGTATCCACAAGATAACCTAATTCTTGCAACACATTTACCGAGGATTCGTTAAAACCGTAACGACCGGCGCGATAGGTAACCGGTCGCTGCCCGACAGCATCACTAATGACCTTGGTAAGCAGTTTCATTTTTTCAAACTGCAGTTCCGGCGGTAGATTTGACGGGAATGAATGAGCTACCGTTCGTTTTTCTTCGTAAGGCGGATTAACCCATGGATGCAGATGCATACCGATTTCTGCCTGGTGATTATCCTGAAAGTCTTTCAGAATGGCGGAAGCGATCTTGTCAGTTGCCACAGGGTAATCGATCAGATAAGTCGCTTTTACTCCGTACTTATCAAATACATCCTGAAGGGGCTGTAAAAACGAAATATTTTTCACGGTGTAATGGGTGTGATCGAGATAATCACTATCCCATTCCCGTTCTTCTTCCGTATCAATCGTAACTAAAAAGGTAACGGCCACTAATGCCTCAGTTTAATTTTTTCTTGCTAACAAAGAGCGGATATTTCCTTCCGCATCTTCCACTGTTTGTATTTCCCCGTATCCCGGATTTAGCTCCAAACGTTTTCGGACAGCGCCACCTTGACCCATCCCTACTTCAAAGGCCAGCCATCCGCCGGATTTTAAAAATTTCGGCGCTTCTTTTATCAGACGATTTAAAATTTTAATCCCAAACGGACCTCCGTCAAAAGCCAGCCTGGGTTCGTAACCGGAAATTTCTTCGGGCATGGTTTGTACTTTTGCGCTTGAAATATAGGGAGGATTGCAAAGCAGCAAATCCACATTTCCATAAAATTCCTCGGAATCAAACGGGACAAGTAAATCTCCGCATCGTACATCAATTTTATCATTTAACCGATGAAAATCTACATTTTTTTTAGCCAGAGCAACAGCTTCTTCGGAAAGATCGGCGGCAAACGTTATTAAGTCGGGAAACAAAACGGTTAGCGCTACTGCCAAATTCCCTGCGCCGGTACATACATCGACCAGAGTTAATGGATTACCATTTGAAGCTTTACTCGTACTTAACAATTCAAGAGCAGCCCAACCTAATAGTTCGGTTTCCTTACGCGGTACAAGCGCTTCGGGTCCGGCCAGCAATTCCACCCCCATAAACTGTTGCCGTTTGGTGAGATGAGCTAAAGGGATACCGGCAATCCGTTGTTCCACCAGATTTTTCAGCACAGGCTCCATCGCAAGCGGTAAGTCAATAATCTCTTTTTGGGAAGCCGCCTCGGAGGACAACGGATTCCCTATAGCAGAAAACCACAGGGCCTTTAAAGTGGATTCCGGCGTTTCTTCCGGCTTATCCGGCAACAAGCTTAGCTTTAACTGAAGTTTAGCAAGTAAGTGATTCCATAATTCATTTTTACTCATGCGAAAGGGCTCCTGCTAATGCTTTTTTATCGATTTTACCGTTCGGTGATTTTGGCATCTTATCTAAAAAAACAACCGCTTTGGGCACCATAAAGTTTTCCAGTTTTTGCATACAAATCATTTTTATTTTTCGTTCAGTTAGCTGTACCCGCGGTTGTTGTACGATATATGCCCGAATCGCTTCTCCCAGAATTTCATCGGGTACTCCAAGGACAACGGCTTCTTTTACACCTTCGATGGTATGCAACACCTGTTCCACTTCTAACGGGCTCACCTTTTCTCCGCGAGTCTTGATAATATCATCGCTACGGCCAACGAAATATAAAAACCCCTCTTCGTCCATTTTGAACCAATCGTGTGTACAAAGAATTTTCTCACCGGGAATCTCACCGGGATAAAGCATCCGTTCTGTTTGCTCGGGACGTTTCCAGTATCCCGCCATTATATGTGGCCCCCGAACAAATAAAATGCCCGGCTCACCCATTGCCGCCGGTGTGCCATCTTTCAACCGGATAAAAACTTCGGTTCCCGGAATGGCTTTCCCCACTGAAGCCGGTTTTTCATCCAGTAATTCAGGTTCGAGATATGACACCCGTTTGCATTCCGTCAGACCATACATTTTAAAGATGAGCGCGTTGGGAAATATTTCTTTAAGTGAATGCAAATATTCAACCGGTAAAGCTGCCGCCGTATTGGTTACGCGGGTAATTGAAGGAAATTGTATGTTGGTTTTTCTATGCGCTTCAATCATTGTGGCATAAATTGTCGGTACTCCCGGGAAAACCGTCGCCTGCTGTTCATTTATCCGCTGATAAATAAGCGACGGATAAATAAATGAACGTTCCGCTATCAGGGTCGCTCCTAAACTTACAGCCATTAATAACTGGTACAAACCATAATCAAAGGCCAACGGCAGCATAAGCATGATACGATCGTCGGTCCTAAGGCGTAAATATTCAATCAAACTCCACGAGGCAAATACCATGGATTGGTGGGTTTGCATAACACCCTTGGGGAAACCGGTACTTCCGGAAGTATAAATCAGGGAAGCCAGATCCTTTGGATTTACAAAGGGCGCTTCATCAAGCGCGTTCGCGTTCGCGATAACCCGATCGAAGGATTCCATTTTTTCTGTTAGTTCCGGCATTGCACCGGAAATAATTATTGATCTTATTGTAGAAAGTTCATGTATAATCGATAAAAAATTTCTGGATAAATGCCCATCGGTTAATAAAAATGAGGCTTCACTATCTTTAAGAATAAACTGTAGTTTTTCTTTTTTAGTCTGCGGATTAATAACAAAAAACACGCCTCCGGCCATAAGCACCGCATAAATGGAGATAATACATGGCCAGGTATTATCCATATAAATGGCGACCCGCTCACCTCGATTAAGGCCACGTTTTTGCAATCCTCGGGCTAAACGCAATACGCTATCCAGCAGTTGTTTATAAGAATATGGCGTTCCTTCGATAACCAAAGCGGTTTTTTGGGGATATTTTTCCGCCGAGGCGATTAGGCCCTGATGCAAAAGACGTTGTTGGCTAAAATTACTTTTCATAAAAAATCCGTTTCATCTTTTTAAGGGAATAAGGCTCTGTATCAAATCGAGTGAAATAAAACGAACAGGAAAAAAGAAAAGCCACTGGTTAAAAATACACGTGAGCCTTTTAGGTATATTCGTAATTGTCGTGTGCTGATCCAATTCGTTTTGTACGTTTACGATACGTTTATTTCATTCTGTTTTAAGAACATGCTGAACTATTTTGTTTATCAATATGTGCGTCCGCAATAAGGCCCTGATTTTTATGAATTAACGCAAATATATTCACTGCAACTCCCGTATAACAATCGCCGTATTACGCTGAAAACCGGTGGCTCTGTTTTTTTTGATCAGACTCCTGTGCATTCGTTACGATTTACCGGATCGGAAGCAGTGCTGTTAGTAAAAAAGCCAAAAGCAGTTTTGTAATGGTTTCGTCCGTGGAAATCCATGAAAATTTATGGTATTTTTTTAACTGTGCCGCCCATATAAAGCAGCATAGTACCTAAACAAATCCATACTTTATAAATTTGCTCTCATTCGTTTTGCCAAAAAAGAAAGCAATTTACCCGCGACCAGCTTACGTCCGGTTGCATTCAGATGGCCGCCGTCAGAAGAATAGGAAGCGACCATGGCAAAATAAGTTTTTCCGTTTTTTGTAAAGGTTTCACGACGACCGTCCGGATGGGTAGATTCGATGGCCGCAATATCAAAAATCGGTTCATCATGATAATATTTTTTTAACAGCTGATTATATTCAAATCGTTTTATATTGTTTATTTCACGGCGCCCCAGTTGGCCGAAAAGACGTTTTAAACGGGCTTTTATGCCTTTTGTTTTAGTTTTAAGCGGTGCAGTAAAATGGACAAAATGGATTCTCGGAAAACGCTGTTTAAGACTATCTATTGTTTGCCAATACCGATCAAAGACCTCCGCAATATCGGTTTTTGCGGTAATATCCACAAAACAAAATTTTAAAAAAGCATACTGTAAGCCGTCGGCCGCCAGCTTGTTTTCAATAATTTGGGAAAAATCAACACATTTCGTTTCCGGCATTCTGTTTTTTCCAACTTTTGTATGGGCAAAATAGAATGCCGGTAGCCGTTTGTTTTCATGAATATCCAGGATATGTAAAGAAGTGTCGCCTGTCTCTTTAACAATTTCCGAAAGGCCGTCTACAATATTCTGTCCTACCGATTGATGTCCGAAGAAAACTTTGGCGTTTGCCACTGATCCAATATCCTCTTTAACACTTTCCTGCATTACGTTAATATCCTGAACACTGTTGCATGAAACAACTAGGAGTAATATGAAGATAAAAAAATTATACATCTGTATCTTTCTTTTATTCTTTTGACGATTATGATTGTCTTAACTTATCTCTAAATCCAATTACACGTGCGGGATTTCCCATCGACACGCTAAAGGGCGGAACCGATTTGGCCAAAACACTTCCGGCGCCTAAAACAGCTCCTTTTCCTATGACTATCTCTTTTTTAGGATTGGGTAATAAAATCGCGTTTGCCGCAATCCAAACGCCTTCTTCAATAATGATCTTACCATATTCGGATCCCTGCGACCGAATTGGTTTTTCAAGATCATCAATCCGGTGATTTACCGTCCATACTTTTACGCCGGGCCCAAACCCCACATCGTCCTTAATTACCAAACCGCCGCCGGCATTAAAATGGCAACCGCGAGCAATAATAACATCATTTCCCACAAAACATTTTTGGGGATTCTGAATGGCAAAACCTTCATGGATATCCAAATTATTTCCTACACTGCCAAAATATTTTTTTGCCCAGTATGCCCGAAAGCTTTTACCCATTTGGTTAGGTAGGTTTTGGATAAAAAACCAGCGCCAGTTTCTGATTTTCTTTGGCATCCGCCAGAAAAAACGTTTAAATGTCATACTCTTTTATCTGTTTTTGGTTTATTCACAATTGATAATTCGTTTTCCTGTAGATTTAAAGAAGAGAGGAAGCATTATCAACCTTTTTTTTATTTTTCCGGTGTTATATATTTAAGAGGAAAAAGCGCTATTCATACGAATCCGCATATATTTTTTTTATTTCGTCGGCAGAAAGCACCTTATTATAAAAACGTATCTCATCAAGTTTACCATACCAGGGCCAGCGTCCGGAACCATCATATCCACCGATAAAAAGATCATGGTTCCAGTTCATATTCCAGGTTAGAACATGCGTATGCTCCGGGCCGTAAGGTTTTCCATCAATATAAAAACGTACTTTATGTGCATTATTATCCATCGAAACGGCAACATGGTGCCATTCTCTTAACGGAAGTTGATAGCCCGATTTAATATGCTGAAAATCGCAACCCGAAGCAACCGCTAAATCCAGATCTCTGTCCTGCATTTGTCCTGCAGCTCCCTTTGTTGTTGTACAAAGCCACCATCCGTCATAACGTGGCCAGGCGCTTTTTGCAATAATTGTCGGAACCAGAACGTCCTCGTCTTTTTCCTGCCAAATCCAGACAGAAATCGTAAATTTATCCGTAATAAAACATTTTTTATTCCCCGCAGAGACCCATTGTTTCCCTTTAAACTGTAAAGCATTTCCTATTTTCCCCGCGGTTAGTTCCGGATATCCATAGATAAAATGCATTTTCGAATTAATATGGGTTTGCAAAATACCATGATTGCCATTTTCACTACAATCAATAACCGAGTTATCACGAATTTCATCAAATTTCCAATAACTAACCAGGCCATCTTTTTTACAAAAATCACCGGTTGGCACCGATATTTGGGGATTATTAGTCTTATAAGCAATAAAACTTTCTAGTCCGATAAAAGCAAAAGCCATAGAAAATAGCAAGCCAGAGATAAGGAAAGTATGTGATTTCTTTTTTATCCAAACCCACATCCGTTGAAAGACCTTCATTAAAACTCCCTTTTATTCTATTCAATCGTCCGGTTTTTTAGTCCGACTATTGATTACTTCCTTATTGCCCCCGCATTTATAGCTACCTATCAAATATCCGTTTTAATTTTAGTACTTTTTATCTTTTTGTTGTGATGAACGCTTCCAGACTTTTTAAAGAATCTAAGTTTTCCGGAAGGACCTCATCATCATCAATGGTAATTTCAAAAGTGCTTTCCACAAAGGTAATCAGTTCCAGAATACCGGTAGAGTCCAGGATACCGGAATCCATGAATGAAGTCTCATCATCAAATTCAAAATCGGTATCCCCGAACAGAAAGTTTTCCACTATATATTCACGCAATGTTTGCTTTATATCCGCCATCAGATATACTCCTATTATTAAGACTCAATATAAACCGGACCTGCTTTTAGGTATTCGGTTGTTTTTATCTTACGTTTAATATCATTTTGAATTCTGACCACTTGTTCTTCACTTATGCCGGCCGCCAGAGCAATTTCCGAAACAGAAGCGTTTTGTTCCATTCCCAGTAATACCAGGTCACCTATTTCGAACGGAACTCTAAAGAAGAACTCTTCCTGCGTGGACTCTGCACTGTATGTGTCTGTTGTCGGCGGCCTTTCCTGTATTTTGTTAGGAATATCCAGATATTCGGCCAGTTGATAGACCTGCGTTTTAAACAGATGAGCGATGGGTTTAATATCGGCCCCGCCGTCTCCCCATTTTACAAAGAATCCCTGGTCCAGTTCATTTTTATTTGGTGTGCCGATTACGCCATAATTCAATCGTTCTGCATGGTAATAGAGCATTGCCATACGGCTGCGTTGTTTAAAGTTGGAAGCGGCAACAATTTGTAAATATTCCTGCAAAGGTAAACGGGCTGTTTTTTCCTGGCCGTCAGGTGCAATAATTGTAAGATAAAACACATTTAATGTCTCTTTTTCCATCAAATTATCCGGCAAAACAATTTTTGATTTATAGGCAGGAGTAAATTCCGGGAATACACGTTTTATGGCTTCATCCCGGCGTTGATAAGTTCCAAATCCGTCTAAAGCCGGAGTCATATTTTCCACAATCAGTTCTACACCAAATTGCCCGGCCAGTTCATGCGCCAGTTGTTCGCTTTCGGGATTCGAATCGGTTTCGGGCAAAGCTAAACTTAGCACTTTAGAAGGGCCAAAAGCGCGTACGGACAACGCCAGACAAACGCTGGAATCGATCCCCCCGCTCACGCCAATAACAGCGCCCCGTTTATGAAACCGTCTGCCTATCACCGCCCGCATTTGACGAACCAGTGAATCGGTGACTTTAGCAGGGTCAATCTTTATATCATTTTTTGAAAAGGCCATTATTCCTCCAAATCTATACTAAATTTACTACGGTTTGTTTTTCTGGTAAACTGAATATTTTTTCAGAAAATGTCTCAATAAAATGATGATGCAGCAGCTGGGTTGAAACACAGGCCACTATCGCCATTTCATCACGGGCGGCGCTGTTTTTTCCGGCACGGATAAGCTTATCTTTTAACTGTTTAATCGCCCGGGGATTAAAATAACCGTATTGCTTTAGTTTTTCTTCGGACAGCATTTCGCGTATCAGGGGAGATGTGTCCGGCGAAAGAAAAACTCCGGCAATAGGCGCCCGGTATGGCTGCTTGGAACGATTTACAATCTCTGCAGGAATCAATTTACGATAGGTTTCTTTAAGTAAATATTTTTCATTCAGTGTTTTAATCTTCAGATTGGGAGGGATTTTGGCGGCAAATTCGATAATACGATGATCTAAGAAAGGAAATCGTCCCTCCACAGAGTGTCCCATCATCATACGATCGCCCTGAGAAGACAGCAGATAGCCATTCATAAACAGAGAAGTTTCAAGATATTGAGCCCGATTAAGCGGGTGCCAGGAAGACATTTCCGGCAGTAAATAGTTGCGCAGACGCTGTTTTTGTTCATCCATTCGAAATGCTTTTTTAACAGCGCTTCCAAAGATCATTCGAATATGCGCCGTGTTTTCCCAACGCAACAGATGTGAATAATACGGGTCTTCCGTTTCTGTTAAATGTTTTTTAAAAAATGCCTGCCAAAAAGGATTGATCGTATTTTCGGATTTTAATATATAGGCATATAAACGGGAAAAAAGCTTGGGGCGCCACCGGGATTGTGGCTCCCGCGCCCAAAAGCGGCGTACCTTATCTTCCCGGAAAATATTATAGCCGCCAAACATTTCATCGGCGCCCTCGCCGGTAAGGACAACCTTAATATTATTTTGCCTTACTAATGACGATAGCGCGAAAAGCGGCGAGGGCGCCGTTCGCATAAGCGGTTTTTCCGAAAACCAAATGACATCGCTGAAATCATTGGCAATTTTTTTATCATCCACTTCGATAGAATGGTGGCGCGTACCTATCTTTTTTGCCATCTGTTCCTGAAAACTACGCTCGTCGAAATGTTTGTCTTTAAAAGTAACGGAAAATGTGATTAAATCATTGTTATGATAATTTTTAACAAGTGTCGAAATAATGGACGAATCAATCCCGCCGCTTAAATAGGAGGCGACCGGCACATCGGCACGCAAACGAATGGTCACCGCATCGTATAGCAAATCCTGCAATTCCTGTTGTAATTCTTTTTCAGATTTATCGGTAAAGTTTCCGTTTTGTGGAAAAGAATACGCCCAGTATTTTTTAATGTGCATTTGTTTACCATTGCAAATCATAAGATGACCGGGCGGTAATTCGTTTATATCTTTAAAAACTGTTTGTGGTGGAATATTGACCCAAAAGGTAAATATATCGGCCAGCCCTGTTTCCGTTATATGCGGTTGTACCGTTCCTTCTGCAAAAATCGCTTTCATTTCTGAAGCAAAAATAAGCTTATCGTTTATCTGCGCATAAAACAAAGGCCGTATGCCCACACGGTCACGCGCTAAAATCAGTTGTTGTTTTTTTCTATCCCAGATGGCAATGGCAAACTGACCGTTAAGATGCTGCACAAAATCCAGGCCGTACTCTTCATAGCAATGCAAAATCACTTCTGTGTCGGAGGAGGTGTAAAAGCGGTGGCCTTTGTTTTTTAACGTTTCTCCCAGTTCGGGATAGTTAAAAATTTCGCCGTTAAATACAATCCACAGCGATTTATCTTCATTATGAATAGGCTGACTGCCGCTGTTTAAATCGATAATACTCAATCGGGACATGCCCATGGCACAGCGTTTATCAAACAAAAAACCACATTCATCCGGCCCGCGATGATATAATGATCCTATCATCTGCTCCAGACGGGTTTTATGGGTTTTTAAATTATTTTTTTGAGATATAAAACCGGCGATTCCACACATATTTTGCCATTGTTTGTTTTTATAGTGAACTACTATTTAAAAGAGGGTCGGAAGATTTAATCTATTATTGAGATAAAACAGAATTAATTTTAAAAAAAACAGGATGTGCCGGCTCATCTGTTATTAATATATTTGTCGCTATTTTTCAAACAGAATGGTTCATTATATTTTGAACGCTTCCGGAACGCAAAATCATCAAGATCAATATGGAATTCTTCTTCAAAATACTCCGAAATAATCTGAGATCTTTTATAAGCAAAATTTTTGATCATTTCCACATTATGCCAATACGCATTGTCGCTGTGTCCCCAGCGCTCCAAATCATCTTTATGCGCCGTTTTACTCAGGTTTATTAAACTATCCGTAATTACTTCGATCCGTTGCGGTTGAAAATTATTATGCACCAATTCTAAAAAACGAGTTATAAACTTTTCTCTGAAAGACTGATTTTTTATCAGCGAACTAAAGATAAATGTGGATAACTGCATCCGGCTATTATCTGTTCTTCCCGGGCGTCGTAAATCATGACGTAACGTATCCCGCAATGCCCACGCTAAAGTATTGTGTTGTAATCCAAATCCGTCGCTAATATCAAATGTAGCATCCGCATCCCACGAAATATAACGCCAGGGCCCTGAGTCCCGGAACATATAAACATTATTATGAGGCCAATCTATGTTCCCGAAATAGATATTAAACAGCCAAAAATCCATCATATTATCTGTATCGATAAATTCCTGTGCCTGTTTAAAGTTTTCGTCCAGAGTGAGATCGTGGGTTTTTAGAAAATGAAACGTGCTGTCTAAAAATTTTGTATCACCATCCACCGCTTTAAAAAAAGCATAGATTAAATTATAATTTCCCGGCCCTTCCATTTCACGGATATAACGTTGATCGATGCGTTTACGGATATTATAAATTCCCCAAAACGCTCCGTTTAAATAGAGGACACAGAGCTCGAAAGGAGAATGCAGATTGCTGACTTCGGCGTATAATGTCTGAAAAACTTCATCGCGCAGACGAAAATCTTCATTACTGCCTCCGGCTCTTAAAACGAGCTGGCGCTCCGAATGCTTTTTACTTTTTTTAAATATATTTTTTTTATCTGTTCCTTCTACTTCCGAAACATCATAAATAAGCCGGAATGATTTTTTTGGTTTACTGCGGGAATATCCCCCATGAATGCGGATATGTAATGGAAACTGTGTCTCTAACGTGCCATCTTTCCTAAATGTTTCCAGATGTGCGGCCCGTTCCCATTTTCGTCCGTGTTTTTTTGGATTTTTATAAATTCCCGAATATTTATTCCATAAATTTACCGGATCGGTAACGAGTGACAGGATAGGTAAAGTATACGCAACGTTTACAAGATACGTTTTTGTAACCACTTCACTTGGAAATTTATTTAAGCAAAAAGAGCGAAAACGCAGAACCTTATTTTTATTTATCTTAATGGGTTTAATGTATCTTAGGGCGTTTTTTGTAGGAATACTGCCATCGACGGTATAAAATATTTGAGCGTTTGGTTCGTCACTAAACAACCGTACGGTCAGCGAATCGGTATAAAATCCCGCCTTCTTATCCGCATACGGTTTCCCCGAAAAGGATTCATTCACATGAAACTTAAACCGTTTATCGATATTGGGCGCTACACGTGCTTTTAATTTTTTGCGGAATTCCAAAAAGTGTAGTTGGTTTAAACTCCACTGCTGCGAAATTATCTGTTGATGCCACGAAGAAGAAATGAAAAGGATATAGAGCATAAACAGAAGCGTAAAAGATAGTATCAGATTTATGATTTTTTGCATTTTTGCACATGCCCGACCTTAAAACAATAATCCGTCACGATTATAAATAATATTTAATTTCTGAATGGAAGCAATTTCAGAAAGTGAGCTGTGCAAAGTCGCCAAATCGTTATTCTCAACCGCGGCAAACGAGTAATACATAGTCGTAAGGTTTTCTGTAAAAGAAACGCTTTGAAGCAGGACATTGTTTAGTTTTGATTCCAGATATTGTAAAATACTTTGTTTTTCTTTAGCCGAAACCCCGTCCTTAAGAGTGATTAGCAGAATGCCGTCTTTTCGTTTTCCCTTAAACAAAAGCGGCATATATTTTTGAAGCATCAAAACGACCACTGCCAGCCCCAGAAGTACAAAGAGTAATAGAAACTGAAATGTAGCACAAACAACCGACCCCGCTATTAAAAGCATCATAAAGCCAATTTCTTCCGGTTCTTTTATGGGTGTTCTGAAACGAATAAAAGACAACGCCCCAAGGAGACCTAATGACAGAGGCAATGAAAATTGTATGGCAATAAACAATGCTGTAATGGAAGGACTTATTAAAATAAAACTACGGTGTATTTGGGATCCTGTAGCCCGGTTTTCATAAAATACCTGATATAATATCGAAACAATAAGTCCGACGACAACAGATATAAGCAGGGCAAAAATAAAGCCGGTAACATCCACCGCAACCGTCGGGTCCTGTACTAACTTTCCTATTTTACTTAAGATGTCTTTCAAATTATACTCTCCTTGTAACAGAATTATCCACGTATTCAAGGCACTGGGCGTATTTGGAAAATGCCTCTTTTTTTAAATATGATTCAATTGGATTCAATAGTTTTGGCAAATGCAATCCGGAACCTTTTACTTCCAGCACTCCTGAGTCCAGATGTACCGGAGTATTTCCATGTACAAACTGAGTGTTAATAGCCGGACAGGAAATATCAAAATCTAAAGAGACGCGGGAACCGCTTAACGGATCTACAAACCGATATCTTTTGTACTGGATTATGGCCATGGGTACTAATATATCATTTATATGATAGTTAAAATCATCGCTTATATAGGGTAAATCCAAAATTTCCTTCTGGGAAAAGGGATTAAGTTTAAGGTTCTCTGAAGCAAGTATTAGTTTTTTTCTCTGCTTCTTTCTGGTGGTTCCTGTTTTTTGTTTAAGTTCCAGAAAACAGGTAATAAATTCGTCCGGAGATACAGTGTTTAAATCCGTATACCATCGTAAACGAAGTTTAGTTTTTAAATAATCGCTATTTCTTTTTTCATAATAAAAATTTAATCCGGGAGTATCATAATAAATACTAAAAATCGTACCGAAATAATACTTCGGATCCCGAACCAAAATATGCTCCAGCCAATCTAAAAGAAATCCTGTTTCTTGTTTAACATAATTATATTTTTGTTCAATGATCATTTCTTTTTAATTTCAGAAAGTACAAGTTTCGCTCTGTTTTCCCAGGAGTTTTCTTTAGCAAACGCTATTCGGGCACGAATTAATTCTTCGGAATCGTTTTTTAATAAGTCATTAAACGCCCGGATAAATCCATCGGCATTTTCTTCTAACTGAACGTATTTTTGATATTCCTTTAAAGGAAGCAGCGGCGTGCTTACAATCGCCTTACCGCAGGCCAAAAATTCCGACATCTTTAATGGAATCGCAAAAACAGACCAACCCGATTGATGGCGATATGGCATAAACCCCATATCAATCATATTATATAAATCCACTAACTCCTTCTGTTTCTTAATCCCCAGATGAGAAACATTCTCCGCCGCATTAATTTCCGCCCATAATGCTTTATCTTGCACATCCATATTCCCAATTAACCCGGCAAAAACAAAATGAAAATCCTGCCCTTTTGTTACGATTTCTTTAAGTAAGGGAAGATTAATTTTACTGTTAATCATACCAAAATAGCCAACCGTTTTACGTCCGGCATCAACGGTAAAACCAAGGGAATTAAGGTTTACCGGCACCTGTTTAAAAACATTGGTATTCACTCCGCCGGGACAGGCAATCCAAGGCCGCTTTACCTTTTTCCACTCGGCAAGGTCTTTTCCCACAACCACAACGATATCCGCAGAAGAAATTAGTTTTTTATCTGCTTCCACTTCACCTTTTTTTATATTGACCTTTTTATACATAAAAACATCATCATAAATATGATACACCAGTACATCGTGCCTTATCTGTTCTACAAAGGGTAAAAATATGTGGTGCCAAACATAAAGGATTATTTTCTCATTTGCAGAAGTCGAATACTTATCTATTCTTTTTTTTAGCCATTTTATCTGACGGCCTAACTGAATCTCTTTTAGTTTTTTATAGCGTAAGATTTCCCCCTGCATTTCCGGAGGTGTTAACAGCACTAAATTATCATTAATCTGCTTTTTTGATCCCTGAATGCGTTTTTTAGGAATTTCGCTAATGGAAATCGTTTTGGGAGGCACGTAATATAGATTAAGACAATATTTGGATAAGGCTTGCGCCATTGCTTGTCGCGACATGGTCTGCCCTACGTCCCAGGGCGTTACTGTTAAGTGTACTACAATCATAAGATTATTTTCCTTTTATACCGGCAGTATCTTTCAGAACAATAGTAACTTTTCCTTTTTTTATAAAGAAAAGAATCCATAAAACATAGCTCCCCCCCCCGTTGTTACTAAAGCAGAAAATTGCCAGATAGAACGAATATCGGTTAGAACGGTTCTGGATAGACTTATGATTATCACCGCCATTATTACCGACCCCGCCAACGGATAGATTAAAGATTTTAAAACTTCACTTACATTGAGTTTTAGTGTTTTTTTAAGAAGAGAAAAACTAAGAGCAAAACCCAGCACCGAATACACTAAAAAAGAAGCCGTAACGGCATAAATACCATATCGAACAACGCTAAAACAAAGCGCTACAAAAACAAACGAAATAATCATATTGTATTTTGTTTGTAGTTTATACTGACCGATGGCTACATTTACGCTCGAAAACATTCCCAGGGGGACTCTAAAAACTCCCGCGATTGCCAAAAGCTGCATCGGAATAACCGCCAAGGCCCATTTTTCACCCAAAAGGCTGAAAACAAAGTGAGGCGCTACAGCAATGATACCAAATAAAATAGGATAACTGGCCGTGGCAATAATGGAAATCCCCTGAAATAAGACATTTTTTATGGCTTCCGGCTCTTTTTTAAGGCGACTGAAAGTGGAAAAATAGATGGAATTTATCGGCTTGGTTACGCCCGTTAGCGAACGATTTGTGAATTCGAAAGCCTTCTCATAAATTCCCAAAGCGGCTACATCCAGATATTTTGCTATCACGAAATAGTCTACCTTCGAAACAATTAAATTAAGCTGAGTGCGAATAAAATTCCATAAACCGAAAGAATATATTTCCCGCATTGCCGAATGTTTAAATACAATTTTAGGTAACCAGCGTGTTTTAGCCATTAGGATTAAAACAAATAAAAAAGGCATTATCAGCGACGGAATAACAATAGCCCAATAACTAAAACTATAATAAGCAAGAACTATGGCAAATACCGATGTAAGTATTCCCTGAATAAACTCAATAATCGAAAGTACTTTATAGTCAATACTCCGTTTTAATATGGTAACCGGAATATAATAAAAAGAGGTAATAAGATAGTACAAAGACATCCAGCGTAAAACAGGGCCAACTTCCACATTATTTAAAAATCCGGCTATTTGACTAGAAAAGACCGCTGTTATAAGTGCAAGTAGCAGTGAAATTGACAGATTAAGGGTAAAAACCGAATTGATCTGAACGTTATCAACTTTATCTTTCTGAATAAGAGCGGTATTGAATCCAAAATTCGAAAAATTATTGGCGTAGTTGATTACCATTTTGGCAATGGCAACCACACCAAATTCTGCCGGAGAAAGCAACCGGGCCAAAATAACAGACAACACCAATGCAAATCCACGTTGCAATATTTTAAACCCGAATCGGTATGCAACCGATTGATTGGTTTTTTTTATTATTTTTTTATTTTCGCTCACCAAATATCCCGGAATAAAAAGTGTATTTTATAATTAGTAAATGAACAATCCCGCCGTATACAACAGGGTATTCAGAATGACTTGGCCCCAGATTTCTAAAGTAAACTTTAGGAAATACCAAAAGACAACACCAAATTCTAAAATTTAAATCTTTCTCTACAATGTAATTTTATGTTTGAGATTTGAGTTATTGTTTTTTTGATATTTATTTGATTCTTGTTATTTGTAATTTAGAACTTAAGGCTAAACCTTTATCACGATCCGGGGGAGGAGGCGGGAAATAAAACCCATCCGAATAAAATTTAAAAATATAAAAAGAAATACGGCCCTTCATTTTTTCCAATGAAAAACCGTATTAAAATAAGGATCATAATCATATGGACGGGAAATACATGCACTTATAAAATGTATACATCGTTCCTATATAAAAAATATTTATTTAAGACGCATTCCCTGAGGTTTTGTAGGAGGCGTTACATCCTGTTCGCCGGCAGGCGTAATAACAAACGTGGTATTGCCGGTTACGGTTGTTTCGAAAAACAACACTCCCCTGGGAACATTAACAGCCACTCCTTTATAATCCCATAGCTGCATATCCGGCTCAGTTCCCTGCTGAAAAGTAGTAGTTCCCGAATCGCTGATCTGCTGAATATCATATATTGTGTATGGTTTAACTCCCGAAATTATATGCTGTGTCACGCCGGATTCCGACACCGAATAGGTAATTGTATTTTCGTTTACAGCATCTTCTTTACTAAACAAAACCAGTTTATTGGGACGGCCGCTTCGTTCGGCTTCGACAAAAACACCCTGCATGGCTGCACCTACCTCAACCAACTGCATGGCAGATACATGCGTCAGTTTGTTTTCTTCTCCCGTCTGAAAGACATTTAAAAATCGCTGTGCTGCTTCTGTCTGTGTGGGCTTAACAGAAACCTGCCAACGATACGACTTAATCGCCAAATGATGTTGGCGCTTAATTACTTCGGAACTCAGTTCCGCCACTCTGGTCACTTCTATACGGGCCTGCTGAGGTAAAATAGTACGGCAGAAGGCCACACCGTGCGCGCCACCGCTACCGACATAATCCAAATCGCCCCCGTCGCTGTCACGCTCGCCACCCAGACTATTAAGTTCTTTTATCAAGATCATGTTCCCGTTGTAGGCATTACCCATTCTGTCGGCAGTACCGGTACCCGTAGAAATATCTTCGGTGCTTGTATAATTGCTCACCTCGGGAAGCCAGGGGACGTGATACACCCATTCCGGCTGAGCAGAAGAAGATGTGCGGTCATAAATAACAAGAACATCGGCATCCTCTTCCGGCTGCTGACCGGGAATATACACTAATTCCCGCGTATGATTAATGGCACTACTAAAACTACGTGACCGGTTACTTCGAATAAAATAAAATGTACCGTCCCGGCCGGTAACCTGTTCGATACCGCCATAATCATGGTTCCCCTGTCCTGTTGCAATTTCCTCAAGTCCTGCCGGTGTATCAATGGACTGCCTGTCTGCATAGGGATCACCATCAAAATACACCACATTATACATACGCGCACCGGGATAATCATCCAAATTTCCATACCCCCGGTGTGCAACCGTTCTAAAGTTTACAAGTCCGCCATATTTTGCCAGAGTAAATGCCGGTGTATCATCCGGCCCGGAATGTCCTTCAAATCTAAAGTGTCCATCCGAGTAAGTAAAAACGCCATCAGCCGAACTATTGAAACCGGTTCGGGCAAAAAAAGTGCCCATATTTCTGGACCACATCGATTTGGGGAAATTCAAATCATCGGGTGTTTTTACATCCGCCATCCGATAAATGCCAAGAAACCCCCACAGATAAAAATGTGTATATCCCGGCCAAAGGACGTCATAGTCATCTATTATATGCCGTAGCAATCCGGCCATATCGGCATAACCGCCATTGTCTAAAATACGCGGTAGCATAAGCATCTGTTCACGCATGGATCGGTGTTCAAACGAACAATCCGTTGTTTCCGCGCCGCCCTGCCGGATATATGTATAATGTCTGTTAAAATATTTATGCGGATCCAACGCATAACTCATCAGCTTTGGATAATTTGCGGCGGCGTTTCCCACGATACGTCCCTGGCCGCTGATAACATTTTCACCGGTTGCTGTTGTCCAGGCATCAATGTTTAAAAACTCCGTACGCATATGCCAACTGGCGTAACCAATCCATTCGGACCATCCGCCCGTTTCACCGGCAACAAAATTATGCGCGTCCAAAAAGCCATAGTTCATCATTACATCATGAAACGTATCGAGGGCCTTATCCGCATCGTCATCAATGAATCCGTCGCCCCAAAAAGCCAGGGCCATATACCACGGGTATGCGCCTTCGTAGTATTTACTGCTAAACATCTGCTCCGGCTGAAAAGAAGGATTTGCAATAGAATTTGTATACACTTTGTGTGTTACCGTGCGTGTACGCATTATTTCCGCAATTTGCCGGCGTTGTGTTTCTGTCATAAAATTAAACGTCCAGTCGTATGCCAAAGCCGCTACAAACGATAATTCGTCCCCTGCATCTAATCGGGTTTGTAACCCATCAATGGCCCGCTGAGCAAAGGTCTCGGGCGAAACGGCATAATGGATTCCGGTAACTTCGCCAAGGGCGGCAATAAAGGCCTGATGTACAATCAGAGCGCGAAGCGGATCATGGCCGGCGGCTGATAAAATATTATCCCCTTCTGTGGGGTCCGCATCGGCGGCCCAATTCACATATTCCTGAAACTCTGAGCGGAATTGGTCTGCAATAACCTGTTTAAACATAGGAATGGTCTGTTGGGTAATGTGCATTCTCGGGTGCTGATGCAAAGCCAACGGACTGCCGGGCTGAGGCGTGAAGGCCGAAGCCAAGCTTGCAAAGCCGACAATGATAAATGTAAAATATTTTCTCAACATATTTTCCTTTTACTAATACGTAATGCAGATAAAAGCCGATGGATCCGCTTCCGGGCTGCTTATGCCGCTAATTTCGGCTTTTTACTGTGTTTAAGAAATCAAATTCGATGCCAAAGCCACGGTTTTCTCGGCATTCTTGCGCCAGGTAAATTCACGGATTACTTTTTCCCGAGCGGCCTGTCCCAATTGTTGCCGCAGATTCGAATCCCGAATCAGTTTTACCAATTGCTTTTTTAATGAATCGGCATCATCGGGTGTAAATAAAACGCCGGTCTTATCGTGATCGATTAAATCGGTAATATTGGGCATATCCGGCGCCAGCACCGCTTTTTCCATGGCCATATATTCCAATATTTTCATGGGCGAAGAATAGGGTGTGGCATGCGGACTCACCGCAATATCCATTAGGGCCACATAGCGCTGAATTTCCGAATGGGCAATGCGGCCGAGGAATTTTATGGTTTCGGTATTTCCCCTTTCGTCATTGTACTCTTTTAATTCCCGGTAACTGGGCCCGTCTCCGAGAAAAAGCATCACCGCATTCTGCTTTTTTAAATCCATTTTTTCCAGAATGTCGATCAGTTTATCTATATTGTGCCAGCGCCTAAGAATACCAACAAAGCCGATAACCGTTTTCCCTTCTATTTTTAATTCTTTTCTTAAGTCGGCAACCTCCAGCGCCGGATTAAAACGCTGCACATCGGTTCCGTTTGGCAACACCGTTATTTTGTCGGCAGGAACGCCATACTCCATCACAATCTTTTTTAAGGGCGAAGAGACCACAATAATATGCGGCGCCTTATTAAATATCTTACGTTCACCCATTTCCGAAAGACCGGGAAAATACACCTTTTCCCACTGCCGTTTTTGTATGGAATAGGGTGAATTGACTTCCAGAATCAGCGGTACCTTTGTCTTTGAAGCCGCCCACAAAGCGGAAAAACTAAAATGTGCATAGCGGTCGTAAATCATATCCGGTTTAAATTCTTTTATGGCCGACATTAACATGCTCTTCCCCTTCAGGTTATAGGCAATTTCTGCCAGCTCATACACCGGCTGGGGAATAAAGGCTTTAATTTTATCCCATTTGCTTTCTTTCGCATCCTGGGATGAACGGAATTCCGTTTGTTCGCCTACAAGAGAGACAACACGCACTTCGTGCCCTAATTCTTTTAACTGATTTACTATCGACTGGATATGTATTCCTTCGGCGCCGTCGCCTAAGGTACGGTGATGATAGAGTATTCTCATTTACCTAAAACCTTTAGTTCGTCCACAATGGTGTCTTTAATTTCCGGCTTAACAACTGCGGCAACGGCCTGATCATAATTTTCCAGCGTATTCAGAATTTTTTCGGCCATATCCTGTACATTGCGGTTTTCATAGGTAATGGTGCTTTCGGGACGGCTGCCGTTTTCGCAGGCCACCACCGGGACGCCGAGAGCCAGCGCTTCCAATACAGACGAGGCAATGCCATCTTTAAAGGGCGTACGCAGATAAAACTTTGAGCGGCTCATTATTGTAAGAAACGCATCGTGATCCTGATCGCCGGCCAGCAGAACATTGTTTTGCAGGCCCAAATCGGCAATGAGTTTCCGAATATCTTCGGAACCCATTTCCGAACCCATGATGATCAAACCGAACGCAGGTTGTTTTTTCACAACTTCAGCCACCGCTTGTATCATTTCTTCGATGAAAAACTCGGGCCGGAAAAACACATAACTGCAAATAACCGGTGCATGGCCGGTAAAAAATGTTTCGGTTTTTTCAGGGAGTTCGACTTTTTCAAAGTTTAAATATTGTCTACTAAAGGCCTGGATGGTTTCAATTTTATGGGGATTTACGCCGTAACCGACGATGTTCTGTTTTACCGCTTCGTTGTTACAGATAATTGTACGCGGCAACCAGAAAATATATTTATAGAGCAGCGTTAGTTGCGGCGCCTGAGACTGCGGGAAATACTTTTGCACCGGCCCTGCATGAAATGTAATGACCGGACGGCGAAAGGTGAGCACCGAAATAAGCAGAGCGATACTGGTGAGCATAAATCCTTTAGGCGAATCGCCATTCAGATGCATATGAATCAGAAAACCTTTTAAACGGTGTTTTAACACTTTAATGGAGTAATCCAGCGCTCCGAAAACCGGAATAAAATCCCGGTCTGTCAGAAAACGTCCTTTTCCCACATTCAGTACGGAGCAGACGTCGCCGTTCTTTTCCATCACCTGTTTTAAAAAATAGATACGCATCCCCCAGCCGGCACGCGGCGGCGGATACGATGAAATTTCCAGAACTTTAATTTGTTTGCTTGCCAAGAGTTCGCTTCCTTTTAGTTTGAGATATTTATTTATATTTCTATGTAAAGCGAGGAATTCGCCTAAAAAACTCCTCCTGTTTAGTGAGCGGAGATTCTTCGTTATCTATCGCTTTCCGGCAAAGACTATCCGGAGGGATTCATTGTCACCCTTTGTTCTACCCCGTTTTGGGTTTTTGCAATCCGGAGTGATTCGTGTGCAGAGGATTCAGAACGAATGGAATATTTTGTATCTGTCCCGGTGATTTCGATGCCGGACAATTGGCCTGCAACCTTCCATTCGCTTTTATTTTTAAACGGCAGATAGAGTGTGAGCAGTGTAAACGGCAACGAAAACTCTCCGCCCATGCGCGCCGCAAAAGCCGGTGTACGCGCCAGGTAAGTGGGTGAAATCCAACCCTGTTCCGGACCGTCTCCGCCTCTGTTTATTTCAATATGAAACGGTTCATCCGCATCACTAAAATAATGCAAGGCAAGGCTACCTGTTTGCCCTTTTGCCAGAAGCGTATTTTCGTCCTTTTGTTTTTTTACAAGGATTCCCGAATCGAAATGTTGATTGTAATAGATAGAATGTGTTTCACTTCCTTTACCGAAAATCCAGTCGACAGAAATAAAGAAGGCCTTATCCACAAACAGAAAACAGCGGCGGTGCGTTGGTTTTCCCGGCAGGCGACGGTAACCGTAATGCTCGGCGCAAACACCCTGTATCCAGTCTTCGTTTAGCAGGTTCAGCATTTTAAATTTTGGCGCATGCGACCACTGCAGGATCCCCCCCTGCTTGGCCTGGGACTGGCCGTCAATTTCGATGGTATTGTGCGCGGCGGTGCTGCGAAAATAGGAATGCCAGTTAAAATCGCCACGGTAATTAGAAAAGCCGGGATCGATTAAAAAGGATTCATTAAAAGCGGAAAGCTCGATGGCCAGCAAATCGGCATGTCCGTGCGCCGCCGAAGGCGTTTCGTCATGAAAAACGCCGTGGGCCAGCGGGCCGTGATCCATCATACCGAACAGGCTGTTTTTCTTAAAAATGGTGTACCCCGCATCCGGGAACTGCATTAGTCCTTCTTTTTTTTGGGCTGTACTTAACGCATCAAAACGGAAACGGTCGCTGTCCGGTAAAATCCAAAAAGCGTCTTCTTTAAAATGACCTGCCGCCTGTTTCATGTCGGCCCGTTTAAAAAGAGCGGCCCCGATGGCCTGAAACGAACTGAAATCCCAATGGGTCGGATCACTGAAATAGATGGATCGGGCGTCGTCGATATCCCCAAGATAGGGCAGGTGCCCTTCGGGCTTAGTCATATACAGAGCAAATTCAGTGGCCTTTTCCAGTTGGTCAAAATAGTTTCCCGGAACCGATTCGCCGTTTAGGCGCTTAAAGGCCAGCGCCTGAAAGAAGAAGCCCAATGTGAAATGGTGGTAAAAAGTAGCCTGTTCCACCAATCCGCCGTCCGGATGAAATTGTTTATTTATCTGATCAGATAAAATGCGCCAGCTTTCCTGTTCGTATTTTTTGGCATTTTTAAATCCGGGGAACAAATAGCCAACGGCAAACAGTCCGGCCGCTTCACCGATTAAATGGTTGTAGGGGCTAAAATAGATGGATAAATTTTCATGTAAATAGACGCCGCTTAAATAGATAAGCCGCACCAATGTTTTTAACACATTTGCATCGGGCTTAGGACCGGCCTTATAAAAATTTAAGATCCAGATAAGAGCTAAAACACGGACGCCGACTTCCAATGCGCTGCTCCAGGCAATTCCGGTTTTGTAAGGATTATTCCTATCCCAGTCGAGGATAAGTTGTTTTACTTTGTCTCCGTATTTTTCATTACCTGATAAATAATAGGCTTTGGCGATTTCGATAACAAACTGCAGACGGTTCACTTCCCAGACATGTTTCACGTCGCCGGCATTTTCATTGGTAAAAATATTAATCTCACGATAAAAACCTGTTGGATAGGGATTTAAAGAGACTGGATCGCACTGCCAGGGAATAGGGTCGGGCAACCGGAATTTGACACCCAAAAAAGCAAATTTATGCTCCAGAAAAGCATCTGCCCTTAACAGGCTTTTTTGATACTCCCCGGGATATTCGGATAAAAACCGTTGGCGCCGTTTTTCGTTTAGTTTTTCGGAGACAGATCGCATCATCTGCGGATGATCGAGCAAATCAATTAGTTTCTTCTGTTGATACAGAGAGAATAACTCCGGCTGCGCGGGAGTAAAAAAATTAAAAGTATCAGAAAAAACACGTTGCTGTTCGCGCGGAAAAAACAGGCGTTCTTTCCGTATGCGCAACTGCTCTGTAAGCCGGAATAAGAGTTCGGCAAGGGACATTCTTTTTATTTTGTTTATTTTATTCCGTATACCCATATCAAACTATTTTCCGGATTCGGTTAAGTGTGTTTCGTACAATCCAGCGGTTGTAAATATTTTCAACAAAGGAATGCTCCCAGTATCTTGCGGTTTTCCCGAGATGGTTAATGGTATGGATCATAAGGTAAATTTTAAACAGAGGATGTCGGATAATTTCCGGTTGTTCGTATCCTTCCAGAAAATGGATCTGTAAATTTTCGACAAAGCGTTTATTAAAGGTCGGTTTGTTTTTTAGTAGTTGTAACTGATGGCAAAAACGAGTCAGGTCTTTAAACGGTGAACCTATCTCTATTTTATTGAAATCTAGGACGGTAACCGTATCAGAATCAATTAATATATTTGATAAAGAAAGATCCGCATGAACATAGGATTTTCCTCTTTCCTCCAGAGAAACGTCATTCCAGTTTTTACGAATATAGTATAGAACATCTTTTTTTAGCTGCTCGTCAAATTTTATTTTGGAATTATCCTGCAATCGGTTTAGCCGCAGGGAGATATAATCGATAATTTCTTCCAGCTCAATCAGGCTTTTTTTCCCCTGAAAAGGGATTTCCTGAAAAAAACGCAGCCACTGGCCCGAACGCCGGGTCATTTCGAACATCTGCCGTTTCAGATCCGCAGAAGGAAAAAACTGGCCGTTTTTATTGATGTATTCCCACAGGCTGTATCCGCTGCTTTCACGGGTAATCAAAACCGATTTTTCGGGATCGGCATAGAGCGGCTCTACTACTTTATATGTTTTACTTTTTTTAAACCGGTTATACCAAAACCGGGTCGTTTCGAAATCTCGTTTTACAACGCTGGTAATCCGGGCGGCTTCCTGAACAGGTTTATAATATTTCAAATAAATATTTTGCAGGTCGCCATTCTCTAATTCCAGTTTTATTCTGAACACCAACGATATGGGACGATCTATATATTTTTTAATTACAAAACGGGTTAAACTAATTCCTGAACTCTCGGAATATTTCTGCAAGATATCTGCTAATGGCACCGCATCAAACTTGGTTGTTTTTTTTCGGTTCATCATTCCCTTATCCCCGGGCAAATATTTTATAGTTCCCGGAAGTATATGCCTTAAAAACGGCCAAATCCATATCTCTGCTGATATTAATTCGTTTTATCTGAAATACATCCGTGTCTTTATTATTGAACCCTTTTATTTGCGTTGCGGCAGAACGATACCCTAATTGCCGGAGTTGCACAATATTTTCATGAGAAAAGTTTTCCGAACTTCCGTTGGGATAACTAAAATGAAAACAGGTCTTTTTCAGTTCTTTCTCCAACGTTTCTTTGGAATTCTTCAATTCATTAAAAGCGGTTCGGGCATCAACCATGTTTAGCAATATATGATTTTCCGTATGCGAACCAATTTCCATATTGTTATTTGCCATTTCCCGAACTTCGGCCCAATTCATAAAACGGTACCGTTCCGCATCCAGTTCAACCGGATTTGTTATGTCATTGCATTGCTGTTGTAATTCGTTAAGTATGCGGTTCTTTTCGGCGACAGGGCTTTTTTTTAAGTACCGGCGAATTATTAAAGACGTTTTTTCCACATCATGCGGAGAATCCAGTGAAAAGTCTACGGATTCTTTTAGGTTTAATTGTATCTGTTTTCTGTTAGTAAATGTCAGCAAAGCCGTTACAATTTCTGTCCAAAGCATTTTATTTTGGCCAATAAAATTTGTACACACATAAAACGTCGCCGGAGCATTATTATTTTTTAATACCGGATAGGCATCGGTAAAATTGTTTCTGAACCCATCATCAAACGTAATTACAACATACGAACCGTTTTGCCACTCCCCCGCATTAAGCGATGGGCTTCCGAAAGGGAAATAATCTGGTAGTTCTTTTTCAAAAATCGAATCTGTTCATCAAAACGATCCGTAGAAACCACATTACGATAATCAAAACGTTTAAATTTTTCGGAATAAGGCAAAACCAGATGGTACGTTAAAAAGAGGATACTGTTAGCATGCCTTTTTCGCGACCATGCGTTTATTCCGCTTAGATTAATGGATTGATAAACTATTTTTTTTAGCAGACTCATACGTTATTTTTTTATTAAACTCCGATAAAAATCCTGATAGGCGGTAATCATTGATTCCAGAGAGAAATCCTCTTCGGTTTTTTGACGGGCGTTTTGTCCTAATGCCTGACGCAATTCCTTATCTTGTAACAGCCGGATAATGGTTTCTTCCAGTTTCTGGACGTTGTCCGATTCAAATAACAATCCGGTTTGATTATGCGTTAAAAGTTCCGGCGTTCCGCCAACATTGCTGGCAACAATTGGCAAAGCCGTTGCCATTGCTTCCTGAATAACATTGGAACAGCCTTCGCTTAAAGAGGGTAAAACAAAAAGATCGAACGCATTCAGAAATCCGGGAATATCCGACTGCGGCCCTGTGAAAATCAGCCTATCGAAAACGCCCAGTTTTTTGGCCAGGGATTCCAAATCTCCACGTAAAGAATTTCTCGGCGTCATTCCAATACTCATAAAACGAACATCGCCAAATTTTTTAACTAAAGACGGCAATGCCTTAACCATTAACTGTTGATTTTTTACGGCTGTGGGTCTGCCGACAGTTCCAATTAAAATAGTATCGGCACTAAGCGCATATTGCGTACGGTAAAATTTACGTTTTTCCTCGTCCGGCTTAAACTTATCCGTGTCCACACCATTCATAATGGTAAAAAACCTGTCACGTTTAATACCAATTGTTTTACTGATATCGTTTGCCAGCACATCAGAAACCGACAAGAGGCGGTCGGCCCAGTTAAAAAACAGCTTTTGAGCCGTCTTTCGTTTTCCGGTTCGGTGAAATGTACCGTGTTCACCATGGATAATAACCGGTATTCCAGCTAATTTTGCACCGAGCACACCTTCAACCAGCGTTCCCCAGGCATGTGTATGGACAATATCATACTTTCCTTTTTTTAATATTCCGGCCAGCTTAAAGGGTAAAAGAAAATCATTCCCACGCGGCTGATTTAGCACGGTCACTTCTGTTTTATTTCTATCCAGGCCCAAATCATCATAAATCTTTTCGAGTATAATTAAAGAGCCTTCGAATAAATCCGGGTCCAACCCGTTTAACAGTTTTACAATACCAATCTCTTTACCCGCCGGAGCCAGATAATAGAGTATATGTGCCACACGGATTTTCATATCAAACCTCTTGCAGGCATTTTTCTAATACCGAAATATAGTTACTGTAATTATACGATTGAATATATTCCCATTTCGGCTTTTGTTCCTGACGTATATATGCCAGCATTTCGCGCAATGACTGTTCTATTTTCTGCGGATTGTCTGCCGGCGCCATCTTCCCGAGATTCCCTGCAACAATCACCCGGTCGGAAGCGCTATCCGGTTCGGCCACTGCAAAAATCGGTTTTCCCGTATACATATACTCAAACATTTTAGCCGGAATCTGTAAATCGGTTCCGGGCTGAATAATAACTAATACATCGGCAGCGTACATCGTTTCGATGCTCTTCTTAAAACTAACCGGCGGCGTAAAAGAGACCATATCCCCGAGGCCAAGTTGTTTAATTTTATCGGGAAGCCAGTTTAATTCCGTGGCAATACTGCCGATAAATTCCAGCCGGACAGATATTTTCTGAAAAGACCCACTGGCTTTTAATGCGCCTAACGCGTTAATAAGATGCATAGGATTCCGTTTTTTATACAACGTTCCCAAATGAACAAAACGAATTATATCGGTCTTTGATGTTTCTTTTAACGGGGCCGAGGGGAAATCATCAGGATCATAGCCATTCGAAAAGAGTATGAACTTCTCTATCGGCATTTTGGAATAATTTTTTATATATTCGTCACGCAAGTTTTCTGTTACAAACAACATTAAATCGGCTCGTTTAAGGACAAAGCTTTCCAACCAGTGTTCTAAATAATAACGTACAAAATTTCCTTTGTCCCAACGGGACAGGGCCCAGGGATCACGAAAATCCAAAACCAGTTTAACCGCGGTAAATTTTTTAATGATAACGGCTATAAGAAACAATGAATGCGGCGGAGCCGTTGTTAAAATAAAATCGATCTTATTTTCCTTTACAATTTTTATTCCCTGACGCGCCGCGTTCGGAAGCCAGCCGATATACTTGTCGGGAAACTCGAATATGGAAAAGATGAAATCACGCAGACGGTAAATAAACAGGATGATTTTTTTTGGCTTTGCCGTTCGTTTGTTTCTTCTTTTTATCTCGTGCGAATTGACGGCACTGCCATTTTCTATAGAGACGGAAGGTTTAACCATTCTCCGTGCAAACTGTTTTAGCGCTGTAAAAACATAGGTTAAGTCCCAGCGGTCCGTTCGGAAAACCTGTACGGAAACCGGTATTTTTTTTTCGTCTCCACTACTTTGCCCGGCCTCGGCATTGTAGTATTTTTCTTTTAAAGTTAAAACAAAAAACCGGAATTTTTGCGCATCAATATATTTTAAAATTTTCGCCACACGGTGTGTTCCAACGGATTGGTTTGGCGGAAAGTTAACGGTAAGATATAATACTTTTTTTTCAGACACGTGATGTTTCTCCCGGAATGGTTTCTTCTGCCGCTTGCAGTTCCATCCGTATATTTTCTATTTCGGTCATCTGTATATTCCTTAATGCAACAGCAAAGGCGCCGAACCAGTAAACAACTTCTGAATATAAACGGTTATGAAATATACCTGCGGTTAAAATTCCCAAAAGCCCCATTTGTATCGCCATTGCGTCCACATAATATCGGTAACCCGGAGATTTATTTCTATCATGCCTGGTTTTATATAAAATAAACATCGCATGTATAATGAAACCAAGGAAGAGGAGCAACCCCACAACCCCCCATTCTACCAGCACCAATAAAAAGGTATTATGCACCGTTTTCGCGCCATGCTCTTCCATCTTTTCGGCCAACTCGGGAATATATTCAATGGCAAGCATTTGAAATCCGTTCCCGCCTAATCCCATCGGATGGTCGGCCCACATTTTTAAAGCGCCATTCCAAAGATAAAAACGGCTCATTGCCGATCCCTCTTCTTCGTAGTTTTCCATGGTAGCCTGCCGATTCCAAAACTGGTCGTTGGCCAGGCTAAGCACTAAAATGATACCGCCGATGGTACCTAAAATCACCCGCCAGCGCAGCCTTCCTTTTATCCATAAAAGCGAAAGGGCCGCAATAACGACAAGCGCTAAAAAAGAGGCCCGTGAATTGGCCAGAATTATTAAATTAACCGCAAATGGCAATGAGAGCAGAGAGACTATTTTTTCCCATTTGGAGCCGATTAAAAAATAGAGTTCAAAGAATGGAATTACAGCCGCCACATGTGCCGACACCGCATTTTCCTCCGTTGAATTCGGAGCGATAACACCCAAATATCTGTTTGAACCTCGCTGCCAGGCCACGCGTCCGAAATTGGCTACGCCAATCATAAGCGTCCAAATCACAACCTTATGATGTTTTATTTCCCTGATTAAGAACATCATAAGAAAAATCTGAATCGTTAATTTGTAAAATATTTCTGCTTTACGGAAACTTGTTTTAGGATCAATCGCAAAAAAGGCGCTGATAAAATACATCCATATGGTCATTGCTACCAACCACCAAATAAGGTTGTATTTCGGCTTATATAGATAGGCAAGTTTTTTATAGTTTATAATTAAACTCAACAAAGTGATAACCGAAACAAGCAGAGACCAGCGCAGATCAGGTAAATCCCGGCCCCACCACATATAGGGCGGATGGTTGTGCCATTCAAAAATATAGGTCGCAATTCCGAAATACGGATGGCGAAAGGTTAAAAACAAACCGGTAAAATAAATGGCTAAAAATACAAAAGTAGTGGCGGACATAAAGTTATCCTGTTAATTGTAAACTGGCGTACGGAAAAACGGCAACCCGTGCATTTTCGGGTAGCTTTTGCTGCAATATCTTTATCAGCGTCTGCATATCATTAACAAAGTGATACGATTCGTGATATAAGGCATGGAATTCCGTTACCGTAATTTTTGCAGAATGAAAATAGAGCGGACGTTCCTTTAAAAACCGCAGCAAACGGGGTTTGCGGTATAAAACCCCGTCGGGAGCAAACAGACCATGATGCCCCATCCCTTCGCTGCAAGCTGAAGTTAAAACGACAATCCCTTCTTCACGAACCAGATTGCGCTTCGCCGATTTTATGGGGATGAATCCGTTCTCCGCCTGTAAAAGCTCCGTATCTTTGGGATATGCATTTAAAATAACTGCATCAAATGGTTTTTCCATCGTACTCAAATCGAGTAAATAGTAGTTGCGAGCCTCTTCGGCGGCAAGACGATGTGCGGAAATATAATCACCACAGTGAATATTTCGTATACTGCGATCGGCATTAATCACGACTCCGATAAAAAAATCCAACCCGGCCTTATTTACAAATTCCTCAATTGTATCGCGAAACTTATTTTGCGCCATATCGCCCAGTTTTCCCATAAAGCCCATTAAAACCGATTTATGAGTTTTGGCGATGGTTTCCATATCGGCCAGTCCTGGAAAAAGCATTTTTGCGCCGCCGCTGAAACCCGCAAAACTATGTGGCGTTAAGCCGCTGATAACTATTTTAAAATCAGCCTGCAAATAATGCTTATTTAGTTTTACCGGAGTTTTGCCCCAGATGATATCTATGGGAACTGTGTCTTGGGGATGATGATTTATACATTTAAATTTTTCCGTCGCAAAACGTCCCAGTTTCTTTAATAAGGCTTCCTTATTCAACCCCTGATGAGAACCCAAACCAATTATGATTTTAATACGCTTTGCCGAAACCCCAAACTGTGTAATGCGCGTAAGCAATTGCTCCATTAGTTCTTCCAGTAAAACCGGCCGGGTAAGATCATCTACGGCAATAATAATGCTTTTAGGATTTTTTTTCTGTAAAAGCAGATCCAGTGCATTCAGTTTCTCCGAAATCTGGCTGTCCGAAATTTTCCGGTCACTCTGAAGCGTAAAGTTTGTAACCAGCCAGGATTCCGGGAATTTTAAACGTAATTTTCGGTCGCCGTACCAGGCGCCCCACGGAATATCTATTGTATTGTGTTTCATTTTTGCTGAGAATCTTTATGTGGGTTTAACGTTAGAGGTTTTCTTATGAAGGGCGGAACGTATCTCATCCAGCAGATTCTGATAATCCTCTTTTTTAAAAATAACGTGTGAAATGCCAAAAGCAGCCACTGTAACAATACTTACGGTAAAAAACATGGGGATTGAGCGTAAAGGAAAATATAGTTTCCCGAGGGTGATGGCCGAAAACAGAAAGGTTACCTGAACAGCGCCATACAATAACGGTGTTTTTTGTGCATTAAAAAAATGTGTCAAATTAAAACTAAGTTTTTTCTGCATTATGTACAGCAGCATTCCGGTATTTATGGCGGCAGCCAGCACAACGGCAAAGGCCGCGCCTTTTATTCCGAGCGGAATCAGCAGGTAGATTAAACCCGCTAATACAACCAGATAGATAAGCTGAATTTTAATACGGTGGGCCGTTAAATCCAACGCAAAGATAACCGGGCTAAACACCATCGAAAGCGTATTAATAATCCCCGAGAGGCACATTATCTGCAGCGGAATGATTGTCTCGTACCATTTGGCGCCATAAAGATTTGCAATTAAAGAAGGAGCAGCAAAAAACAGCCAGATAAGCACCGGATACGCAATTAAAGAAACATAGTTTAAAACTTTGCTAACATTAAAAACAATCCGCTTTTTATCGCCGCTGATTTTTGAATAGGCCGAAAATAACGATTCATTTATGGTATTTCCCAATTGTCTCCGCGTAAGATTCATTATATTAAAAGCGCGCTCGTAGAATCCTAACTGAACCGTGCCAAGAAATTTACCAATTAGCAGGTAATCTATATTGTTAATAAAATATTCGAGATATGAAACGACCGATACTTTAAACCCATACGCATAGACATTTTTAAACGCTTTTAATTTAAAATAGAGTTTAGGCATCCAGCGGGCATAAAACAGGGCCATGACCATGGCAGCAAAGGTACCTAAAACCTCGCCTAAAATTAAACTCCAAACACCAAAACTTAGTATGGCTAAAAGGATAGGTACCGAATACTGAACGGCCGAACTGATCGATCGGCTAAATGAGAGCGCTTTAAACTTAAGATTTCGCTTTAAAATATTTTCCGCCGTTAAAATAAAAGCAGCCATCAAAAAAGTCGTAGAAATAAGATTAACCAATGGAACAATCCGTGGTTCGTCTATCCATTGTGCAAAGTACGGCGCAGCAAAAAAAAGCCCGAGCGCCATTATAAAATTCATACTCAGACTTACGGTAAAAATCGTGTCTATTTCCTGCTTCGTTATCTCCTTTCGCTGGACAATAACGGCCCCAAATCCCATATTTGTTATTTTACGGGCCAGCCGGATAAGAATTAAAGCAATGCCGTATAACCCAAAATCTTCCGGAAATAGCAGACGCGCTAAAACAATACTTGTAATCAGACGAAAGGATTTTGAAAACAGAATATTGCCTGCATTCCAAAGAATTCCCGTACGCGTTTTTTGAGCTAAATTATCGGTCATCTTATTTAGACTGAATATACTCCTCTATGGCGTTGAGCGAATCGAAATTTTCCGGATATAAATCTTCCTCATCTACTTTAATATTAAACGTATCTTCGATGAAGCCAATCAGATCAAGCATTTTTACCGAATCTACAATTCCCAGCTCAAGCAAAGAATCATCCGGCTCTAAATCGTTAAATTCGTCTTTTAGAGAATCGTCATATAAAAAATCTATCAGTTTTTGCTTAATATCCATTTTTCCTCCTATTCTTAAGCGTCTCTGTCACCAACGGTCATAAACCAATTTTCACCCTTTAGCATGCGTTCGGCAAGCGGCGGGTTGTTTTCTTTATTAACATAAGCAATCGCGCCCGATGTGGCGTCATCACGATATTTGAATCCTGTCTTTTTTAGTACCTTTACGAATGGGTTGAACTCCTGAAGGATAAACGAAACCGTTACCACTTCGGGATTTAAACGGCGAACACGTTTTATAAAATAACGGAACAGTTGATCGGCAAAACGTCGGAAATCATCAATCAGCACATCGCTTATATTGATTACTTTGTCGCGCTTTGTATAAAAAACACTGCCTACCAAGGCACCTTTGTAAAACAAATCCATCTGCCGATAAGCATAATTGGGGTTGTCCCGGAATTTCCAGTTAATATAATCCTTGTCCCGGCTGCCGAGGACCGGAAATTGTCCGGTCATTTTCATGAATACATTTTCGTGGGTTTCATTCACCTGCACCGTATCAAAGTTTTTTGCCGTCACGCCGCTGAAGATACGAAACCGGTACTGGTAACTCAGCAGCACATTCAGGGGAATGGCGAATACTCGCACCAGCCAATGAAATGGTAAAAACTTACTTAATATCCCATCTAACCGTACCGGCAACGCGTAACGCATCATGCGGGCAATTTTTAAATGCCCCGATTTTAAATGAATCACTTCCATTCGGGCGTTGGGATGGGCATATAAAAAAGGAATTTCATTATTATCCACCGCCTGCTTTGCCGCTTTGCGTAATTTTAGAGCAATGCCAAGTGAACGAAATTTTTTTTCAATGGAAAAATCGCCGCAGTTCCAGCCGATGTATTTTCTGCCGTCTACATACACGGCTCTGGGAAAAGCGCCGGTAAAACCGACCGGTTGGCTGGTTTTATCTTTCCATATAATCCAGGCCTTTGCTTTGCCCAGCGGATTGTTCAGGTAAATCCAGTCGTAGCGTTTACTGTAATCATAATTATCACGGGAACGGTTATTTTGCAGAATACGCAACATAATCTGCTTGTCTTTAACCACATCCGCTTCTTTTACCGTATATGCCATTTCGTATTACCTTTAATTCTATTCAATCCGGCGGATTGAATTACAATTATTCATCGGTATCATTTTCTCTTATGGTCTGCCAGGTCGTATAGGTTTCTCCCCGAAATGCATCCAGAATTCCCAGCAGAGAATACCAGTTTACCATAAAAAAATAGAACGGAATTCCCACAGCCGATGGTACATTTTCCTTATTTTTATACATATAATATCCCAAAAAGACCAGCAGATAAAAAACAGACTGCCCGCTTAAAAAGAGGTTGTAAAGCCCACCTTCCTTAAGTAAAAATATATTGACAGGAAGCAGCATCAGTCCAAACAATCCCCCAAGCCAGCGCAGAAGTTTATGCGAAATTATTTGTCCGGCAAACAGTCCCGTGCGCAACGGATTCATTACCGCCGCATTTTTCCACAAGCCGCGCCAACTGCGGTTTACAATGCGTCGTTTGCGATTAAACTCTTTTTCGAAACTATCCCCGGTCTGCTCAAAACAGACGGCATCGGGTTCAAACACGCCCCGGTATCCCTGTAAAATAATCTGAATGGGATTCACAAAATCATTGATATCCTCATCATCAAGCGGAATAAACAGCGAACGTCTTACGGCATAAATAGCGCCGTCTCCACCAACCACAGAACCAACGGCAGATTCATTCTTTTTTAAACGGAGCTCAAAAGACCAGTAGGTATTTTCATTGGCGCCGGCCGCGCTGATTTCATCTTTATAATATTGCGCCTGCCCCACCACATAACCAACCTGCGGGTCATTAAAATTACTAACTAACTGACGTAAGGCATCTTTTTGATAAATGGCATTGGCGTCGGAAAAAACAACGATTTGACTATCAATCTTTTCCATCACTTTCGTAATTCCGTGGGTTTTACCTTTTCGTCCTTCAACCCGAAAAAGATGCACATTATCCTTGTTAAATCCTTTTACGAGCGCATCCGTTTTATCCGTAGAAGCATCCGATACAACCCAGACGGATAATTTTTCACGCGGATAGTCCAACGCAACCGTATTTTCCAGTTTTTCCAAAATCACCTCTTCTTCATTAAATGCCGAGATAATAAAAGAAACCCGGGGGAGGTAATCGGGATCGGTATCGGTTGTTTTTCTCCTGAACCGGGCAATGATTTCAAGAAGGAGGGGATAGCCCAGATAAATATATAAAACGACTGCAAACAACAGCCAGAAAATGGATTCTAACATTTATAAATTTTACCTTACTTGATAGGATAAGATATTTTATGGAAGGTGCTTTGCTATTTTGGGTCCTATTAAATTTGCCAGCGCCAGCGGTAGTTTTTGCCACATCTTAATTGCTAAGGCATATTTTGGATTTTCTTTGTTGACCTGCGGCAGTTCTTCGCCCTGCGGTAAGACATAGTACCAATAGAGTGTCTGCTCGGAGCCGCCCCATTGTTTTTTAAACCTATGGGTACCGCCGTCTTTTGTTCCCCGTCCAAAGTCGAATTTTTTATATCCGGCTTTGATGGCAAAAGATAATACTTCCCAATAGAGCAACATATTGGGGCTAAATCGATTATACCGACGCAACGAGGAAGCCCAGGGAATTTCCAGCATTTCCTTAAAACCCAGTAAAAACGCTGAAGCCGCCGGTAACTTATCTTTGGTATATACCGTTACTATCCGGGCTTCATTGGGAAAGACACTTAGTAGTTTAGCAAAAAACGGCTTCCCTGTGACCGGTGTTCCCAAATCCCGCATATTCCGGCAGAACACATAATAAAAATCATCCAGAAGTTCAGCGCCTCCTGTTTTTGCGTACATTCCCTCTTTGACAGGTCTGCGGATCTGACTGCGTAGTTTGGCTTTAAACTGTTTATTCAACGCTTCGGCGCTTTCCGGCAGGTCTAAAATAAACGTTACTTTATTTTGTTTTACCGGTAATGCAAAGGCGTTTGCCTGTGCCGTTCTCAGTTCTACACTGCCAAAGTCTTCTTCCTGCCGGATGGCGGCTATTTTTTCCAGCAACGCATTTTTTGAAACAGCATCGTCATACAAAAGTCCGCCGTAATTCACAAAGGGCAACGATATTAAAACATTTCCCGTTACAGGCGATTTAAACCTAATAAGCGGAGCTACACCCGTAATGCTTCCATTCTGCTCTGCGAATAAATACAAGGGCGGTTTTCCGGCCGTTTCCGAAAAAATATCTATCCAAACCGCTTTATGATACAGCCTGCTTTCGGGATGCCGGTCTATATAAGCGTCCCAGGCTGGCCGGTCTGCTTCTGTAAGTACTTTTATTGTCATAAAACGGTCTGTCTCTTAATTGTAATAATAAGTTTTAACAACCATATAGTATATTCTGGCCGTTGTACACCATATCTGTTTTATTTGTCGGATTAAAAAAAAGGAAGCCGAATTTCCGTTTTATCGGAATACGGCTTCCTTGGAAAGGAGTTACAAATCAATAATTATAATACGAATAATGATAATGTGATTTTTTTATATCCAGTTTAGCGTAGTTTAAAACCACTCCGGCAAGGCTATCGGAAAAGTCTTTGTATTCCGAAATTTTGGCTTTTAACTGTTCCACGTTTGATTTCCCGGCCCGCACAACAAATAAACCGGCATCCACATATTGCGAAATAATAACCGAATCGGAAGTTACGCTGATGGGCGGCGAATCGACAATAACAAAACCAAACCGTTTTTTCAGGAAATTAAACACATCTTTACCACGCTGTCCACCCAAAATTTCGGACGGATTGGGAACCGGCCGACCGCTGCTGATAAGATATAAATTGGGGATATGGGTTTGCTGAATGATTTTCCGGATATTCTCATCCGTAATATCCGCATTGGAATACAGAAAATCGGAGAGCCCCGGTTTCTTTTGACAGGCAAAGGAATGGTGAATAACGCCTCGGCGAATATCGCCGTCGATTAGCAAAGTCGGCAGTTTTTGCTGGGCAAAGGTAATGGCCAAATTTCCCGCATTAAGTGATTTTCCTTCGCTCGGATTAAGCGATGTGATAAAAATTGATTTTACATTTTTATTATTCACCAGCAATTGGGTTCTTAAACTCCGGTATGCTTCACCCACGGGCGAAGGCGAATAATCCGCCGTTACCAGTTTGGGATCGATACGTACGGGGGCATCAAAGTTTCGCGCATCAAGCTCATCGGTTGTCTCGATTTTCGGGATCTTTGCTAAAACGCGCATAGAAACCAGCTTTTCCAACTCTTCGGATGTGCGAACGGTTTTATCTAACAAGCTGCTAAGAATGACAAACCCGATTCCAAAAGCCAGGCCGAGTATCACGCCGATAAGGCCGTATTTGAGATATACTTTCATTCTACTGGAAGCCTGCGGTACGACAGCGGGATCTAAAATTATAATATCGCCCACTTCAACGGCATCTGCAATTTTTGCCTGATTGTAGCGCACCAAAAGCGTGGAGTATATTTGGTCGGCTACCGACCGTTTACGCTGAAGCTCTGCGAGTTGCATTTCTTTAGCCGGGAGGTGTCTGATTTTATAGGTATTATTATCTATTTCCTTTTGGATGCGGACCAGTTGCGCATCGTACTGACTTAACTGATTTCCTGCCGTCATCAAAACCTTTTTTTCAAGTTCCTTGATCTTACGCGCGTTTTCCACAACAAACTGGTGTGAAGGCGCATAGGAAGCGAGTAAACGGATACGCTCTTCGGTTAAAGTTGTAAATTCCGATGTAAGCGCCGGAATGGTGGGAAGCGCCTGGGCTGCCAAAAAGGAAAGAATTTCATTTAGGATGGAATTTCTGTTATCGCCATTACTGGAATTAAGGCGCTGAAGCAGCATATCCAGTTCAGTTTTGCGATTTTTAATACTTGTTTTAGTGGCTTCACTTGCCGATATACCGTTTACAACACCGTTTATATCCCCCGTTAAGCCTACCCAGGGGTTGTTTTCTCTGAATCTTTTCAGTTCTCCCTCAGCAATATCCAGTTCTGTTTGGGCCGTCTGCAACTGTTCCGTTAAAATATTCAGCACTTCTCGTGTATGGAACTTCTTAACATCCAGATTCTGAAGAACAAATTCATCTATCAGAGTATTCAAAACATCCGTAATAAAATAGCGATCGGTACCGGTAATATTGATACTGGCCAATGTACGTGAGCGATTCTGAAATCTGTAACCTAATGAATTTCGCAACGATTCCACTGCTTTTGCCCTGGACATCAGCCGAAAACCTACTTTGTCGTGGTTTTCCCAAAAGGTCTCCTTCATAAAAAGCTTATATCCGCCATATTCAATCGTATTGTTTTCCGGATATGGCATGTCCAATACTTTTTTATCTTCTATCGTTTTATCTTTATCTGTAAAATAAAGTTGCAGATGGCCCTCTTTTTTCTTCAAGACATAATCCCCAAGCAGATAACCATCACTCAAAATAACACTGTCAATAAAGCTGTAACGGCTTACATTCTGAACCTTTAAGCCCATCGAAAGTTTGTCGACCACTTTACCTAAAAAATTACGGCTAAGCAGCAAACCGATTTTACTCTCATTTTCCACACGGCCCCGAGTTTCCACGGCTGATAAAGCACGGCGGTCTTCGAACTGCAATAGGGCGTTGGTGGTATAGACGGGACTTGGCCCGAGCCTGATTGCCGCTGCCACCCAAAGGACGAAAACCACGCTAAAAATGGCAATGATCGTCCAGATTTTCCGTTTGACTAAGCGGTAATATTTTCCAAAATCCAGTCCGCCTTCAGACATCGTCGTATGCTTATTGTCTGCCATATGTATTAATCCTCTTAAATTATCTACCCAGTATAATCAGGTCTCTCTGATAGGTATTGTACATCAGCCAAATGGATGTAGTGAATGTTAAAATGGGCATTACATCCCGTATTGTATCCCAAACCGTCCGGCGGTTGGGTGAAGGCGTCCAGATTTGATCGCCCGACTTAAATCCCATTTTTTCCAGAGAAACTCCTTTTTCGAACAGGCTGGCAATATTCCCGGCCTGCTCATTTCCATTGCGCTCCCAACGCATATCATAAATACCTTCTTCGAGAAGGGTTCCGCCGGCGGTATAAACCGCCTGCCATAATGAGTTTTTTATATCGATATAATAGAGCCCCGGTCGCATAAACCCGCCCAGCAGACTGATACGCACTAACGGTTTGATATATAAATTGGGATATTTGAGGTAATCTTTAAATTCCTTTAACAAATACTTTTTTAACCCATCCTGGGTCATGGTACTGATTTTAACTTTCCCTGCAATAGGAAATTCGGCCATTCCCTCCTGATCAATGGGGAAAATACCGTTTAAAAAAGAGGTTGTATCGGGAAATGTACTGACCGAAATAGCATCCCCCGGAGTAAAGGGGTGTATCTGTTTTGTTTGTGCCAAAAGCGTATGTACATTTCCGAAAAAAGATAAAACCAGAAATACGGTTACAAAACGATTCATTTTAAATGTCATCTTATCATTCTCTTTCTAACATGATCGATAAAAACGGTACCTTTTATCTTTTGAATTTAAATCCAGTTCTTTTAGCAGGCGGATGAGCTGAAACAAACCAACCCTGGTAAATCCAAACTGCTCATGTCTCAATACCTTCCGGATACCAAACACCCCTAAAAGAGGATTTTGAGCAACTACCCGTTTTACTTTTTCCATTAACGGCAAATCGGCAAGCTTCACATTTTGTTTAAGCGTATGCGGAATAAATTCCGTCATACTCGTTGCGCCGAAATCGGTTCCCATTTCAAAATCGACGGTTGTTGTATCTTCTTTTTCTTCCGTATTGCTTTCGGGGGAATCCTTCGAAGGCTCAAACAATTCTATCTCTTCTGTAGAAGATTCCTTTTCAACGGATTCATTCGAAATACCCGGTTCCATAGCAAGCGAATCGTCTTTAGCCAGATCAAGTTCTTCGGCATTTGTTTTAAATGATGCGGCAGCCGTTTCTATGGTAGGATAATCTTCGAGGATATGGTAAAACTCCAGCATCTGATACACTTCATTAATTTCCGGATTCATTCCCGCCAGCTTAATATCGCCGCCGTTTTCGCGGAAACGTTTAATTTCTCCAACAAAAATTCCCCAGCCGGAACTACTCATATAGTATAATTTTGTAAAATCAACAATAACTTTAAAGCATCCGCTTTGAATGATATTATCAAACATCTTCTGTAATCGAAAACTATTCGACTGATCCACATGCCCGCCAAGTTCGACAATCATTATTTCGCCGTTTTGATCGGCAAATTTCGAATCAATTTTAATTTCTTCCATGGTACTCCAGCCTCTGCTATTAAAGCTCCGCCCTGTCAATTACAGTTGATTAACTGCAGGGGAATAATCATTCATCGCTAACATATTCTTCTATACAGATGATACGCTTTGTTATCATCACCAATATCCTGAAAAAATTTTAGTTTATTAAACCCGCCGGTCTTACCGAACTTGTTAAGTTATTGACCTTCGCCGAAAATCACAACAAAAAAAGTTTTCCAAAGGATTTTAAGATTCATTTTCCAGGATTTTAAATTTTCTATATACTCAATATCTCTGGCAACTTTTTCTTTTACATCTTCAATCGTTTCGTCGTACCCAACCGTTACCTGGGCCAGCCCGGTAATGCCGGGTTTGGTTTGCAGCCTGTTCATATAAAACGGAATTTGTTTCTTAAACGAATCGGCAAAGAAAGGCCGCTCCGGTCTTGGTCCGATAAAACTCATATCGCCTTTGAGTACATTCATTAACTGGGGTAATTCATCAATTCGGGTTTTACGCATAAACATTCCGAACCGTGTAATACGGGGGTCTTGTTTAACCGCCCAGACCGGCCCCGATTTTGTCTCTGCATCCTGAACCATCGAACGAAATTTATGAACGGCAAAGATAGCGCCGTCCTTTCCATAGCGCTGCTGCGAATAAAAGATGGGACCTTCCGATTCCAGCTTGATGGCAATTGCCACAACAATAAATAACGGGAAAAGTAAAATAAGCAGAAACAATGAGCCCAGAAAATCAAAGATACGTCTTATTCCGAATTCGCCGGGGCGCCATACATCGCGAATTACATGACGGATTACATGTTCGTAACCGGCGTCGTATGTATCGGCAACAATTCGGTAAATAATTGCATTTTTTGTACAGGTATCAATAATTTCAGAAAGATATTGTTTTTCCTGCGGCGAGAGAACAATCAGTACTTCATTGATATTATAACTTTCCACGACCTTAACGAGGTCTTCCGTTCCGCCCAAAACAGGAACATTCTTATAGTAGACCTTTTCCGCAACGCCGGAAGGTTTTATAAATCCGCGAATATTATAACCCAGCGCCGGAGCGCTTATTATCCGGTCAAACAGGTTTGCCGCTTCAATATTCCAACCGACAATAAGGACATTTGTAAATTTTACTTGTGTCATAAACTTGGGAAAAGTCCTTTTATCTCACTCTTAAAAAAATACTTTTTTCTTTAATTTACACGCAGTTACAGCAAAAACTTTAAGCTTACATTTTCCGTTCGAAAAAGCTGTGCTGAATATCAAAATACAGCATCAATAATTAAAGATGTGTTATTTTAATACATTCTATATATAAAGTGTATATAACTTTAATTTATTCCATTTTCGATGCTTTTTTTATAAACTTGAATGGAGATTAGCGCTTAAAAAAAAAGGGGAGCAAAGCGCTCCCCCCACGAAAAAAATTCTCAAACAATCTCTTATACTTCCAACACTTCTTTTTCTTTCTTTTCCAGTATTTCATCAATGCTTTTTATATGCGCATCGGTCGTTTCCTGAATCGTATCCAGTTCCACACTTAGTTCGTCTTCGGAAATTTCGTGATTCTTTTCCATTTTTTTAAGATGGTCATTGGCGTCCCGGCGGATATTGCGAATGGCTATTTTTCCGTCTTCGCCATATTTATGCACCAGCTTCACCAAGTCCTTACGGCGTTCTTCGCTAGTTGCGGTATGGGAACACGAATCATAGAACCGTCATTGGAGGGATTTAATCCTAAATCCGCTTTTAAAATTGCCCGTTCAATTTCGGCGAGCATATTTTTTTCCCAAGGCTGAATAGCAATGAGGCGGGGTTCGGGAACACTGATATTTGCCGCTTGATTGAGCGGAACTGCCTGACCGTAATAATCCACTTTTACACTGTCGAGCAGAGAGGGATTGGCTCGGCCTGTACGAATTTTTGTTAATTCGTTGACTAAATTTTCAACCGTTTTTTCCATACGGTGCTTTGCGTCTTTAATAATTTCTTTAACCGGCATACTTCACCTCCGTACGATTGTTCCTATCGAATCACCTTTAACTATTCTTTGCAGATTATCCGCTTTATCAAAATTAAATACGATTATCGGTAAATTATTTTCCATGGAAAGCGTGATGGCGGTTGTATCCATTACTTTAAGTTCTTTTTTAACCACTTCCATATAGGTTAATTCGTCAAAACGAAAGGCGTCTTCCACTTTTTCCGGATCCGCATTATAAACGCCGTCAACGCGCGTTCCTTTTAAAACCGCATCTGCCCGAATTTCAATCGCCCGCAGAACGGCTGCCGTATCGGTAGTAAAATACGGATTTCCTGTTCCTCCGGCAACTATAACAATATGTTTTTCTTCTAAAAAGTTTCGGGCCTTACGAATGGAGTAGAATTCGGTAATCCCATCGGTGCGCACAGCAGAGAGTACAACGGCCGGAAGCCCGCGGCTTACAAGCGCATCCTTTAGGGCAAGAGAGTTAATTACGGTGGCAAGCATGCCCATATGGTCGGCCGTGGTGCGATCCATATGAACAGCACCGGAGGAGATTCCGCGAAAGATATTTCCTCCTCCGATTACAATTCCAATCTGAACGCCCAGTTCGTATGCTTTTTCAACTTCGGCGACAAAATATTTTAGTATTTCGGGCGAAATACCCGTTTTGTCTTTTCCCGCCAGCGACTCTCCGCTTAATTTTAGCAGGATGCGTTTGAATCCGGGGTTCTGATTATTCATTTTTATCCTCCGATTTGAAAACGGGCAAAACGTTTAATCGCTACGTTTTCTCCAACCTTCGAAATCGTTTCGGTAAGCAGATCCTTAATGGTTTTATCCGGATCTTTTACATAGGGCTGTTCTAACAGGACAACTTCCGAATAGAATTTTTCGAGACGTCCCTGAACAATTTTATCGACAATATGTTCCGGTTTGCCGGATTCCAGCGCCTGTGCTTTTAAAATCTCCAATTCTTTATCAACTTCATTTTTATTTACCTGATCCCGGTCAACTGCGCTGGGATTTGACGCGGCAATATGCATGGCCACATTTTTGGCAAATTCTTTAAATCCGTCGGTATTGGCTACAAAATCTGTTTCGCAGTTTACTTCAACCAAAACACCGAGATTGCTCCCGGGATGAATATAGGAGGCGACAACGCCTTCGTTTGCCTGACGGTCCGCACGTTTGGCTGCCTTAGCAATCCCTTTTTTCCGCAGAACATCCAAGGCTTTATCAAAATCCCCATCTGTTTCATTCAGCGCTTTTTTACAATCCATCATACCAACGCCGGTTTTATCGCGCAGCTCTTTTACCATTGCTGCAGTAATGTTAGCCATTCTTACGACTCCTTTTTCGATCTTGGTTTTATTTCTTTCTTTGCTTTGGGCGCCGCTTTTACCGGCTGATCTTTTTCTTTTTCCGCCTTGGCCGCGTCTTCCAATGCTTTTTTCTCATTTGATTTTTGTTTAGCCTGCATCACCGCATCCGCTATTTATGAGGTAATTAAACTGATGCTTTTGGCGGCGTCGTCATTTGCAGGAATCGGATATTCTACTTCGGTCGGATCCACATTGGTATCGACCATGGCAATAACCGGAATGTTCATTTTATGCGCTTCTTTAACGGCAATGTGCTCTTTTTTAATATCCACCACAAAAACCACGCCCGGCAAACGTCTCATTTCTTCGATTCCGCCCAAAACCTGAAACAGTTTTTCTTTTTCACGGTCGATGGTCAGACGCTCTTTTTTGGAAATTTTTTCATACGTACCGTCGGTACTCATTTTTTCCAGATTTTTATAATGTTTAATAGATTTTTTGATGGTGCTGAAGTTGGTCAGCATTCCGCCCAGCCAGCGGTGCGATACGAAAAATTGTCCGCTGCGTTTGGCTTCGGAGGCGATAATTTCTTTTGCCTGCAACTTGGTGCCGACAAACAACACATCATACCCTTCGCCTACAATGCGTTGGATAGCATTTAACGCGACATCAAGCGCGGTTTGTGTTTTCTTTAAATCGATAATATGGATCCCGTTTTTCTGCATGAAAATATAACGTTTCATTTTGGGATTCCAGCGGCGGGTCAGGTGACCGAAATGGGCGCCGGCCGCCAGCAGTTCTTCGAGAGAGACTGAGGACATAAAATACTCCTGTGGTTTGGGTTAATCCTCCACCAGCCCTGCCATTCTTCCAATCCCGTTTTCACGGGACACCCGGAGAATAAAAAGCTGATGTGTGTTATTTAATTACAAGAAAAAAGCCAGATATTTTCTGGCTTTGATACATATTAACGCTTTGAAAACTGGAAACGTTTTCTGGCCTTGGCCAATCCGTATTTTTTACGTTCTTTCTCGCGCGGGTCACGGGTAAGGAAACCGCCCTGACGCAGCGTCTGGCGATAGTCTTCGCTAAAAGCCAAAAGGGCGCGCGCAATACCGAGACGAAGCGCACCGGCCTGCCCGCTTAATCCGCCGCCGTTCACACGGACGTTAAAATCGTATTTATCTAAATTTTCGGTTAACGTTAAAGGCTGTTCGATATCCATCTTTAAAGTTTCGCGTTTAAAATATTCAAGCAATCCATCTTTACCATTAATAACAATTTTCCCGCTACCCGGGGTCATGCGCACTCGGGCAACAGCGCCTTTACGCCTTCCTACTGAAACATAGACTTCCATTGAAAACTCCTGATTACTTCGTTAGGTCTAAAACCTGGGGATTCTGCGCGGCGTGCGGATGATCCGGACCGGCATACACCTTCAGTTTTTTATACATCTGTATGCCCAGTGCGTTTTTCGGAAGCATGCCTTTTACGGCATATTCCACAACACGTTCCGGGTGTGTCTGGAGCATAAGAGCGACAGGCGTATTTGTAACACCGCCAATATAACCGGAATGACGAAAATATGATTTTTGATCCATCTTTTTTCCGGTTAATTTAATTTTTTCTGCATTCACAACTACGATAAAATCACCAACATCCTGATGCGGAGAATAAATTGGTTTATGCTTTCCTCTTAAGACGTGGGCAATTTTTGCGGCCATTCGTCCAAGAACCATATTTTCTGCATCTACGATATACCAGCGCTTTGAATCGGCTACTTCCTTTTCACGCGCAATATATGTTTTCAAATCCAACCTCCTGGGTGCTAAACTGTATAAAAACGAGCATTGAATTTAAAAAAGCTTCTTTCGGTAGTCAAATTTAATTTTAATATGTTTGCCGTATTTTTGTATTTTATTTTTCTTTTCCGGGTATTTTAAGTAATTTTCTCTTTTACACAAAAAGAGATTTAAACAGAGATCGTATTGAAATGATATTAAGCACACAGCAGCCCGCCTATTTTCCATCCCTGGATTTTTTCTGGAATGCAGTTCAAAGCGATATACTTATCCTGACCGATCACTTTCAATATATAAAGCGATCGCCCGCTACCGTCTCCGCCCGTTTGCAGATCAGTCAACCGGCCCTGCGCCTGCCGGTAAAACACGGCAGCCCCAAACGTCCGCTTAGTAAAAAGGTCTTTGACCCCAACAGCCACTGGTCAAAAAAACACCTGCATACCATCCGCCATATGTTTCATCATACGCCGTATGCCTACTATTATTTGCCGATTATTGAAGAATTGCTGGAAAACCATCCACCAGACCTGGCTGGTTTTTTATATGCAACCCTCTCTGCCCTGATAAGTCTGCTGCATTTAAATGTGCAACTCTTGCGTTCATCGGAACTTAACAATGCCGGCACAAACGAAACGCTCATCACCGAATGGTGCCGGCAGACAAACAGTTCGGCTTATGCGGCGGATTCCGCTATCTTTAATGAAGGACGGGTTGACGAAAAGATTCTGCTGCAAAACGGAATTGCCTGTGCACGATTTGCCCCCTTCCCCGATTACCATATTTTGCAATCGAACCGGGATTTGTCCATCCTGCACTTTTTGTTCCGGTTCGGCCCGGAAGCCGGCTATATGCTACGGCAGTATTTGCCTTAAAGATAAATTACAGAATACAAATCTTTGCAACGGTTTGAATATGCTGCGTACCGCTTTTGAAATGATTATTTTTCAAGTTACAACAATGATTATTTTGTGTATTAATTTTCATATATACAACTAATTGCGGTATGCAGTATATTTTTTGTTACCCATTGTTTTTCTTGCTTTTTTAATCTACAAATGTCTCTTTTATCACTGATTTTAATTCTTTTATTTCGGGTTTGGATAGTCTTCCTAAAATCCTAATGATTCTTTGTTTGTCAATAGTTCGAATTTGGTCAATAACAATCCAGCCAATTTTTCGATCGTGTTTTACTTCAATCCTAGTTGGATATTTTCTTGATATTGTCGTCATCGGTGCAATAATTATTGTCCGAAGGTATTTATTCATTTCGTTGGGTGAAATGATTACACAAGGTCTTGTTCTTTTTATTTCACTTCCAAGGGTTGGATCAAGGTTTACTAGAACAATTTGATATTGATTTAAATCCATTCTTCTAAATTTTCATTTTCAAAAACGTCATTAAATAAAAGTTGGTCATCTCCATTTTCATTCATTTCTTTAAATGCTGTTTCCCAATCTTTTCTCGGTTTTGATATAGGTTTAATAATCAAATATTCTTTTTCCAAAATTAGCTCTACTTTATCTTTGATATTGTATTTATCAATCAAAGTTTTGGGAAGTCTGAAACCTTTTGAATTTCCTATTTTTATTATTGATAATTCCATAATTTTAACCCTTTTTGTAATTACAAAGTAACAACTTTTATTTTAATGCGCAAGTCTTTTTTATGTGTTTTCTTTTAAATAATGGGTAACGGAGTATACAGAGATTATTTGTGATTTGATTTTTGTCTTTTGTAATTTATTTGTAACCCAAATTTCTAAAGTGAAATCTTAGAAGCGCCAAATAACAAATAAACGCCAAATTCTAAAATCTTACCTTTCTCTACAAGGTGGTTTTGGTATTAATTCTATGTGGGGTACTTCTGTTGAGGATGTATTTGTTGTAGAGAATAATGGCCAAATCCGTCACTGCGACGATCAAAGCTGGTAGCGGTTAGAAAGCGGCACAGATATTGATTTTGTTGATATTTGGGGTTCATTGAATGTAGAAAACAACGAATATTAAATTCTTGCTGCTGTTTCAACTAATTTTCATCTAGAAAAAGAACGTCCTATTTTACGAATTGATGGAAATACAGTTTCTTTCGAACCCGATTTAGGGCTGGCAATTAATTTAAGTACAATTTGGTTTGAGTCGGGAAAAATATATTATGCGGCCGGTGATGGCCTATATATTCGTGAAAAAAATCAAACCACGCGGAGAAGAGAAACTGATCAGATAGGGTATTATAAATCGGAAGTTAGAGGCAATAGTATTAACGATGTTTTCGTGACCGGTTCATTTGGCTTGCTATCGCATTACAATGGAAATAGCTGGAAACATTATACCGGGAAAGAGCTGCCCAATTTTATGGTTCCTGGCATGCCTTAGATGTTATAAGTGATTATATCGTTGCAGTTGGTGAACGTTCTGGCAAAGGCCTTATCCTTCGAGGAAAAAGAAATTAAAGAAAGGAAGCAAATGATTAGCAGGCTCTGATTGCAGAATTTTTATCGGTACGCAGCGCAGCGCGTTCGGCTATATTGGACAACGAAGCAATCCATGCTCAATTGCAAGGGATCACTTCGCCCTTCAGCCTCATGAAGACGGTACAACCGGCCATTCAATCGGCAACCGCCATTCGTTACTCTGCAATCGTTAATCAATCATCTATTCTCTGCAGCGGTGGCAATAAACTTTTACTCTGTTTTTGTGATTTAAAACAGAACGTCCTATATTTACTTATGCCGGAACTAAAAAAAAGCGACGCCTTAATTCTACATTCTATCCGCTGGCACGAATCCAGCAAAATCGTAACCCTTTATACGCGGGAATGGGGCAAGATCGGAGTCATTGCCCGCGGCGCCCTGAAGCCCAAAAGCCCTTTTGCCGGTTCCATCGAAACGCTGAACCACATCAACTGTACGCTCTCCATGAAAAGCGGCCGGGAGCTGCAAATTCTTACCGGATTACACGTACTCGATTCTTTTAACGGCCTGCGCCTTAAACTGGACCGCCTGCCTTACGCCCTGGCCATTACCGAATTATTGAACCTGGTTTTACACGAACACGAAGCCGACGCCGTTTTTTTTGATTTTACATCTGCAATGCTTAAAAATATCGAAACGGCGCAAAATCCGGAAATCGTCTTCTGGTATTTTCTGCTGAAATTTTCATCCTTTCTCGGATTCCGGCCCCAGCTTAAACAGTGCCATATCTGCCATTCCGAGCCCTCTTCCGGCTCCGTCCGTTTCAATCTAACGCAAGGGGCCGTTTATTGCGCGGATTGTGTTTCTAATTCGGCTGGCGGGATGAAACTGAAACATCGGCATTGGCAGTTTTTAAAACAGTTGCAAACCTACCCCCATAAAAAAATACAGGATTTTTCTTTTGAAAACGCCGCGGGCTTTAATTTTACCCCGCTGCTTCTGGAATATATGAATTTTCATACGGAGAAAAATGTGGTCTTAAAATCCCTGCAACTGCTGATATAGCCCAATCATTCCGGCCCGCTTCAATTAATGAGTTCACTATAAAAACCACGAATTTACACGAATCTATTCAATGTAATCTCAATAAAAACTATCCGGGTCTTTCTGTGGAAATCAGTGACTACGCCTTTTTAGACTGGACTCATTAATAGCAATCATATAAAAACACAATCCGACGGATTGCGCTACGCATATATTTTTAAAATGGCAAATGAATTGCCCCATTACACCAACAGCCTAACGCAGAACAGATAAAAAAATTAGAACTTTTGCTGTAAATCCGTTAAATTGCGCGGATTATTTAAAGCACAGGTTAAAAGGTTTACGAAACAATTAATCCGCACTTCCCTATGACGGGGCTAAAAACCAAACGTTTCGCAAACTATTTTTTCGCCAACAAGAAAATTATCAGGAGCAGAACGTGGCTAAATCTAAAGATAAAACAATGGACAAACTGGTTTCGCTGGCAAAGCGCAGAGGATTCATCTTTCAGAGCAGCGAAATTTACGGCGGTATTAATTCCTGCTACGATTACGGTCCCCTCGGTGTGGAAATGAAAAAAAATATCAAGGAACTGTGGTGGAAAAGCATGGTGTACGAACGCGACGATGTGGAAGGTTTGGACGCCAGCATTTTAATGCATCCCAAGGTGTGGGAAGCTTCCGGACACGTGGAAGGTTTTACCGACCCGATGGTAGATTGTAAACAGTGTAAAAGCCGTTTCCGCGAAGACCAAATCGACACGTCAAAACCCTGCCCGGTTTGCGGCAACAGAGATACCTTTACCGAAGCTCGTAATTTTAACCTGATGTTTAAAACCTTTATGGGCCCGCTGGAAGAATCGGCCAATGTGGTTTTTTTACGACCGGAAACGGCACAGGGTATTTTTGTCAATTTTCATAATGTACGCGAAGCCGCCCGCAAACGGCTGCCCTTTGGCATCGCCCAAATCGGCAAAGCGTTTCGTAACGAAATCACGCCGGGGAACTATATTTTCCGCACCCGAGAGTTCGAGCAGATGGAAATGCAGTACTTTGTCCGTCCCGACGAGGATGAAAAATGGTTCGAATACTGGAAGCAAAAACGAATGGACTGGTACCGGCGTTTGGGACTCAATCCGGAAAAACTGCGCTACCACGAACATGGGAAAAACGAACTGGCTCACTATGCCAAAGCAGCCTTTGACATCGAATACGAATTTCCGTTTGGCTGGAACGAGATTGAAGGGATTCATAACCGTACCGATTTCGATTTAGGACGGCATAAAGAATTTTCGGGCAAAGATATGCAGTTTTTTGACGATCAGGCTAAAGAACGTTTTCTGCCCTATATTATCGAGACCTCCGTCGGTTGCGACCGCACGCTGCTCACCTGCCTGATAGACGCCTACACCGAAGAAGAAGAGCGCGTGGTGATGAAATTCGCCCCAGCGGTGGCGCCGGTTAAAGCGGCGGTTTTTCCATTGGTTAAACGGGACGGGATGCCGGAACTAGCAAAGAAGATTATTAACGACTTACGCGGCAATTTCCGGGTATTTTATGACGAGGCCGGTTCCGTGGGACGCCGTTACCGCCGTATGGACGAAGCCGGAACGCCGTTCTGTTTTACGGTGGATACGGAATCGCTGGAAAACGGGACCGTTACCGTACGCGATAGGGATTCGATGGAACAGCAGCGTATTGCCATTGACGAAATCAAATCCTTTTTAAATGAAAAAATTAGCTAAAAAAAGAAACGCTTCTAAAGTTTAAACGTTTAGAAGCGTTTTGCTTAATTGCTTTTTTATTGTAATCCCTAATCCCGGTGTACCAATTCCGGGCTAAAAGCAGGCAAACAGACCGCAATGTATTCGGCGCCGTCATTGTCCGGCGCGCTGTATTGTACTTTTTCACCACGTCGGGCGATAAAAGCCTGCCCTCCGTTAACCGTAAATTCTTTGGCAGCCGTTTTTACCAGAAGTGTTCCGCGCAACACCAGTGTGTATTCATCAAATTCCGGAGTCTGAGCCGGTTCGCTCCAACCGCCGGGGCTAATCATTTTTGCGATGCTGATTTCGGATGTTCCGCTGTTTACCCTTCCGATAAATTCCTCAATAATTTTATTGCCTTCTGCCTCGATCCGCGCCGGCTTTTCGATTAGAATCGCCATAATAAACATCTTCCTTCTCTAACACATTCATTTTATGATAAAAGTTTCCAGGCTTTAAAAGTTTGGAAGACTTCTTTTCCCTCTCATAAATCATTTTCTTCGTTCATTATATCTTCGTGTCTCTTCGTGAAAAGCCAGCCATTCCGGCGACTTTAGGTATCTCTTACCTATAAAACTCTTCTATAGCATCCAGCACATAGTTTTGTTGCTCGGTGGTCAGTTCCGGATAGATGGGAATAGCCAGTGTTTCGGCAGCGGCTTTTTCCGCTTCCGGGAAATCTCCCTTTTTATACCCAAGATAGGTAAAGCACTCCTGGTTATTAAAGGTTACCGGATAATAGACTTCGGAGCCGATATTTTGTTTTTTCAGATGCGCCAACAGGCCGTCCCGGTTTTGAACACGCAAAATGTATTGATTAAAAATATGGCGCCCGCCGGCTACCCGCCTGGGAACCGACACAAATTTATCCAATTCCCGGGAATCGATTTCCGCATCGTAATAATCCGCGTTTTTCTGACGGCCGCCCGTCCAGCCATCCAGATGCTTCAGCTTAACATCCAGCACTGCTCCCTGTATGGCGTCCAGACGAAAATTACCGCCAATCATTTTATGATAGTATTTGGGATGCGCCCCGTGGTTACGCAGATAGGTCAGCCGTTCCGCCAAGTGAGCGTCGTTTGTGGTGACCAGCCCTCCGTCTCCGAATCCCCCGAGATTTTTACTGGGGAAAAAAGAGAAGCAGCCAATATCTCCGATAGAACCCACCCGGCGGCCGTCCGCATATTCGGTGCCAATGGCCTGCGCGGCGTCTTCTATCACTCTTAAATTGTATTTTTGCGCCAATTCCATAACCGGATTCATATCCGCCGACTGACCGTATAAATGCACCGCAATGATCGCTTTGGTTTTATCCGTTATTTTTTCTTCAATCTTTGCCGGATCGATATTGTACGTATCGGGTTCGATATCCACAAAAACCGGAATGGCATTTAAACGGCTGATAGAACCCGCCGTGGCAAAAAAGGAATAATCTGTTGTAATAACTTCATCTCCCGGCTGAATATCCAACGCCATTAAAGCAATGAGCAGCGCGTCGGTTCCCGAAGAGACCCCCAGCGCATATTTGGCCTGCACATAATCGGCCACGTGTGTTTCAAATTCTTTAACCTTTGGCCCCAATATAAAATACTGGGATTCCATTACCGCTTTCACCGCCGGTTCAATTTCGCCGCGGATGGTTTCGTACTGCGCTTTTAGGTCTAAAAGCGGAACTGCCGTAATTTTTTGCTCGGACATCATTCACCTCATTAATCAATCAGCCGCAAATTTAACGGACTGCGCGAAAAGATTCAAACTTTATATTTTCCTCGTCTTTGCATTTATTTTCTTTATATTATAATCATATATTTTTTCATGTGCATTCTGTTTTTCTGTTTATTGGAGAAGATATGCCCCGCCTCATTTCTATACTAAGTATCGCCGATTTTTTTTAATGTAACGTACCGGCTGAAAGCGTTGTTAACCTATTCGTCTTAGGTAAAATAAAGGATGTAAAATTCGGCAACTTACGAGCGAACTAAATGGATAGGATTTATAAAACAGTTTGACTCCAAAAAAACAGAACATATATAAGCAAAATCTGTGAGTAAAAATTAAAAACCGCCTTTCTTTTTAACTGTTGACAGGACTTTATTCAATTCGTCTTTATTAAAAACATTAAAAAAATATAGAGAGATAAAAAAACCGGATAATAAAAGACCCTTAAATATCAACCGTACAACGAATGGCATATCATTCATTAGAAATCCAACCACAACTGTTAAAACAGCCATACTAATCAGAATTGCAATCTTTTTAAGCGCATACGGTATCGGGTATATTTTTTGGGCTATGTAATAAACCTGAAGAAACAAATAGATTTGTGTAATGAGTGTGGCCGTCGCTGCGCCTATTGATTGAAACCAGGATATCAAAATATAATTTAAAACTAAATTTAGAAATGCTGCCGTCAAAACTATCAGCGCCAGTATTTTCGTTTTCTTTTGAATATTTATTCCGGTGAGCGCCGTTTCCTTTAGCATTCCAAAAAATACGCCAAAGGAAATAATCGAAATAATATATTCCGCACTTTGATAATCCGGTTTTCGGGCAAGTAAAGCGGTGAGCTCATGCCCAAATACAGACAATACTACTGCAAAGCTCATAACTAACAAACCAAGCACTGACATAAGACGGGCATAAAACTTTTTATTCTCCGGATGATCCATCATTTTGAAAATTATGGGTGACACTGCCAGTAAAACCGACTGCACTAAAAATAATTTTAGAGAATTACCGATTTTAAAACCCAGGGAATACACACCTACATCTGACAAGCCGGCCATAAATTTTAAGAAAAAACGATCTGCAATGGTTAATAAAAGCCCTGAAATAGAAGCAAAAACCAAAGGGAAGCTGAAGCGGAACATCTCTTTGAGCGTAGAGCCTAAAAAAGAAGCCTGAATGTTTTTAATGATATACGGAGATATTAGGAGTAAAAAAAATACAGCTCCAATAATCTGGGCTTCGTAAATGCCATCTACTTTTTTAGCCAGAAATAAAATAAAATAAATCGTCATACTACCGGAAACCAATAGTTTTATCCCATTTGAAACAGAATATAAAATCGGTTTTTCCTGAACGCGCATCAAGGTTAAAGGAATCTGAAAAATGATTTCCAATCCGGCGCTGACCAACATCAACCGTAAAACATATGTGTTATTTGTACCACCAAATAAAAGCCCGCCTGCGGCTGGCGCAATCAGGTATCCAGCGATTTCAAGTAATACGACAAACAAAATCAGAAAACTAAGCAGTGTAAAAAACACGGCTTTTTGTTTGTCCCTATATTCCGGATCCCAGTACCAACGAACCAAGGCCCTGTATAAATTCAATCCGAATACAGCCGTTACAAACTGCGCGCTCACTTCCAGGATAGCAAGCATTCCATAGTCAGGCACACTTAGTTTGGAAGTATAAATCGGCAGCAAAACAAAACCAAGGGCTTTTGTAGAAAGCGCACCTATACTGTAAATAATTGAGTTTTTAGCTAATTGAACAAACTGTGAGCGCATTCGGTCAACTTATCTGGTTAAATCCGGCTGAATATTTTAAGAAACATCCGGTTTTGAATATATGTTTTTGGAAGTTCGGCTTTTTGTAAGCGATACAAACCACCGCGATTCGTTTCGGGTTGATAGTTAAAATCGCGGATTACAAAGTCAAAAAAATGGTTTACAACCCATATTTCTAACGCTGTAATTTCAGTCCTCCAACGGTTTAAATTCTTAGCAGAAATGGATGAAAACTTCGTTTTGCTGCTGCTGTTACCGTGCCAGCTTTCAGAGAACATTGTGGGTTTAAGCAGACTCTGACAAAACGGGATTCCCAGATATTCCGCAACTTTTTTCATTGTGTCTTCGGGTTTTGTTAAAATATCTTCATAGCGTATTGTTTTATATCCATCAATTATTTCCCTGTTTTTATACAAAAAATAATACGAATTATACATTGCCAAAACACTGTTTTTCAGGTATGGAAAAAAAGAGGTCTTTTGCGCATATTGTGTATACTTACGAAGTGCCGTTAAATTAGAATACGGACTGCGAACGATATGTAAAAAAACAGCATCGGGATAAAACCGTTTTAGTTCCGTCGCAAATTCGGCATTTTCTACGGATTTTTCCACAATCCGTTTTGTGGACGGAAGCATTTGTCCATAAAGGGCCTGATACATCGCTTTCATATAAATATCCAACAGCTCTCGATTGGATTTTGGCCGGCTATCAGAAATAATTTGAGCAGCCAGTTGTAAATTCCACCTATTTTTTGTAAAAGCATCCGAAACAGTATCTTCAGTAGTATTTACTATTTCAATCCATTTTATCAATCGCTCCTTTTTAGCATCAAACGATAACGTTTCGGGTTTTGTACGCCTAAACGAATAAGTAACCCAGTATTTGGTTCGCTGAAAAAAATGAGCTTCGGTAGGCACAACAAACAAATCAGGATGGCCGTCAAGCAGATTTCGGAGCAGGGACGTACCGGATTTTGAACATCCCAGTATAAACACCGGTTTTTTCATTTTTATTTTCTCTCCATCACCTGTTTATAAAGTACCTGCATTTTTTTTCGAATCCGATCAACACCAAACCGTTGATCCACTTCTTGGCGCAAACGTTCCGGAGCATAGCTATTTCTTTCCCCGATTATCTTTAATATACCTTCTGCCAATGCACCAGGATTTTCTTTTTCGATTAAAATTCCTACATCATTTGTTACAATTTCCTGCGGACCGCCGCAACGCGCTGCAATTACCGGAACTCCGGAAGCCAAAGCCTCGAGTAGCACAACCCCAAACGACTCCCGCCTGCTGGGCAGGATAAAGATGTCTAAACGATTATAAAAAGATGGCGTTTGTTCTGGTTTTAACGGGCCATAAAAAACACATTTATCTGCAAGGGAAAGCTCTGCTGCGTATTGTTTATAAAACTCCAGAAGGTCTCCCCCTCCGGCAATATGAAATAGAATCTGTTCTTTTTTTAATTTCCCGGCTGCCTGAAGCAGAATATCTAATCCTTTTACATTGGTGTTTAAGCCCCCCATAAAGCCAGCATGGATCACATCACCTTTTGTTTTTTCAATCGAAAACTTAGATACATCGATCATATTAGGAATTATCATTATCTCATTATCAATGTATCGGCTTATAATTTCTTTTGATGCCCGGCTTACCGTTGTTACCGAGTCTGCATTCCGCAACGCCATCAGCGCCAGCTTTTTATGAAACCAGGTTCTAAATAAACCTGTAAAACCGCCATAATGTTCGGTAATGATCAATGGTATCTTACGTATCTTACTATAGAAATATCCAGCAACGCCCGCAGGATAGGACACGTGGCTGTGAATTAAATCTATATTTATATCGGCAAATTCATTTGTTAAAACTCTTTGAACCGCCGCGAAAAAATTAAATTGATTATAAACAGGAAAGGATTTTAAAACGGTTAACCGATACTCTTTTAAACAACCGCTCCCTTGTCTTTTTACTTCATATTTAAAAAAGGGGGCAAAACGAGTGTAATCAACTTTTATAACAACTACAATAATATTAAAATCCTTACTTAACGCTTTAGCTTGTTCCTGAATAAATATTCCGCTATATACAGACTCTTCACTCGGATACCAGCTGGTGAGAATTAAAACGTTTTTTTTATTTTCCATAGGAATGCCAAATTTTTTCTACTCTTCCGTATCCAAAATACCATTAATTATTTTCTCAGCCGCATGACCATCTCCAAAAGCATCGCTGCGGGCGCCTAAGTTATTTACCTGAATTTTATCCAATATTTTATCCTTATCCGCTGCCACAATAAAATTCCAGTTATTTTCCAGCGTTTCAATCCACTCGGTCTGGTCACGCAGCGTAATACAGGCTTTGTTCATAAAATAGGCTTCCTTCTGCAGACCGCCGCTGTCTGTCAATACTTTGGCGCTATGTTTTAATAAATAGAGCATTTCCAGGTATCCAACCGGATCAATAATGCGAATATTGTCATTAAACTGAATATTATCCAGCAAATGTCTGGTCCTGGGATGAATGGGTAAAACGACCGGTTTGTCCAATTCGGAAAAGGCGCTGAAAATATGTTGCAGGCGTTCCGGAGCATCTGTGTTTTCCGGGCGATGAACGGTTGCCAAATAATACGCATTTAATTCATCCAAAACCGCGGGTTTGTGCTTTTCGGTAACGATTTTTGAATAGAATAAGATGGAATCGTACATCACGTCGCCGCTAAACCGGGAAATATCCGCGAGTCCCTCTTTTGCTAAAAGCGCCATTGCGTTTTGGGTAGGAGCAAACAGTAAATCGGAAATATGGTCGGAAGCTATGCGATTAATCTCTTCCGGCATTTTTCGGTTAAAACTACGTAAACCCGCTTCCACATGAGCGGTGGGGATATGCAGTTTAACAGCGGCCAACGCCCCCGCTACCGTAGAATTTGTATCGCCGTAGGTCAGTACCCAGTCCGGTTTCTCTTTAAGTAACACCTCTTCAATGCGCTCAAGCATCTGCCCGGTTTGCCTGCCATGACTGGCCGAACCCACTTCGAGATTATAATCGGGTTCCGGGATTTGCAGTTGACGAAAGAACACATCCGACATATTTGCATCATAGTGCTGTCCGGTATGGATCAATACTTCTTTAATATCACTGTGCGCACGAACAACTCTGCTAAGTGTTGCCGCCTTAATAAATTGCGGCCGGGCACCGATGATGGTGGCTATTTTCATAGTTAAACATCCATTTCAATTTTTTTATATAAATCAATTAATGGTTGACTTGTTTTGCTCCAGTTAAAATGAGTTTTAACCGCCAGATGCCCATTTTCCCCCAACTGTTCGGCCTTGGAAGAATTAGTATATAGTTCTTGTATCTGTCGTGCTAAATGTTCGGAATCGCCGCTTTTATATATTAATCCACAATCGTATTCCTCAATAATTTTTTGAATGGAATGGCAATTGGAAGCAATAACCGGCTTTTTAAACAACATATAGATAAATAGTTTATTAGGACTGGAATTATCGGTTTGTACGGATTTGATATGTGGCAAAACACAGATATCGGCATTTTCCATATAGGCATTGAGTACAGACTGTTCTTGCCAGCCTTCAAAACTAACACTTTTTTGGAGACCATCGTTTTTGACCTTAATCTTAAGTTCATTCATAACAGAACCTGTTCCGACAATAACAAACCTTAAACGAGTAATTTTCCCTTTTAACAATGACACAGCCTCTATCACCGTTTCAATCCCACGCAACCTGCCTAATCCGCCATAGTATAAAATAATAAAGTCATCTTTATATTTTGCACTTCGTTCATGATCCCTCTTTTGCAGTTTAAGGAAATCATTGATATGAATTGTATTGGGAACAACCGCAAAATTCTTTATTTCTGGCAAAACAGCCTGCAAGCGTTGTTTCATCTCATCTGCAACAACGATTATATGCTTTATTTTTTCCAGCCATTCTTTTTCCTTAACAAACCATTTCTTTTTGCTGATTAAAATTTTACCTAACAATGTATTGCTATGGCGTGATTCAGAAATCAGCATCGGATAGTTTTCGTGCATATCCGCCACCAATGGGATATTATATTTTTGAGCAATATCAATACTGATTCCGCATAAAGGCAAATCATGAATATGAAGGACATCTATGTTCTTTTTTAAAACAAATTTCTGAATACGTTTTTTCCAAAACCAGTTATAAAACGGAAACGTAAGAATAAGCGCAGATAGCTTTTTATATACCTGTTTATTTAAAAAAACACGGGATATATGAATCCCGTTTATTTGTTCCTGTAAAGACTGATTTCCAAATGAGAGACATAAAAGATGTACTTCAAATCCGGCTTCAATTAATGTTCTGGCCTCTTTTTCTACCCTGTCATCCACTGGAAAAGAACTATCCAATATCATCCCGATACGCATCAGCTCTTCCTTTCCAGCAGAACCAGTACTGTCTCTTTTTGCAGGCTCTCTTTTAATGTTTCATATTCCGATCCGGTTAACACCAGCACCGAAATTTTACGGTTGATCAACTGCTCTGTTTTCAAACGCACCCGTTCCAGTTCTTCCCTGTTCACCGTATCACCGACCACTACCAAATCGATGAGTCCGCTGTCTTTCCCGGTAGCATAATCCCCGCGGATAAAAGCCAGTTGCACCGGCCCCAGTTTCTGCAGAATATTGGAAACGACTTTATCGATACCGGTGGATTTTAAAACAATACTGCGTATATCGTCAAAAAGAGGGTGGTCGGTATTGGCTCGAAAAACTTTATTGCGCCCTTCCTGTTCCGATTGCAGCATGCCTGCCTGCTGGAGTTTATTCAGTTCCACACGAATCCCATTGGTAGATTCATTAAAATCCTTAGCCAATTGGCGCAGATAGCCACGGGCTTTGGGATTGAGAAAAAAACGCAGAAGTAATTTTATGCGTGTTTCGGAAGTGATTAATGAATTTAACATATTCCTTTACCGAGTAATTATTTTACTCATAAAGTAATGTGTTTTGTTTGTCGAATCAAGTATTTTAAAAAAGAAAAATTGGTTATTTTAAAGAATACAGATATAATATCAGATGGTTGTTATAAAAAAGGCGGATATAACTCCGCCCATATATTTTGTGTCCTATGTCTATTTTCCCGACAAATGCTTGCGCATCCAAGCACACCCCGCAAGCAGGATTTCCGCTACGCTTCAAAAAATCGGGATAAAAAATTCTTTGTCGCCCATTTAGCGGCTTTTTATCCCGACAATTGCTTGCGCATCCCTGCGCACAAAGTCCCAAAAGACAGGGACAGGCAGGATAAAAACATCTCTTTGGCATATAATAAGCAACTTTTCATCCCGATAAATACGTGCGCATCCCTGCGCACAACTCGGGATAAAAACCTCCGGTTTTTACCACCGGGAGTCCGTATCAACGGGGTTCTTTACTTTGTGCGCTTCGGGAACCACCCAGATATTATTTTCAATTTCCAGTTTTACATTGTCTAAATATACGGCGCGGCCACTGCCACCGGGACGAAAATCGGTTACGATATCCACGTGCTGAGCCGATTTATTCAGCAATCCTTTTTTAAAGAATTCTTCCGCTTCCTTTTCACCCTCTTCCGAAGAAGGATTTTTTACATAGCATTCCGGATAACTGGCGCCAATGGCAATATGTAGCGTACCGCCGACCTTTTCCACAAACAGAGGATGTTTCAGCACCTCTTCGATGCCATTGTTCATGCCCAGAGCCACTTCGCCGAGGCTGTGCGAGCCCGTATCGGTTTCGATAATTTTTTGCAGGGTTTCAAACCCTTTATCCGCTTTGTATTCTACAATCTTCCCTTTTTCGAAACGCAGATAAATGCCCTGAATGGTCACGCCCACAAAGGAAACCGGCAGGTCTACAAATATTTCACCTTCCACCGTCGGCACATTGGGGCTGGTAAACACTTCGCCGTCGGGGAAATTACGTTTACCGGTACATTTAATCACATTACGTTTATCGATATCCATTTTGAGTTCCAGCATTTTACCAGTATGCGGATGCTCGGTTTCAATGCGGATGGTTTTACTTTTATGCATCAGACGGTAGATATCTTCTTCCACCTCGTCTAATAGACGGGGATCGACCATGGAAGCATTGACCACCACTTCGGCGTACCGTTCCAGCGTCATGCCCTCCATATCGGCAAATCCCTGTGTCGGAAACAGGGTTAGCACCCACGGTTTTAAAATGCGCAGTGTTTTTATCGGCTCATCCACACGCATAATCGCCTGCCCGGTTTCCTCCGGGACGTCGGCATAGAGTTCCGGGCTTTCGGCGCCCAGCACTTCAATGTATTTTGTCATGGCTTTATAGCGATCCACATGCCATTGCGGCACTTTGGCAATTTGTTCTTCGCTTCCGAAGCGTGCCATAGAAGCGCCCCAAACCTTGCCGCGGTCATTATCCGGCGCAACAATATTTAAATCGGCAATGGCCCCGGCGGCAAAAATTTTATCCTGCAAAGCAGAGAGTAACGGCCAGGTAATATGTTCGCCTTTCAGCATTACCACATCGTCTTTAGTAACGCCGCCCAGCGAATAATCCACCAGATAATCCGCCCATTTTTGCAGTTGTTCTTTTGTAATGCTTGAACCCATTTATAACTCCATTTTTAATTTATTTCCTCACGAATTATTTCGGAACGGTTTACGGGAAATACTTCCGTACCTGTTTTTCTTCTGATAACGGATAATTAAGCGAAATTATTCTGCGTGATTTTTTAACAGCGAAAGCCAGTGTTCCGTCAATCTGTTTACGGGGTTCCAGTATAACTGTTTTTGTTAAACCGTTATCGAATTTCTCGGTATAGGCAACGTCCAGTGCAATTTCCTGTTCATCCGCGGTAACCAACATAAGTTTAAGCGGATCAAACGTCAAGGTTTCTCCACCGTTATTTAAGGCGGTAAAGGCCAGTAAAAAACGTCCGTCTTTATATTGACGATCGGCAATGGCAAACGGGAAATCCCCATTCATATCCAGTACGGCAAGCGTTTTTTTGCGGACCGATTTTAAACTCTTTAGCGCCTTTTCGTCATCGGGATTAAAAAACACCGCTCGTTTCAGATACCGTTCGGCTGTCAGATAGAGATCGGGATTCTTTTCCCGTTTTGCCTGTTTTAAAAAGCGCATTCCTTTTTCGTAGGTCTGTTTAAAGTTTTCATTTTTAATGTCGGCAAGCGTTTTTTCAGCATCGCCATTATCCGGGTTAAAGGTCAGGGCACGATCAAGTAGGTCCAGTGTTTTACTAAAATACTGTTCCTTTTGGATTTCATTGGCCGGTTTCGCCTGTCGATAGGCCTTTGCCAGTTCATGCAGCATCGCACTGTATTGCGCGTCAAATTCGGGACTGGTTTCTGTTTCGGGAATAAAGTTTTCACCTTTTTCAAAATTACCGGAAAAGGATTCCACATTATGGGTTTTGGCAAATAGTTGTTGGCCCTTGTGCATATAAGACAAGGCAATTTTTTCATTTATTTTCTGATTTTGAAAATCCGCTTTTTTAGCTTGCAGGTAGTAAGACAGCGCCTGGTTAAACTTTTTCTGTGCAAATGCCTGATCGCCGTCCTGCTCGGGATTTCCTCCGCATTGAATTAACAGTGCGCTGATTATCAGCATGGAAAGTAAATACATTTTTTTCATAGCACGGTCCTCATTTTATAATGATTAAATAAATTTAAGATACTAATAAAAAGTATGGAATAAAAGTTTAATCGAAATCTGACAAAATTTTGGATACTTTAATTCTGAACCAAAATAGCTCCCTTTTTTTACTTGCTTCGGACAATCTCTCTGCACCGCTATTTCTCAATCGGCACAATTTTAAAATAATTAGATTATGCCTTGATATTGCATATTCGATTCAATAGATTTTTTTATTATTCCGGCCGCGATACAAGCGGGGGGCTTAAAACCTGTCACCGAATGAATCATTTCATCTGTGATAAAAAAAACTATTTTTACCTAAACCGAGCGATTCTTGTTCGTCATCGCGAGGAATCCCGAAAATCGGGACGACGTGGCGATCTTTTAGAAGATTGCTTTCTAAAAAGAGACCCACTTTGTGGTACACCCTGCGGCATCGCAATAGCGTAAACGACATTTATTTATACAGATTTACATAAACAATCGCTCAATTTAGGTTTTACAATTTATTCCTCTTCAATTCCCGGGCGGTTTAAAAGTTTAAACTACCAGAAAAAATGAACGCTTTCGAAAAATATTTCCACAGCGCTCCGGCGTTTTGGTTTTTTCTCGTCTATGCTGCGGGAATTGCGCTTGGCTGGATTTTCATCCGGTCTGTTCCGGTTTTGATCTTACTAATTATTTTATCGCTTCTTCTTTGCGCCGTTTTATTACGACGCCGCATCCTGTTTTTTCTTTTTCCCGCCGTTATCATTTTAGGCGTTTTGCGTCTCTATTTTTCGCTAACTGCTTTTCCGCCAGAGCATCTTCTCTTTCAGAATTTAAAGAAAACGGCCGCTGTCGAAGGCTGGATTAAAGAAGCGCAGTATCGAAAAAACGGCAAAAACCGTTATGTCCTGCAGTGCTCTTTTATTTATACCGATTCCGCAAAAGTTGAATCAAATGGCCTCATTTATCTGTTTCAGGGAAAATACAAAACCCGCCTGCAATACGGTCAGCGGATTCGAATCTCATCCCGTTTGCAAGAACCGCCCCTGCCCGGCAATCCGGGCGAATTTAATTTTCGAAGATATTTACAACTGAAAGGTATTTATTTTCAAACCTATCTAAAAGGAGAAAACTGCACCATCCTGCCCGGCCAAAACGGGAACTACCTGCAACAAACGTTTCTTGTCCCCTTGCGCAATTTTATCCGTTCTAAAATCGAAACCAATATTCCCGAACCGGCGGCCGCCGTCGTAAAAGCGCTTATCCTCGCAGAACGGCAGGATGTGGATCGCGGCATTTTAAAACAGTTTCAGCAAACCGGTATCGTGCATGTGCTGGCCGTCTCGGGTTTGCACGTTGGATTTATTTTGATGCTCTTTCTGCTTATTTTCGGATTACTGGGGCTTTCTCACAATAAACGAAACGCCGCCGCCTTAATATTTCTGTTCCTGTTTATCGCTTTAATCGATTTTAAGGCGCCGGTTCTGCGGGCCGGCATGATGGCCGCACTCTATTTTGCCGGACAGTTTTTACAGCGCAAAACCAACGCGATGAATATCATCGGTACGGCCGGGCTACTGATTTTGATTTTTGCGCCGCAGCAACTTTTGCAACCGGGGTTTCAGTTTTCCTTTGCCGCGGCCGGCAGTATTTTGTACGCTTATCCCAAATTCCGTTCCCTGCCTCTATTTAAAATAAAACAGCCTTTTCTAAATAAGTGGATTGTTCAGCCTTTCCTCGTCTCCCTCGCCGCCGTATTGGGTACGGTGCCGCTAACCTGGTGGTACTACGGATCACTACAAACAGGGGCGGTGCTGGTGAATGTGCTGCTCATTCCCCTCATCGGCGGATTTGTGGTGCTGAGTTTTATTTTCATTCTTGTGAGCGGAGTCGGAATTGGTATCGGCGCTGGGTTAGGCTGGATATTGTATTATTATTTTTCGCTAATTCTGAAACTCAACGCCTTTTTCACTCGTCTGCCTTTCATCCAAATAGGCGTTCCCAAACCGTCGCTTCTAAGCATCGTCCTCCTCATCCTGTTCCTGCTTTTAGTTTTTAATCTAAAAAAGAAAACCATCTTTCCCGCTTTGTTGCTGTTTGCCACGCTCTTTTACCTAAACAGCGGTCCACCCAACCGCCTGCGCGTCACCTTTGTCAATGTCGGTCAGGGCGATGGCGCCATTGTGCAGTTCCCAAACGGCAAAGTGATGGTGGTGGATGGCGGCGACCGCAAGTTTTCAATGGATTCCGGCACGCGCTATTTAATCCCGTTGCTGCATTACTACGGTATTAAAAGAATAAACTATCTGGTCAGCACCCATCCGCACAGCGATCATTTTGGCGGACTCATTTCCATTTTAGATAAATTCCCGGCCGATTCGTTAATCATCAGCCGCTATCCGGGGAAGAGCAAACTGTATTCGCAACTATTAGATAAAGCCCGGCAAAAGAAAATTCCCATCTCGTACAAAAAACGGGGCAATCAGATTTTTATGGGTAACGGTTTTCGTATTTATGTGCTGCATCCTTTCGGCCCCTACCTGCACGCAAAAACTTTTTCCGGGAATGAGGTAAATAACAGTTCTCTGGCGTTAAAACTGTGTTACGGCCGCTGCGCCTTTTTGCTTACCGGCGATCTGGAGCAGAACGGGGAAACCAATTTGCTGAATTATAAATCCTTCTTGAAATCAGACGTGCTAAAGGTGGGCCATCACGGCAGCAAAACATCCACTTCCGCAGCGTTCCTGCATTTAATCAAGCCACAGTATTCTGTGGTTTCGGTGGGCAGGCATAATAAATTCTTTCATCCCTCGCGTAAAACAATGCAGCGATTACGGCAAAACGGCGCCCGCCCGCTACGCACCGATCATTTTGGCGCGCTTGTATTTGAATGTGACGGAGAAGAAGTAAAGCTGGTTAATTGGCGGTAAAAGTTTACCCCGACGCACCGTCTTTGCGAGTAAGGCGCGTTAGCGGCGAACGAAGCAACCTCTTAACCCAATACAAAGGATTGCTTCGCGCGTTCCTCGCTTACAAAGACGGCATGTTTTAGCGAATCCGATTAAAACGTGTAATTGCGCACCAGTACCTCTTCCACTTCGCCTCTTTTATCCCCTTTCGAGTTTACCGCTCGTTTGGCGCGGACAATCTGAATATCATAATTCGTATATAATTCTTTAATAAAAGCGGTCGCCGAATTGGACAATAAAAAATGAACGCCTCTTTTATGCAAATCGTCACAGGTTTCTTTCAGCCGTTCCTGCTCCGCCCGGCCGAATCCATTTTTACTGTAACCGGTAAAATTAGCGCTTTCGGAAAGCGGATCATAGGGCGGATCCAAATAGACAAAATCTCCTTTTCCGGCCTGTTTTAAAGCTGCCTTAAAATCAACATTCAGAATTTCGATTGTGTTGGCATTTAAATAGCGATGCAGCGCCCGCAGATTTTTTTCATTTACAATATTCGGATTTTTATAGCGGCCAAAGGGCGCGTTAAATTGTCCGGCGCTGTTCACCCGATATAAACCGTTATAGCAGGTTTTATTCAGATAATGAATACGGGCCGCCCGTTCCACCGCGGTTTTTTTATGGTACGCTTTATCCCGGTCTTGATTCCGTATCTCATAAAACCAGGTTTCTTCGTTTTTATGCTTTTTCAAAGCGTTAATTAAATCGTCGATATGATCCCGGATTATCCGATATAAATTAATCAGCTCCTCATTGATATCATTTACAATGGCCTCTGCGGGTTGCAAATGAAAGAGCAGCGCGCCGCCGCCCACAAAGGGCTCGAAATAGCGAAAAAAGGTTTGCGGAAGATTTTGTTCGATAACCGGCAGAAGCTGGCGTTTGCCGCCGGCCCATTTGACAATCGGCGTAAGACTTTCTTTTTCCGGCATAGGATTAACTATCATTCGATTCCCGTTTAAGTTATTAATCCGTGTTTATCGGTGAGAATCCCTGGCTTTGATTAATTTAAAACATTTGTGTCCGGTTAAAAACAGCAATGGATAAACTTATAAAAAAAACAGCATAGATGCTAAAAACACTTTACATTCACTTGTATTTTTGTAGATTCGGCCTCACTTTAACACGTGTTACAGAATAAATACCTAACACGAAGAACGCGAAGAAAAAATAATAAAAAGAAGATTTCAATATGTATCTTAGTTTAAATTCTTAGCGTATCTTCGCGCACTTGGCGGTTTAGTTAAAAGTTACAATACGCTCTTTTAAAGGAAATTATGGCATCCCTTGATATAAACGAAAAATTCTCGAAATACACAGAATACAAATTGTATTCCCTGCTGGCCACAGAGCAACAAAAACTCGTCCGGGATTTAACCTTCGAATTCCGTTTTACCTTTCAGGAATTCCGCCAGGTTACGGAATTCTGCCGTGATCTGGAGATGTGGTCGGCGCGGAGTCTGGCCGATTGGTGGCTGGACTACCGCAGAATAAGCGGAACCTACACGGATTTACGCAAATATAAAAAACACTTTCTAGACGCCCTGCAGGATCACCTCGCAGCGCTTAAAAAAGCGGCAAAATCCTATGCGGCCAATCCCAATAAAAAACCGGTTAAACCCGAAAAGAATCAAATTATTTCCGGGAAAACAGAAACCGATATTTACGGCTGGTGCCCGGTGGCTTCCGAAAAAACCGTCTGTTGTAACCTGCGCACCATCGACGCCGTAGAGAGCTGCGCCTTCGGCTGTAGTTACTGCACCATCCAAACCTTTTATAAAGATAAAATTTACATCGAAGAAAATATTAAAGAGAAGTTAGATAAAATTGAGCTTAGCGCCGACCGGCGCTGGCATATCGGTACAGGACAGTCATCCGACGCCCTGGTCTGGGGCAACCGCAACGGGATTCTGGATGATTTAATGGCGTTCGCCCGGAAACACCCGAATGTACTGCTGGAATTTAAAACGAAGTCCGATAACATTTCCTATTTCCTCGAAAATGAAATTCCGGCCAATATTGTATGCAGCTGGTCTCTGAATCCGCAAATAATTATCGACAACGAAGAGCATTATACCGCCAGTCTGGAAGCACGCCTTGGCGCAGCGCGAGCCGTGGCCGATAAAGGCGTAAAAGTTTCGTTTCATTTCCATCCCATTATTTATTATGACGACTGGGCCACAGCCTATCCGGAAATCGCCCAAACCATTATGCAGCGTTTTAAACCCGAAGAGGTTTTATTTATTTCATTCGGCTCGGTAACTTTTATTAAACCGGTGATAAAAAAAATCCGCGAGCGCGGGATGCCCACTAAAATTCTGCAAATGGATTTTGTAACCGATCCCCACGGCAAACTAACCTATTCGGATGAAATTAAAATCAATAAATTTCGTTTGATGTACGAAACCTTTAAGCCCTGGCAGGAGCGGGTATTTTTCTATTTGTGTATGGAAAAAGCCGAATTGTGGGAACCCACTTTCGGCTACGTGTATCAGACCAATGAGGATTTTGAACAGGCGCTATTAGACAGCTCTTTCGCAAAAATAAATACCACCGCAAAACAGATTTCTAAGCTTAAAAAAATTAGTGTTTAACTGTCGTCGCGGTTTCCCGTTTCCAATCTTCAATTCTGAAATTTTACCAAGCATTAATAGGTTTTCTTTGGCGTACGTAACGATTAACTTTCTATAAATTGACATTGAATAACCAAGCCTATATCTTCTGAACGGGTTTGTAAAAAATCAGTGCGAAAGTGATTTAAAAAAACTACAATCGACTTGCGGAGGCAGGAAATGGAAAGACAAAAAACATATTCATTCTTTTTTAGAATTCTTGTTTTATCTATTTTTCTGTTTGTTCATTTGTCGTTTTCCCAGAATCTTGCGCAAACCCAAAATGAGATTTATCGAAACGCTTATAAAACCGCTCTGGCCGATGGAACCATTAGCGCGGATGAACGGGCCATTCTCAACGCGCTGCGGTCGTCTCTCAATCTTTCCGGACAGGATATTGCTAAAATTCGCGCGCAATTTTCGATCGATTCCGGATATATTGACCAGTCGGGCAGATGGCTGCTGATTGCGCAAAATATGGCTTACAGCGCTTCCATTTACGGCTGGATGATTCCCCATGTGTTAAGCGCGAAAGATCCAAAATGGTATATCGGCTCCGAAATGATATCTCTGGCCGGTTCCTTTTATTTTACCTACCGTTTGACGCGCAGGACGGAACTTTCTCATGCACGGGTCAATATGATGCGCTTAGGCTCTCTGATTGGTTTGCGCTACGGATTTGGATTGAATACCATTTTCGAGTTAGACAAGGATAATCGAAAAACCTGGGAACTGGCCGTAATGGCTTCCATCCCCATTGGCGCCTGGATAGGGGATCAGCTGCATAAGTCATGGCAGCCTTCTCACGGACAGAGCTGGACGTTAAGTTTAGGCGCGGGAATTGGCGGTATTACATTAATGGAATTGCATTACATCTTCGATAAACCGCCTGCGCAGCCGATACCGCAAAAAAATTTGACTTGGGAAGAATGGGAAAACAGTCCTGATTACCGCTCATGGGAAAAAAAACATGATAAATGGAAACAGTTGAATACAGTAATCGAATTGGCCGGATATCCACTGGGTGTTTATCTGACCCACACTTTTTGGGGGGATAAAAACCATTCCGCCGGTGATGCTCTGATGTTAACCCAGGGCGCTTTTTCCGGTTCCCTTTACGGCTTTTTTCTGATTCGCCTTCTGAACGTTGATTTAAACAATCGTAAATGGGCGCTTATCCCCGTAAGCGGCTTATCTCTGGGCGCCATTCTGATGGACAGATATATTGACGGATATGATTATTCATTAGGCCAGGGCGTTGTATCCACTTTGGGAACTGTTTCCGGAATTTCTTTTATAGCCGGGCTTGGCGTCATTACGGAAGTAAAGAATGAAAGAGTCATGTACGCGTTAATGCTGGCCGGCGGATTAGGCGGAACCTATTTAACCGATAAAATATTTAATCTTAAAAAAGAAGGCGGCAGCGTTAAAGCAGATGATGATTTAAGTATCATGATTACACCCGCTTTTCAATTAAGCAGAAAACAGAATCGCGTTATCCCGGGATTTAACATAATGACGGTATTTTAATGTTTACGACAGCCCAATGGATTCAAATAATCGGCTACAGTGGTTCGTTTTTAATCGCCCTGTCGTTATCGATGAAATCCATTTCGCGCCTGCGGAAAATCAATCTCATCGGCGCTTCCACCTTTGCCTTTTATGGTTTTTTGATGCAGGCCTATCCGGTACTCATCTTAAATAGTTTTATCGCGTTGGTGGATATTTATTATCTCGTTCAGATGCGGCGCAAAAAAGATTATTTTGAACTGCTGCCCATCCGCACCACCCAAAGCCCCTTTTTACTGCGTTTTCTGGAATATCACCGGGAAGATATAAAACGCTTTTTCCCGGAGTTCACATTTGATCCGTCCAAAGATTATCTGATTGCTTTTGTGCTGCGTAATTTGATGCCGGTGAGCCTGTTTATTGCAAAGAAAGAGGCGGGGGACACCCTGCGTATCTGTCTGGACTATTCCATCCCCGCGTACCGCGACCGGCAAAACGCACACTATCTTTATCACCGCGGACAGGATTTTTTCAGGAATCTTAATTACCGCTTTTTAATTACCTGTAGCGATATCGCGGCGCATCAAAAGTATTTACAAAAAATGGGATTCCAAAAAGACAACAAACGGGGCGGTAACTGGTTCAAAAAGGAGTTGCAAAAATAGAAGAGGGAAATAAAAAATTCCCTCTTCCGCTTCTTTAAATCTATGCCAACGGGCCGGCCTTTACCACTTCCGGGCCAACATACGCTTCGTACTGTTTAAATTCTTTTCTGAAGCTTTGCGCTAATTCCTGCGCTTTTTTGTCATAAGCAGCTTTATCTTTCCATGTATTGCGCGGCATTAAAACCTCCGCAGGAACCTCCGGACAGGAATCGGGCACGGCTAATCCAAATACCGGATCGACCGTAAAACTAACCTGATCCAGTTTCCCCTCCAGAGCGCTGTTCAGCAAACTGCGCGTATGTTTGATGGACATACGTTCGCCGGTTCCAAAAGGTCCGCCGGTCCATCCCGTATTTACCAGCCAGCAGGTAACGCCGTGTTCTTCAATTTTTTCACCGAGCAGCTTGGCGTACACGCTGGGGTGCTGCGGCATAAACGGCGCGCCGAAACAGGCGCTAAACGTGGCCTGCGGTTCGGTAATCCCGCGTTCCGTTCCGGCGACCTTTGCCGTATATCCCAACAAAAATTGATACATAGCCTGCTCTTTTGTCAGTTTGGAAAGCGGCGGTAAAACACCAAAAGCGTCGGCGGTTAAAAAGATAATATTTTTAGGATGACCGCCTTTGCTGTCCTCCACAATATTTTCCAAATGGGTTATGGGATAAGACGCTCGGGTATTTTCGGTAAACGTGGCGTCGTCCAAATCCGGATCACGTTTATAACTATCGATGGCAACATTTTCCAGAATGGTGCCGAATTTTCGCGTAGTACTGTAAATTTCCGGTTCCGCTTCATGCGACAAACGTATAACCTTGGCATAACAGCCGCCTTCAAAATTAAAAACGCCTTCCGGACTCCAGCCGTGTTCGTCGTCCCCGATAAGCGCACGGTTCGGCTCGGCGGAAAGCGTGGTTTTGCCGGTTCCCGAAAGGCCGAAGAATACCGCCGTATCGCCTTCTTTGCCGATATTTGCGCTACAATGCATGGGCAAAACATTTTTTTGAGGCAGTAGGAAATTCATGATGGTAAACGCCGATTTTTTAATTTCGCCGGCATAGCTGGTGCCGCCAATCAGTACTAATTTTTGGCGCAGGTTCACCAGGATAAACGCCTCCGAATTGGTTCCGTCTAATTCCGGAACGGCGTGGAATTTGGGCAGGTCGATAATGGTAAATTCCGGCACATGCTGTTTTAGTTCTTTTTTATCTTCGATAGTAACAAACATATTGCGTACAAAGAGGGAGTGCCAGGCGTATTCGGTAATTACGCGCAACGGCATGCGGTATTTTTCATCCGTACCGATGTAGCAATCCTGTACAAAAATATCATTGCCCTGCAAATAGGCCTGCAGGCGGTGCCAGATATTATTAAACTGCTCAGGGGTGAAAGGCCGGTTAACCGGTCCCCACCAAACCAGATCTTCCGATTCCGGTTCGCGCACGATAAATTTATCGTTGGGCGAGCGGCCGGTAAACGCACCGGTGCGTACGACAATGGGACCGAGATGGGCCAGCAAACCTTCGCGGCGACGGACAACCTGTTCATACAAAGAAGGGGTTGTTAAATTCCAGTAGGCATTATTAAGATTCCGAAACCCGAGATGCTCCAGGCCGTGCTGGCCTTCAATTTCGTGGTGTGAGCTCATCGCTACTCCTTATTGTTGTGGTTTTGACAGACAGTAGGCATAACTCTGTTTTCTATCTTTTTATTCCAAAAATTTAATGAAGATACGGTTGTACCGCTTTCCTAATTCTAGTTCAAAATTTTGGTTTTAACCGGATACTATTAATAAAAAATAGTTCATTTAGAGAACAGAAGTAATATAAAAACGATGAATGATCCGGTCAATTATGTTACCAAAAAAACCGTAAAGAGAATGAAGCAATCAACGGTCTTCTCTTCGTGATCTTCGTGTCCTTCGTGGTGATATATTTTTTTTGCGAATAGCGAGAAGATTACTCATCCCATGCCGGTTTGATGATTTTGCCCATAAAGAGAATCGTTCCGGTCTCTTTTTCGCGGATAACAAACATAAACGGCCGGTTTAATTCCATATAAAAACCCAGTTCCGGACCGATGGAGGTTTCACGAAACTCAACAAGCGTCACAGCCGCTGCTTCGGTGCCTTCTTCATCTATCTGTACAAAGGTTTTATGAATCACGCGGCTGATAAAAATACCGCCGCGGCGACGGATGCGGCTGAAATCAGCGCGGGCGTCAAAAGCGCGTTCCATTCCCAACTGCTTAAGTATGTCATTCATTAGTAATTTGTATTCCACCTTCAGTTTGGGAAAGCTGACCGTGCCATTTTTAACGTCCAGTTGACTCAAATACCGGTTCCATTGTTCATTATCCAAAGCGGCAATAAATGCATCAAGCGTAAGGTTCGGCTGCGGCAGGAAAACCGTCATACTGAAATTACCCTGCCCGTACGGTAAGTCCACAATCTGCACCGAATCATTTTGAAAATAGTTCAGATCAGCGGTGATTTTCATCATCGGCGTTTTTACCGGCGCTTGCGGAGTAATATAAAAGTTTTCTTCTTTGGTAAAGTCTTTATCAAATTCATACTGCCACATGGCTTTAAAATAAATGGCATTAATAATATAAAGTACCGCATCCGGCGGAATTTCGTCCAGAATTCTTTCTATTTTCCCATGGGTTTTTTCATTCACCCAGTTATTGATAATATCCAAAGAGGCCGGCGCGCTAAAATCCAGTGAATCCACCGTGGCATAAAAATAGCGGCGGTTAGTTTGAACAAATTCCGGCAAAATTTCAAATCCGTAGCGATACCACATGGCATTGGCAATCTCGAACAGTATCCGCGGATCGATTCCGCTTAATAATTCATGTAGCGTTTTATAGGCGCTATTGCGCTCTTCTTCGGATAAATCCGACATTCCCAGCACACTCTGGATTTCCGAATAGGTCTGTCCGGCCGCGCCGTTAAGCGCCATACTCAGCGCGGTGGAAACACTGAAGGGCGAAATAAACAGATTGGATTCCGATTCGGATGGCAGGGCGGAAATTGCTTTAAATAGTTTGAGGCTGAAGGTTTGGCTGGATTCGACAACAGCCGATTCCTGCACGGTCAGCGGCCGGACAAAGGTCTGGTCATTGTTTTTCAGGGGAGACAGATCTTTGGTGCAGGCAAGCGCTGTGAGACCCACAATAAAAATACTCAAAAAAGTGCAGTATTTCATAACCATCCTCCTTTTATTTAATTGAAATATACGGTATTATTTCTTTAATTCAACAAGTATGCCATGCGGGAAGAATAAAAAGATACCGCGTATATCGGGACGAAATCTGAAACTAAGCAAGAATCATTATCAGATATTTGATAAACCGTCAAATATCTGATAGAAAGCAATTCAGGTCCAACGGAACAGAGATGTGAATCGTGAATTATTAAATATTGAGTTAGAGTAAAAGAAATGATTATGTCTTTAACTTAGCAAAATTTGTGCAGCTTGTTATTCTAACACACCCCCTGTTAAGATAAATTGCACTACTGACATACATTGCTCCCCCTCTCTTTCAAAAGAGAGGGGGAATCAGGGGGTGAGTTGTTTTTTAAAACTTGTTTTCTCTCAACAAGCTGTTTTTACATAAATTAAACAAATGATTACTGAGCTATGGACATAATCACTAAAAGTAAAATAAAAAATTGTACGAATCCGCGGCAATTTTATTATTTTTCAAAGTGAAGCATTAGTGTCCGGTTAAAAAAGTAAATGTTCTGGTTTGTTGAAAGTTCAAAATAATAACCCTCCCCTTCCCGAAATCGGGATTTCCCCTCCCTTCAAAAAAAGGGAGGGGATTAGCCGGAGACGAGGGGTGGGTTTGTACAGGTTTAATTTGAAGTCTCAAAAAACGAATTG
>JAJRSO010000049.1 GCA_024278755.1 Calditrichota bacterium | reverse complement strand
GCGGTTGATTGAACTTGACTTTATCTTTGCTGCCATCGGTTCCTCCTATTTTTGTTTTGGCTAAATGAATTTAACCAATTTTTTGGTTCTTGGGGAGGAACCTTTTCTTCTAAATTTCAACTAACTTTAAGATAACGCCCGTCGTTCGGGCACATCTACTCTTTTGCAAATGTTTAGAGCTGATTTATACAATGAAAAAATAACAGAGGAACAAATACAATTTTACAATTTAGGTTTTAATTGAGTCCACGTTGTTTTCATCCCTTCAAGTATATAGTTAAGGCTTCCTTAAATATATTCGCGTTCATTGGCGTGCATTTGCGTACTTTGCGGTTTAGTTAGAACCCGATATATCGGATATTTTCCATACGGCTTCTTTTTGTCCATCACGAATGTTTATTTTGGTAACTTAGTATTTATTACCGCATCAAAGCAGTATGAAAATTCTTTTTCTCATCTTTGTTTTAACCACCAGTCTCTTTGCCCGGGAAAAGCGGGTAAAACTCTTCCCTTTTAAATCGGCCGTAATCACCTACCAATACAAAGCCTCGTTTAGCGGTACACATATAAAATACATTGCTGACTATGGTTACAAACAGGCCGATTATATCCGAAAAACTGAAAACTTCGGAGGCAGCGCCAGCACAGAAGAAGAGACGATTATTTTGATCGGCCCGAAAGCCTACACCATTAATTATCAGGATTCCACCGTTGCCGTAGGCCGCAACGCCACCTACGATTATTATCGACAAAACCCGGATCGCACCTGTTTGGAAATATCCGAAGCTTTGTTGCGGGACGGCCAGGGCTGGAAAGCGTCTGCCACAGAAAATTATCTAAATAAAAAATGCACCGTTTGGAAACAGGGCAAAAACATAAAACTTACCTGGAAAGGGCTGGAACTAAAAAGCATCCTTAATTTTATGACCATGATGGTGGAAAAAGCCGTACAAATAGACATCGATGTAGACGTTCCCCCGTATAAATTCGAAATTCCTCAGGACCTGCGCTATATTTCCGGAGACGTCTATCAGGGGTATTCGGGATTAAAACTCAATTTTAAGCGCACCGACCGCGATACCGTGGCGGATAACAAGCACATAAAGTTCTCGTTTAGCTCCCAAAGCCTGGGCGGATGTAATAATTTTGCCTATTTAACCGCTTCGGGGGAAAAAATTATCACCAAAGGCGTAAACGATTATAATAAAATTGATCGGCTGATCATAGAATCACAGAAATCGGTTTTTGCGGACAAAGCGGTTGAATTGCCCCCTGCCGCCACTCTAATCTTTAAAACTAACGATAACCATTTAGGCAAGATGCAGATAAAACGGATTGAAAAGAAGAGCTTCCAAATCCGGCACGTTGTTTTCAATGCCGACGGAACCATAAATACATATTCGGACGGAAACGCCCATGCGCTAACCAATGATTTTAGTATATCTGCGGACGACGCGCATTCTAAATTAATCATAACCCCAAAGAACAGAGCCCGGTGCTCTGTTTTGGGATGGTAACAAAACGGAATATTCACTAAATAAAAAGGAATTTGACATGAAGAAAACTGTATTTTCATTGCTTGCACTGCTGATCCTTTCTAGCGGCGCCATGGCCAAAAACGCTAAAATTCTTGGCAAGTGGCTGCTAACCAAGGCGAAAACAGGAGACAAAACCGAAGAAGTTTACCAAGTAGTTACTTTTAAGAAGGACGGCTACGCCGAAATGCAAGGCCGGGTTATCGGCACCTGGAAAAAGAGCAAAAAAACCATCACCATCGAATCGGAAATGATTAAAGAATTTGCCGGGAAATGGAAAATCGCCAAACATACAAAGACCAAACTGGTTCTTAAAAAAGGCGAAAGCGCTTTATACCTGTCCGTATATAAGCTAAAAAAAATAAAAGCGGCCAATAAAAAATCGGGCTTTGCCGGTGTGTGGAAATTACAGCAAAAAAATAAAGAGGGCGCGGATGTTTATCTGAAATTTGAACTGCCCAATATCCTCCGGCTTCACTCGTTGGCCCCCGGCCATTCGGGTAAAAACAGCGGTCTGTGGATTTTTAAGAAGAAGAGCAACACATTAATTTTAATGATCCGCGAACCGATGCTTCGGGGAATCGGTAAAGTTAAAAAGATTTCCAAAGGCAAATTTACCCTCGAAAAAGACGGTAAAAAAATTAAGGCAAAACGAATAAAGCAGGAGGCGGCCGGCCGGGAAGAACTTAATTTTGCCACAGAGGATGATTCCGCGGAAAACACAGAACTAAAACAGCTTAATCCGGAAGAATTTCCCTGGTTTAATACGGAAACTAAAATCGCATATTTAAAGACTGTCGCTCAAATAACATATAAAAAATCCACCCTGCTGGAGGATTTGGATATCTTTATTTCCGAAGAGATTACGGCAAAGGTCTCACTCGATGAAGACATGTATCAGGCAGCCATTGACAATATTTTCGGAAATCTTTCGGCCCGTACAAACGATTCGGAAAATGTTTTTTATCCTTTGCAGGAACCGGATGAATACCGTGTAGCGGCCGATAAAGAGATTACCGTTCCCGCAGGAACCTTTAAATGCAAGGTTATCGAAATAAATGATGATTTTGAAAATCGCAAACTGCGCTGCTATATGATTAAAGACCGTCCCGGGATTTATGCAAAAATTATCCTGGTCGAAGACGAAGTCGGACATGAAAAATACAGCATGTACGAATTAACCGATATTAAAGAAAAATAATAATCCATTACTACCCGGTTAATGAGACTTCTCCCCTCCTTTGAAGCATCAAGGGAGGGGAGATTCAAAATCAATTCCTGTTTATTTGCACTCTCCTTCATTCCCTGGTTTTGTGGAGTCTTTAGAGATGTATTAAATTCTAACCGGACACTTATGACTGACAAAATGTTAAATAAGGGTCTCCGAATCCATTTGGAGGCCTTTTTCAACGATGTTGAGAGGCTACTCCTTTTCCGTTAAATCCTTCACCAGACCCGCGTATTTACGTTCCACCTTAAAACCAAACCGGTAAAAATATTCCGGGCGGAAAAAACCCGTCGTCACTTTTTGCACTTTTTTATCCCGCAGCCGGTTAAAAAACTCATTCATCAACCCGTCGCTGATTCCCTTGCGGCGCAACTGCGAAGAGACCACAATCTTTTCCATATATACCGCTTGCTCGTCCAGCGCTTTGTAAAAGAGCCCGCCGATTACGAAACCACGCTCCGATACGGCGACCAAAAATAAATGTTCCGGACTAAAGGTCACCGGCAAGTTCGCCTCAAGATAGAGCTGATGCAGACGGGCAATCTCTTTAGGCGAAACCGGCTTACGCACAAGATAGGGCACGCCGTCGTAGTCCTCCAGCGAAACCACCACATCGGCAATGGACTGCGCGGCCAAAAGCAGAGCGGAGTCGCTGGGTTTTAAATGGGGATAGCTAAGGCGGCTCAGAAAATACTCTTCTTTTTCCGACAGCTTAAACTCTTTTTGGATATTGGAAACTGCCTCCAGCATCTGTTCGTGGGTCAGCGCCGCATCGTGCTGACTACGTGCAATATGCAGCAGGTTTTCGGTAATTTCCGGGCTGGACTCTTTAAACACGGTTTCCATAAAAAAACGGGTACGGGTTTCTGGGAACTTGTCTTCTAACTGCTGCAACTGATAGGTATCGTACATCTCATTTAAACTCTGCGCCTGTGCCGAAAGCGCAGCATCCAGGTTCAGTTGAAACCAGCGGTGAAAACGCTGCGCCGCAAAATGCATCTGCCGCGGAATAAAACCGCCCTGCTCCACATATTCCAGAAAAGCATCCAGTTCGTTTACAATTTCATTACAGCAGGATTCGGATAAGGCCGGCCGGGCTTCCCGTAAAAGAACCAGCCCATGTTCCTCGCCTTCGCTGTCCAGGATACCGGCAAAAATATTAAAATCGATGTGCTCCTGTTTAATAAAGGGATATTTTTTTTCGGCGTCTTCGATAAATCCGTTATAAAAACGTTCGATCAATGCGCTTAATCCAGTCGATTTCATACGCCGGGCAATGGAAACCAGGCGCATCCCGGTCTGGTAATCATGAGGTGGGATGACAATATTATCGATGGATTTATCTTCTAATTCCAGTTTATACCCGGTGCGCCGCCAAAAATTAACATGCGCCGAAACAGCCGTACGCACAAAGAAGGGCCAGATATGGTAGAGTCGTTTCCGGTTTTCCTCCGAATCCCGGCGGATGGTGCGTTCGAAAAAACGGCAGACGGTATCGCCCGGGTAGTAGTCTTCTGTCCACAAATTGTATTCCCGCCACAATCCGCCAAAATCTTCCAGCAGGCGCATCCCCTTGGCCGGAGCCCCGGCATGGATAAGCCAGTTCATCTCCGAAGTAACATTTTCATCCACCGGATTTTCACTATGGTTGATAATAAAATCGTAGGAACCCTGGTAACGGGTCTGTACCGAAACCCGATAGGTGGATTTCCCTTCGGCCGACTTTAAGAAACTGATCCAAACGCCGCCCGGCGGAATATCGTAAAGGCGCACCATATTGCCGCCGCTGAATAAAAAGACCGCTTCCCGCAGCAACGATGTGTGTGAAAGCGCGTCCAGCAGCAACCGTTGTTGCGCTTCCGGAATGGCCTCTTCAAAAATTACCACATCTTTCCACTGATATTCGTCTCCGGTTTCAATATCCACCGAAACCGACTGATTATCGCCGAGCCATTGGCGAAACCCTTCCAGTAGTTTTGTACGCGCCTGCGAAGCCAGCACCGGCAAGCTTTTATAATCGGAGCGCAACTGGTAGCGCACAATCAACTGACGTACCCGCTTATATTTGGTGGGGTGCAGAATGCCAAAATCGCCCAGCAGGAAGAGCAGACCGGCAATGGGCGTGTGTTTTAAGCGACTGGTTGGATGGAGTTTTGCCAGTTCGGATTTAATCAGCGAATGTATCGCCGTTAAATCATCTTCCCCTTTGCGGGTTTTTACGATAAAACTGTTTATTTCATCATTTAGAAGTTCGGCCTCGGCCTGTAACCACACCGAGACATATTTTTTAAAATCAGCGCCGCGGAACAGCTTTAGACCGATTTTAAATATTTCCCGTTTCGCCGTTTTTAAACGGGCGTAAGCCGGCTGCTGAATTAATTCAAAAACAAGGGGATAGATGGGCAGATGCTCGTCGTTTAGAATTAAATCTAAATACCGTACGGCCGAAAGGACATCCTCTTCCCCGCCGCTAAACAGGTGCTTTACCGCCAGGTTTAGGCCAAAAAGCGATCGTTCGCCGCCCGCCTGCATACGCTCAAATTCCTCCTGTTCCTCCCCGGAAAGCGAAGACACGCCGACTCGTTCCATAAAACGTATTTCCGGGTCGGGCGCATCAAGACGGTACCACTGAAAAATAGACTCTCCGGCAAAATCGGTTAAGGCGCGGTTGCCTAACCAGTAGAAAGGATTAGCGAGGAAAATCTGAAAATCGATAAACGGTTTACTGCAAAAATAAACAAAATCTCCGATACGGTACAGATGTTCCGTCCCTTCCTTTTTCCGTATGGGAAGTGATAAACCGTATTTTTCAATCACAATGCCGTTTTCCGCCGCTCGCAAATCCTGGCTCAGACATCCTTTTTCCCGTAAGAACCAGTTCGGGACCCGTATCTCTATTTCTCCCAGGTGCAAAGAGATATAGTTCTTTTCGTACATGGCGCTGATAAAGGATTCAAAATTTTTCTCAATTATTCTGCGTTTATAGGTACCCTTCGGTGTTAACTCGCCTTTTTTGGCATCAAAGGGCCGATCGATCAAACGAAAATCCAAAATACGTTCGAATGGCGCTAAAAATTTATTCACCGTCACCACTACCGAAGCAAAATAATTGTGTCGTTCTTCTGCATCCATTTCTTGCAGTACTTTATCGCGATGGTCGGGATTTGGATAAATTAAAACGGTATTAAAAGGTTTGTGATCCCCGGCCAGAAAGACCTGCTGTACATATTCGAAATCGCGGAAGAGGTTTTCTATTTTCTGCGGCGCAATGGTTTCGCCCTTAATATTTTTATAAATCTCTTTTTTACGGTCGATAATTTCATACTGGCCGTCTTCGTATTGATGCATAATATCACCGGTGGGAAACCAGCCGTCGATAAACGGTTCCTGCCCTCCGGCCGTTGTTCCGTAGTAGCCCATCATTACATAGCCGCCGCGGATGAGCATTTCACCATCTTCACCCAGCTTCACGTCGATTCCGGGCAACGGCCGCCCCAGAGAATTATCTTTATAATGATTAGCGTCGGTCATCGTGATGCCGCCAGTGGCTTCGGTCATCCCAAATCCGCTCATTAAATGGACGCCGTTTTGCTGAAAAAAGCGGAACACATCCGGCTCCAGATAACCGGCGGCGGAAAGTCCCCAGCGCAGTTGTCCTCCCGTAGCCTGCTCTACAAACTCTTTAATCTGCCGTTCATCATCCAGTTCAACATTCATATGCGTAGCGGCATGCTCGTACAACTGCATCCATTTCTTTGGAATGCTGATAAATACCGTCGGATGCACCCGTTTCATATTATCCAGCATGGTGGCTACCGCCGGATTCTCCATAAACACGTATTCCGCCGCCCAGAAGACACTGCCGGTCATTTCCAGCCAACGGCCAAAGGTATGAAACAGCGGCAAATAGGCAAGGAACCGGTCTTCCTGTCCGATTTCCGGTAGGGCCATAGCCCGGCAGAAACGCTTGTAAATAATATTAATCTGTGAAAACATGATGCCTTTGGGCAGACCGGTTGTTCCCGAAGTATACATCACCGTGGCCAGTTGTCCGTTGCGAATTTTTTTACGACGCTGCACCAGTTCTTCTTCTCCCACAGCGCTTCCGCGCAGAAGCAGTTCATCCAGACTAATTACCCATTCGTCAATACTGCTGCCTTTAAGCAGTACTCCGATTTTTAAAAACGGAAGTTTTGCCTTTACCGCTTTTACCTTTGCCAAATGTTTGTCGCTGCCCAATAAAATTACGGAAGCGCCGGTCTGCTTTAAGATAAATTCAATCTGTTCCGGAACGGACGCCGCGGGAATCATAATATTTACAATACCGGTACTAAGACAGGCTAAATCGAGCAGCGCCATATCCAGGCTGTTCTCCATTAAAAAAGCAATTTTAAACGTCTTTTCTTCCTGCCCGTGCGAAAGACTCAGCAGCGCCTGGCTAAACTGGCGGATACGTTTATTGACCTCTTTCCATGAATACTGTGTTTCGGAATTCCCTTCCAGTACCCGGAAGAGGCTTTTTGGCGGATAGGCTTTTACCCGCTGCCGGATAAGTTTGTGGACGGTGTAATTAGAGGAAACAATAAGCTGTTCGATTAACCCGGGCCAGCGTGGCTGATCGTATATTTTTTTTAGAAATCCGCTGTGCCGAAACAAATCGAGATAGGAATGAATCAGACCGTTAAAGCGGCTGGTTGCATCTTTACTCGTTTTATGAAGATAAACGCCAATATTGAAAAAAACATCCGGTTCCAGTTGGACGGCGTTACTGAAGGCAAAACCGTTAACGACGGCCGTTTCCAGCACGGCCTGTAGAACGTCACCGAGCTCTGCATCTGCTTTCAGCCCATTTGATGTTACAATTTCACTAAACAATCCATTGAGCGCGTCAAAAAGAGCCGACTGTTCCTCCGCTGTGTGCGCTTCTTTCCCCGACTGAAATCCGATTAAGATTTGTTCTGCCCGTTTTAATAGGCTCATATGTTATTCTCCGGAAAATGAGTATTTGATTTTTAACTGTACCCCCGCGGGGAATTCTTTGTTATCTGCTAAAAGGTTGTTGCATAATGAAGCGCTAAACGCGGCAAACGTAGTAAATGCCTGGTAGATTGTACACGTCCACAATTGAACCTTTTTTAACTTTTCCTGGCGAAACTTGCGTACTTTGCGTTTTAGTTAGAAACTGCCCCTGAGAGGCCCAAGACCCTCCAAACCGGCGCTTCTCCGAATTACCGATCCATCTATCTCTACCGCGAAAACTCCGTCGGCTTTTCAATATCATAAATGGCGTCTGCAATGCTGTCTAAGCGGTCTTTTAAAACCATCTGCGCATCCCGCAACCCCTGGTTATAAAAATAAACGCCTATCGTTTCTGCAAAAAAATCCAGCAGAAATTCGGCGTCAAACTGACCGATTTCCTGATTCAGTTCCTCTTCAAAATATTGACGGATATTTTGAATCATTCTATTTTTTTCTTCTTTTGAAAATTCGATATTTTTCACTTTTCACCTCAATCTGGTTTTCCTATGGATGCACGAAGTCCAATTCCGAATGTTACAAACCCCTTGCCGTTGTGATTGTTAACAGAGTAATTAAACTCCGGAAAAATCCAGTCTTCCTTATAGGGCAGCGCAACGCCAAAACAAATAATTGAGAAATCGGGTCCAACCTCAGAGTTTTTATACAATTGTATATTGTTTGTTAGATAGTAACTCAGGTAGGGCTGAACCGTTAAGACCTCCTTGCTAATTGTCAGGCCGTACTTGTAGTAGGGCGGCGAAACCGCTGTAAATGCATCGGAAAAAATCACCCCATATGTAGGGCGGCGCCGATATCAAATAAATCGAATGCTTTCGAATTTAGCTGTTTCCGTATATTTATTTCCGTTGCATAAGGGAATAAAACACGAATTCCTGTTTCAAAGCGCCATGGTAGCCCCCGTGCATAGCCAAGACTCGGGCTAAAAAAATACTTCTTTGTAATATGTTGATCCTTTTTGGCAATCCAGATTAAATTATCGGCTCCGGGCGTAATAACGCTTTTACCAGGTTCCAGCGTGCGGGCCGTATAATAATTTGTTGAAATACAGCCGCAATTTTTCCCTTCCGGTATTCCATACGGACTCCTTTAAAGAATTGTACCTTAAATTCTAAAGTACAAACAACAATCAAATAAATATCAAAAAAAAGTACTTAGAACTCAAACAAAAATCACCTTGTAGAGGCCTGTTTAAATTTTAAACTTTGGTATTTATTTGTTATTTGGCGCTTGTATTTTGGTGTTTCCTAAATTTCATTTTAGAAATCTGAGAGAAATTTAAAAGTTAAGCACAGTTTACATAGTTTTTTACGGATTTAAAAACATTCTTTATCCGGCGCCGATAAGATGTATAAAAAAAGCCCGATTTAAAAACCGGGCTTAATAAATATTAATGAGCGGAAGTATCGGGCGGCGCGGGAGCCGGTTTTTCCGTTACCACTATTTTTGTCGTCATTTCCGCTTCATCCGTCCCGTCGGAAACGGAAACCGAAATGGAATAACTGCCGGCCTGTCCGTCTTCCGGCGTCCAGGTAAACGTACCGGAATTAAAACTTGCGCCGGAAGGCAGCCCGGACGCGTCAAAGGAAAGATCGTCGCCATCGGCGTCGCTGCCGCTGTAACTAAGACGGAGAGATTCGCCGGTCTGCGCGGTTTCACTGGCAGGGCCGCTGATTTGCGGCGCGCGATTTACATTTTCCACCGTGATGTTTGCCGCGGTTTCAGCCTCTTCTTTACCATCCGACACTTTAAAGGTAACCGAATAGTCGCCGGCCTGGTCAAAACCCGGCGTCCAGGTTAAAACGCCGCGCTGTGCATCGAACGTCGCGCCGGAGGGCAGACCGTCCGCGCTGTAGGTCAGTTTATTATCCGAATCTTCATCCTGCGCAGAGACGGAAATCGTAAGCGCTTCATTTTCTTTTACGGATGCGTTATCCACAGCCTTTAATTGCGGCGCATGATTCACATCGGTAACGGTAATCTGCGTACTCTGCTCCGCGCTAAGTCCCGCTCCGTCGGTCACTTTAAATGTAACGGTATAAGCGCCGGCCTGCAGGAACGTAGGCGTCCAGCTAAAGGCGCCGGAAGCAGCGTCTAATTGTGCTCCCTGCGGCAGGTTTGTTCCGCCAAAAGTTAATTTATCCGTATCTTCCTTATCCGCATCGGAGGCGGCCAGCGTAAAGTTAACCGCTTCGTTTTCTTTCACCGTTACGGCGGCTACTGTTTCCAGTTTTGGCGCACGGTTGACATGGTTCACCGTTACGGTAAAATCTTTTTGATCGGACAATCCGGCGGGGTCGCTTACGGTAACCGAAATTCCTTCGTAAACACCGGATTGATCGTAGGTGGGCGTCCAGCTAAAAGTGGCGCCGGCCGCGTCAAAAACGGCGTCGGGCGGAAGGTTTTCCGCCGAAATCGTCAGTTTGCCTTCGTCTTCTTTATCGGGATCACTGTAAACAACCGTGTAGTTCCATGGTGTGTTTTCATCCACAACCTGGGGCTCCGGCGGGGTAATAACCGGCGGACGATTCACGTGGTTAACGGTGATCAGTAACGGCTGCTCCACGGTAAACGCGCCGTCGCTTACGCTAAGTGTAACGGTATATTCACCGGACTGTTCAAACGTTGGCGTCCAGTTCAGGGTTAGATTTTTTTCATCAAAAACGGCGCCCTGCGGTAAATCTTTTACCGTATAAACCAGCTTCCCCTCGTCTTCTTTATCCGCATCTGTCGCCGGAATCAGGTTGTAAACCAAGGGCTGATTTTCATCCACCGTCTGAGCCGCCTGTAACGGAAATTCCGGTGAACGGTTTACATGGGCAACTGTGATTTGTACCTCTTTTGCATCGGTTAAACCGGCGGCGTCTGTAAGTACAAAACGCACTGTGCATGCACCGGACTGTTCGAAGGTGGGCGTCCAGTTGAATTGGTTGCCCGTGGTGTCAAACAACGCGCCCTGCGGCAGGTTTTCCGCACTGATTTTTATTTTACCATTGTCCTCCGCATCGGGATCGCCCCCCCGAACGGTAAACGAGAGCGCTTCGTTTTCATTGACCTGCTGCGCCGCTACCGCTTCCAGAACCGGTGGACGGTTCACATGATTTACCGTAATGGTCATCTCTTTACTGTCACTCAAACGGCCGTCGCTTACCGTAAACTGAAGCGGATAGACGCCCGATTGATCGAATGACGGCATCCATTTAAAATGGTTGCCTTCCAGTACGGCGCCTTCGGGAAGTTTATCTATGCTGTAAACCAGTTTCCCTTCGTCTTCTTTGTCCGGGTCGCTGCCGGGCAGGTCAAATTCCAAAACCGTGTTTTCATCGACCGTTTTTGCTTCTAACGCCGAAAGAAGAGGCGCACGGTTTATATGCGCAACGGTTATTTCGACCGCAACCGAATCACTAAGCCCCGACGGATCATTTACGATAAACAGCACATCCGGATAAGTGCCCGACTGTTCGAAGGTGGGCGTCCAGCTAAATTTTGCGGAATCGGCATTAAACACGGCACCCTGCGGCAGATGTTCGGCCGAATAGGTCAGCTTACCGCTGTCTTCCGTATCAAAATCCGATGCGGAAACGGCGAAGGAGAGCAGTTTGTTTTCATCTACCGTTTGCGCGCTAATCGCGTTAAGCTGAGGCGGACGGTTTACATGCGCCACGTTTATATTAATAGAAACCGAATCGCTTAAGGCGCCGGCGGTAAAGACAAAACGGATATCCTTATAAACACCGGATTGATCGTAGGTGGGCGTCCAGCTAAAAGTGGCGGTCTGTGCATCAAACACCGCGCCCTGCGGCAGATGTTCGGCTTTGTAACTCAGAGCGGATTGATCTTCTTTATCCGCATCGCGGCCGTCGAGCGTAACGGTTAATACTTCATTTTCCTGAATGGTTTTATTGCCCACTTCGGCCAGTACCGGTTTCCGGTCTACATGTTTTACCGTTACAACCGTTGTTTGCTCGGCGCTTGCACCGGCCGGATCGGTAATGGAAAATGTTAAGGTATAAACCCCGGATTGATCGTAGGTGGGCGTCCAGCTAAAGACACGCGCAAGCGAATCAAACTGCGCACCCACGGGAAGACCTGTTACAGAATAGACCAGTTTCCCGGCGTCTTCTTTATCCGGGTCCGAGCCCTCGGCAACGGTAAATGTAAGCGGTGCGTTTTCCTGCACTTCGGCAGGCGGCACCGGCGGTAATTCGGGTAAACGATTTACATGAACAACGGAAATATCAAACGACGCCGAGGCCGAAAGCGCGCTTTCGGTTTTTTCACGGACGGTAATTTTTACATTTTTGTAACTACCCGACTGCTCAAAATCCGGCGTCCAGTTCAGGTGACCGCTTACAGAATCGAAAACCGCGTTTTGAGGCAAATTTTCAACCGTAAAATAATAAGCGTCGTTGTCCGGGTCCGAAGCGGTTGGAAAAACATCCAGAAGCTGGTTCTCATCCACTGTCTGTGCCGCGATAGCTTCGATCACCGGCGGACGGTTGTAACGCAGAATCAGGCACTGTTCATCGGCCGCAACAAAGACGTAAACGCCTTTTTTAAGAGATGCATATATTTTGTATTTTGATTTATAAGCGCCGCTCATAATGGGATTCCTAAGGTCCGAAACATCCACGATTTGCAGGCTGCGTTCTTTATCATTGGAAAGAAAAACACTGTTACCGGATTTGAAGGCGTTGTCTACCCAACCTTTGACTTTTAAATGAGAAAGGAAGCGCGGTTTGCGCGGATTTCTTATATCCACCAGGACCAGTCCCCCCGGGCCTTCTGCGATATAAGCGATTCCGTCTTCAATCTGAATGGATTTGGTAAATTTAACGCCGTTAAAAGAACCCAGCATCTTAGGAGCCGCCGGATTGGAAACATCTAGAATGCCCAGGCCGCCGTTTTTGGCGCCCACGTACAGGATACTGTCCTGCAAAAAGAGACTCCAGGCCCAGCCTTTTCCTTTAAAGCGGCCGGTTTCGGTAACAGCCGAGGCGTCCTGCACATCGTAAATACCGATACACTGCGCCTCTTCGGCCACATAAACAGTTGGATAGGCAGCCAGCACATAATAGGCTTCACCCTTTGTTTTTATTCGACCGACCTTTTTAATATGCGCCGGGTCCGAAACATCCAGCAATAAAACTCCGCCGCTTTTCTGAGAAAGATAGGCAAAATGGTCGTCCACGAAAACATTAAATACCCGGTGTTCCGTGGTATAAGCGCCCAATTCCTTTGGAGCCTTTACATCGCTTACGTCCAGAATCTGCAAACCCGACCAGATGTTTACCACATAGAGCCGCTGATTCAGATAAAAAACATTCTGAATTCCCTCTTTAATCATTTCGCCTGAACTTAGTTTAGCCGGCGCATGAGAACTGATCAATTCGGCGCTGGCCCGCTGCGCGTAGAGAGGCGACTGCATATGTAAAAGAAAGATGGAAAACAGACTAATGATAATGCCTTTGGCATTCATATCTAACTCCTTCATTAGGAAGGTTTAAAAATCCAGCACAAATAAATTATTTATAGCAATTTATTGTGTGCCTAACTGTAAATCAAGATTCAATATATTCTTAACGATTATCGAATCAAATGGTGCTTTCCTTTAGATAATAAAGCAAAAAAGAACGCTTTTTTTTCGTCTTCTAATCCGGAAGTCTTTTTAAGATTTTCAATTGATACAATTTTAGTTTATTTTAATGAAACGAAAGCCCCGTATTAGGCCTGGATTTTGAATTATTTGGGTTTTATTTGTGATTTGTAGTTTGTATTTTGGGATTTAACCGACAAGGGGCTTGCCTCCAAAATAAGAACGGAATACAAGGAGATTAGTGTGGCTGAATTAAAACCGCTTGATTTCAGATTGCATCTGGAAAATATTTTAGAAGAATTTAAAGCCTATGGAACTATTTACGGCTACGACGCCCGCTATTTTTTTCAGCCGGATAGCGCTTTTGATTTTTCCGTTAATCTCTACGGTAAAAAAGCCGCCACGCCTCTGGGACCCGCCGCTGGGCCCCATACGCAGCTCGCCCAGAACATCGTGTTAGGCTGGCTGCACGGCAGCCGGATTATCGAATTAAAAACCATTCAGGTTTTGGATGATTTGGATATTCCCCGCCCCTGCATCGATATGCGCAATGTGGGCTACAATGTGGAGTGGTCGCAGGAACTGTCGCTGGATGAATCCTTCCGTGAATATGCTTCGGCCTGGGCCCTCATTCACGTGCTGCAAAACTACGGTATTTTTAAAGCGCCCCCAGGCGATCCGTTTTATGATACGGTGTTTGATATGTCCGCCGGATATGATTTAAAAGGTATCTCTTCTCCGTCTGTCAGCCGCTGGCTGAAAAATATGGCCGACGCCCGCGAGCTGATTGCCGCGTTATTGGATACGCTCCCGGCACACTATGATCGGTTAAAAAATATAAGCATTCCGGCACAGATTTCCGATTCCATTACCCTCTCCACCTTTCACGGCTGCCCCGCCGATGAGATTGAAGAGATTGTACGCTATCTGATTACCGAGCAAAATTTAAACGTGGTCGTTAAAATGAATCCCACTCTGGCCGGATATGAATTTACCAAAAACCTGCTGCAAAACATCGCCGGATACAAACACATCGAACTGCTGCCGGAAGCGTTTGAAAGCGACCTGAATTTTGAACAAGCCATCCCTATGATGCGGCGCTTACGGCAACTGGCCGAAGAAAAGGGCCGTACGGTTGGCGTTAAATTTACCAACACACTGATTGTTAAAAATTCCGAATCCTTTTTTGACGGCCCCGAACGCTATCTTTCCGGAGCGCCGCTTTATATGCTGGCTATGCATCTTGTGCAGCGTTTCCGCGAAACAGCGGGAAACAGATTTCCGGTTTCTTTTTCCGGCGGTATCGATAAAAACAATTTCAGCGAAGCGGTCTCCTGCGGACTGGCGCCGGTAACCACCTGTACCGACCTGCTCAAAAAAGGCGGCTACCGGAAACTCTTTTATTATCTCGATACTTTAAAAAAAGAAGCGCGGGAAAAGGGCGTCGGAACTATCGACGAATTTATTATAGCCAATTCCGGTTCGGCTGCCGGCTCCGTTGAAATGGCGGCCCTGCAGAACAGCGTTCGGATCGCAGAACAGGCGCAGCAAAATCCGGCTTACCGTTTTCAGCAAAATAAAACGACGCCTAAAAAAATTGATTCGCATTTAACCCGTTTCGACTGCCTGAGCTGTGCTATTTGTATTCCCGTTTGTCCCAATGCCGCTAATTTTAGTTTTCGCACCGGAAAAACGGATGAAGCGCTTTTCGATTACGAAATCAAAAACGGCGTAGTACATAAAATTTCCGCCGGACGTTTTATTCTGCAAAAGGAGACGCAGATTGGCACCATCGCCGAATTTTGTAATGCGTGCGGCAACTGTGATACCTTTTGTCCCGAGCTGGGCGGCCCCTTTAAGCAGAAATCCCGTTTTTTTCTTTACGAAAGTACCTGGGCGGCGTCACCCAGGCAGGACGGATTTTATTTTTCCGCTCCCAATACAATGCGGGTGCGGTTCGAGGGCAGCGAATTCACACTCTTTTGGAACGCGGGTAAAAATCAGTGGGAATGGTCCGGCAAAAACTGGAAATTTATAATTACTGCATCCGGTGCGGCAAAACTCAGCGGAGATGCGGGCACAAAAATAGACGGACAACGGTTTTATGCCGCCAAAGCTATTTTTAATGCCGTTCGCAGCGAACCGGAAAAATATCCGAATTTCTTATTTTTAGCTTCGAAGAAAGAGAGTTAGCGTATAATTGCCGGTATTTCCAGATAAGTTAGGAAAGATATTAAACGCCCAGACATTCATTGATTTCATTTTAAAAGAATGGCTGTTAGTTGCATCCGGTATCGGTTTGGCCGTGACGTCGGTTTATACCATGCGTTTTCCTGTCTATTCAACCAAGGAACTACAGGTTCTGTTTATCCTGCTTACCTTGTTTATTTCCGTTAAAGGTCTTCAAAACAGCGGTATAATGTTAAAAACCGCCCGACGCATTGAAAACGGAAAAACGATACCGGTTAAATTAGTGCTTACAACCTTTTTTTTATCCATGTTGGTAACCAATGACATTGCTTTAGTTGTCCTTGTTCCGCTTACTTTATCGCTCCATATTAACCGCAAAGATATCTTGGTTATTCTGGAAGCATTAGCGGCAAATGCCGGTTCGGCGCTGACGCCTTTGGGAAACCCGCAAAATCTTTTTATTTATTGGTTCTACGGGATTCATCCGATTACATTCATCAAAACCATCGCACCGTTTTCAATCGTTTTTCTAATCATTCTGCTTGTGTACTCGTATCTTATCAAAACAAAGAACGGGAGCCTTAAGCAAGAAGATCCGCCCATTGTCATCCGCCAAAAAGCCTATCTCTACGGCGCTTTTCTTTTTGTCTCCTTACTGACTGTTCTTCACATACTTCCCCTTATAACAGGAAGTTTGGTTATTGTTTTTACCGTATTATTTGACCGAAAAACCCTTCGTATCGACTATGCACTTTTATTTAGTTTCTTATTCTTTTTCGGACTTGCAGGAAACATTAAGGCGCTGCTTATGGCAGAAATTACTCATTCCGGACATATCTTTCTGTTCTCAGCTCTGACTAGTCAGGTGATGAGTAATGTTCCGGCAACTCTGCTCTTTGCAAAATTCACATCAAACTGGAACGCTTTGCTATGGGGAGGCAATACGGGGGGATTCGGCAGTCTGTTCGGTTCATTGGCAAATCTCATTGCTTACAAGATTTATGTAACCAGTGAACATTCGGAGAACACAGCCTCATTCACGGCAAAATTTTTATTCATGGGCTATGTGGCGTTTTTTATATCAATCGCTCTCTATTTCTTTTTGTATCGAATATGAACAGCGTCTGGTTAAATAGAAGGGCTCTTATTAAAAAAGAAACCGGGTTTTTCTTTATTATCTACCCTCCCCTGTTCCCGAGATATCGGTAGCTTTACCCTTCCGGTTCACACAGCATGTTGGAGAAAAAAGAACTAAATGCAAAGAACGCTATGAAAAAATACTAAAAAAACGAGCCGGAAGGCGCTCTGTTTTTGCTTTTTCTGGCAAAACAATGCGCGCTTTGCGGTTTAATTAGAAACTATTTCAGAGGGCTCCTTAACGAGTCAACCGCTTATGATAGGGGTGGAATAGATACCTTTGCAAAGAAGTTGTTTCGTTTAATTGGGAAAGATGTGATTCTTGAAATAAATAATTTCCGGCACAGCAAAGAAACGCCTTCTTTTAAGAACTACGCCTTTTCAATTGCTTTCCGGCCGAAAAAACGCACAACTAAAAACAGCGCCAACATACCCAACGGCAGCATAATCCAGTTACTCCAACCGAATCCCGCCGGCAGATATCCAAACACAATAGCCGCACTCGCAGCAATTAAAGCATAAGGAATCTGTGTGCGCACGTGATCGATATGATCCGATCCGGAAGCCATTGACGACATGATTGTGGTATCCGAAATAGGGGAACAGTGGTCGCCAAAAGTGGCGCCGGCCAGAATAGAAGCGATGGAACTAATAAATATCTGCTGTGCCGTAAAGGCGTCAACCGCGGCGTGCTGCAATGGCAAATGATAGGCAAGCGGAATAATGATGGGCATTAAAATCGCCATGGTGCCCCAGGAAGTTCCGGTGGCAAAAGCCGTTAAACCAGCGATAATAAACGCAATCAACGGCAAAAAATGGGGTGATAAAAAGCCCTTCGTCTGGGCAATCACATATTCCGCCGTTTGTAAATCGGAACAAATATTACCGATGGCCCAGGCCAAGGTTAAGATAATAGCCGCCAGCACCATCGCCTTCACGCCGGAAACCCAGGCGCCGATGGCCTCGTGCAAATTTAAAACACGCTGGCCAATCGCCAGAATAATCGCGGTAAAACTGCCGATAAAGGCCGCCCACATGAGTACCGCAAAGGAATCGGAATGACCCACCACGCTGCTGGCATATTCAATCCAGCCCATGGGCCGTGTCTGTTCAAAATTAGCCAGTCCGGTCAGCCAGAGCCCGGCGAGAGCGGTAACAATCACCATCCCTACCGGAATAACCGCATTGTACCAGCGCAGAGGCGCCCCTTTTTTTACTTCCAGCTCCCCGCTGTTCATATCGGCAAGGGGCACCGCATCGCTACGCATCAGCCCTTTTCCCGAAGCCGCTCGTTGTTCCGCCCGAAACATAGAAAACATATCCCGCCCGGTGGTTACAATAAACAAGCCGAATGCCAGTGAAAAAAGCGGGTAAAAATTAAAGGGAATCGTTTTAAAAAACGTAATATAGGCGTTTGCATTTAATCCGATTTCTTTGTAGGCGTCGTTTATCAGGCTAAGCTCGTAACCAATCCAGGTGGAAATAATCGCGATATTGGCCACCGGCGCCGCGGTGGAATCCACGAGATAGGCCAGCTTTTCCCTGCTTATTTTCAGTTTATCCGTCAACGGCCGCATGGTATTGCCAACGATTAAGGTATTGGCGTAATCATCAAAAAAGACCAGCACACCCATCGCCCAGGTAACCAATTGCCCCCTGCGGCTGCTCGAAGCCAGACCGGATAAGCGTTGTACAATGCCAAGCGTTCCGCCCGCCCGGGACATAACGCCCACCATTCCGCCCAAAGTAAGACTGAAAATTAAGATAGACATGCGGTCGGCGTCCACCGGCGCCTTACCGATATATTGGGTGAGGGCATACAAAAATCCATTTACCGGACTGTAGGAAAAGATAAAAAAAGCGCCCAGCCAGATACCGGCAAACAGCGCGGCCAGCACCTGACGGGTAATGAGCGCCAGAAGAATAGCCGCCAACGGCGGCAGAATGCTGACCCAGCCCGGCAGCACGCGGATTTCGGTTACTGCTTCTCCGTTTCCGGTTTGAAGCAAATATGCGCCGCTTTCGCTGAATTCAAAACTAACGCTAATCCAGCCCCTGTCCGTTTTTGATGTTTTTAATTGACGCAGAATATCGCCGTCCGCAACCAGCTGAACGGATATCAGAGAATCCGCTGTGTTTTCATTGCTTATTTGTAGCTGATACCGCACGCCGGTCAGATAAACGACTTTTGTCTCGGACAGTTGCCAGCCGGCCAGTAGCTGCAGCGGTAAAAGCAAGAAGAAGAGAATTTTTAGTTTTTGCATTTGTCATCCCAAATATAGTAGGCGAGATAAAATAGAAGAAAAAAGCGAAAGACACAAGGGGATACAAAAGCGGGTTGAAGAACAACGGTTAACGTTTGATGCTAAAATTAGCATTTGGCGCCTTGCCCATTCGGGAAAGTCCTCTGTACAATATACAGCAAAAGGGAGACCGGTTTTAACGGCAGCTGCTTTTCCGGCTTGATTTGCAATTATCAAGGCATTACATTTGATTTTGAGGGGAGACAGAATGAAAACAATATTTTTAACGGTAACTATTTTACTACTTTTTGGCGCCTTGCGGGCGATGGATAAGCAAGAAGTTTTGGAATTAAAAAGCCGGTACGGTTTTAAAGTAATGCGCCGCCAGCCCGTTAATTTTAACGTTTTTTCGAATTTCGATTCCAGTGGAACACAGGTTTTATTATACGCTTCCGTTTCCATTCAGAATGATATCCTGCAATTCGAAAAGTCCGGTAATGTTTATCAGGCGCGTTTCATGGTTACCGTTTCGGCGCGAAATGATTCGACAGCCATCCTGCAGTTCACTCGCAAACATGAACTTTCATTTAAAGATTTTAAACGGACCAATTCCCGAACCGAATCGCAAACATTTGTCTATCTTCTAAACCAACCCTCCGATAGTCTGCAAATGAAAACGGGAAAATATACCTTTTTGCTCGATATCGAAGATTTGATTACAAAAAACACGTTTATTAAAAAACGTATTCTGGAACTGCCAACCGATTTTCTGCGGAGAAAAGCCAGCGATATTTGCTTTTTGCAACATCATCCGGACAGTAGCAATGTTTTACCGCTGGCGCCATATGTTACACATCTGAATTATAACACCTCGTACACCGCTTACGCCAGAATAAAAACAGACAGCGGCGCCACGACAGATTCTGTGCGTATCCGACTATTTAAAGATAATGTTCTTTTTTTTAAAAGCAGCCGGTCGATCGATTCCGCCCGCCCCACGGCAACCATTTTATATACGTTACCAGCCGATACGTTAACCGAGGGAGATTATCGGTTGGAATTTGATACAGGTAAATACGTTTTAAAAAAGCACTTTTCCATTACCTGGTTTAAGAAACCCTCGTATTTGTATAAATATGATTTAGCCCTGCGGCCTATGCGCTATCTGCTATCGGAAAAAGAATATGATGAAGCAAACCATTTAAATGAAGAGCAACTGGCCGCCTGGTTTAAATCCTATTGGAAAAAACGCGACCCCACGCCAAAAACACAGTTTAATGAACTTCTCGACGAGTTTTATGCACGGGTAAGCGAAAGTAATTATAAATTTAAAACCCGGGTGCAAGAAGGCTGGGAGACCGACCGGGGACGTATATTTATTTTATACGGCCCGCCGTTAAAGATAGAAAACGGACGTTACTCAATCCGGTCGCTCCCGTGGCTTGTTTGGGAATATGGTGATTCCTTAAAATTTATTTTTGTTGATAAAAAACGAAATGGTGAATTTATTTTATCAGAAACCGTTCAAAAGGATTGATATGCAACGTACAAAGACAGGCATTATCGGAGCAGGCCGCGCCGGAATGGAACATGCGAAACTATACCAGGAACTGCCGGACGCCCTGCTCCTGGGTATTTACGATATAAATAAAGAGAAAGCTCAGGCTGCCGCCAAAAACTTAGGCGTCATTGCTTTTGACAACCTGGAACAACTGGCCGCCGAAGTGGAAGCCTTCAGCGTTGCGGTTCCACTCCATTCTCGCTTTGAAACGGCAAAACAACTGCTGGAACTGGAACGGCATGTGCTAATTGAAATTCCTGCGACACAAACGGAAGAGCAGGCCCTTGAATTGGCACATCTGGCCAACAGTAAAGATCGTCGGCTGATTGCCGTCCTTACCGAACGATACAACGGAGCTGTAAAAGCCATAGAAGACATCCCGCTTAAACCGGTTTTTATAGAAGCGGAACGGCTCTCTTCATTTAAACAGGATAAAAAAGCAACTTCCGTTATTCTGAATTTAATGCTTCAAGATATCGATTTGCTTATTCATTTGCTTAACAGCCGGCCTGTCGCTGTCGAGGCCAGCGGCGCTTCGGTCATTACATCCGATATTGATATTGTGAATGCTCATATCGAATTTGAAAACGGCTGTACCGCTAGTTTAACCGCCAGCCGCCTTTCTACCAAACGCGAAGCCAGAATGCGCCTTTATCAGCGGGACGCTCAGATTACTCTAAATCTGGAAGAGGGCCGCTCCGAAATATTTTATCTCGAAGGAGATTCAAAAAATCCTTTTCACGATGGAACCCTGGCCATATCTCTGGGTAAAATTCAGAACCGGGATATTAAATACAACCGCTTAAAGCGGGATCAGGCACGGCCTTTAAAAACGCAGTTGCGGAATTTCATTGCGGCAATACGGAACAATCTGCCGGCAGAGACAGGCGGAGATTTTGGGCTACCTGCATTAAAAACCGCCTGGCAAATCATCGACAAAGTAAATGCCCAGCAGCAAAAGACAATTTAGTTTAACCTTAAATTCTAATCAAAAATCACCTTGTAGATGTATGTTTAAATTTTAGAATTTGAGTACTAATTGTTAATTGGAATTTAGAATTATGGAGTTAATCGGCTAATTCGGTTTAGGCAGTGACGGCGTCAACGCCCTCCAAATTGGCACTCCAAACAGGTACTAAATTAAATGAATACAGAAACAATCTTATTATACTACCGAGATTCGTATCTGAAAGACAGTGCGGCTAAAATACTAAAAATAAAGCCGGACAAACAAGGCGTTTGGCTTTTGCCGGATCAAACTGTTTTTTATCCGGGAGGAGGAGGCCAGCCGGCCGACTACGGAACCATTGACGATATACGGGTAGAATCCATCCGTAAAGAAGATACACAGGTTTGGCATCTGGTGCCCCGTTTTCAAAAAAAGCCTGGCGCTACTGTTCAAATGGCGATCGATTGGCCGCGCCGTTTTTATATGATGCAGCAGCATAGCGGGCAGCATCTAATTTCCAATGTGGCGATGGAATACAAATTCAATACCGTTTCCGTCCATTTTGGCGAAGCACATACCTTAATTGAATTTGATTGTGCATCTGCTACGGATAAAATCTTAACGGAAATTGAAGACAAAGTCAACGGCCTCATTCGGGATCGTCTGCCGTTGCATATACACTGGAGCGATCCAGAAAACGTCGGAAGATTTCCCCTGCGCAGGCCTGCCGGAAACTGGAAAACCCTGCGAATTCTGGAAATAGAGGGAAGAGATTTTTCTGCCTGCGGCGGCACACATGTAGCAAACACAGCCGATATCGGTCTTATAAAAATTATCGGCACGGAAAAGATCCGCGGTCATCTGCGTATCCATTTTGTGATAGGACAAAAGGCCTATGCCTATTTTTCCGTCCTGCATCAAAATACGGTCACTCTGAAACGCGAATTACAGACAGAACCCGGACATTTTGCCGAACGCGCAGCAGCCTTACAAGCCGAAATTAGTCATCAAAAAAAACAAGCGGAATTTTACCGCGCTGCATTTTTATCAGCCGAAAGCAAACGCCTTGCCGGACAAACAAACAACGCCTTTGTTTTTAACCGGCTGCCGGACGGCTTCGCAGATGATGCCGGACGGCTGGCAAAAACAATCGTGAATGATTTCGCGAAAGCGGCGTTTATAATCAGCGGTGAACGGTTTTATTTTATCGTTCCCAAAGAAAGCGTTATAAATGCCGCGGAATTTTTAAAGCAGTTTGGGCCCGATTTTTCCATGCGCGGCGGAGGCCCGGCCGATTTTGTACAGGGCATCTTAAAAACAGCCGATGACCAAAAATTACAACAATCAATAGATATGTTTATTAGTGATTCTACCCGAGGTTTATTATGAATGGAATAAAAGGAGTTGTTATCCTTACCCGTTTTGATTTTATCGCCAGCCGTTATGGTGCGGACACGTTAAAAAATTTTCAGCGAAAAATCGAGCCGGCAGATAAAAATCTACTGCGCCAGCCGGTGGTTTTATCCAAAGACTATCCCGAGTCCATTTTAAAAATAATTGATGAAACCATGTTAAATGATTTTTTTAACGGTTCCATCGAGGGGTTTTATGATTTGGGACGCTGGAATGCCAGCCAAATTCTGCCCCGTTATTTTCAGCTTTATATGGACAATGGCGACGCCGCCGGATTTTTACGGCAAATGGTGCGTATGCGGCCGGTACTTTTCGGGCTGGGCGATATGCAGCTTACGGCCGTCGAAAAAAACAATTTTGCCGTTCATATCAGTTACGGACAGCCCTATATGGAATCCATAAAACGCTCCGAAATCGGCTATCTTGAAGAAGGCTGCCGTTTGTGCGGCGTCAAAAATATTTCCTGTAAAGAAATAAAATCTTCGGATATTTCGATAGACTATCAAATCAGCTGGGATTAACCATGCAAAACTATGCCGTACTCATCGCCGATATCAAAGATTCCCGGCAGCTTAAAGAACGGGAACGTTATGAATGGCAATTGTTTTTAAAATCGGCCGTTGTGCAGGTAAACGAACGTTTCTCCGATGAAATAGAAGCCCCGTTTATGATTACCAAGGGTGATGAATTTCAGGGTGTGTTACAAAATTTATCTTCGGTGAACAAGGTCATCCTTCAGTTCGAGCATCTGCTCTATCCTATGTCGCTGCGTTTTGGCATTGGCTATGGCCCCATTCAAAAGATGGGCAGTAAAATTCCCATTGAAATGGACGGGCCTGCTTTTCACCGCGCCAATACGGCGCTTACCGTTGCAAAAAAGAAAAAAAGCGCCGTGCGTATCGATACTAAAGATAATGAATTTGACCAGTGGATTAATATTCTGTACCGATTGATTTTTTCTATCAAAAGCCGCTGGAGCGAAACGACTTACAAACGCTACTGGATGTACAAAGAGATGGGAACGTATAAACGGGTTGCCGCGGACGAACGGGTCTCACCCCAGGCCGTCTGGGATTCCATTCATCATTCCGGCGCGGCGGATGTACTGGATGCGGAAAAGACCCTAAACGATATTCTTATCCTGACCCTGCCTGATACGGAGCGCTGATTTGGCGCAGTCCCCATACCAGAACAAAAAACGCTGGCACTAACACCATCGGTGATACGTGTCCGTGCCACTCATACCAGCCCATTGATTCCTCCGGTTTGCTATTTAGCATCCACACGGCTATAAAATTATTAAGCGCATGTACAATAACCGATGGAATAATGGAGTTGGTACGCCAGGCTAAAAATCCGATAAAAATACCCATAATAAATATTTCCACTGCCCAGTATGGATTTTGATGAATAAGAGTCCAGGCCAGGGCAGAAAGCAACACCGCTCTGGTGGCGTCGCCTTTGCGCTCGAGACTTATCTGTAAAAAACCTCGAAAAAGAACCTCTTCCGCAATAGCGGCAATAATAACAGCGCCCATTAAAATAAGCGCCCAATCCGAAAGACTTTCTGCCTTAAGCGGATACATCATATCATACACCCATTGCGGTATGGTAATGATAAGCCCTAACAGACGATCCAACTCATCGGAAAGTACGGTTAAAGCGAAACCGACGGGAAGACTAACTAAAATAACCGATAGCGGTACCGGATTGAGCCGGAAAACCCTGCGCAGCGGATAATGACGCAAACGGGCATAAAGAAGGGGAATAATCAAAAACAGACTGCCGCCAAAAATATAGTAATAGCGGGCATTTTGGATTATGGTTTGCGGCTTACTTAAATCAGACTGATTTAAAACAGATAAAATGTATATACTTAGAATGGATACGGCAAATACTGCCAACACCAGAAGCAGGGCTTCCAGCGGCTCAGGAAACTGTTTTCGGTCCTGCATTAATGATTATCCTTTTTATTTTTCGCGGGTTATTTCGTACAAACAGAGCGCTGCGGAAATAGCCAGATTTAGCGATTCAAGTTTTCCTTTTTTGGGTATGGTCAGTCGAATATCGCTTAAAGCCACCATTTCATCCGATAAACCGTGCGCTTCCGAACCAAAAGCCAACAGCAAGGGTGTTTCCGAAGCATATGTAAACGAGTTTAAGGCAACACCGCCATGCACAACAGTAGCGGCTATTTGCAGATGCGTCTCTTTTTTTAAACGTTCCAAATCGGTCGGTTCAACCTGCTCGTACAGATGAATCCGGGCCGCCGCTCCGGCCGAAGCGCGCACCACTTTTGGCTGAAAAGGATCTGCGGATCCCGGGCTTAGTAAAATCGTATCGGCGCCAAACCAGAGGGCGCTGCGTATTATCGTACCCAGGTTGCCGGGATCATTAACCGCCTCGAGATAGATAAAAATACCGTGTAGCGGCCTAAACGTATTGAAATCAGGAAACGGCCGTTTCATCAGTAAGGCGATTCCCTGCGGATTTTTTTCATCAACGATTCGGCCGAATTCTTTTTCCGTTACGGAATAAATTCCTGCCGATAACCAGGCCGAGAAGGCCTCCGCCAGATGCTCCCGACCCTGCATAATAAAAACAGCCAACGGCTCCTGCCCCGACGCCAAGGCTCCCTGAATCGCATTCAGACCGCTTATCAGGTAGCGGCCCTGTAAATCACGATATTTTTTTTGTTTTAATTTTGCTGTATCCTGAAACAGCCTTTTTGAAACGGGTTTCATGGCTTGCTCTGAATTTTAAAAGACAAATGTGCCCGGCACATTGTTTAATCTGTATGCAGACTGGCTTTTAAGAATATCTGTTTTAAGGCTTTTTCCTTCCATCTTTTTTAAAAAGATGAAACTGAAAAACATAGTCCTGACCTCTGCTCAGCATGATTGTCTCTTTTCTGTCGGCATAACCGGTTTTGCTTAAACCAATTTTATAGCGACCGGGTTGTAAACGCAAACCGCTAAGCGGCGCACTACCGAAAAGAGAATCATTTACAAATACCGCCGCTCCTTGCGGTGTGCTGAATATGGAACAGGAAGCTGAATCGAACACATCCGGCATACGAAGATTAAACCGTTCCGTCGTATTCGGTTTAACCATTAAATCTGCCATAACAATGCCCGGTTTTTGAGGTGAATACGCTTTAAGCCGGTGTATCCCTTTTAGCAGCGGCCCAATACGTAATTCGCCTTTCTGCATCGTACGGGCCTTCTGTCCGTCTACCCCTACCGTCCATCCCTGCGCCACGACGGGCAACTGAACATAGCCCAGTTGTTTTTCACTGAAACGCATGCCCTGATAGACCAGAAGGCCGGCAATTACCAAGCCCAGCGCTGCGCGATAAGTGCGCCAGCCCCAGGAAGGAACCGCTTCGAATACCTGCATTTTAACGCTGTCGGTTCCCGAGGTTTCCCGTGTTTTATCCAGTTTTTTTAAGAATCGGCTAATCACTGTTTTTTTGTCGCTCTGCGCCTTCCAGTCGATGGCCTTTTCCAGATCCTTTATCATTTCACCCGCATTTTGATAACGGTGTTTTTTATCTTTGTGAAGCGCTTTTTTAATAATTTTACGATAAGAACGGGGTATATCGGGATTAAGGCGCTGTGGCGGAATATATTTGTTACGTACAATTTTGGATAAAATTTCCGTATTGTTGTCACCGTAAAACGGTTTGACGCCGGTGAGCAGTTCATAAAGCAGAATACCGGCGGCAAACAAATCGCTGCCTGTGGAAAGCGGTTCTCCGCTGGCCTGCTCCGGCGCCATATAAGCCGGAGTGCCCACGATCATTCCCGTGAGCGTGAGCCGCGTGGAAACATTATCCCTGGCTACGCCAAAATCAATCAGTTTTACATCACCGTTATACGAAACAAGGATATTCCCCGGTTTTATATCCCGGTGAATAATGTTGCGCGCATGCGTATATTGCAAGCCGCGGGTAATTTCGAGGATAATAAGACCGGCCAGCGTAGCGGGAAACGGCGCCATATAATCGATTATGGTGCGTAAATCCTCGCCGTCTACATATTCCATCACCAGATAGTAGGAACGCTTGGTGTATAAAAAATCATATACTGCGGTCAGGTTTTAGTGATGAAATGAAGCGCTGAGCAACGCCTCTTTTTTGAAACGGTTGATAATTTCACGATTGGGGTCTTTTAATTTTTTAATTACAACCGTACGCTTAAGCGAAGGCTGTATGGCCTTATAAATCAGGGCCATACCTCCTTCGCCGATCTTGTGCAGAATTTTATAAGCGCCAATATATTCGGCTGCATTTTGCGGGGTTGTCATAATACGAAACTAATCTTCTTTTGAGGGCTGGCCGGGAATTCCTTTCACCGAATCAACCGGCAGTACGATTAGCAAACCGCTGCCCGGACTATCGAGACTCCCTGTAATATGTTCAATTTCCTTGGTTAAAGGCACAATTTTTTTTTCGGGAACCACAGTAAAAATAGTCTTATTTCCCGGCCGTGTATCCTGCAAAAGATTTTGAAATCCTGCAAAGATAGGAATATCATGCGCCAGAATACGGCCCATCCCCACCGAATCCAAAACGGTCGCGCCGCCAATATCAAGCTCCAAAAACGCTTCCAGCACCTGATCCAGATATTCCTCTTTATTGAGGATAAAAATAACCAGTTTCATCGATTTAATCTATGTCAAAATAATAGTTTTCTTCATCATCGATCAAATCGTGTATTTTTTGGGCATCCTTGCTTTTTAGAATACTCTGGCGCAATTCTTCGTTGCTCATTAAGCGCGAAATCCGGCTGAGCAGCTTAATATGCATGCCGGGATTGTTTTCCGGCCCCACTAATAAAAAGACGACTTTCACATCTTTTTTATCAATGGATTCAAATTTAATGCCCTTAGGCTGAATACCCAGCGCAACCGCAAAATTAGGACAGGATTTGTCCTTACAATGAGGAATGCCAATGCCGTTGCCAACACCGGTTGTCATCAGTTTTTCACGTTCCAGTACGGCAGCATAAGCCTGTTCGACATCCGTAACCAGATCTTTTTCAGCCAGCATCACAATAAGCTCTTTAATGGCCTCATCCCGCTGGTTCGCCTTTAAAGGTAGAATAATATGTTCCGTTAATAAAATATCCGTAAGACGCATTTCACCTCCGTTTCTAATTTTCTTAAAGTTAATATTTTCTATGTAATATGCCAATACTTTTATTAAGTGTTTGACATAAAATTTTAATATGCCTAAATTTAGGTTTATTCTAAGGAGGAATTATGCGCTTAGCGGACTATTTACTGCCTGAGCATATTAAAATTGATTTACAGGGCAGCACAAAATTTCAGATAATAGAAGAATTAATAACACTGCTGGATAAAAACGAAGCGCTTTCCGATGCCCGCCTGGCTTTGCAGGACGTACTGGCCAGAGAGGGATATCTCAGCACGGGGCTGGAAAGCGGTCTGGCCATTCCCCACGCCAAAACAGACGGTGTAAAGGGAATGACCATTGCACTTGGAATTAAAAAAGACGGCGTCGATTTTGAGTCTTTAGACGGAAAACCGGCCAATCTCATTTTTTTAGTGTTATCCCCGCGTACGACATCGGGTCCGCATATTCAGACACTGGCCATTATTTCCCGCAGTTTAAAAGAACAGAAGACACGGGAATCCCTGCTTCAGTCTGGCAGCGTTCAGGAGATTTTCGACATTATCAATCATCGTTTCAGTTCATGAAGCACTTCTCAAAGACAACGCTGGACGAACGCCTGGCGCCCTATTATCAAATCATAGACCGGGAACTCAAAAATCTGAATTTCAAACCCGGTATCCCTCTTTTTTACGACCCTATTCGTTATTTTTTAACCATTCCGGGTAAACGTATCCGCCCTTTGCTGGTTATGCTGGCTGTCGAAGCGCTGGGGCAGAAACCCGAGCAAGCCCGTTATGCGGCGGTGGCAGTGGAACTGCTACATAATTTTACCCTGGTGCACGACGATATAATGGATAACGACGATACCCGGCGCGGGCAACAGACCGTTCATAAAAAATGGGATGTTTCCACAGCCATTCTGGCCGGAGACGGTTTAATGGGTTTTGCCTTTCAACAACTACTGCGCACAACCTCTGCTGACCGGGCCGCTTTAGCCGAGCGTTTTACCGAAGCCATGATTGTTATTTGCGAAGGCCAGGGTCAGGATAAGATGTTTGAAACGGAACGGCAGATTGACGAACAGGCCTATCTGGAAATGATCGCACGCAAAACCGCGGTTTTATTAGAACTCTCTTGTGAACTGGGCGCCATGATCGCCGGAGCTGCCGAAGATAAAATCGATCTTTTTAAGACGTACGGTTACGCACTGGGAATGGGCTTTCAGGTACAGGATGATTTACTCGACATTATGGGTGAAACCGACGGTATCGGTAAAACAGCCGGCAGCGACCTTGCCATGCATAAACAGACTATTTTAACCATAAAACTGCGGCCACATCTTTCCCATCGCAGCCTCTGGAAGCTCTCCTTGCAGGAATATCGTTCCCTATTACGCGAAAGCGGCGTACTGCAGGAGGTGGAGGCGATGGCAGGGCAGTATTTTGACAGGGCGTATCAAGCACTGGCGCATCTTCCTGAGAGCAGAGCCAAAGATATTCTGTTGCGGCTTACCGAATTCATTCAGAAACGTAAACTGTAGCGCTCTCTTCCTTACTTTTATCCAGTAATTCATCCACGATTCGCATAACGGCTTCTTTGAGAGGCACCGGCAAGGCCGCAATTTTTTTGCTCATCTGCCAGTCAGCGTCATATGCAGATTCCGGTTCGTGTACGGTGGATAAAGGATTACCAAATGGATAGGTTTTTTGGCCTGTCAGAATCCATTCGATGGTGGTTTGACCCGCCTGCGCCAACCGTAACAACGTATCGGCGGGGGGAATACGACTGCGTAGATATTTGCTTACCGCCGGCTGGCTTACCCGAAGGACGGCGGCCAGTTCTTCCTGACTTAATCCGTTCCGCTTACGTAACCAGTCGATACGCTCACTAACGGCGGATGCGTTAATTTTCATACTTGAAACCTCTGCTTTTGCTTTATATATTCCAAATGTTATAATTTATACACATCGGAAAGATACAATAGCAGAGAGCACCATGCAAGAGAGCGCCTTATATGAACGCTGGCAACAGCTGGCCCGAAACGGAGAGACCATCCGTTACGGCGGACATACCCTTCAGGTATTACAATCCGGCCGTCTGAATACGGCCCGCGGGCCCGACTTCCGCTCCGCTCGTTTCCGACTCGACGGCATTGTTTTTCAGGGCGATGTGGAATGTCATCTTAATTTTCAGGACTGGTACCGCCATCAGCACCACCTGGACCCGGCTTTTGCCGATGTTTTACTCCATGTTGTCAATACCAACAACAGCGCTTCCGCCACCGTTACACATACACAAAGTCCGCTTCCCATACCAACCATTTCGCTACCTGCCCCCACAAAGCAAATTACGATGCAAAGCTGTCCCATTGCCCCGGCACATATTTCTCTGATTAGCGACCTAGCCCTGAAACGACTCCGTTTAAAGGAACATTTTTTTCAGAGCCGAATGCAATCGGCCAGCGCCGAACAGATATTTTACGAATATTTTTTACGCGCACTCGGGTACTCCGCAAACAACGACGCATTTCAGTTACTGGCGCAGCGGCTTCCCTGGTCCTGGCTTTCCCGTCAATCCGCTCCCGATAGCGTTTTCGCTGTTTACGCCGGAACAGCCGGTTTTTTATCCTCGCCATCTGACGACGATTTCGTACTAAAACTTAAAAATAAGTACCGGCGGCAAATCCCATTTCTTGACGTCGCTCCACTGGCGCAGTCCGTTTGGCAGTTTGCCGGCGTACGTCCTTTTAACCACCCCCATTTCCGACTGGCTGCCTGGGTGCACCTCTTGTTCCAAACTTCCGAATCCCCGTTTCGTTTTCTGTACCAAATCCTGTCCCGGCGGCTTCCTATTCAGCAGGCAGCGGCTCAGGTTTACGACTTTTTACGTATTCCCTGCCCGGAATACTGGCAGACACACTACGGCTTCGGTCTGACACGCCGTTCCGGCAAGGCCCGCTATTTTTTTGGCAGGGCCCGCATGGACGAACTGCTGGTAAACCTGATACTTCCCATGTTCAGCGCCATCGCGCAGAGCAGTGGCAGTTATGGGTTTTACCGCTATCTCGAATCTTTTTATCAACAGCTTCCGGCCCGGGTAGGATACTCCCGTTTCAAACGGTTGAAACAAACCGTTTTTCAAAAGCGACAACCCACTCTTGCACTTTACCAGGGTTTATTTTATCTTGAAGAATATTATTGCCGCACGCGAAAATGTTCGGGCTGTCCCGTACAGCGCCAGTCCGAAAGCGGTGCCATAGAACTTAAATAAATCCGTGGAAACACATTACATCTAATAAAGAATTTTTCGGGATAGCCGATATTATTTAATCATTAAGGAGTTTAACATGGAATGGGAATGGGCCGATCCAATCATGATCCGTAATTTTATTTATGCCATTATTGGCGTTTTAACCGGCATGTTTTCGTCTATCGGTATTTACAAATTATTCAATATGACTACACATTTTGATATTCCGGCCGAACTGGAAAAAGGCAACCTGGCCGTTGGTGTTGTGGTGGGTGGAATTTTTGTTATGATTGGTTTAATTGTTGGTTTGATTATCGGGATGAGTCTGAATTAATGCGTTTTTTTATTTACAATCTTCCGATTATTTTTCTGTTTTTATTTTCTGCCTGCCGGCAGGAAACAACGCAAATGGTTTCTGCGGACAGCACTTCCACCCTTCAGGCGGAAATACAGTTACGGCTTGCCCAAAAACGGGAATTAAACCAACTGCGCCGGCAGTTTATTAACAGCTCCGTAGGCCGTTCCATTGCCCGCTATAAACCCATTATTAAAAAATACTCCAAACGCTATGGCTTTGACTGGCGCCTGATCGCCGCTCAGATTGCCAAGGAGTCGGGATTTCGCACCAAAGCGCGCAGCCATGTGGGAGCGCGGGGACTGATGCAAATCATGCCTGGAACGGCACGCGAAATCAGTAAAGAACTTGATATTAAATATATTATGAAAAACCCGCGTGAAAATATTACCGCCGGCATTTATCACTTACAAAAACAGTACAAACATTTCCCCGATGCCAGAAAAGACAACCGCATTAAACTGGCGCTGGCCAGTTACAATTGCGGGGCGGGGCGTATCTTCGACGCCCAAACCATCGCCCGCTACTACCGGCGTCCGGGGAACCGCTGGGATACGGTAAGCCCCTATCTGACGATGCTTAAAAAATCCGACTGGCAATTGCATTTGCAGGTATGGCCCAGTGGGAAACCACAGTACGGATACTTTTACGGATATAACGAAACCATTAATTACGTAGAAAACATCTGGACCCTTTACAAAGCCTATCAGCGGATTCTCTAAAAAAGGCCTCAGGCCGGCACCGCGACTGTGACTCCTATCATTGTATAAATTTTCATATTTGGGATATAATACGGTTAAGTTTTTAAGCCCTTTGGCCGAAGGTAATCAAACCCCGGTCGGACATTTATTATCTGGAGAACTATTATGCTGCGCCAGACATCGTTATTAGTATTAGCGGTTTTAATGCTATTTTCATTCACATCGCAAAATCAGCGCAATCAGGCACGTTTAAAATTTGTAATTGGTAAGGTACAAATCCTCAGTCCGAAAAAAACAATCTGGAAACGGGCTAAACTCAACCAGGCTATTTTTGCCGGGGACAGAGTGCGTACCAATCTCAATTCGCGCGCCGAGCTGGAAATGCCCGACGGTTCTATGATAAAGATTCATGAAAACACTATTTTTGATGTAAAAACAATAAAAACCGCTGCCCGGGACAATAAAGACGAAATGAGTTTTACCCTTTTTGCAGGCAGCATATGGGCCAAGTTTAAAAAACTGGTTAACAGCCGCCAATCCCGGCAAATAGAAAGCCCGAGCGCCGTTGTGGCCATCCGCGGAACCACCATCGAAATGGATGTGGATATGAATAAACGTACCGTACTGCGGGTTATTGAGGGCAAGGTTGCCCTTCGGTCCAAAGATGTGGCCGGCGAAGTGCTGGTCGGCTCAAATCAGGAATCCGTGGTAGAAAAAGGGAAAGCCCCCACAGTGCCGCGCGGCATTCCTAAAAAAGAAGGCGCGGAGGGTACGCAGGGCAACGGTTTATTTTTAAAAGTTAAACCGAGTAAACTTCAATATACGGATGCGGCGGTTTTGTCCGCCGGTATTCCCATAAGCGGGCAAACCAGCAAAGGAGCGGAAGTGCTTGCCAACGGACGTTCCTTGCGTGTTCGGCCAAACGGTCTTTTTGAAGGACGTATTCCGGTTCATGAGGGTATCAACGAAATCCGTTTTGCCGCCAAACTGGATATGGAACGTACTTCTAAGGTATTGCGGATTCTTGTAAATACCCGGCGGCCGGAAATCCGCTTATCCAAACCTATTGTCGCCGGTTTTATCCGCCGCCGTGACTATAGTTTGAGCGGCGCTGTTTTCGATGCAACGCCTAAAGACAAGGTAAAGGTTTATATTAACAAAGAGCTGGTTGCCGAGATTACCGGACAGGGAACGTTTAACCGCACCATAATTCTGAAAGAAGGACGAAATGACATCCGGGTTTCGGCCATCGATTTTTCTAAAAATACCATCGAAAAAACCGAAAGCATTTTCCTGGATACGGTAAAACCCATTATAACGGTTACAGAGCCGGCACAGCCGGTTTATATTCGTCTGGAACCGCCGCGTCCGCCGTCCAACAACTATAATTTTCAGGCCGAACGCTTCCGTCAGACCATCCGGGGAATAATCATAGATCCGGAACCGTCATCGGGCATCAAACGCATTATGGTAAACGGGAAAGAGATTCAACCCAATTCCGACGGCACCTTCGAAACCGAAATCATTCTGGTGCGCGGCCAGGCCGGGAACCCGGGAGAGAACCGACTGTCCTTCTATGTGGAAGATATGGCCGGAAACATTACAAGAGACAACAGCCGGGTAATACTGGTACGTTAATGCTGGAGGCTGAATGAAACGTCTATTTACATTCTTACTGCTTTTGCTGCCTGTTATAACAACCGCGCAGTCCGGGCTGAATTTAACCGGCAGAATTTCATTCCGAACGGTTTTTACAGATTACGATCAGATATCCAAAATAAAGCCGGATTCTATCCCCGATGATCAGTATGCCAAAACAACCACGATTCCCGGCTTGTCACAGGCGCTTAACATCGCTCTGTTTGCCCGTACCAGGAACGCCGATATTACCCTGTTAAGTGAAATTCGAAACAACCCCTGGAACAAACTGAACAGCCTTCAGAATGTGGATCGTTTTACACTAAGCGCCCGTTTTGAAAGCACCGAAATTGTTTTGGGTGATTTTTTTGATTCCGGTTCCGAATTTTTTATTCAGAGCCGCGAAGTGCGCGGAGCAAAAGTTCAGATGAAACAGACGAATCTCTGGTCTAAAACATCCTATCTAAATACAAAAATAGACGGCGGTCAGATTCAACAGGCCCACGGTATCGGTACGCGGTTACGCGACGTATACCATCAGTACGAAAATGCCGGACAGTTCCGGCGTTACTTTGCCTCGGCGGTGGTACATGCCGGTGATTCCCGATACTACGATGTGGGTCTGAAATATCTGTATGCAAAAGACGATGCCAAATCAGTAAATCAATCCATAAACGAACCCTTAACCAATCAAAACTTCGGCGGCTCTGTCGCTGCTTTTCTCTGGGATCGTAAACTGCAGCTGTTTGGAGAGGGCTACCTGAGCCGTAAAGACACTCTGTCTGCATCGGGAATCAGTGATAACGCCTATAAGGCCGGCATGGATTTACGAATTGGTAATTTTAAATTTTTAGCGCTATACCAGCGGTTGGGGTATGATTATTTCAGCGCCGGGTATCCTTTTTTACAAAACGATCGCCAGGGATTTAAACTGACCAGCGGTTATTACTTCCCAAGTCTGGCCAGCTTTATCTTTGAGGGTGAGCAGTTTGAAGACAATCAGAATAAGGATCCGTTAACACCCACAACCAAAACCCGTTTAATGGAAACCGGATTTGTAACCCATTTTAAACATCTACCCGAATTTTCTTTAAAATTCCGTTTCCGCGATGATAACAGCAACGTCATTATGGATACGATTAAAACCGAAAAAATTACCCGCGGAATTGAAGCGAGTATGGCCTTCTCGTTTAATTCCAACCGCATTTCACTATCCACGATTTATTTGGATTTAAACGATCACAGCGTATTGATTTCGGGAAAACCGCTGGGAACCGAACAATTTATCGGCAGTTTAAACTTTTATCTGCGTCCGGTAGATGGCATGTTTTTATCTGGCGGAAGTGTATTTAGTACGCTTAGAATGACCAATGAGCAGGAAAATAAAAATATTTACGCCTATATTTCCGGCCGTTGGGATATAATTGCGCGAACCTTAAAATTGGAAACAACCGCCAATTATATTTTTAATGACGCCGCCAACGGAGGCACACAGGATATGTTGAGCGATTACGCCCGGTTTGGAGTTGATTTCTCTATTGAATATTTTTTCAATTCCAATATTTCCTTTAAGCTAATCGGCGGCAGCGATTCCCGAAATATGCGATACACCGCGGCCGAAGCACAACAGATTGTTGCCAACGACGAATACGGCCCCCTCTTTTTTAACGGTTCAGAAAGTTTTAAGGCCATGAAATACGGCGCCGAAATCAACTGGATTTTTTAGCAATTTACCGGCTGACACGTTAAATTAAAGACTATTAATTTTAACGGAAGCGGCTATGTTTAAAGGGTTCAATTTTTTCTCAACAGATGAGTTGCTAAGTGAAGAGGAGCGCATGGTACGCGATACTGTGCGTCAGTTTGTAACAAAACGCTATCTTCCTCTTGCGGCGGCTTGGCACAATAAAGCGGAATTTCCTCTCGAAGTAATTCCCGAACTGGCCAAAATGGGTCTGCTCGGCGTTACAATTCCCGAAAAATACGGAGCGTCCGGCTCTAGCTATTATATTTACGGTCTGGCCATGCAGGAATTAGAACGCGGCGACAGCGGCTTGCGCTCTTTTGCCTCGGTGCAGGGTAGCCTGGTTATGTTTCCCATTTACCGGTACGGCAGTGAAGCGCAAAAGCAAAAGTGGCTGCCGCAGTTGGCAAGCGGTAACAAAATCGGCTGTTTCGGTTTAACCGAACCCGATCATGGTTCCGATCCCGGCGGCATGCGTACCACCCCTCGCAAAACGGAAAAGGGCTGGCTGTTAAACGGCAGTAAAATGTGGATTACCAACGCCACCATTGCCCATATAGCTGTCGTCTGTGCCCAGACAGACGAAGGCATTCGAGGATTTCTGGTCGAGACGGATCGTAAAGGCTTTAGCCAAAATGAAATCAAGGGCAAGTATTCCCTACGCGCTTCCAATACCGGCGAGCTGATTTTTGAAGACTGTTTTGTTCCGGATGAAAACAGGCTACCCGAAGCCAAAGGATTAAGCGCGCCACTCTCCTGCCTTAACGAAGCTCGTTATGGCATTGCCTGGGGCGCCACCGGAGCAGCCATGGCCTGCTATAATGAGGCGCTGAAGTATGCCAAAAGCCGTATTCAGTTCGGTAAACCCATTGCGGCTTTTCAGCTTACCCAACATAAATTGGTGGAAATAGCCTCGGAAATTGTAAAAGCCCAGCTGTTAAACCATCAATTAGGCCGTTTAAAAGACGCCGGAAACGCAAAGTACTATCATATTTCCATGGCCAAACGCAACAATGTACATCAGGCTCTTAAAGCCGCACGCAGCGCCCGTACCATTTTAGGCGCAAATGGCATTACGGACGAGTATCAAACCGTCCGCCACCTGTTGAACCTGGAATCGGTTTATACATACGAAGGGACTCACGACATTCATACACTGATTGTGGGCGAATATTTAACAGGAAGCAGCGCTTTTAGATGAATACAAATACAGCCGTAAAAATATTATTGGTCGAAGACGACAAAGTGACCTTCCGTGCAGTTCAGCGTTCGCTGGAAAAACAAGGTTTCAGCTGCTATGGAGCAAGAACCCTGGCCGAGGCCGTGCGCATCCTGAAACACGAAGCGCTGGATTTGGTTCTTTGCGACTTAATGTTGCCCGATGGGAACGGAATGGATTTACTGGAAATTGTACGCATGTTTTTAATGGATATTCCCTTTGTAGCAATCACCGCTTCCGAAAAGAAGAGCCTGATTCGGGATGCCCTGCGCATGGGCGCCAACGACTTTTTAACAAAACCCTTTAATCTGGACAATTTACCCACCGTTATCGAGCGAAACTTAATCCGTGAAAAAATACACGGAGACTACGGTCGGCCGCGTAAAGTCTCGGTGCTGATAAAAACCATCCAGGCTCTAATTGCGGCGCTCGAAGCGAAGGACAGTTATACCTCGGGGCATTCCATGCGGGTCGCCCGCCATGCCCGCCTGGTGGGAAACGCACTGAGACTCTCCGACGACGAGTTGTTTACCCTCGAGCTTTCCGCGCTTCTGCATGATATCGGTAAAATCGGAATGCCCGACCGGATTTTAAACAAAACCTCTTCTCTCGAAGATATGGAATATAAAACTGCCAAAGAGCATCCGGTTGTGGGCAGTAAAATCGTGGGAAAAATTGATGAACTACAAGGCGTTTCGGCAATCATCCGTCATCACCACGAACGTTTCGACGGCACTGGCTATCCGGACGGTTTGTCCGGCCAGGCCATCCCCCTGTTTGCCCGAATTCTGGCCATTGTAGACGCCTTCGAGTCCATCGTTTCCAAACGCACCTACCGCAAACCCAAAACCACCGACGAAGCACTTAACGAACTGGAAAAAAATGCGGGTACACAATTTGATCCGGAACTAACCGCCCTGTTTATAAAACTGCTGCGCAATAAAAACACCAACCTAAAACCGCAGCTTAAAATTGAATCCGAAATGGGAAATGCACCCTGATATTTTTTCTGCATACTTGAAGCGTATTTACTTCCTCAATATCTTATACTATATATTATTGAAACAGTCAGGAAACTATGTATCCGGATATTCCTTTTTTAGACGAACCCAGTAAAAAACCTGCTTCACCATTTACCGGTTTTCAGGATTTAATGCACTATCGTATTCGCGACGTACTGCTGGTTTCGAGTTTGTACGATCTGTTTGTTTTTGAAGAAGACGGCAGACTGTATGAGTTGATTCGCCGGGAGTACCGCGGACTGAACCTTAGCCATTCTCCGGAAATCACCCGCGTTTCACGGGGTGATGAAGCCATTCGACTGGCTCGGGAAATGAAATCGTTTGACCTGATCATTACCACCCAACATATCGAAGATATGAATGCCGCCAACCTGGTAAAAGAGATACGCTCTGCCGGATTGAATATTCCGGTAGTGCTGTTGGTGTATGACAACAAGGAACTGCTGGAGCTTCAGAAATACTGGGACATGAGTCTGTTTAACCAGGTTTTTATCTGGACCGGCGATTTTCGAATTATTATCGCCATCATCAAACATCTCGAAGATATCGAAAATGTGGAACATGATTCTAAAATAATTGGAGTACAAAGCATAATTCTTGTCGAAGACAATGTGTTATTCTATTCCTCTTATCTCCCCCTTTTATATCAAATTATCTTACAACAATCCCAGCAGTTAATCGAAGAAGGCGTGAACTTAAGAGATAAATTCCTGCGTCTGCGGGCGCGTCCTAAAATTTTACTCTGCACCAATTACGAACAGGCCTGGCAGTATTTTACCAAATACGAAGAGACCGTATTGGGTATTATTTCGGATATTGATTTTTGGCGTAAAGGGCAACTGGAAAAAGGCGCCGGGCTCTCTTTTGCCCGCAACGTAGGCAAACTACGCAGCGATATCCCTATCCTGCTGCAATCCAACCAACCCGACTACGAAGAGCAGGCGTATGCCGCAAATGCATCTTTTCTATTGAAAAACTCACCCACCCTGCTACATGATGTTAAACAATTTGCCATAGAAAAATTTGGCTTTGGTGATTTTGTTTTTCGTACTTCCGATGGTCGTGAAGCAGGCCGTGCATCCGACCTGAAACAACTGCAAAATCTTTTAAAAACCGTTCCCGAAGAGAGTATTCGCTACCATTCCGAACGCAACCATTTTTCGAACTGGCTCAAGGCCCGAACAGAATTTAGTCTGGCACATAAACTGAGGCCGCGCCGGGTAAGCGATTACGATTCCATAGAAGAACTACGCAACGACCTGGTACAATCCGTAGCCGAATACCGCAAAAGACGGCAAACAGGCACCCTTATCGACTTTAAAGCGTCTTCCTTCGATCTACAGTCCGGTCTGGCCCGTATCGGAGGCGGTTCCATCGGAGGAAAGGCCCGCGGGCTGACCTTTATTAATTTTGTATTAAACAAATACCAGCTAAGTAATTATTTTGAAGGGGTTAAAATTCAGATTCCACCCGGCGTTATCTTAGGTAGCGATGTGTTTGATTATTTTTTAGATGAAAATTATCTGCGTAGTTTTGCTTTGAATGAACGAAACGATACACTGATAACCGAACGTTTTTTAGAAGCGCCCTTTTTTCACCCGGAAACCGTATTAGACTTGCGGGAGTTTTTAAAACTTGTAAAAGAACCGCTGGCCATTCGTTCTTCCAGTTTGCTGGAAGACTCTCAGTACCACCCTTTTGCAGGGGTTTACGAGACTTTTATGTTTCCCAACAACCATCCCGATCTCGAAGTGCGGCTGCAAGAGCTTCTGCTTACCATAAAACATGTTTACGCTTCTACTTATTATAAGGCGTCCAAAGATTACATCAATGTAACCGCGTACCGGCTCGAAGAAGAGAAAATGGCCATTATCATTCAGAAAATGGTCGGATCGCGCTATGGCAGCCGTTTTTATCCCACCTTTTCCGGAGTGGCAAAATCCTATAACTTTTATCCGGTTCCGCCGCAAACCTCGGATGACGGCATCGTTTCGGTAGCGCTGGGACTGGGCCGAATGGTGGTGGACGGAGGCGTAACGGTCAAGTTTTCGCCCAAGTACCCCGCACACCTGATGCAGTTTTCATCGCCCAAGGAAAGTCTGCGTAACAGTCAGCACCAGTTTTATGCTCTTGATATGGAACGGAAAGACGCTTCATCCTGCAGTGCAGCCAAACCCTGCGTTAAACTGTACGCATTAACTCAGGCCGAAGCGGACGGGAGTTTATTCCATGTGGGTTCAACGTATTCCCATGAGAATGAAATGGTTTATGACGGCTTATCGCGAACAGGAGCGCGTCTGGTAACCTTTGCGCCAATTTTAAAACAGAACATTTTCCCTCTTCCGAAGATCATTGAACTGCTTTTAAAAATGGGTGTCTGGGGAGTCGGCACCCCTGTGGAAATAGAATTTGCCGTCAATATGAATACCCCAAAAGGGCAAGATAAGGAATTTGGTCTGCTGCAAATGCGGCCGCTTGTTTTACCGCGCGAAATGGAAATATTACATATAGAAGATGAAAAGGACGACGATCTTTTATGTCGTAGCAGCAGTGTTTTAGGCCATGGAATTATAAGCGATATCTATGACATCGTCTATGTGGATCATCAAACGTTCGATCGCTCCAAAACAGTGGAAATAGCCAGTGAAGTAGGCTTGTTCAATGCAACGCTTTCAGCACAGGAAAAGCCATATCTTCTTATTGGTCTCGGACGCTGGGGATCTGCCGATCCCTGGTTGGGCATTCCCGTGAAATGGGAGCAGATTTCCGGCGCAAAGACAATAATCGAAACCAACTTTAAAGATATGATGGTGACTCCTTCGCAGGGGTCACATTTCTTTCAGAATCTCACCTCTTTTATGATCGGATATTTTACGGTTAATCCGTTAAAAAAGGAGGGGTTTATTGACTGGAAATGGCTTAAAGAACAAAAAGAGGTTGAAGAAAAGAAATATACAAAACATATCCGGCTCGAACACCCATTAACAGTAAAAATGAACGGCCATAATAATAGCGGAATTGTATTAAAAAAACAGCTCTTCTAAAAAACCAGGGCCTTGTATTTTAGTAGTCTGTTGGCAACAGATAAAAGTAACCTCCTCTTAAAAAAGGAGGCTGGCCCCGATAAACCGGGATGCAAGCCGGAGTTGTAAAATATACTGATTAAGAAAGCCCCTTTTTTGCCCTGGCTGTTGCGAAAAGAAGTATCAGCCGCCAAAGCGCACCAATGAATATGAATAAATGAGTCCAGCCTAAAAAGACATAGCCACTGATTTCCACAGAAAGACACGGATTGTTTTTATTGAAATTACATTGAATAGATTCGTGTAAATTCGTGGAATTCGTGGTTTTTATAGTGAACTCATAAATTTAAAAGATGAACTAGCGACATACCGAAAGGATTTAACTCGTGAATATCGGTGTTCATCCTTGGCTAAAAGAGAAACTGCAACAGCCGGTGACGGGAGGAATCTGTTATCACCGGATTCACAGAATTTTTTAATTTATTTAGTTGTGATGTGGTATTAAAACTATAAAAAAAGGGACGCGACAAACGTCCCTTTTTTATTATTTTTGTAATTCTTTCACCTTGTCCGTTTTCTCCCAGGTAAATCCCGGCAGTTCCCGTCCAAAATGTCCGTATGCCGCCGTCTTACGATAAACGGGGCGCCGTAAATCCAGCGTTTCGATAATTCCCGCCGGCGTAAAATCAAAGACCCGGTGGAGCATCTTTACCAATTCTTCATCCGGTAGCTTAGCCGTACCGAAGGTTTCTACCATCAGCGATACCGGTTTTGCCACTCCGATTGCATAAGCAACCTGAATGCCGCACCGTTCGGCCAAACCGGCGGCCACAACATTTTTAGCCGCATAACGGGCAAAATAGGAAGCGGAACGATCGACCTTCGTTGGGTCTTTGCCGCTAAAAGCGCCGCCGCCGTGGCTGTATGAACCGCCATAGGTATCTACAATAATCTTGCGCCCGGTCAACCCTGCATCGCCCTGCGGACCGCCGATTACAAAACGTCCGGTGGGATTGATAAAATATTCGATACCGTTTATCATATTAACCGGCAAAACCGGTTTAATTACTTCTTCGATTATTGCTTCCTGCAGATCGGCACGAGCAATTTCAGCGTCATGCTGTGTGGAAACCACTACCTTCTCGATTCCAACCGGCTTGCCGTTTTCATAACGCACGGAAACCTGAGATTTCCCATCGGGGCGTAAGAACGGGAGTTTTCCTGACTTACGCACTTCGGCGAGACGCTGTGTAATCTTATGTGCCGTAGAAATCGGCAACGGCATCAATTCATCTGTTTCCGTGCAGGCATATCCAAACATCATCCCCTGATCGCCCGCGCCGGCCTTATCCACTCCCATCGCAATATCCGGCGACTGCTGGTCGATACTCGTCATTACCGCACAAGTCTGATAGTCAAAACCAAAGCGGGCATCGGTATAGCCGATCTCTTTTATCACCTCCCGCGCTGTTTTGGCAATATCCACATAGCAATCCGTGGTAATTTCACCGCCGATAAGCGTGAGTCCGGTGGTTACAAATGTTTCGCAGGCAACCCTGCCGAAAACATCTTCCTTTAAAACTTCATCCAGAACCGCATCCGAGATTTGATCCGCAATTTTATCGGGATGCCCTTCTGTAACCGATTCTGAGGTAAACAAATAATTAGACATTGTAATCCTTTTATAATTAATGATTATTCTATTTTCGACATCTCTTCTTTTAGAAAATCTATATTTTGAATGGTGGCCGGATCTTTTTTATAGGCCAGCGCCAGAAAGTAGCTCATCCAGTCGCCCAGCACAACTAACGAAAAAACTTTTTCCATAATTGTCGTTCCGCAGGTATAAATATCTACGACCTCTATGCCGCGCTCTTTAATAATTTTTTTCGATAACTCTATTCGTTTTTGGATACGCGGATGTGGCTTTTCATTCTCTAAAAAAACAACAATAAAACGATCCAGATGCTTCATTTCCGATTCCCAGCCCACTATTTCGTTGTGATTCATTTCCGGCAGGTTATTGGCAAATGCAGGAGATTTTCCGTTTTCATGCACCTGGTTCTGCCAACGTTTGGAAATGGTTTTTAAGTAGGGAGCGGTGGAGTAAATTACCGGTACTTTTCCCTGAACGGTACGCGCTAAATCGAGTGATAATACATGCTGACCGGCATGAGGATAATCATTCTTTTTATTCAAATCGGCAATAAACTGAATGAATTTGGATAAATCTTCTTCATAGTTTTTAATCAGTTTTGCTGCGCCAAACAGGTGATACAGCGGGAAAAACATATAACCCAGCGCCTGACGCGGCATTAAACCAGCCGGTATCTTTATTAAATTCCAGCCTTTTTCCACAGCCATTTTCGCCAGTTTTCCACCGGAAGTAATGGCTAAAATCTGAGCGCCTTTGTCAACGGAGGCCTGTAACGCGCTGAGAGTTTCCTCGGTATTGCCGGAATAGCTGGAAACAATGATTAAAGTTTCGGAAGAACAGTAGGCCGGTGAAAGATAGCCCCGCACAACATTTAACGGAACAGACAGTTCGTCGAATAAAACGTCCGCCAGTAATTCGCCTGTAATACCGGAACCGCCCATTCCAAAATAGAGGATATTTTTTATTTTGGAACTATCTAACGTAACGCCGCTGTTTTTAAATAATGGGAGCGCCGCTTCAATTTGCTGGTGAAAATTAAGTAAAACTTGTTTGTAGCCGGTCTTGTCGATTGAATACATTTTTTCTCCTAACTTAAAAATTTTAAGTCTGGTACGTTTGATTTAAAAAATCGTTGACAATGCTGTTCTATTTCACGAGCCGTATGCATTTCTTTAACTTCTTCATATAATGTTTCACAAGATTTTATATCAAATATACGGATTATTTTTTTTACTTTTGCAATTAAATGGGGATTCATGCTAAAAACACGTAATCCCATTCCTAATAGCAGCGGAACCGCTTCCGATACAGTTGCATATTCGCCGCACAGGGTTACGGGTTTTCCGCTTAGTCGCCCGGCTTCAATTGTTTTGGCAATGAATGACAATACGGCGGGATTGAATGTGTTATACGATTTCGAAACCCTGTCATTGGTACGGTCGATTGCCAGCACATACTGGGTTAGATCGTTTGTACCAATGCTAAAAAAATCCACATAATCTGCAAGAATCCCGGCAAGCATGGCAGCCGCCGGTGTTTCTATCATAATGCCTAAAGGGATAACGCCTTTAAAGGCAATGCCTTTTTTCGTTAATTCCCGGCGTACTTCTTCTAAATATTCTTTGGTTTGGGTCACTTCATCCACCGAAGAGATCATGGGCAGCAAAATATGGATATTTCCAAACATCGAAGCCCGCAAAATGGCCCGAAGCTGTTCTTTAAAAATATCGGGTTCATCAAGACAAAAGCGTATGGCACGCCAGCCTAAAAAGGGATTTTGTTCATCCTCTGCGCTGTAATTTTCTAAAAATTTATCCCCGCCCAAATCGATGGTACGGATGGTAAGCGGATATGGTGCTATCTGCTCGGCCGCCTGTTTGTAGATTTCAAATTGTTCCTCTTCGGTAGGCAGCTCTTTCTTTTCGATAAATACGCTTTCCGTACGAAAAAGCCCTACGCCTTCTGCTTTGTTTTTTTTAACGTCGTTAATTTCATGCGCAAATTCTATATTTGCCATCAGGGATATCTGCCGGCCATCTTTTGTAACGGACGGAAGGGCGACTTCTTTTTGCAGTTCGCGGTTAAAATGTTCGTGTTCTTCCTGCAGCGCCCGGTAACGGTCTATGGTTTCGGCGCTTGGGTTTATAATAATTGTCCCTACAAAGCCATCGAGAATAATGGTACTCTCCGGTGCAATTAATTTCGAAAGCGTATAACCGTTCACTACGGCAGGAATTTGTAAGCCACGGGCCATAATGGCGGCATGTGATGTTTTTCCACCCTGATCGGTAAGAAATCCTAAAATAAAATTTCGGTTAAACTGTACGGTATCACTTGGGGATAGCAAATCGGCAACAACAATTGACGGGCCGGACAGATTATAATTAAAATCAATTCCAAGAAGCGAGTAGAGCAGCTTTTGCTTTAAATCCATAATATCGTAAGCCCGTTCCCTGAAATAGGTATTTTCCATATTGATAAAATGGTTGGTCTTTTCAGAAAGGATTTTGGAAACGGCAAACGGCGCCGAAGAGGCGGATAATTCGATTTCCTGCTGAATTTCTTCGAGCAGTGTTATATCATCTAAAAAAGCTTTTTGGCTTTCAAAAATTTCGCTAAACTCATCACCGTATTGTTTTTGGCTGGCCGCTTTGGCAGAATCGAGTTGCTTAACCACTTTTTTAACCGCTTTATTAAACAGGCCCCATTCCAGCTTGGGGTCTTCTACTTCGGCTTGTAATTCATGAATGTTTATCTTGAGTGTCCGAAATAAATACACCTTGCCAATGGCAATCCCCGGAGAGACCGCCTGTCCCGACAATATTATTTCTTTATTCTGAACCTGAGTTTTATTCTTCATAGAATTTTTTTTCGATCAACTCGGTAATTGCATCAAGCGCTTGTTGTTCATCGCTGCAATCTATTATAAATTCCAGTTCGCTTCCGGTTTCTGCGGCAAGCATCATTACCCCCATAATACTTTTACCGTTTACCTCCAACCCGTCTTTAAGAATTTTTATTTCGGATTCGAACTGTCCGGCCACCTTAACCAAATGGGCAGCGGGCCGGGCATGTAAACCGCTTTTATTCGTTATCTTAATCGTTTTCTGAATCATAATAGTCCTATTATCGCAGCCAGTCCCATCGAAAGCAAAACAATCGGCTGCATATATACACGTTTACCTCGCAGAAAAGCACTTCCGGTAATTGCCAGCACAAATACCAGCAAAGCGCCCATATCCCGACTTCCGTTTTTATTGAGAACCGTCACCATGACGATCCCAAGCATTACCGCACCCAATATCCGATAGACCGATTTGACGCGGGCATAGTTTTCTTTTTTTAATAATTTGTATGTATTGTAACCGCTTTGATATCCTTTCCACAATCCCGTAAAACGTATATAAAGGTGCGGAATATTGTACAAAACAAGCATCATTACCGCCGAACCCAATCGGTATTCCATACGGTTAAATACCAGGATGCCTGCACTCCCCGCAAGGATAGAGGCTGGTTTGACGATAGCCCAAAAATAAGCATCTCCCGCCACTCCCAATGGCCCAATCAGAGCAACCTTAAATTTTTCAATCTGTCCGGCGTCTCCGGTTTTGTTTATCGCCAACCCTTCTTCAAGACGTGCCAGCGCCCCGATAGCAAAGGAAGCAAAATAGGGATGCGCATTAAAAAACCCTAAGTGCCTTTTTAATATCCCGGCTTGTTCCGTTCGGTTAGAAGATATTCTCTTTACAACCGGCACGAGGGTAAAGGCGATACCCGCCGAAATCATTCCTTTAAAATTCCATACCGCTTGCAGCAGCAAAGTTCGCAAAAAAATGCAAAAAAAATCTCTGTATTTTAATTTTTCTGCGGGCATAATTTACATCACCAAAAAAAATAAAACACCCAGAATCGCGCCAATCAAAAGAAACAGCACATCTTTTTTTTCTTTATACAACGATAGAGTCAATCCCACGCCACTGCCAATAATGGCCAGCTCCGCATAACGGGCTATGTTATTCCACTCCGCAGGTACTACTACCAGTATTTTCTGCAGGAGCATCTGACCAATCAAAACGGCAAAAAAGATTACGGCCGTCTGAATAATAAATTGTAAAAGTAAAGCTGCCATATGAACAGCGCTCAAAACATAAATACATTCTTTGTCCAGAGTACGGGAGATAATATCAAACAGCCGCGCGTTTCCGCTTCGTATGGATGTCGTTAAGGCCGTACCCAGCCAACTAAATAACAACGCATATAAAACAACCGTCAGGATTAAAATATTTTGGCTGTTTTCATAAAAAATACTTAACCGGGCTGTAAGAATAACGGCTATAATGGACGCCAGGTTCCCTTCGGGAATTTTTGCCGCACCCACCGGGAGCTGATTTAACCATAATAATTGCATCAATACTCCCATATGCAGACCAAGGGCAATATCTCCCGCTAACCAGCCTAAAATGATTCCGGATATCAATGGCTGTGAAATTAATCCTTGCAGCGCTGCCGTTGTATCAAGGGCAATCAGCCCGCCAACCAGGCTTAGCGGGAATAAATCCATAGGCTTAATCCAGAATTCCCGTATGGAGTTTTATCGGCACTGTCGTTCTGCTCTTATAAATTCCGGAATTATCGAACCATAATTCACCGAATAAATAAAACCCTTGCGGCGCCGCAGGAATTTGTCCGTCTACGGTAAAATCCACCTCTTTGCGCACCCGCGGATAGAAATCTTCGTATCCGCCCGCTATTGTGATTTTATTAAAATAAAAGTATGATTCTTTTAGGGTAAGACTCCAGTCCGTTGCCCGATGTGCGGCAAACGCCGGCACAAATTCAATAATATAGTCGCCCGCCTGCGGAGGTATAAACGTAAATGAATGTTTACGGTATGACAGACCGTCTGCATGTAGTGTTTTGCCGGAATAATCTTTGATATTAATAGCAAAATCAGTAAACAAATTATAGGTCTCCGCATTCAGTTCAATATCGAATTCTACGCGCTCACAGGTTTTATCAACAGAAAAAGACGATTCGTAGCGTTCCTTGTCATCGGCAATATGGCGGGTACGCTGAATCCCCAGAATAGCGCCGGATATTTTGCATCCGGCAAGATCATTATAATTATTCAGCACCGAAATATGCCCTTCGGGATCGGAACCGTTTATTATCTGAATATCCGTAACGATCTCCGGTTCAAACGCCAGCCCCGAAAAAGAGACAGAAATATCAAAATACGCATTTTTTTCATTTCTAAAATCGGCATACACATCCAATTCCCAGGTTCCGCGTTCCAATTCATCGGCTTTAAGAAAAACCGTATTCGATTTTTTCTTTTCCGAATGGATCCGAAGACGGTATTGCTCTCTTCCCTGCGGATCATATAAATAAGCGCTCAGGTTGGAATAACGGTTCTTTATGGTTTTTAGGGTAACGGTCGCCTCACTTGCCTTTAGAGGTATATCAAAGAAAAACCGTTTTACATTACCGGGTTTTATGCTTGTTTCCTTGGAGTTCCATTTAAAACCGTTCTGTTCGTTAAACACAATCGGTACAACGGCCGTACACATCAGTTCAAACTCTTTGTTACTTTTTTTTGCGGAACCGAATACACTGCCTTTTCGAAAGGCCGTTATTTTGGCATTATACAATCCAGGCTTTTTCATTTTGGAGGTATCAAAATAAACATCCACAAGCGCCGGATTCGACCCTTTGATATAGGTGCTTTTTTTATTCATCTTCAGCCAGGAAGCTCCGGATTTTAAAATAAATCCGCGGTAAAAATTATGACGCGCATCCGCATCCATTTTGTTTGGGAAAACAGGATTAATATAAAATCGCTGTTTATGTTCTTTATCCGGAAGATACGAACCGAAACGCCAGTAAGCGGCCTGACCGTCCTCCGTTTCATAAACCGGACTGACAGTACTAATATCATAATCCAAAATCTGCCGGCTGTCTTTTTGAGCGATTATTTTTTTATATAAATCAAATGCCTTCGGAATATTAATAACGCCGCTGCCTTGTTCCAAAGGGAGATAATCCGGTAAAAGATCCGCGCTGTTTTTGATCGCTTTTTTTAGAACCGCGCCAACAATGGGTAAATTTTGCTGCCATGCCGCAGAAAACACTAATGCCGCAGCGCCCGCTGCCTGTGGCGAGGCCATACTGGTTCCCCATTTAATGTCGCGGCTGGAATAGGGTGGAACGGTGGAGGAGGCGCCCCCCGGAGCAAGAATATCCGGTTTATTCAGCTCGCCGCCACGCGAGCTAAACACAAAAATTTTATCGGAAGAGATATGCGCCCCATATAAATTATTGGCTGTTTCCACATTGTTTAAAGCGCCGGTTGTAATTATTAATTTAGAGGCACCGGGCAATCCAACAGTAGAGATCCCCGGCCCTTCATTGCCCGCGCTTGTTACAAAAACCAGTTTTTCGTTTTCGCTTAAAAAATCGTCCAGCGTTAAATCCATCGCCGATCGACCTTCAATTTCGGAGCCGATACCAAAACTCATATTAAAAACAACCGGTCCTTTGTACTTCTTCGCAAATTCAATTCCATATTCATAGGCGCTTATCATACTGCCCGTGGTGGTTGCTCCGCCGGACAGGCTACAGTCACCAATTTTTAAGCTGATTATTTTAGCTCCCGGCGCTATTCCGTTCAATCCTTTCTGACCGTTTATTTTATAGCCGGCGGCAATCCCGGCAACATGCGTGCCGTGGCTGGAACCGTCGTAATGAAAGTTAATACGTTTTTCATCGGGGAAAATATTTAAGGCAAAGGTTGCCAAATTGCGTTCGAATTCTTTGTTACGGCCGCGAAAGCGGAAAGATTGTAATTTTTCCTTATAATTCCAGATCGGTTGTTCATCATCAATATTTCCGTCGCCATCCAAATCGACATAGGCAATCCAGTCTTGTGACGAACGGAATACGATAAAAGCAAAATGTTCCGTTTTGTTTCCATTATTGTTTATATCCGGAAGAATCGTATTTTTAAAACGGTCTTCATTTAAAACACCGATATAGTAGATACTGTCCACAGGCTGAAGCGCTAATTTATCATAACCAAACACTCTATTTCCTTCTGTGTCCGTTAGATATTTTTCCCTGTTTTCACTGCCCGAATCGGCTTTACTAAAGGAGACATCCCCTTCTCCGGAAAAATCCTGCACATCGATTACTTTGGGCGAACCGTCAGGCAGGGCGGTTAATCCCGGTACCCCCATATCCACACCGGTATCCAAAACAATTATAACGGCGTCTTTTCCGTTATACGACGAATGTTGTCTAATAAAATCCGTAGCGCCCATGCGCTTTGTATCCAAAAAGGGCCAGTCCGCAGAGAATACAACTGTTTGTGCCAACAACAAACCTGTCAGAAGCAATGCGTAGCGTTTTTGTCTCATTTAAAGATGCCTTTCGACCAATAAATAATCGCTTAGCGTTTGTAATTTCAGAAATTAGACTAATTTACAGAAAGCGGCTTTTATTTGCAAACCGGACGTTGGGCAATAAAACTAAAAAAGGCTGACTTTATCCGGCGGGAGGACAAGGTCAGCCTAGAGAACTACGGAAGCAATAACCCTAACATCTACTTTTTTATGTGGAGCGTTCTATTGAGGCCTTTTATACAGCGTGCTGCATATGTACGGTTTCAACCATTCCAAATCCAAAATTATTCAACTGACCCAGCCCTGTATCATAGACTATTCGTAAAATATCCGGGTTTGCCTTAATACGCAACGGAGCCAAAACACCCCGCACCTGATCGGGCAGGCGTTCACCATTTTCCAGTGTAATCACCTTTGTAATTCGATTATTCCGTTTGCGGATATAGTCCGGATCATATTGTAAATCAAAATCGAGATGGTCGATTGTATCTTTTTCAATCATATTATATTTTTGCACTAAATCTTTTTTAATAGAGGGCAGATAGTCTCTCTCATCCGGCAGCACATATCCGCTCTTTAGATGGAACGAAGAAGACTTATGCTTTGAATGGCGCTGGCGGTAAACGGCAACCGGCGAAAGGCAGGTAAAACGGGCTTCAGAACTGTTGAATATTGGCGAGTGAACAAACTCAACCGATTTAACTCCAAACATTCGTTTGGCGATAGCCACTCGTCCTCTTGTGTTTAATTCTTTTGCCAGCAATCCAAGGAACTGGTAATACGGCGAAGCAATATACCAATAAAATTCCGATGAAAGGATACCGATTTTAAAATTAATTATTTTCCGATTAGGAATGATCAGTTGCGAAAAAGTATACAAATCGAATTTTTGACTGGAACGTTCGGCAGGCAACAGCGAATTTAAATACCGGTGGTATTCGAGCGTTAGCTTATTAATGAGCCTAACCAGATAATAATTGGTATTAATCGGCAGATAAGTATCCTGTTTGAAATTTGAAAACGTAATCTTAATTCGCATAAAACCACCTGATTAAATAATGGTATTGTTAATACAAATGGTATGCCAAATATATATATGGAGTAAAGTACAATATTAATCAGAGAATTAACAATAGGTTAGGATAGAATTATCGAGAAGATAAAAAACGGACGCAAGGGCACAAATCCCTATACGTCCATTTTAAGGGGGTATTTTTTACCTATGCGCTTTGTAGCTTCTTTTTGACTTTTTCAGCTATATCTAAAAAGGCTTTGGCCTGTGCACCGTCGGGAACCGCCTGTACAACCGGTACTCCGTCATCGCCTCCTGCGCGAATAGCAACATCAATGGGGATTTCACCAAGCAGTGCCGTATCCAGTTTTTCACACTCTTTCTTCACGCCGCCGGTCGAAAATATATTGGTCCGATCGCCACAATGGGGGCAGAGAAAATAACTCATATTTTCCACAATACCCATAATCGGAACGTTTACTTTGCGGAACATTTTCACGCCTTTTACCGCATCAAGCAACGCTACATCCTGAGGCGTGGAAACAATAACCGCACCATCCAGAGCGACGGATTGCGAAAGTGTTAGCTGCGCATCCCCCGTTCCCGGAGGCATATCAAACAGCATCACATCGAGCTCCGGCCAGGCCACATCATTCATTAACTGCTGTACCGCCCGATGGACCAGCGACCCCCGCCAGATAACCGCTTCGTTATTATCAACCAAGAAGCCCAGAGACATCAGTTGTACGCCAAACTTTTCGATGGGAAATATTTTTTTACCGTCATAATAGGGCTTTTCGTTAACGCCTAACATTAGCGGAATACTGGGACCGTAGATATCAATATCCAACAAGCCCACTTTTAGGCCGAGTTTCGCTAAAGCCACAGCAAGATTTACGGCTACGGTGGATTTACCCACACCGCCTTTACCGCTGGCAACAGCAACTTTATATTTCACGGAAGACAGGTAATTTATTTTTTCTTCCTGTGGTTGTGTACTGAACTGGGGAGCCGTTTGGTGCTCGACAGTTACAGCAACGGTATGATCCGTGAATTTTTCTACGAGATGTTCCTGTACGGATGTTTTAAGTTTATCATCTATGGAAGTATCGTCCGATTTTACAACCAGTTTGATTTGGATATCAGAATCGTTTACTTCTACGCCCTGAACAATTCCAAACGAAACGATATCTCGGCTAAACTCCGGATAGCTTACTTCTTTTAACGCCTCAACTACGGCTTCTTTGGCGGCCATTTATATCTCCTCTATCTTATGTTTTTGTTTAGTAAATGTGTTGTTAGATGCTGAATTTAATAAAAAGATATATCAAATGTGCTTTTTTTAAACAAAAAAAACCGGATAAAAACTTTACCCGGTTTCATCAGAAATCACTTCATTTTAAAGCATTACTTCCAAATCAAGCACCTTGTCTTTATTCAAATCAAGCTTAATCACTTTTGGATTATCCAATTCGATATCGTTGACCTGTTTCATTTCAACCGTAAAGGTTTTCAGATCCAAATCTTTTTCGGTCAAACGCCCGATGCCGTTTATCACGCCGCTCTTTTTCTTATCATAATAGCTGAGTAGCACCGCTTCATTTAAATCAAGCGCATCCAAAATTTCTAGTAATTCATCCGGGTTGCGTTCGTCAAAAATAATTTCATCCGAATCTTCTTCTACGCTCATAATATCGCCGTCTTCGAAATAGAAATCGATATTGCCGCCGCCGCCTTTAACATAAACAAGCTTATCATCGAGTTCCTGTTTTATGCTGCGTTCCACATTGACAATTTTCCCGGAAAAATGGTCTTCGCGAATATCCAGAATCCGCAAATAAACAGGGGCCTCTTCCGGTGTTCCGTCATATTCTATCCGCCGGATATTAATACGTTTTCCTTTTCCTATTTCATTGATTATTTTTTTTACCTCTTCGGGCTGCATTGCTCCGGGTCGGACTTTTGTCTTTTTCTTGGATTTGAAGAAATTAATGAAATATCTTTTTCTTCCTTCTTTACCAAATAAATGATGCGTACCGGTAAACATAAATTCCGCCATTTTCCCTCCGCCAAATAATATTTTCGGATGCTCTTCGTAAAGTAATGAGAATGCCGAGTAAATGCAACAAATTTAGTAACTTATACCAGATTACAATTTGCGTGCTTCCTGAATCAGTATCCGGGCATTTTATACAGCCTGCTGCGAAATATTTTTCCCGCCCAGTAAATTGGCGATTTCGACTTCCCGCTGCTTACTGTCTAATGCTCTTATATCGGCAAAAGTACGATTGTCTTCAGTATATTTTGCAGCTTTATAATGTTTGTCGGCAAAAGAGGCGATTTGAGGAAGATGGGTTACACAGAGGATTTGATGAAAACGGGACAATTCGAACAATTTTGCGCCAACAGCCTGGGCTGTTTTTCCGGAAATCCCGGCGTCTATTTCGTCAAACACAAGAGAGGGAATTTTATCGGCTTCGGCCAAAACGCTTTTAATAGCCAGCATCAGGCGCGAAATTTCACCGCCGGAGGCGGTTTTGTGAATGGGAGTAAACATATCTCCGGGATTGGAGGCCATTTCGAATACGATTTTATCAAACCCCGCCGCATTGGCCGCTACCGATTGACCGGAACAGCTAAACGGGGCCCCTTCTTTTGTATTGAGCTCCATCCGTACGCGGAAACGCGCCTGTGCCATGCCCAACTGCCCCAATAAAACAAGAATTTCTTTTTCAAAATGTGTTGCTGTTTCGTTTCGTTTCCGTGACAATACCGCGCCCAGTGAATTCAGTTCAGCGATTGTCTGTGCCAGCTCTTTTTCATATTCCTGAATGCGATCGTCAAATTGTTCGGTGTCATTAATCAATTCTTGTATTTCATCCTGCAGTTGCAAGAGTTCGGCGGTTGAGTTACGCTGGTATTTTTTTAGCAGAAACTCTATCTGTGCCGTTCGCTGATGAATAAATTCCATACGATCGGGACTAAATTCCAACTCTGCCAAATATTGTTCGGTAAACCGCCCGATCTCTTCCACGGTGTCTCGCGCAGCCGCCAAACTTTGCCGCAATCCCGAAAACTTTTCATCCAGTTTTTCCAGCCGACCCAGATTCTCCTCGGCAGAGGCCAGCATATTGGCAGCATTCTCATCTCCCGTATAGAGCGTTTCACTCAGTATTCCGCCCATCTGGTGCAACCCTTCAATATTAGCCAAAATCTTTAATTCGGCCGTTAGGGTTTCCAGTTCCTCTTCCTGCAGCTCTGCCCGGGAAAGCTCTTCTATCTGATACTTGTACATATCCTGCTTTTGGTAGGAATCAATCTGTTTGGCCTTAAGGGCCTCCAGAGCCCCGCTTTGTTTTTTAAACCGCTTTAAAAGAGCGGCAAAATCCGAAAGCGTTTTTTCATACGCGCCGAAACTATCCAGATAGTCGAGGTGATTTTCGGGATGCAGCAGGCGTTGATGCTGATGTTGTCCATGCAGATCGAGCAAGAAGGCGCTAAATTTCTGAAGACGGCTTAACGTAACCGGCGAATCATTTACAAAGGTACGGGAATTCCCATTCGCACTTATTTCTTTTCGAATTACAATTTGAGAATAATCATCAATTTCCAGTTGTAGCGCTTCGGCAAGACGAAGTAGCCCGGAATGGGGCCGTACATCAAAAACGGCCTCTATCACGGCTTTTTTTTCGCCGTTGCGCACTAAATCGGTATGGCCCCGTTCGCCGCATAATTGGGCTAGCGCATTGATGAGGATGCTTTTCCCCGCCCCGGTTTCGCCGGTAATAATGTTTAACCCCTTGCCAAATTCCACCTGTATTTCATCTACGATGGCAAAGTTTTTAATGTACAGAGACCGAATCATTTCGTTATTTCCTGATAACCGCAATCTTACCGCTTGTCGATTTTCCCTCAACCGTGTAGGCCGCAAATAAGTATATTCCGCTACTTACCATATTCCCGTTGCGATCACGTCCGTCCCAATAAGCGCGGCTGCCTTCCACGGTCGGTGTGCCGTCTTTATAAACAATGTCGGAACGCAATTCTCTAATCAGAGCGCCATTGACGGTAAAAATTTTAACAATGGAATTACTCTTAAGATTTGTAATGGTATAAAAACCGGAATCTTTATTAAGCAAATAGGGGCTTGGCCCCCCAGCAACCTGTTTAAAATTATCACGAATCTCGGCAAAAGAGCCTCTGTACACCGATAAACCGCTATTGGTCCCCACATAGGCCTCCCCGGAAACGGGATCAACAAAAACAGCATTCACTTCATTATCCACAAGACCGCTGTTTTCCGTCGTGTAGCCTTTCCAGGCATTTTCCTGCCAGGGACTGTACCCGGCGCGCAAAATACTAAGCCCCGCCGAAGTGGCAAACCATTTGTTATTGTAATTGTCCACAAAAATCTGATTAATTCTGTTCTCCAGCGGACCGGTCCGCCCTTCGGGATCGCCCACATGCTTATACATATTTACACCGTCATACGAATTTAAGCCGCCCGCCGTGCCAATCCAAATCACCCCGTCCGGGTCGCTTTTAATAGAAAATATCCGGTCGTTGTACAGGTTATCTTCGCTCATGGTAAAATGATAGACCCGATCGTCATTTTTGTTGGTAACCGTATTATTGAAATCCAGCAGATATACACCGTCGGTCAGTGTCCCAATCCAGACCCGTCCAAAATAATCAAATTCAATACAACTGATGCTGCCATGATCGACATTCAGACCATCCGGTTGCCCAAAATAGACCCAGCTTTTTTTATCAAGATTTATAAAACCGTCTGTTGTAAACGGAGCAGAGGCAAGAAGCCGCCCATTGGAAGCCCAATAATTTGCAAACCAAATTCTGCCGTTGCGATCTTCCTGAATGGCGCTTATAATTTCATATGTCGTATCTTGCACGGTACCGGTGAAAAATCCGGAATAGATCGCACTGCTGTCTAAAGGAATAATTGCAACAGAATCGACCGTTGTTTCAACAACCCGTCCGTCGGAATGTACAAAATTATGAAAAAAGACCGCCGGCTTATTTGCGGGCCAGGCGATTAGACCACCGCCCCAGGAGCCAAGCCAGATATTGTTAAAACGGTCTTCATAAAGTGAAACGACATTATGTAAAAGTCCCCAACCGCTTCCTGCAAAAAAATAATTTCGCCAGCCGGCATTATCTTTAACATAATGGCCATCGCTGGTGTAGCCGCCCGGTTTGCCCGAGGCCGCCCAAAGCGAACCGCCGGAAGTTTTAATAAGCGTACGAAAAATATTTTTATACGGCCCGTCTACCCTTCTGGAATCCGGCCACTTATATTTGTAAAGGCCGTATTCATCCAGTCCGGCCCAAATATCTCCGTTTTGATCAGCCGTCAGACCGGTGATATCGCCGGAGGTCCATTTAAGATAAACATTAATAGCAATAGTGGAACGAAACAACCGTTGTCCGCTGGACAGAAAGAGATAAACCGGAGTTGCGCTTAAACGGTCCACGGGGAGGAATTCTCCCGAGTCATCTCTTTTCCATTGATGAACCAGATGCAGCACTCCGTTTGTATCCACCCGGGATAATCCGCCCGGATTGCCCACATACAGATCGTTTTTATAATTTGCCAGAGCATTAATTTGCGCATTCGGCAGGCTGTCACTTGCCGCATAACGTGTCCATAAATCCGGATTATTAAGCACATATTCGGAAAAATCGGAGGGCGCGCTCAACAAGCCGGCATCCGTACCCAGCCAGATACGATTATTAAAAACCGTTATGGCGTAAACCTGTTTGGGAAGCGCGGGAAAGTTTAAGAAATAATCATAAAAAATATAATCGCCGCCGTTCCATAAAAAAACCGCCGCTCCTTTTCCGGCCGCCACCCAGAGGGTATCCTGCTTATAAAAAATATCCTGAATCGGAAAGCCGGAAAGATCATAAATCTGCCGCCAATCTCCTGTGCTTATATTTAGTATTTCTAAAATTCCTTTTTCGCCGCCGGAAATTACCTGCCCGTGGTCGTCAGTCGCAACGGCATAGAGGCGAATTGATTTTAAACCCTGAATATTGGTATAGGGCTGAATGGTTTCCTGTTCGATATCAAAACTAAAAAGCCCGCCGGTTGTCGCGGCCCAAATTTTATCCGAAGAAGCGTAAATATCGCGCACTTCATTCAGTGTAGTAATTGTCTGCCAGTCTGCCGCCCGTACAAAACCCGATAAAGTAAATATAAAAAAAATTGTAAAAAGAGCCTTCATTTTTTCTCCGAATTGATTTTGGGCATTCCAGATGTTTTAGCAAATTTGCATTTTTTATCAGATAAAAACAAGTCTCTTATTTATCCCTGAAAACGTCCGGGCGTTTTTCATCAAATAACAGGGATAAAAAATTACTCAACAGAAAACCCGTTACTCCCCAGATAATATCATCCTTATAATGATAATAATGGATCATCCACTTTTGACCGTTTTTGGTAAGCGGTTTTACTTCAAATGTATCGGGTTGTAAAAGATGCAACAATGGCACTTCAATCAGGCGGTCGATCTCATCCTCGCTAATCACAAAGGGATAAGGATATTCAAACCAGCCCACAAAGGGCGAAACCAGAAAAAAGGTATTGGTTAAAAAACGGTCCGTACGTCCCAGCAACCGGATATGTTCCGGCTTTATCCCCACCTCTTCCTCGGTTTCGCGTAGCGCCGTAAATTTCATATCCCTATCCGAATCGTCCTTACGCCCTCCCGGAAACGAAATTTGTCCTTTATGGTGGGCCACCCGTTCGGTGCGCTTTGTAAACAACAGATGCACCTGATCATTTTTAAAGAAAAGGGGGATTAAAACCGCAGCCGGAACCGATGTTTCTTTGGAAAAAAGATAGGTACGCGGCCGATAATCCGATAATTTTTTAGTAATTAAAGTTTTAAGCTTTTCGGGAGAGAAACAAATCTCTTCAATGCGGGAATCAACTGAATTCTTCATCTTGTATCTGATATTCTTCTAATTTATTATATAACGAACGCCGGCTGATGCTCAGCAATTCCGCCGCTTTCAATTTATTTCCTTTAGCCAGTTGCAGAGTTTTGATAATGGTCATCCGCTCCACTTCCGGTAAGGGTGTTCCGGCCTGAACGCTAAAGGCCCGGCTACGCTGTTGATTTTTGCGAATACTTTCCGGTAGATCTTTTTTCCGGATTATCTCTTTGGCCGAAATCACCGCGCGCAGAATAATATTGCGCAGTTCACGGATATTGCCCGGCCAACTGTACGCTTCCAGAAAGGCCGACGCCTCATCGTCAATTCCGTTCACCGATCGCCTGAACTCTCTATTGTATTTTTCCATAAAGTAACGGGCAATCAGTAAAATATCTTTTTTACGTTCACGCAGGGCCGGCAAATCGATATTATAAACGTTTAAACGATAATAAAGATCTTCACGAAAATTCTTTTTTTCGATTAGGGTTTGCAAATCCACATTGGTTGCCGCTACAATGCGTACGTTCACCGGAATGGACCGGCTACCGCCCACCCGTTCGATCTGGCCGGTTTCCAGCACCCTGAGCAACGCCACCTGAACGGCCTGGCTCATGGAACTGATTTCATCCAGAAAAAGCGTACCGCCGTCCGCTTCTTCGAAACTGCCTTTTTTAGAATCGATGGCGCCGGTAAACGATCCTTTTACATGGCCGAACAACTCGGAATTGATTAACTCTTTAGGAATGGCGCCGGTATTTATGGCCACAAACGCCCGATCCCGGCGTCCCGAAGTTTCGTGCAGAGCGCGGGCAGCCAGTTCTTTGCCGGTTCCGCTTTCGCCGGAAATAAGCACCGGAACATCAATATCGGCGATTTCATTGATCTTTTTCACAATGGTTTTGATCTCTTTGGATTTTCCGATTATCTCGCCAAAATGGATGTAGCGCTCCGGAATTTCTTTCGTCAAATCAATCGGTGTTTTTTCAACCGTTGCACTCTGCAAAACGCGCCTGACCACATTTTTTAACTTTGTCGGGTCGACCGGTTTTGGAATATAATCCAACGCTCCCAAATGTACGGCCTGCACCGCATGTTCAATGGAACTGTAACCGGTAACCATAATTACACGCAGGAGCGGATTGTAATCATTGATCATTTTAAGCAGTTCCATCCCGTCGATATTTTGCATTTTAAAATCGGTAATAATCAAATCGTAAACATATTTGCGGATTAGCTGCATTGCCGTTTCGGCTCCTTCGGCCTGATCCACAAGATAGTCTTCGTCTTCCAGTAAAATGACCATGCCCTCGCGGTGGGCGTCATCATCGTCGATTACCAATAACCGTGCGTTCATATTTCTGCCTGTATTTTATTAATAAAAAACACAATACACATTTTCAGGCGGGTATAAAATGCGTCGGATCAATTTTAAATTTCTTTTTATATCCGTTTGTAAATTTGATACATCCGTACAAAAATATTATGCCCATCCTGATTCACTTTTTCTACGGTGGATTTAAACTTAAACCCGTCTTTTGTCAGCAAATCAAAAAAGGAGGTTGCGATGGGTCTGCCTGGTTCCGCCAGTAGAATGGTTCCGTCGTTTGCCAAATGTTTGCTAAACATACGCAACAGCGGCGTAAAAAAACGTTTTTCATACAGCACATCCGAAGCGCAAATCACATCGAATGTCCGGTTCAGCTCCGCCGTGCGCCAGTCCGCTTCCATCAGATTCGGCAACGGCAAATTATTCAGTTTAAAATTTTCCGCTGTAAAATGTAGCGCATCTTGTTCGTAATCGGTTAGCAACAGAGAAGCCGGCTCCTGAGTAAACAAAGCCAGAGACGTGAGCCCCAGGCCGCAACCCAACTCCAGTACCGATTTGTTTTTTACCAACGTGCTATTTTTAAAAACATAACGGGCAAAACCGATGGCCGAGGGCCATAGTTCTGCCCAGTAAGGTAGGCGCTCGTCTATTTTAAATTGTTCGTCATCTATTTGATCCACCAAATCGTCTAAATTTTTAATGCGCTTAATTTGAAACGATTTTCCGTTAAACCGAAAGGTTTGCTCCGTTGTTTCATATTGCTGATCAGCCATTCCCATACCCGGAATTCAACGCCTGTTTCGCAAAAATAAAATCATTCACTCTCTTTGCCGCTCTTGCCGAAACACCCGGCTCTCCCAGTTTATCGCGGATGATTTTTAAATCCTGTTTCATTTTTTGATGCGCGTCGGGTTTTAACAGCCGGGTGATTTCCGCAACCGTATTTTCCACTGTAAACGCATCCTGAACCAGCTCTTTTACGACCTCTTTTTCAGCCACAATATTTACCAGGCCAATGTGTTTTATTTTTACCAGCCGCTTTGCCAATTGGTAAGTAATGTTACTCACACGGTAGACGATTAGCATAGGAATGCCGAAATAGCCGGTTTCCAGCGTAGCGGTTCCCGAAGCGACAAGGACAGCGTCGTATTCCGGCAGCGCCTCGTGCATAGGTTTTTCTGCTATTCGAACAAAGGTGTCGCTTTCTTAAAGGAATTGTTCGTATAAATCCAAAGGGAGATTGGGAACCTTTAATATTTCAGCAGAGTCTATCTTTCCCGTTTTTTGTAAGACCCTGGCCGTTTCCAACATTTCTGAAAGCAGGGAACTAACCTCCTGTCGGCGACTGCCCGGTAAAATGCCGAGATGCGCTTTCCCGGGATCGTAGGACCTCTCTTTTTGCGGTAAAAATCGCTGTAATTCATCCACCAGCGGGTGGCCGGCACATGCCACATCCATCCCGTATTTTGTATAGAGTTTTTGTTCAAAAGGAAACAGCACCAGCATCAAATCCACGTCCCGTTTGATTTTTTTAATGCGTCGCCGCCCCCAGGCCCAGATCTGCGGACTGATATAATAGATAACCGGAATACCCATTTTTTTAAGCGCGTGTGCCATACGCAGATTAAATCCCGGATAATCCAACAAGATCGCAACGTCCGGTTTTTCCTCGTGCGCCTGCTCCAGCAATTTTTGTTTTACTTTCCGGATAAACGGTAAATGGCGGATTACTTCCGCCACCCCCATAAACGCCATATCTTTTAAATGCACGGTTAGCTTCATTCCCAACGCCTGCAACTGGTCGCCGCCAATTCCGAAAACCGACAACTCCTGTGTTTTCTTCATTTCCTTTAGTAGGGCAGCGCCGTGGCTGTCTGCCGAAACTTCCCCCGCAATCAGTAGTAGTTTTATCATTTTTCGTTCTGATTCCATATAAAAAAAGCAGGAAATATTCGGCAATCCCCTGCTTTAAGTTTAACACCGGAACGCTTAATCTCCGATGGATATTTCATCGGAAAGCTCGTTTACATCGTCTTGCTGATAGGGGAAAAACTCTTTTAATTTTTGCCCGGCCATGCGGATTCCTTTACTGACGCCGGTTGCAAAATCCCCTTTCACAAAATGGGCGCGCATTTCCTCTTTTACCTCTTCCCAAAAATTTTCGGGCACCGCTTTGTTAATGCCTTCATCTCCAAAAATAGAAAACTTACGATCTTTAACCGCGAGATATATCAGAACGCCGTTATGCAGATGCGTTTTGTGCATTTTTAATTTTTCAAAGACTTTAACCGCCCTGTCTAAAGGTTCCCCTTTACAGCTCGATTCGATATGTAGCCGAATTTCACCCGACGTATCTTTTTCGGCAGCCTGTATGGCTTTTAATATTTCTTCTTTTTGCTCTTTGCTAAAAAAGTTTTTTACATTCATAGTTTCCTCTTGTTCTCAATCGTTTTCCCCGGTTTTAATTCACGAAAATCAGAAGGGAAAATCTATCCTTGTTTACCGGAAAGAACGCAGGCGGTGTGAAAATCAAAACGGTTAAAAGTGATATTGGGATTATCAATCTTCTTCCGTGAAATCCGCTTCCTCTGTGGTTAAACAACCTTTTTAAAACCTACTATTTTTTAGAGATTCTATTTACCAGCCGCCGCTGGCCCCACCGCCTCCGGAAAGCCCGCCAAAGCCGCCTCCGAAGCTTCCGCCTCCAAATCCGCCACCGCCGCCGAAACTTCCTCCGGAGGAACCGCCAAGCATACTACCCAAAATAAAAGGGCCTAACATTCCGCCCCTGCGCCGGGTTCCTACACCGGTACCGCCTCCGCGCCGGAAAAAGATAGACATAATTATTATAAACAGAATAAACAATACATTTAGCGTCCCTGAAGATTTTCCCTTTTTAGATTTCTGTCGAACAGGAATCTGGTATTTACCTTCCACAGCCGGTATTAACACGTCGAGGGTTGATTTAATCCCGGCAAAATAATTTCCCTGTTTAAAATTGGGCCTTAAAATTTCCTGAATAAGTGTATTAGATTGTGCATCGGTTACCACATCTTCCAGACCGTAGCCGATTTCCATACGTATTTTGCGATCCTTAATAAAAATTGCCAACAAAATACCATTATTTTTGTCTTTTAAACCCGGGCGCCATTTTTCAAAAACTTTTGTCGTAAAATCTTCGAGGTATTCTCCTTCCGGAATTTCGTTGAATACGGCTATAAAAATCTGATTGGAACTGCGTCTTTCCAGTCCGCTCAGCATTTGGTTTAACTGAGATTCCTGGGCAGATGTCAATACATCCGCATAATCCGTAACCCAGTTTTGCGGTCTGTCCGGCAGAGCCGATCCCGCTACAATCCGGGTGATAAGAATAACACTCAGCAAAGCCGATAGAAACAATGTTTTCGAAAATCGGATAAGTCGGGGATTTAGAATTCCATTTAACTGTGGGCGTTTTGTTAATGCACTATTTTTTATACTCATCGTTAAAACTTCACTTTCGGCGCTTTTTCGGAACCGGCGTCCGCTTTAAAATATTCTTTTTTGGTAAAGCCAAACATTCCGGCGATGATATTTGCAGGGAATTGACGAACCGTCTTGTTGTAATTCTGTACCGATTCATTAAAACGACGGCGTTCCACGGCAATTCTGTTTTCCGTTCCTTCGAGCTGTGCCTGTAATTCGCCAAAACGTTTGTCTGCCTTTAAATCGGGATATTTTTCCACAACCACCATCAACCGTTGTAAGGCCGATGATAAAGCGCCCTGCATTTGTTGAAATTTTGCGAATGCCTGGGGATCATTCAAAACACTTTTATCTACTTTTACCTGCCCCCCCATTTTAGAGCGGGCATCTACCACACCCTGAAGGGTTTCCTGCTCGTGTTTGGCGTACCCTTTTACCACTTCCACTAAATTTGGGATTAAATCGGCGCGACGTTGGTAGACGTTTTCCACTTGGGCCCAACTCTGACTTACCTGTTCTTCTAATGTAACAAAACTATTGTAATAGCCTTTAAAACTAAAGAACATAATAAAAAGTAAAACCACGACAACGATAAGAGCAATTGTTCCTTTTTTCATAACTTCTCCATTCAATTTATTCATAAAACATGGCAGACATATAACCCACTACCTGATCCCGTTCGCCGGTTATATCTCCCGAATTTCTGTATAATAGTACTTTGGCTTTATTGGCCCCCAATTTTTCGCAGGCTTTCATAGTAACCAGCACAGGACCGGCACCACACATTTCGCACAAACCTTTTTGTAAATCACCCGCAAGTTTAGCGTAATCGTAACGGGCCACATCTTCCACAACAACATTATCAAGCGTTTTTGCCTTTTCATACCTGTGAAAATGAGACAGATCCGAACTGGCTACAATTAATGCTTTTTTATCGGTCAGAAGTTTCGCCAAAGCGTCGGCTAAAACTTCCACATTGGCGGCATCCTGATTTCCCATCACGATGGGTAGCAAGGAAAAATCATAAAACACCTGCTGTAAAAACGGAAGCTGCACTTCCAGGGCATGTTCGTCAATATCATGTCCCAAATCGGAATAGATAATTCCCGGATGAAGCGAGGCTAATTTTTTAGCACTATCCCGGTCAACATGGATTTTTCCAAGCGGTGTTTCATATGCTGCGCCGTTGTAAACGGAAATTTCTTCAAAATAAATTTTGTGGCTCGGCGCAATTACCACAACCAGTTCAAAATCGCGATCCATAACCTGACGGTAAGCCCTTGCGGCAACTCCCCCGGAATACGTATAACCGGCATGAGGAACGGCAATTCCGAATATGCGGGTTACAATTTCCACCGGTAGTGAATTTTCTAAGAAGACGGCTACATCTCGTTCCAGCTTTTCCTGATTCGCCGGATAGAACGTTCCCGCCACTGCTGCTTTTCGTACTTTTTCTATCATATGCATACCCCTATCCGGATTTGGAGTTAAGTTATTGTTAATATACATTTACTCCCATATCGGTACGGGCAATATACAGATTAATTCGTCTGGCAACAATAGCTGAATATTATAGGGAATTTGGACCTACTTTTTTGAGATTGTTACCTTTCGTTAAAACGGTTGAAGTGTGGTGACCTCGCTTGCTTTTATTTTTTCATTTTAGTATGTTTTGATTTGATCATTTAGATACAGTTCAGCTAAAAAGCAATATCCAAATGATAAAGAAAACTCTTTTTCTGTGAACTGAATATTACGCTGCATTTTTTATTCTGTTCCGGTTAATTTGATAACCAGCGAAAAAACATTTCAGGTTTACATGAACGTTTTCGATAAACTCCTACAAAATACCAGTAGTTTTAACGCCGGCTATTTTGTTCTGATTGATCCGGATAAAACCCCGTTAAATAAGCTCTCTGTAGTTCTATCCGAAGCGATTGCAGCAGGTGTTGATGCATTTTTGGTTGGGGGTAGTCTTTTGCTCACTCCGGACTTTGATGGCTACCTGCAAACCTTTAAAAAACACAGCGGAAACATTCCTGTAATTATTTTCCCGGGGGGCGTACATCAGTTATCCGCTTATGCAGACGCACTTCTTTTTCTTTCCCTTTTAAGCGGTCGAAACGCGCATCATATAATTGGAACGCAAGTCATTGCTGCGCCCATCATTCACCGGTTAGGGATTGAGCCAATCTCCACGGCCTACCTGCTCGTTGAATCGGGAAGAGCCACTTCTGCAGAATTTATGAGCGGTACGGTTCCTCTTCCAAGACATAAGCCGGAAATCGCCGCGGCTCACGCGCTTGCCGCTTCGTATATGGGTTTTCAAACCATTTATCTCGAAAGTGGCAGCGGCGCGGATCATTCTGTACCGACAGAGATGATTTCCCTTATATCCAAAAGTATCTCCATTCCACTTATTGTTGGCGGTGGGATTCGCACACCTGAAGCAGCTGCAGAGAAAGTAAAGGCCGGCGCCCGCTTTATTGTAACCGGAAATATACTTGAAAGTAATAATGACCCTGGATTTATCCGCGCCTTTGTTGATGCCGTTCATAACGGATAACTAAAAAATCCCCGTTTATTCGCACCGATTAACTCAATCTTTTATCAAAATTATGTTTTAGTTATTTTTAAAATAGTCGATACATTTGTTTAGAAAAAACGAAGGAGAATATATGCAAGAACGCTATCTTATTACGGGAGGCGCCGGTTTTATTGGTTCTAACCTGGCCCACGCTTTGGTTGAGCAGGGCCATTTTGTTCGAATTATAGATAATTTTTCTACCGGATACCGTCACAATTTAACAGCTATTGAAGATAAAGTTGAAATTATACACGGCGATATTCGCTATTTAAATACTGTTACCGAAGCCGTGCAGGGAATCGACTATATTCTTCACCAGGCGGCTCTTCCTTCCGTTCCGCGATCCATCGAAACACCTATCGAGAGTAACGATGTAAATGTGAACGGTACGCTAAATATTCTATTCGCTGCAAAAGAAGCAAAGGTAAAACGTTTGGTCTATGCGGCCTCTTCTTCCGCCTATGGAGACACGCCTGTTCTTCCCAAAGTTGAAACAATGAAAACGAATCCGCTTTCACCCTATGCCGTAAATAAATTAACGGCTGAACAGTATTGTAGCGTCTTTACAAAAGTATATGGATTTGAAACAGTGGCCTTACGTTATTTTAATATTTTTGGCCCTCGCCAGGATCCCGGCTCATTTTACTCGGCGGTTATACCAAAATTTATCAAATTATTTTTAGAGGAACAGGCTCCTGTAATTAACGGAGACGGATCGCAAAGTCGTGATTTTACCTATATTGACAATGTAATTAGCGCAAACTTACTCGCCTGTAAAGCGCCCGCCGCCGCCGGGCAAGTGATGAACATTGCCTGTGGCGACCGGATTACCCTAAATGAACTTGCTTCCGAATTGCGCCGTTTAACCGGCGCTCAAGTAGAAGCCAAACATGGTCCCGAGCGGGCAGGCGATATTCAGCATTCACATGCCGATATTGATCTGGCAAAAAAATTATTAGGTTATAAAGTAAAAGTAGACGTAATGGAAGGAATAAGAAAAACAACGGAATGGTTTCTTGCGCATCCGGAGCGTTTAAAATAATTTTTTTATTTTTCCTTTTGATAAAAGCCTTCTGTTTTCCAACGGGAGGCTTTTTTTATTTCAAGTGTTATAAAACTTTATCCATGTTATTTTTTGTGTACAAAGAACCTTTAAAAATGAAATTGCCACGAATTAAAGCAACTCAACATGGATAATTTAATTAAAAAGCAAGGGTTGTTGTTTTTATCTGTGTGAATCAGTGCAAATCTGTGGTCGATTTATCTTATGATCTTAGTTACCCACACGGATCATTACATGACCTTAAACCTTTATAAATAAAAAAAGGTCACCTGAAAACAGATGACCTAAAAAAAAATCTGGTGACGACCTACTCTCCCGTCCCTACCATAGGAACAGTACCATCAGCGCGGGCGGGCTTAACTACTCTGTTCGAGATGGGAAGAGGTGTATCCCCGCCGCTATAGTCACCAGAAATTATAAAGTGCTAAAAAAATAAGAGAATTAGTCAGAGTTCGTATCTACCGGCAGAAGTAATAAAAATTTGGTTAAGCCGCACGGCAAATTAGTACTGCTCGGCTAAACGCATTGCTGCGCTTACACCTGCAGCCTATCAACCTCCTAATCTAGAAGGTGCCTTTAGTGTCCTTATGGACAGGGATGTTTCATCTTGGGTTGGGTTTCGCACTTAGATGCTTTCAGCGCTTATCCTCACCGAACGTAGCTACCCAGCTATGCTCCTGGCGGAACAACTGGTACACCAGAGGTTCGTCCATTCCGGTCCTCTCGTACTAAGAACAGATCCCCTCAAACATCCTACGCCCGCAACAGATAGGGACCGAACTGTCTCACGACGTTCTAAACCCAGCTCACGTACCGCTTTAATTGGCGAACAGCCAAACCCTTGGGACCTTCTCCAGCCCCAGGATGCGATGAGCCGACAT
>JAJRSO010000048.1 GCA_024278755.1 Calditrichota bacterium | reverse complement strand
GTCAGTTACTACGGATTCAATCCGTCCGCGTCTCAAAGCACGACGGCGGGCGCGGGCATCGCGTACACGATAACGGCCTACGATCAGTACGACAATGCGGTTGTAAACAGCGGCACGGTAAATTTAAGTACGCCCGGCAGCAGCACCGCCACGTTTGATACGGGTACGTCTCTGAGTTTTTCCAACAGCAGCAGCGCCGGTTTTACGGTTACCGATAACAGCGCCGGTTCATTTGCGGTACATGCGGTTAATGCTGCGGATAGCGATGTAAACGGTGAGAGCGGGGTTATTACGGTGACAGCCGCGGCCCTTAATTATGTTCTTATTCGTACCGAAGCGGGCAATCTTGGAGTTGAAGCCGATTCGTCGTCACTGACTACGGATGAATATTCAACTTTTTATGCGGCAGGGTATGATACATATGATAATTACATTTCCGATACAACCGTAACCTGGACATCGGATCAAACGCTGGAAACCGTTAATGCTTCAGGTTCAAAATATACCTTTAGTCCAACCCTTCCCGGAAGCGGTCATATTATTGCGACTTCCACCATTGGCGGAGTGCAGGCGGATAGCACTGGTATCGTAACGGTAACGAACGGCGGCCTGGCTGAACTTTACATTCAAACGGAAACACAAAATGGCGGCAACCGCTTGACGGATACTACGATAACAGCCGATGAACATCTGATATTGTATGCAATTGGGTACGATCAGGACGGCAACTATCTGGGACGGATTGCAGCAAACTGGGACAGCAGCGGAGTAATTGATCGTATCTCTCCGGTCAATCCTACCGATAGTATTTATATCGATGCGGCCCTTTCCGGTTCCGGAACGGTTAAGGCCTCGGCACAGTCCAACAGCCTGATAAGTGACGAAAGCGGATTGATAACCGTAAATCCCGGAGCAATAACCTATGTAAAAATTCGTACCATGCCCGGTGGAAACGGAAGTGAAATTGGCGATACAACCCTTACAGCGGGAACCTCTATGGATTTATATGCCGCCGGATACGACGCCGATAATAATTTTTCGGCAAATGCTTCCGTCGACTGGCATGTGCATAATTCGTTAAGCGGACTGGGCGATAGTCTGAATACCTATGTTACTACTCTTTCGCCGCTTTCCGGCGGAAGCGGATATGTCTCCACTTCTAACGGAAATGGCTGGGCCGATGATCAAACAGGAACGGTTACGGTAAACAACGGCGCCTTATTTTCCATTAAAATTCAAACGGTTGCCGGTGACGGCGGAGCCGAATTAGGCACGTATACGGGAACGGCGGGAGACTCGCTGGATCTTTATGCCGAAGGTTACGATGTAAATGGAAATTATCTTGGCGCTCAGATTGTAAGCTGGTCAATGGAAGGGGATTCCATCGGATTTTTTAAGAATTCGGTTACCGATACGTCCGAGAACCGTTTTTACTTTCGAACAGTGGCGGTTAGCCAGTTTAAAATAACTAACGGCACATTAAACGATTATTCCGGATTAATTGAAACCGTACCGGGAGATCCGGTAAATGTGAGCTACTGGCCGACGTCAACGGTTTCAGCGCCGGTAAATGAATATATCAGCGATTCACTAAGCGTAAATGTAACGGACGCCTACGGTAATAAAATTTCCGGAGTCGGGGTCACCTGGAGTACGGATACGGGTGGACAGCTTTCACCGACGACCAATCAAACGGACCAACAAGGTGATGCGCACAGCCGATGGAGATTAAAAAGTACAACCGGTCCGGATTCGGCCAAAGCGGAAGTCGCTCTTGTACCCACTCCCCAAACGGTCTGGTTTTACGCCAATGCCTCCAGTTCCAGCGCCAATTCTATTGTTTATGTAAGCGGTGATAATCAAACGGAAACGGTAAAACAAACGCTTGCCGCTCCTTTTGTGATTCAGGTTCTGGATAGTCTTGGAAATCCGGTGCCCAATGTGGGCATTACATTTGGCGTAGAAACGCCGTCCGATTATCCGGAAGGCGGCGGGGATTATATGATTGAGTCCGTCTCGGTAGAAACCGGAAGTGATGGACAAGCTTCTACAAATTTCACCCTTGGAAGTAAGACCGGTACCTATCGTATAAGTGCCTTTAATCAGAGTTTGACTTACAGTCCGATTCGATTTACAGCCAATGCAATCGCCGCCGCGGCAGACAGTATTATTATCTATTCGGGAAATGAGCAGAGCGGAACGGCCGGAGAGACACTGACAAATCCGGTACGTGTAAAAATAGTGGACACGTATGACAATCCTGTTGAAAATGTGGGATTGTTATGGATTCCTTCGGCGGATGGCAGCGTGAATGCCACAAACGATTCATCCTATACGGATACTTTGGGACTGGCTTCCACAAACTGGACCTTACGCACTTCGGCCGGAACCGATACATTATCGGCCACGGTGAGCGGATTAACGGCCGCACAATTCAATGCGTCTGTTGCGGCAGACCTACCGGCTACTATTGCAGTCTGGTCCGGAAATAATAAATCGGCGGTGGCTGGCGGCACGCAGAAAATCGAAGCACAGGTATTGGATCAATATGGCAATACCGTTGAGGGCGCTTCGGTTACGTTTGAACCGGCAGCAAGCGTTTCGAATCATACAGCGACTACGGATACCGGCGGTATTGCACAGAGCGTATATACGACTCCGGTGAATACCGATTCGTCTGTTGCCAAAGCCTATATTGCCGGGCTGGCGGATACGGCAGCCTTTAAAATATACGGACTTACTTACGTGGCATCATCGCTTAATCCCACAACCGCTTCACCGGGTGATACGGTTACTTTCCGACTGCAAATTTCCAATCCGGGACCGGACGATGTGACGCTGGATTTAAGTAATACCCGTTTTTCATTTACCGATGAAACGTATACGGCCTCGGCGGTTGCCGATTCAAATAATATTTTAACGGCCGGTACTTCTTCCCTAATGCGCTTTAGCAATGTGGTATTAAACGAAGCCTTTTCCGGAGGAAATTATACGCCGGAAATTAGTTTTGCCGGAAGCGGCGCGGATGCAAATCTGAATGGAACTTTAACCACCGATCCCGGCGGATTCTCTGTGGAGCCTCTGCGCATTGTTTTAGTGGAAGTGCAGGACCCGGCGGAGAAGGCTGTTTCACGCGGCGGAATAATGAATCGGATTCGTATGCAGGTGAAGAATAACAGCATTTACACGATTTCAATTTCCGATGGCGGATTGCAATTTTCACCGGATGAAGGATTTACCGTTACGTCCTATCCTTCTAATCCTAATCAAATTGCTTCAGGTACAACGCGTGATTTTTTCTTTTCCGTTACGGTTCCGGAGCAGGCCAACACGGGGACTATTGGGCTGGATGGTTTTGTTAATGGTATTCTGGAACCAAGTGGTGATTCTGTTTTGGATACGGGCGCTGACCAGACGGATAGTTTTGAAGTCACTCCGAGTCTGAATCTGACCTATGTGAGCTTCACTCCGCAAACGGTTTCGGAAAATCAGTCGGTGGCTTTCGAACTGACTCTCAGCAATGCCGGGAATTATGATTTTCTGCTGGATTCCGCTACCACCTATCTGAATTTCGGGACGGATAATTTTTATCTTGCCGGTGATCAAACGATTTCGGCCAATACAAATTCAACCCTGCATTTCAGGCAAAAAACACTAACGCTGGCTTCCGGTCAAAACTATGCCGGTGTGCTTTATCTGCAGGGAACGGAAAACGGAAGTCTTAGTTACGATACACTGTACACGGCCTCCCAAAATGACAGTTTAACCGTACAAAGTATCGCCGCTCTGTTCAATTCGGACATTACGCTTACCGATACCATTGTTAGTCAGGGCGAATCGGGAGACACTCTGAAAATTGCCCTGACGAATAACGGCGAAGCCACGGCTATGATTACATCCGGCGACAGTGTCGCTATTGGTTACAATTCGGATTACACTTTATCGGCGCTTCAGGGCTTTCCGCTTGAAATAAGCGGAGGCGGAACCGATACCCTGTATTATGCTGTAAAAACGGCGGCCGATGCGCCGACCGGTCCGGATACCTTTAGAGTGCAGATTTCGTATCAGGATAAAAATAGCGAAACATCCTATCAGCACGAAAACACCGCTGCCTACGCGGATTGGAATGTGATCAGCCGCGGCGCTTTGCATATCTTGTCGGCAGTTTCGGATTTGCAACAGGTCAGTACCGGGCAGGCGGATCGTCCCATTCTGGTACGAGTGGAAAATAATGGCTATTCTACGGTTCAGATTGATAGTATCCGTCTAACGCTTCCGACACAAAATTACGAGACAGCCGGCCTGATGCGCAGTTTAAACCGTACGCTTCAACCATCGGAGCAGGATACATTTCAGTTTTTTGTGACCGTCCGGGCGGACGCTCAAAGCGGAACCGACGCCATAAATGCGAATGTTTTCGGTCGCAACAGTTACGACGGCACACCGCTTTCCGACAGCGGAGCCGATACCACCGACAGTTGGCTGGTTCAGCAGGCGGTCAGTATCAGCGCCACAGACAACAGTCCGCTTCGGATTTCATCGGGACAAAATTTGAGCCCGACCGTTACGGTTATAAATTCCGGCGAAGCGGAACTGATAGCCGATACAACTAATAGTCGTCTGCGGATGCAGTCGGATCATAGCTTCTTCCGTCGTTTGACAACACCGGCCATAATTCCGGGGAATAGTACAACCGTTCTGCATTTTGAATCCGGAACCGCTTCCGGCGCTTCGGGTTCGTATGTAATGGAGCTGGTACTGAACGGACAGGATAATCAGGTTGCATATAATAATGTTCAGACAGTGCCCAACAATTTAACCATTCAACAGCCGGCCGTTCTGACAATCGATTCGGTGTCGGCTATTGCCGATAATATTTCGCAGGGCAGCGACACGCTGGTAACTATTCTTGTTTCGAATACGGGAGAAGCGGCAATGGTGCTGGATACCTTACTGCTTTCGCCTTACGGGACTGCGAGTTCAATTAGTCCGGCTTTACCCTATGCCGTTAACAGCGGGGAAAGTCAACGTTTTGATTATTATTTTACGGTGCCCGCCGATGCCGCTCTCGGTATGCAAACCCTTGATGCTCATGCCGCAGGACGCGATTCTAACTGGGTAGATACCGGTTTTGATTCCACTTTAACCGATGACAACGCCACCGTACCCGACAGTTGGCAGGTTTTTACGCCGGCGTCGGTTCAGGTACTGGCCATGACCGCGCCGGATAGCGTGGTTCTCCTCGGAGAAAACGATATTCCGGTTCAGATCCAAATTTCCAATACGGGTTCCGCTCCGGCTCTGATTAGCGGTCTGACGGTGCAGGAGCGTATCGGATTGTATACGCATCAATACCCTTCTCTTAATTTGAGCATTGCCGGCGGAGCCGATACAACGGTAACCGACTTGATTTCAGTTCTGAATAATTCGGCAACGGGTCTTGATACCCTGCGTTCATTGGTTACCTGGAACGATCAATACGCCTCAGGAATCAGCAGTACGCAATCGGGAGATCTGCTCGAATGGCGTATTACCAGCGGGGTTTCGGCCATAAAAGAAATTTCTGTGGCCGCGTCACAGAAAAAGGTATCGCAAGGGCAAACGGGGCTTTCGGTTCGGGTGCGTGTAAAGAATGAAAGCGACGCGCCGGCCAATGTGGATTCGTTGAATTTAATTTTCAGCCACAATGCAGCCTCCGCTTACACAGCCGGAACGATTACTCCCGCCCTGGGAACTCTGAATGCCGGAGATGATGTGACTTTTACAATTCCGCTTTCTGTGGATGCTTCCGCGTTAACCGGACCAGATACTATCCGCTCGGAAATTTATATTTCGGAGCCGCAAACCGGACGGGAATACTGGGTCAGCGATACCTCCATTTATGATTACTGGAGCGTACAGCAGCGGCCGTTTGTACAAATTACCTCTGTTACGCTTTCCGAAGATACCGTCTCTGCCGGTCAGACAGGATTACAGGGAGCGGTTCTGATACAGAATGCGTCCGGCGCCCATCGGGCCGATGCGCAAATTGATTCGGTGCAGCTGAACATGCTTCTAAACGGAGCGTTGGCAAATGCCAATTTTACCATCACCCGGGAAACGGCGCCTTCGTTACCGTTAATAGTATCTGCCGGACAAACCCAGTCGTTCGGATTTACAATGGATGCGCATACGGATGCACAGACCGGGATTTACCAATCCGGCGCGCGAGTCGTAAGCCGGGATGTGAACGACGGTCAGGACAGCACGACGTCCGATGCCATTCAGTCCGAAACTCTGCTGTTGCAACAGGCTGCCCGGCTGGTGGCGGGCGTTGTCTGGAGCGTACCGGATACGGTGCACCAGGGACAGGCCAACGGGAAAGTTTTTGCCGTGCTTCAAAATACGGGGCAGGCCGGAGCGGTTGTCGAACAAACCGGACTGGGTTTCACACCGGATGAAGATATTTCGGTTGCATTGAGCAGCCATTCCACACCGTTTACTTTGGCGGGGAATGCACAGGATACGCTGATTTATGACATGGCGGTTAATACGACAAGCTATACCGGTCTGCTGGATATCACTTCATCTTTTAGCGGATATGATGTTAATTCCAATGCCGGTTTATCGGCAAACACAACTCAGACCAATGCCCTTTTCATTCAGACGCCGCCGGATATTTCATGGATTCAGACCGACCCCAATGTATCGCCGGGAGATACCAATGAAGTATTTAAGGTAACCGTACAAAACGATGGCGAAGCCCTGCTTACGGCAGACCGCAACCGTACCATGCTGGAATTATGGGATAACTCCTTTCAGGATACGGTGTTAACCATTCCGCTTGCCGATACCAGCGCCGTACAGATTAGCGGCGGCGGTGCGCAAACACAACTAACTTTCCGCGAAACCTTTCTTTCGGGAATGGTTGAAGGCGAATACCGCTTTAAACTGGTGTTGCGCGGCTCGGTCAATACCGAAACCTCTTTCGATGAAACGCTGGATGCGGGAATCCTTGCTTATGGTGCGAATATTATTTCGATTACAGATATAAATGCCAGTAAAAATAAAGCTGTCTGGGGAGAAACCGGGATTATTGTGCACATGTTTGTCAATAACAGCGCCGGGGCAAAATCAATTGACGAATCCGGTACCAAGCTGATCTTTAAAAACGGCAGCCAATTTGTTTCCGTAGATAATTACCAGCGCACCGATACGCTTTCCGTTTTACAGCTTGAAACCAATGAATTTACATTTCGTTTTGATGTACCGGATAATTATTTTACAGGCGACCTTTCTATCTTTGGCCAGGTTTCACTGGAAGGCGGGTCCACTATTATTGAATCATCGGTATTTGCCACCATCGAGATTCAGTCCGGTGGCGAAGCGGAATATGTGGCCGCTTCATTATATCCCGATACGGCAACAGCGGGACAGGTGCTTACCTTCACGGCGGCCTATACGGATTCGGGAACTTCTGACCTCACTTTAAACCCGGATTCCAGTTACCTGCGGATCTCGGGCGCGGGGATGGAGAATATTTATCTTTCCGGCCGTTACACGCTTAAGGGCAAAGATGCACAGAGCGGCAAGCTGGATACGACGACGGTTAGCTTTAACGAGAGCGCGCTTCCGGAAGGATTGACGGCGGGCATGTATGATGTGTTCTGGCATATGTCGGGAACGCTGTCGGACGGTCAGGCGGTAATTTCCGAGGGAACAATTGTTCAGGGGTTGGAAATTATCGCGGGCGCCGCTCCGGTGATAGCCGCGGTCCAAATTGATTCGGCCCGGGTACGCCAGGGACAAACCGACATATCCATTGTTTTGCGCGTTGAAAATCAGGGCGCTTCCGCTGCACAGTTACAAACGATTGATTTTAGATTTATGAATATCGATTCGGCGCGTTATGTTACGGAAGACTGGCTGCAAACTTCTGCACCGTCCTTTCCGGATACGCTTCAGGGGGGTGAAACAAAACTGCTGCCTTTCTATTTTAATGTAACGGATAACGCCTTAACGGGCCGTATTTCTCCCGAACCGGACATTGCCTTTAATGATCTGCTAAAGGCGCAAACCACGGAACATGTTACGCAGGTGCAGACAGCGGATACGGTTTTGGTAATCGCTCCGGCCGCTTTACGTATCGATTCTCTGTTGGTTGAGGCGCCCAATACACCGGATGTAAATCAAAATCAGCGATTTAAACTGCGGCTTGTGGTACGCAATACGGGAGCCGATACTATCCGGGCCGCTTATCTGCATACGACTCTGAACGACGCCCTGTTCAGTGCGGATACGCTTTACGGTCTGGCCCCTGCGGATACCATGCATTTCATTCAATATACGTCCATTGCCAGTTCCGGCAGTAATATTTTTAAAACCATAGCCGATTCTGCCCTTGATTTGGCAGGATATAAAATCAGCATCGGGCAGCCGGTTGACAATTCGGAATTCATTAACATTGTTAGCCCGGCGCTTCTGCAAATTGCCTCGGAAATTACGGCTCCTGTGGGAGCGCAAGACAATGTGCTTTCGGCCGCTCAGGAATTTACCGTTCGGGCGACCGTTGCCAATAACGGCGATGCTCCCTATACATCCGGCGTACTAAAACTGCATTTACCTGCCGGATATCAGTTCAGTGAAGATACCCTCAGTCTGCGTGCTTTTGACGCTTCGACCGAATATTTGGAATGGAAAGTTATTGCAGGCGCGGAAAAACCGGCGGGAATGCAAGACGATTTAATAACAACATTTTATACATTACCCATTGATGTAAACAGCGCCATGGCGGTGCATAAGGTTCAGAACGCGGATACGATTCGGGTTCAGGTTAATCCGCAGGGTTTTATTTCTGCACAATCCCTTGTTGTGGTTGCGCCGGACGGCGCCGTGGACCGGGTTGTTTCCACCGGGCAGGCATTTACGCTGCGCAGTGCATTTGACTATAATACATCCATGGCTGTTCAGGGACGCCGGGCGCAGATTATTCTGCCACAGGGGTTTGCGGTTCAGGATAGTTCGGTTATCGACCTGGCGGGGTTTGCGGATCACGATTCGGTTGAATGGCGGCTATTGGCTCCCTCCAATGTACCGGCGCAGGAAGATTCCATTTATGTTATCTTTTCCGGAACAGACGAGAACAGCGCCGCAGGCAAACAGACTAACAGTGCAAAAACCGTTTTCAGCGTAGTGCAGAATGCCAGCCTGTTGCTGCATTTGACAATTGTCGAACCGGCCGGCGCTGTGGACGACACCGTTTCGCTGGGGCAGTTGTTCCGTTTGCAGGCCCTGGTTACAAACCGTAGTGAATCAGCCGATGTAAATACGATGGGCAGAGCAAAAATTAGTGTTGGCAGCGATTTTACACTTTCCGATGCCGATGGTAACCCGATGCCGGCGGCCGACAGCATAAAAACGGTTAATACGGGCATACCGGTCTCCTGGTGGATTAAAGCGGAGCCGCGGACAGTGACAGCGGCGGCAAAAGACCTTGCTCTAAATTATCCGTTGCCTTCAGCAACAGAATCCGTCTTGGCTCTGGCTTCGGACCAGATTAATGTGGAAATGATCGAGATACCCGAAGATGAAAACAGCGGCCAGCCTGCTTATATGCAGAACCCCAGCGAAAGTAAAGAAGTTTACACGGCCGGTTCTGCGCAGATTCATAATATAACGGTAACCACTCAGGATACACTTTCGAACGGTCAGATTTACAAGGTTCGGGTACAAGTTGACGCCAGCGAAACCGTAAGCGGACTTCAGGCGCGTTTAATTCTTCCGGCAGCATTAGGAACTTCTCCGCCGGATTTAGCCTCTTTTAATGAAAACAACGAGACCTCATGGAGTTTAACGGTTCCGGAATCTTATTCCGGCACAGGGCTTGAAACATATACGGTTCAGGTTCTTGCCACCGACGCCAATAGTGGCAGCGGATTAACGGTCCAAAAACCGGATACCGTGCACATTCAAAGGAAAGCTGTTCTGGCCTTTAGTGATGTTACCGTACTGCCGCTTACGGCTGCCAATACAGGGCTGGTCTCCCGCGGACAGGAAATTACGATTCGTCTGAAGGCGGTGATTCCGGAAACAACCGGGGCGCTCGAATCGGCCGGCATTACAGGAAGCGGATTTGTGCTGTTGGATTCTTCCATTGCACAACAGGGATTTTCACTCAGTTCGGGTACGTATAAACAGAGCTTCACCAATAGCGGTGCGATCCTCTCGTGGGTGGTTAAAGCGCCGCAGCAAGATTTAACCGCGGTTCTTAATTTTAAATTTGCCGCCCTTCCGTTGGATAAAAACAGCGGCCGTGCGGCGGCGGTCGATCCCGATTCCGGCACCGTATCCATTCCGTTGCGGGTGCGTCAAAAAACGATTGTCGTAAAAGTGGATAATTCGGTTATAACAGACACCTCTTTTACACAGGCGCAAGATGTGGTTCCGCTACTGGCGTTTTCCGTATCGAATAAAGATTACGACGATCCGCTCAAGGTCAGGGGATTGCGTCTGGCCTTCTTTAATTCCGAAGGCGATAATTCCGACGAAAATCTGCTTTCATCCCGCGCGCTTTTTTCCATGGTCAAGCGAATTACCGTGGCGGGGGTAGACGAGGGTGGTTTGGAAAAAACCGGAACGGCGGAAAATACAGCGGAGTTTGTTGATTTTTTAATTTCAAAAACAGATGACAATCCCTTGCAACTAATCTTTGATCCGGAAGCCGTAATGGCCGCGGGCGCCGAATCCAAATTCATTATCAGGGCGGAATTTCAGGACAATATAGTCAATCGCGGATTCCGGGCGGTACTGCGCAGCGTGAATGTATATGATTTTGACCCGGAGAGTCCGTTGGAAATTATTGACAGCACTGGCGTTAAAATCGAAGAGAGTGAAAATCTGGAATCGAAAGCCTTTACCATTGTTTCTAATAATCCGAAAGATAGTTTTGGCGCTTTCCCCAATCCGTTTGGCCGGACCTATAAACAAAATACGATTATGTTTCGTCTCGAAAGCCCGTCCGATGTGGAAGTGCGTATCTTTACATTACTCGGAGAACCGGTCTGGAGCCGGTCTTTTACAGGACTTTCCAGCGGGCTGTATCAGAATTTAGTCCATTGGGATGGGAAGAACGGTCAGGGGAAACCCGTACTGAACGGGATATACCTTTGTACAATAAACATCCGTCCTCTAAACGGGGATGCAAAAAAACGATATATCACAAAAATCGCATATATTAAATAGGTGCGGCAATGAAAAAAATACGAGTGCTAATTATATTATTCCTGTTGTTTTTAAACGGGTATGCTCAAAACGAAGAAGGCGGAACCGAAAGTAATTTGAGTTATGGTTTCGGAGCGCGGGCTCTGAGTATGGGGCAGGCGTTTACAGCGGTTGCGGATGATCCAACGGCGGTCTTCTGGAATCCGGCCGGTTTGGAGCATGTGTACCGGCAAAGTGTGAGCCTTTTTCATACAACCCTGTTCGAAGGCACCTTATATGATTTTTTGGGATACGCCTATCCAACGCTTAGGCTTGGTACTTTTGGGTTCGGAATTGCCCGTATCGGAACCGGCGGAGCGCCTCATACCGGCCTGGACAATGAAAGCCTGGGCCCGGATATTTCGCTGGATGAATTTCACGGTTTCTTTTCGTATGCCAAACGGTTGCCCTGGGATATTACGGCAGGTTTTACGGTTCGTGCCGTGCGCCGCTCCTGGACCGGTATCAATGGCGAAAAGGATACCGGTATCGGAATGGATTTCGGGTTTTTATATAAACCGCAGTTTTTCAGCGCTTCTTTTTTACAGGACTGGACCTTTGGGATAAATATACGAAATGCCTTTGCGCCGCAACTGAATGAAGGACAGGCGGTGGATGTTTTTCCGCTGGGCGTCCGTTTCGGCCTGGCCAAAAAAATAGATATATTTGAGGGCGGCAGCCAACTGCAAATTCTGTTTGATACCGATTATTCTGAAAACCGTGCGGTTCGTTTTCATTTTGGAACGGAATATAAATTTCGCGATTTAGGCGCGCTACGTGTTGGTTTTGACGGATTTGGACCCACTTTTGGGGCCGGTATGCAGTACAGCATTTTTCAGATTGATTATGCCTTTGGACGGGTGAGCCCGGCGGATTATTTTCCATCGGTACACCAATTTTCACTCGCTTTTAATTTTGGTCTTAACCGTAACGAACTGCTCAGCCTTGCGGCCGCTCAACGCCAGGCCGAAGAAGAACGGCTGATTGCGGACATGCGCGAAGCGGACCGACAGAAGTTTATCGCCGAGCATTTAAAGAATGCCGATAATTATTTTAACGAGAGTAAATATTTTGACGCAATTGTCGAGTATCAACAGGTAATCGGGCAGGATGCGTTTAATAAACGGGCAACGGTTATGCTCGATTCGTCCGAATCGCTCTTTCAGCATCAAAGAGAGCAGGAACAAAAACGGGCTGTGGAAACTGCACTAAATACAGAGCGAACCGAAGCCACCCGTGCGTTTATCGAAGACCATTTTAATAAAGGCCGGTTGTATCTCGATAAGAAACAATTTACCGAGGCTCTGATAGAGTTTAATATGGTTCGTGACAAAGCCCCGGATGAGGTGACGATTCTGGCTGCAATTAAAACAACAAAACGGCGAATGGCGGAAGAGACCAGCCGGCTTGTGCAACAGGGACGGCGGGAATTTCGTAACGGTAATTACGCTAAGGCTCTGGGGCTGCTGGCCGACGCGCGTCTGCTCGGCGGCGACAATCAGGTCATTCAAACTGAAATTGAAACCCTGAGTAAACGTATCAAATTGCAGGAAGATATTCAAAAAGGAATCGGACTGTTTGATATTGGCGAATATGACCAGGCGGTTTCTGTATTTGAAGACGCCTTAAAGCTGAGTCCTGATAATAAACTGGCAAAACAATATTATGAAAAATCTAAAATTGAAACCGTCGGAAAATCGGACCCTCTGGATGCCGCCGCCGAAGGTCGTTACCTGCGCGGCGTTGATAAATTTGTAAAAGGAAAATACCAGGAGGCGGTTACCATCTGGGAAGCGCTATTAAAAGAGCACCCCTATAATAAAAAGATTTTAAAAGCCCTTGAAGGCGCGCGCGACCGTCTGAACAGAAGCAAATAGTAAACTGGACTGATACATGTTTAAAAATGTAAAAAAAGAAGAAATCACAATCCCCGCACAAATGAGTTATTTAACGCAGGTGCGCGACTTTATCGAACATATCGGAAAAAAATACCATTTTCATGATAAGGTTGTGAATTCCTTTAAGCTGGTAATAGATGAAGCCTGTACCAATCTTATTCGTCATGGCTACCGCGATATAAAGAACGGCGAAATCGTTATCAAAGCGATTATTCGCCGCATGAGTCTGACTATTGTAATTATCGATCAGGGTGTGAGTTATGATCCGCGTCAGGCCAATACACCCGATTTGGCTAATTATGTCAACATCGGCAAAAAGGGCGGCCTGGGCATTTTAATGATGCGTAAGTTGATGGATGATTTACAGTATTCGGTTACCGAGCGCGGTAATGAATTCCGCCTGACAAAAAACCGCGAGCAGAGCCACGAATCGAAACTGGTGAGCTACTGGAACGAGCTTAATTTAAAAATGAAGTATTCGATTTATGCGGCTATTATTTTTACCATTTTAACCATGGTTGTGTTTGTCCCTATGTATCATAACCTGGACAGCCGCATAACCGAAAATATTTTACAGCGTGTCGCCGGTTCTAATGTGACTCTCGCTGATAATGTAGTGGATGATTTATTGAACGATAACAACGCGCAATTATTTGAAAAAGCCTATTCGCTGCGTCAGGCCAATCCCGATGTGGTGGATGAGGTATTTATCACGGACCGTTCCAATATAATTCAGGCCTGGGCGAATACCGCTAAAACATATTCTTACAGTAAATACGCCATGCCGGAGCATAGTGCGCTTGTGGATACAATGGAAGGCGTTTCGGTGTATCACTTTTCCCCTTCCGACAGTATTATGGTTTATGCGCTTTCCTCCGAAATATTATTGGGCGGCATTACCCCGCTCGGTTGGATCCATGTATGGATTGATCAGACGACCATTCAAAATAAAATTAACGAACAAAAACTGCGCTATCTGATTGTGCTGCTGCTGATCATGGTGGCCGGTCTTACCGCGCTCTATTTTCTGATTCATAAAATTTTGGCGCCTTTTCATTACCTGGCCGAATGGGTACGACATGTGGTGCACGGCAAAGTGGATCAGGATGAAATTGACATCGATGCTTCGGATGAAATCGGTGAAATTGCCCAGGCGTTTAATGAGATGACAACCAAATTTCGCAAAGCCCAGGTAACCCTGCTTGAGCAGGAAAAGATGCAGAAAGAATTGCAGGTTGCACAGGAAATTCAGCAGATGCTTCTGCCCAGCGATTTTCCCAAAGTGGAAGGGTATGAAATTGCCTCTTACTACGAAGCGGCCAAAGAGGTGGGTGGTGATTTATTCGATTTTGTGGAAGTGGATGACGATTCCATCGGAATTATTGTGGCCGATGTATCCGGTAAAGGCGTTCCGGGATCGTTGATAATGACCATGATCCGGACCGCAGTGCGTCTGGAATCGCGCGGCAATAAAAATCCGGCCGATGTGCTGGCCCGGGTAAACCGTTTTGTGGCCGGCGATATGAAACGCGGAATGTTTGTGACCATGTTTTATATTATTCTTGATTCCCGCAACCGGGAGATTCATTTTGCAAGCGCCGGTCATAACCCCATGATTTTATATCGTGGCTCTACCAAACAGACCTATTATATGAATCCATCCGGTTTTCCGGTAGGTATTCAGCTACCCGATTTGAATTTGTTTGCCAAAAAGATTCAGACCGATTCCATTCAACTGCGCGAAGATGATATTTTAGTGGTTTATACGGATGGCATTACTGAAGCGATGAACACGAAGCGGGAGCTATTCCGCGACGAACGCTTTTTAGAGGCGATTCGAAACAATAGCCATCTTGATGTGGGGGAATTTGTAAAAAGCATCAACAGGGAATTAAAGGCCTTTACCGGAGGCGCTCCTCAAAATGACGATATTACGTATGTGGCGATCAAGGAAAAAATGATGTCCGGCGATGTGATGTATAAATTGCAGGAAGAACTTTTTCAGATGATCGAAGACGGTGTTAAAGTGAAAGACGCTCTGGAAAAGATGCGCATTTCACCGCATCAGTATTATAAATATAAAGATATCGTTAAGCGCAAAGGGATGGACGGCTTAAAAGTCTTTTTTGAGCATAAAGATTATATCGAAAAGAAACATCTGTCCATCTAGCAGAAGACAAAAGTGTTTGATATTATCAGTAAACATCCCGATTGGGGCCCTAAATTAATTTCCTATGAACTACGCACCGATGCCTATGGCAAAGAAAAAGTAGATCCGGATCTTATATATAGCGAACTGCAAAAACTGCGATTAAATACACAGGAACTGCGTGAGCGTTTTGTGCAAAAGGGCGGTAAGAAAAAGCGTCTGAAACAACCGGGTACGCCACTGATGACTCTGGACGGAAAGGTTATTCTTAATTTTGAGTCGGCCGAAATGGAAGTGGCCAAACAACAGAATACTGGTGTCGACAAACAGATGGAAACATTGCGTTCCGATACAGCCGAAAAGAAACCCATTCGAAGAATCAATATATACTCCAGCGACGGGGAAGAAAAAAGTAAACCAACCTATATTCATAAAACAGCCAAACCCTATGCGCCGGTTGTCAAAGAGAAACCGGCTTCGGCGGCCCCCACGCCTGCACCGGAACCCATTGCCGCTTCTGCTAAAAAAGAAGCAACGCCAAAAAAAGCAGCCGTTCAGCCGACGACCAAAGAGGAATTGCTTAAAAAAGTAAAAACAAAAGTGAAGCAGGATGAGGTTTCAAATTTTTATCAGAATGTAAAAGGCGATTTAAAACAGGTTCAGGAATTGATAAATAAATTGCCCCAAAGTCCGTCATTTGACCAGGATATCCGCAAGGCAGCAATTGTAATGAAAATTGTGGGGCGCCATCCGAGCTTAAAAAAATTACCGGAAATCAAACAGGTATTTGAACAGTTATTCACGGCTTTTAATTTTATGGATGAACATATTAAGGAGCTGGATAAAGAAATCATCTTAACAAATGTCAAAGATTTGTTGAAATATATCGAAAAAGACAATAAATTTAAAGATTACGGCAAGTTGTTCGAATCCATAAATAAGATAGGATTGATCCAGCGCAGCCTCGAGCAGAGTTTAAAAACAACAAAAACCGGGTCTGAAAATCAATTCGATAAAATTCGCGAGAAGATTTTAAATAAAAATATGATCGAAAATACATCGCTTTTAGAATTGTTATCCGAGGATAAAAAGAAAAACGCTTAAACAGCATATACGAAAATCCTGAAAGGGAGGATTCAATGGAAGGTATTCAAGTCTCGACCGAAATTGCCGGCAGCCGGAATCACATATCGATAATAAAGGTGGGCGGATACATAGATACAACCACCTCGTCGGAATTGGAACGGTCTCTGGATTCGCTTCTGAAACAAGGCCGCTTTTTTATTATTGTTGATTTGGGGAATGTAGACTACATCAGCAGCGCGGGATGGGGTATTTTTATTAGTGAAATTAAATCCATTCGTGAAAACGGCGGCGATCTGAAACTGGTGCGTATGGTGCCGGATGTGTACGAGATTTTTGAATTACTGGAATTTCATCATATCCTGGATGTTTATGATACCATTGATGAAGCGGTTAATAAATTTGAAATGTTGCAGGCGGCCGGACAACCGGTGGCAAAAGAAATTACATTGCCAAAACCGGAAGAAGCAACTATGGAAGATTCCGCTGAAACAGTAGAACCGGCAGCCGCTCCGCTAACCAGAGAACAACAAAAAAGCCTGACCGATTTAAGCCTTCAGGATAAAATTAAAGCCATTATCAAAAGCAACCCTTCTTTTGGCGCATTTAAAATTAAAAAAGAACTGAATTCTTCCAAATACGGTTACACTAAAGCGGGCTGGTTTGAAGTGCGTTCCGAACTGGCAAAAATGAACCTGAACACCCGTGCCCGTCGCTATAAATTTGCCACCTCTGCATAAGCAAGATAAAACTTGTTATTTTTAGCTTTAACGGTTATTTTTCCCGGAATGAATTTTCGTTCCGGGATTTTTTTTGTCCCGTTTATAGAGTGCCAGAACCCAACGGTTTATAACCGGCTTAATCTTAAAAGCGAAAACGCACAATGAAAAAATGGTTGCCAGTTTTTATCCTGCTTTTTTTGCAAATGCTTTATGCCGCAGAAATTATGCCCGTTCGTATTCACTACCAGGGCGGCGGCGACTGGTACGGCAATAAAACCATCTGGAAAAATATTTTAACACGCGCACACCGCGAACTGGCTTTAGCCACAGGTAAACGGGAAGTGGCCTATAAAATCAGCGATCCCGAATTTATTCAGTATCCGCTGGCCTATATTTCCGGACATGGCAATATTCATTTTTCAGATACGGAAGTCGGTATCCTGCGGCGCTGGATGATTTCCGGCGGGTTTTTATGGGCAGACGATGATTACGGGATGGATAAATCGTTTCGCCGGGAAATGAAAAAGGTCTTTCCCGAACTACGTTTTGTAGAACTGCCTTTTTCGCATCCGATTTATCATACGGTATATGATTTTAAAAAAGGCCTTCCCAAAATTCACGAACATGCCGGCGGGCCGCCAAAAGGACTCGCTTTGGTATATCACGGCCGGGTAGTCTGTTTTTATAGTTTTAATACGGATATAAGCGACGGCTGTGAAGATGCCGGAATCCATGATGATCCGCCGGCCCTGCGTGAAGCGGCTTTGCGTATGGCGGTTAATATTTTATATTTTGCGTTAACAAACAAATGATAAATCAAAAACAGCAATCCTTTTTAAATAATATCTCTCGCTTTTCCAAAAAGAAACGGCGCCTGCAGGCGATGGGAGCGGCGATCCATTTTATCATGCTGATTCTTTCTGTCTGGATGAGTGCGGCTCTGGCCGATCAGGTGTTCTCTTTTTCCGAAACCAGCCGCTGGGGATTATTGCTGATTAATGCGCTGATTTTTGGCGCAGCCGCTTATCTTTTATTGGTAAAACCCTTTTTACGTTACTTTCGTGATAATAAAGCGTTGCGCCTGATTACGGATGCAAAGGAGACCGCGCGCTATTATCCGGAAACCGGCGATGCGTTTATAATTGCCTGCCAGTTGATTACCGAAGAAAAAGGTAAAACGGCCGGCTCGGATGCGTTACGACAGGCGGCAATCGATCATATTTTATCGGCCTATATACAGGAAGATTTTGCCGCCCGCCTGTCATTGCAATCTTTTCTTCCACCAACCAAACTATTGGTGCCGGTTTTTACCGCGCTTATTCTTTTAACGGCTATTCAGTGGGAAACGCTTGGTCATTCCGGGTTACGTTTACTAAATCCAACCAACGAATATTTACAAATACCGGCGTATAATTTTAGTGTAGAACCCGGAAACATCAAACTACTAAAAGGTTCGCCGCTTACAATAAAAGCGTTTTATTCGGGGCCTTTGCTGGAAGGCTGCTTTCTGATTCGGCAAACGGGCGAAGAAAAACAGCAAATGCCATTACAAAAACAAGAAGGTTTTTACAGGTTAACACTAAACGATATACGATCGGGTTTCATATACCGGTTAAGCGGGATTCCGGTTACCGAAACCTATTCCGGGCGCCTTTTATCCGAAGAATTTAAAGTAGTTGTTTTGATACCGCCGCGGGTAGAGCAACTGGATATTCGTGTTCAGCCGCCTCTTTACACCGGGCTATCCGAGTTTCAGCAGGAGCGGAACATCGGCGATGTGAGCGCGCTGCGCGGCAGCCGGGTAAATATCGAAATCAAACTAAATAAAACCGTACGTGCCGGGCAATTGCTGTTTGCTTCCGGGAAAAAACTGCCGTTGCGTTTACGGAGGGAACAGTTAGACGGTGTTTTTACCGTTAATCAAAACGATTCCTACCAAATTATTTTGGAAGATACCAGCGGCATTAGCAATCAAAACCCAATTTCTTACCGGATTGCCGTCGCCGAAGACAACGCCCCGTTTGTGGATGTAACGGAACCGGGAATTGATGTGGAAAGTCCCATTGACGGCAATCTGGCATTAAAAATTGAGGCGGAAGATGATTTTGGAATAAGGGCTTTAAGTTTGCATTATATGATTGTTAATGAACAGCCTTCAAAAAGCGATACTATAAAAATTTCGTTGCCTATGAAAAATATTAAGGGTCGTAACGGGCAGAGCGCCTATCTGCTGGATTTTAACAAACTGCCGCTTACCTTTGGCGACACCTTAAAATATTTTGCCCGTGCTGTGGATAATAATACCCTTAACGGCGGTTCTTCTGCGCGCAGCAAAATATACAGTATACGATTTCCGTCCATTGAAGAATTGTTTGAATCTATGGATAAACAACAGCAGCGGGAGATAAGCGCTCTGGACGAGGTGCGCGAAGAGAGTGGAAAACTAAAAAAGGATTTGGAAAAAATAGACCGGCAGATGAAGCGGGCCGAAAAGATGGACTGGGAGAAAAAACAGGCTATCGAAAAAACCGTTCAAAAACAGAAAGAACTGCAAAAGAAATTAGAGCAAATTCGAAAAGAATTAGACGAAGCCGTTAAAAAATTAGAACAAAATAATTTAATAAGTCCGGAGTTGCTGGAAAAATATACCAAATTACAGGAGATGTTTCGTGAAACGCTGAGTCCGGAACTGATGCAAGCGCTGCAAAAACTGCAAGATTCACTTCAGAAATCAAATCCACAGGAAGTCCGGCAGGCGCTGGCAAAACTGAAGCTGAACCAGGAGGCTTTTGAAAAAAGTATCGAACGCACTATGGAATTGTTAAAGCGCGTGCAGTTCGAGCAACACCTGGACCGGCTTGTAAAAAAAGCGGAAAAACTGGCTCGACAACAGGAAAAAATAAGCAAAGAAATTGATGCTCCAAAAACAAAATCAGATGAAAACATCGAACAAACCCGCCAGATGCAGAAGCAGCAAAAAAAACAGTTGGAAAACTTAACCGCCGATTTACAGCGGTTTTTAAAAGAAGAGTTGCTGGAACAGTTTGCTAAAACACAACAGATAACCGATTCTGTCTCTTCCGCTCTGCAAAAGGGAACAGTCGGAAAAAAAATGGAGAAAATAGAGCGGCAATTAGCTACCGGCAGGAGGTCGCAGGCCGCGCAAAATTCGAAGCAACTGCAACGGCAATTGAACAATTTAAGCAGACAAATGCAGCAGGCGCAACAAATGATGCGGCAAAAAAGTAAGGACGATACGGCTAAAGAAATGCGCAATATCGGCAGGCGTATGCTGGAACTCTCGTTTAAAGAGGAACAGATTTCCCGGAAAACACAAAAGACGTCGCCCCTTGGCAATAATTTCAGTTCAATTCTAAAGGCGCAGGGTGAAGCGTTGCGAAATTTTCAGACAATTGTAAAGAAAACGGCTGCTCTTGCACAAAAGACTTTTTTTATCCAGCCTCAGATAAGCAAATCTCTGCGGCAAGTGCAAAACAAAATGCAGCAGAGTCTGCAACAGCTTTCCGAACGGAATAAAAATGCAGCCCTGCGCAGCCAGGGAGAGGCCATGAGCTCGTTAAATGCAAGCGTATTGGGTATGAGCCGGGCGCTGTCGCAGATGATGCAGTCGCAATCCGGTACCGGATTTGACGAATTTATGAAACAGATGCAGCAGATGGCCGGGCAGCAGGGGCAGCTTAATTCCGAATCGATGAATCTGATGCAGGGACAAGGAAACGAGGGAATGCTTAGCGGCGAACAGGCGGCAAAGGCCAAACGGCTGGGCGGCCGGCAGGCGGCATTGCGTCAGGCTTTGCAGGAGCTTGGCGGAAAAACCGGAAAGCGCGAAGATATTCTCGGTGAATTGAGCCAGATTGGAAAAGATATGGAACGGGTGGAAAAAGACCTGCTGCGCGGCCGCTTTGATCGTACTACGGTGGAACGCCAGCGGCGAATTTTATCACGGATGCTGGACGCCCAGCGCTCTCTCGAGCAGCGAAAGTATTCTAAAAAAAGAAAAGCCGAACAGGCGAAACAATATGGGGTAAAAGATCCGAGTGAAGCGGACGGCGGCGAAGTGCCGGATAAAAAAATTATCGAAGAAGCAATGCGGCGGGCCTTAAAGCAGGGATACAGCCGGGATTATCAAAAATTAATAGAAATCTATTTTGAAAAATTATTACGGGCAAATGACGCCGGAAATTAGTATTTTGTTCAAGTAGCGAGTAACAGGTAATCAGGAAACAATAATCAATAAAATAACCAATGAAAAACAAACCTCAAAAAATACAATGGCAGTTGATATTTATTATCGGCCTTTTTTTTGTCTGTTCTGCATTTGGGGACAGCAAATTTTCTAAAACCGTAAAATTTTCGGGTGGGAAAATTACAATTGAATCCTGCGCTTCCTTGCCGCAGAAACCCAAAATCGGGCTGGTGTTAAGCGGCGGCGGTTCAAGAGGTGTTGTACATATCGGTGTGCTAAAGGCCTTAGAAGAAAATAATATTCCTATCGATTTAATCGCCGGTACAAGCATCGGTAGCATGATTGGCGGTTTATATGCTTCCGGCTACACGCCCGACGAACTGCAAAGCCTGATGAACACTATAAAATGGCAGGATCTGTATAAAGATGAAGCCAGCCGCCGGACACTCTTTTTCGGGCAAAAAACCGAGCAGGATCGCTATCTTTTAACGGTACGTTTTAACAGAGGCATGCCCTTCATTCCCCGCGGATATTCACCGGGACAGAAGCTGCTGAGTATTTTATCCGACTTGATTTTAAAAGCGCGTTTTCATACCCGTAATAATTTTGATGATCTGCGCATTCCCTTCCGTTCCATTGCTACCGATCTGGTAAGTGGAAAACAGGTTGTTCTGTCTCAGGGCAATCTTGCGGAATGTATTAACGCCTCGATGGCTTTCCCGCTACTTTTCTCCCCTGTTCAAATTGGTGACAAACTTTTAGTGGATGGCGGTCTGCGTTCCAACCTGCCGGTGGAAGCGGCTCGAGCCGAAGGGATGGATATTATTATTGCGGTGGATGTTACTTCGGGATTGCGCGGAAAAGATCGTATCAACGTACCCTGGGAAATCGTAGATCAGGCGACGACTATTATGACCCAGATGACAAAAGAGATTGAACAACTTTCGGCCAATGTGCTGATTAAACCGGATTTAACCGGTTTGCTGAGCGATGATTTCAGTCAGACCGGAAATCTTATGCAAATTGGACTGGTCACAGCCGGAGATAAGATCGAACAAATTCAGCGGGAAATTACAAACTGCCCTTGCAAAGAAACGGTTCCGGTTTATATCGACCGCGTGGTATCCAACGGCTTGGAGGCGCTTTCTCGGGAACAGTTTAAACAGTTGTTTTTATATAAATCAAAAATGCTGACCACTCAGGAACTGGATGCGGATTTACAGATTTTTATGGATAGCGGACGTTATCAGCGGGTGGAAGTAAGCATCGACAGCGCAGGTACCGCACGACTGAAGAATGATTGTTTCGGTCTCCTGCGGAAGATTGAATTTACGGGAAATACTCTTTTTGATTCGCTGACCCTCAAACATTTAATGAAATCCCGGCAAAATTATTTATTTAACAGTAACATACTGAGCAAAGATCTAAAGCAGTTAACCGAGTTTTACCGGAATCGGGGATATTCCTATATGCGTATAAAAAGACTCGACTGGCAGGAGGAGTCGGGTCTATTAAAAATTGATATTGATGAAGGACGTATTGGAAATATCCGTATTAAAGGGAATAGAAAAACAAAGAAATTTGTCATTTTACGAGAATTCTCGAAACAGAGAGGTTCTGTATTTAACTGGAAAAAGATAAAAAAAGCCATTCAGAATGTGTACGCTTCGCAGCTTTATGAACGGGTAAATACCAATTTAGTAGAAGAAAGCGGCGAAAATATTTTGATTATTAAAGTTATCGAAAAGTCTTCGCAACTGCTGCGCATCGGCGGGAAATATGACAGTGAGCGGGGGGCGCAGGCCTATCTGGAAATGGGGGATGAGAGTATTTTTGGGTTTGGTATTAAAACCATGTTTCAAAGCCGGTTTGGTCAGCGTGACGGATATTTGGGAATCAGGATTCGCGATGACAAGATTTTCTTTAGTAATTTTACATACGATTTAAACGGTTATTATAATTGGCAAATCAACCCTCTCGAAGCGCGTAAAGGCTCCTATCGTGAAGAACGACGCGGGGTACGTTTTCGAATCGGCCGGCAGGTGCGGCGCATCGGACAGCTTGTATTTGAATTGCGTAATGAAAACATTATTGATAAAACCCTGCGCGGGCGCTTTTCCAACGAACAGAACATCGAACTGCGCACGTTCGCTGTGCGTGCCTTAACCGATCGGCTGGATCGGGTGGATTTCCCCACGAAAGGAATTTATAACCACTGGGCATGGGAAACGGGAAATCGTTTTGTACTGGAGACGAAGGAATCCTACACAAAAGCCCTGGTCAATCTTGAGGCCTATTATAATTTTGCCCGTGTGCACAACTGGCATCTGCGTCTGTTCGTGGGGATTGGCGATAAAACAATGCCCTTCTCCGAAAATTTCCGTCTGGGCGGTTTAAATGATTTTTACGGCCTGCACGAAAACCAATTATTTGGAAGGCAACTGGTGAATCTGAATGTGGAATACCGCTATAAACTACCGTTGCATTTTAACCGTAAAAACTTCATCCTTAAAAATAGCTATATTTCTATGCGTTACGATTTTGGCGGTATCTGGAAGAATCCATCTGTGGTTTTTTCATCCGAGGATTTCTTTTCCGGCGTCGGTATCAATCTTGGGGTCGAAACGCTGTTTGGCCCCATGCACATCGCTTACGGCCGAACTTCGGAAGAACAAAGTGCGTTTTATTTCTCACTTGGATTTAATTATTAGCGAACATCCCCTGAATTTTTTGGGTAACTTATCGCATTCGGCCTAAATAAATTTAGCCACCGAAACCATAACCACCGAAAGAGATTAATCTTTGAAAATCCATGTTCATCCGCAGCAAAAAAAGAAACGGTAACACCTTGTTCTTACATAAGTTTTTTAAACGCAGGCAGTGTCAGTATTTTTTTATGCGCGCCATGTAGAGCGCTTTCTTCGAGGGCCGGGACGCTTAACCATTTTTTTTGCGGCGTTTCACTCCATTCTGTTTCTCCCTTCTCGGCCGTAATTAAAACGGGTACATATTCCAGTTTTATGTGGCTGTAAATATGCGTCATTTTATTTAGAATAACGGAAATCTCTGTTTCCAATTTAATTTCCTTCCGAAGTAGTTTTTGCAGCTCTTTTTTAGTAAGAGAGAGTTTTTCTGTTTCCAGAACCGGAAATTCCCACATGCGGGCCAGCAGACCGTTGGCGGGCCGCCGCCGGACAAATAAGCGTTGCCCGTTTTTAAAAAGCAGGACGAATTGTTTTATATTTTTCTTCGGCGCAGGCGGCGATTTAAATGGAAAATTCGGTTGCCGTTTATCTTTAAAGGCCCTGCATAATTCCCGTAAGGGGCAGTCGTCGCATTTGGGTGTTGCTGGCAGGCAAACCGTAGCGCCCAGTTCCATCATCCCTTCATTAAAATCACCCGGCTGCTTTGTGTCCAGCAGTTCGTCGGCCAGACGCTGAAATTCTTTAATAACCGCCGCTTTGCGAATATCGTCTCCGATGGCGTAGATGCGGCTTAACACGCGCAATACGTTGCCGTCCACCACGGCAAAGGGTTTGTTAAAGGCAATGGATAGAATAGCCGCCGCGCTGTAGGCCCCGATTCCGGGAAGCGCAAGCGTTTCGTTCCATTTTTGAGGAAAATTTCCATTATATTTTTCGAGTATTATTCTGGCCGCTTTGTGCATATTGCGGGCACGGGCATAGTAGCCAAGTCCGGCCCACAAGGTTAAAATATCATCTTCTTTGGCGGCGGCGAGGGAAGCAATATCGGGATAGCGGGAAATGAATTTATGGAAATAAGGCAGCGCCTGCACGGCCTGTGTTTGTTGCAGCAGCATTTCGGAGAGATAGGTTTTATACCAGTTTGCCTGTTCGCGCCAAGGGAAATCCCGTTTATTTTCTTTAAACCAGACGATGAGTTTTTGCCGAAATAATTGTTTCATTGGCGTTAAGTTGCTCCTTAGATAGTTAATAGGAATATTTGTTTTGCCGCTGCTTTTCACGGAAGGATACAGATTAAAATTAAATCCCTTCCAGATGGGTTTTATTTCCCGACTCTTGGATAGTGATAAAGATTCAAGTTATCCCGGATACCCCGTTGCTCCGATAAATCGGTATTTTTAACTTGCGACGGGGGTGTTCATTCATTTCTTTTCTATGTTAAATGAAAGCAGGACAGAAGTTACTGTTCTGCTTTCCGATTGAAAATCAATCTGTGTAAATCTACGGCTAATTAGTTTCCCACTCAGAACAAAGCGGAAATGCTTTATAAAAATCAGCGGGTCTGAATGGTGTTTTCGAACCATTCGGACGTAATGGAACGCACCACCTGAACCAGGCAAATCTGCGCCGTAAAAGCGGTGGCGTTTTTAACGGCGTTTTCATACAGGTTGATTAAGGCGTTGCTGTATTTATCGAGATAGATGCTGTCGATTTGCGTGGGATCGCCCAAAACGATCAGTTTGGAATCTTCGCCCAAACGGGTGCCGAGGGTACGCATCTGAAACGGGTTGGCGTTTTGTGCTTCATCAAAAATAACAAAAGAATTGGCCAGATCGGAACCACGGATATCGGCCAGGTTTAAAATTTCGATCACACCCGAATCGAGCAGTTTGCGGTAGCCCTCTTCCGATTCCGTATCGTTGGTAAACTGGCGCAGCTTATCTACAAAGGGGCGCATTTTAGGAAGCAATTTGCGCTTAACCGAGCCCGGCAAGAATCCAATATCTTCCCCGAGGCGACTCTTGGTGATTACCGGTTTAATCAGCTTAATGGAATCGTATTTGCGTTCTTTAAAAACTTTTTCCAGCCCGGCTGCCATAGCGATATGGGTTTTGCCCGTTCCGGCTTTGCCGATAATAATCTGAATTTTAATATCATCGTCCATTGCTTGCTGCATGCAGACGGCCTGCTCCAGATTAAATTTATAATTGTCCGTATCCAACACCTTGGGCGGCATGTCCAGAACTTTGGTAGAATAGTAATCAAAATAGGCCAACTGGTTGCCTTTGCGTATGCCCATGCCAAAAAACTGGCCGTTGGGGTCGTATAGGGCAACCCCCTCGTTTTCGGCAAGATGCCATTTTTTACGGTAGGGAATATCCCAGCTTTCGGCGGTTTTAGATTTAAAAAGCAGGTTGATTTCACTCTCTTCGAGATGCAGCTCCTGTACCGGTTTAAAAAAACTGGCCAGGTATTCTTCGGAAATTTTGTCGTGCAGATAATCCTCGTTGGGAATATTCAGCGCCCCGCTTTTAATGCGCAGATTGCGGTCTTTTGTCACGAGGATAAAATTACGGTCCGGAAACTTTTCTTTTAACCCCATAATCTGAGATAGAATGGCGTTATCTTTATACGAAAGGGAAAGCTCCGGCGGAAATTTTTTTGAAGAAAGCCCCTGAGTAAAGAACAACAGGCTGTCTTTCCCGTTGGGAATGGGGATGCCTTTATTCGGGTGTTCGGCGCGCAGCAACAGGGCTTCTAATTTTTGGCTGATGTCCCGGGCGTTAAAACCGATTTGTGGATCCTTCTTTTTACTGTCAATTTCTTCCAGAACTAACATGGGAATCAGTACCAGATGCTCATCGAAGCGGTAAATCGACGACGTGTCGTGCAGCAAAACATTGGTATCCAACACGTAGGCAGAACGGTGGTCGTCTTTATCCACGGGATTTAAATTGATTTCAGGATGCATACACAAATCCTTTGTTTGGGGCGAAGGGCTTTATAAACAAATTCTGTTTTTTTGCCACAAATAACCTTAAAATCCGTTCTATATTTTCTCTGTGATGCTTTGCGGCTACTAAAATAGAAACCTGAAAAACGGATGGGGTTATATTCGGCATAAACCGCGCTAAACATTAAAGCGGATATTCAAAATATCGCCGTCCTTCACTTCGTATTCTTTCCCTTCCAACCGAAGCAATCCTTTTTCTTTGCAGACGGTCAGGCTGCCCTGTTCTATCAGTTCTGTATAAGAAACGGTTTCGGCTCGGATAAATCCTTTTTCCAAATCGGAATGAATAACACCGGCGGCCTTTTGCGCCTTTGTACCCCGGCGAATAGGCCAGGAGCGGCATTCGTCTTCGCCCACGGTAAAGAAGGAAATAAGGCCTAACAGCTCGTATGATTTGCGGATCAGCTTATGCAGCGCCGGTTCGGCGATGCCCAGGTCTTCCATAAAAATAGCGGCGTCTTCTGCGCTTAAATCCGAAATCTCTTTTTCAATTTCAGCGCTGATAGTGGTAACGGCAGAGAATTTTCCGGTAAATTCAGAAAAATCCGCTTCGTATGTTTCGGAATCGGCGATCCGGTCTTCGGGAATATTAAGCACATATAAAACCGGTTTGGCCGATAAAAACTGGTACCCTTTCAGAATAGTCTGCTCGTGTTCCGAAAAGTCCAGCTCGCGTAAGGGCTTCTCTTCTTCGAGCTGTGCTTTTAAGCGGGTCATTAATGCAAATTCCTTTTTATCGTTTTCATCCTGTGTTTTGAGGATGAGTTTTTGTAGTTTTTCGAATCGGGTTTCCACAATCATTAAATCGCTTAACAGAAACTCGGAATTGATATAGGTGATATCCGCTTTGGGATCAATGCGGTCCAGGGGATGCGGGTAAAATTCATTTTCAAAATCACGAACCATAATCAACAGGGCGTCCACATTTTTAAGGTTTGCTAAAAACTGAGCCGGCAAACCCTGTGTGCCTCCACCGCTTTCCAACCCCGAAACCTTTACATAGTCGATGACGGCATGCACCTGTTTTTTGGGATTAAACATGGCCGTCAGTTTATCAAGCCGTTCATCCGGTACTTTCACAATACCGTGTTCCGCGCTCTGTTTTCCACCGGAAGGGGTGTTTGATTTATGTTTTAACAGGGTTGAAAAGACGGTTGCTTTTCCGGAATAGGGAAGTCCGATAATTCCGATTTCCATTATTGCTCCTTAAAATAATAAACGTTTTGCATATTAAAATTACCGTTTCGTTAGGCCGCGGATTAACGCGGGTAAACACAAATGAGATTGTGTTTGTTGTTTTGTATTCATTTATAAAGTTACGCAATCTTGAAACAGTTATCAAAGACAATGCAAAACGGAGAACGGTAAACCGAACCGCCGGTTCGAAATTAGAACAGTTGCGTGTACCCCAAATTACCGATTCGAAAATGAATTAAAACACTATGATTGTTAAAAAGAAAAGATAATCCGGCGGATTGCTTTACGGCCCGATTTCAAAATTGTAAAAACAGATATTTTTGTTTAAAATAGTTCTTTAGCTAATTGACTGTTTAGAGATAAAGATGATAAAACTATTGATTATAGGAACCGGCGGATTTGTCGGCGCGGTTCTGCGTTATGAAGTATCCGGGTGGATACATAAATGGCTGGGCGGCAGCTTTCCTTTTGGTACGCTTAGCGTTAATGTACTGGGAAGTTTCTTCCTCGGTTTTTTCCTCGTGCTTGCCGATACAAAACTCATCATTCCCGATGCGTATAAAAATTTAATTGCCATTGGTTTGCTGGGCGCCTTTACCACGTTTTCTACCTTTTCGTTCGAAACCATTTCCCTGCTGCAGGTAAACCTTATAAAACAAGCTTTGCTAAATATCGGGCTAAATGTTCTGCTTGGCCTTTTTGCCGTTTGGCTGGGCATCATCAGCGCAAGAATAGTATAAGAAAGGCGGCTCTATGAAAATCGAAGGAAGCGGAAAACTGCTGCGTATTTATATCGGCTCCAACGACCGTTACGGAAATGTGCCTATGTACGAAGCGCTGATTCAGCGTGCGAAGGAAATGGGCCTTGCCGGTTGTACGATTATTCGCGGTATTCAGGGCTTTGGCGCCAGTCATGATATTTCTAAAGCGCGCATTCTGCGTTTATCCGAGAATTTACCCCTGTTGATCGAAATTGTGGATACGGAAGAGCGTATTCAACATGCCCTGGATGAATTTGAACAAATGATCGACGAGGGCGGAAAAGGCGTGCTGATGACAATGGAAAACGTAGAGATTTTGCATTATAAAAAAGGCGGGACGGGTGCATAAAGAAAATACGGAAAAAAGAGGTAGTAAGCCGGAGACAGGGAAGAAATGGGCCAAAGAAAAGAACCGGACCTCACGCATTAAACTGAATATTTACGGCCGCCAACCGCTAATAGAAGCATTGCGCTCCGGAATCGAAGTGGAACAGGTCTGGCTGGCGGAAGGATTGCAGGGCGCTTCGGTATCCCGCATTACCGGCCTTATCCGCCGCAATGAAATCCCGGTGCAAACCGTACAGAAAAATGATATTCAAAAGATAACCGGTCCGGTGGTGCACCAGGGTGTGGCTGCTTCCGTGATTATAAATTTGATTCGTGACGAAAAAGCGCTTTCCGAATTATTACAATCAAAGAAAAATCCGTTTGTACTGATTTTAGATCAGGTGCAGGATTTACATAATCTTGGCGCCATTCTGCGTACGGCCGAAATCAGCGGAGTGGACGCGGTGATTATGCCGTTTAAAGGCAGTCCGGAAATTACCGCAGCGGCGGCCAAAACCTCGGCCGGGGCCCTGTTTCATGTGCCGGTATACCGCTGTGAAAGTCTGATGGAAACTTTTGGCACCCTGCAGAGTATGAACATAAAAATTGTGGCCGCGCTACCGTATAGCGAGCGCTCTATGTACCAGGTCGATTTTGGCAAACCCTGTGCAATTTTGGTTGGCAACGAAGGGCAGGGGGTACGCCGGAATTTACTGCCTTTTTGCGATGAAACGGTGTATATTCCGCAATTCGGAAAGATACAGTCGCTCAATGCTTCGGTTTCTACCGCGGTGCTTCTGTACGAAACGGTGCGGCAGCGACACAGCAAACCATAGAGTGCATAGCGCCCTGAGTGTAGTCGAAGGGCAAATAAGACGGGAATGGCTCTGTTAAAAAATTTCATAAATTTTAAACTATTGTTGAGTTCCGTCTAAAAAGGCATAGCCACTGATTTCCACAGAAAGACACGGATTGTTTTTATTGAAATTACATTGAATAGATTCGTGTAAATTCGTGGAATTCGTGGTTTTTATAGTGAACTCATTGTTTGATTATCATTATTGATTAAAACCTTCACCTTTATCAGCGGAGCAGGTAATGCATAAAATTTTATGGGCCGATGACGAAATTGATTTATTACAGGCGCACGTTCTGTTTCTGCGCAAAAAAGACTATGAAGTGGATACGGTAACCAACGGCGACGACGCCCTGTATAAGGTTAAAAACAAGCATTACGATATTGTGCTGCTGGATGAAATGATGAGCGGAAAAGACGGCCTGAGCACGCTGAATGAAATGAAGGATCTGTTCCCTTCGCTGCCGGTCATTATGATTACCAAAAGCGAGGAAGAGAGTTTGATGGAAGAGGCGGTTGGCCGGCGTATAGATGATTACCTGACTAAACCGGTTAATCCAAGCCAGATTTTAATGGCCTGCAAGCGCATCTTAGATAAAAAAGAGATCCTTTCGGAAAAACGCACCAGCCAGTTTTCTCAGGAACTTTCCCGCATTTCATTGGCGCTGATGAACGGGCTGGATTTTAATCAATGGATAGAGCAGGCTTTAAAAGTGTTTCATATGGATATTGAACTGGACAGTGAAAACGATGAGGGCATGCGCCAAATTTTGTATGAACAGCGTAGAGAGATGAATGTGGAATTTGGCAAATATGTGGAACGCCAATACTCCGGCTGGCTGCGTGAGGAAGATACCGAAAAACGCCCCCTGTTTTCCACGGACATTGTGTCAAAATATATTGTGCCCAATCTTAAAAAAAACAGAAAAACGGTTTTCATGGTTATCGACTGTATGCGTATGGATCAGTGGTTTGTGCTGGAAGAGATGTTTTACGATCTGTTCCGGGTGGAGCGTAAATACTATTATTCCATTCTCCCTACCGCGACCCCTTTTTCGCGCAACGCGCTCTTCAGCGGACTTTTTCCCCAAGAAATTGAAAGGATGTATCCGGAGCTCTGGTCTCTGGATGAAGACGATGAAAGCCTGAACCGCTATGAAAAAGAGCTGCTTGATTTACAGCTAAAACGGCACGGGCTTGATTTGAAGAACGGGTTAAAATATGTAAAAATTATGAATTCCAACGGTATGCGTACGCTTGAAAAAAACATGCACGACAGTTTAAATTCCCCGCTTCTGGCTATCGTCGTTAATTTTGTGGATATTCTCGTACACAGCCGATCGGATCTGCCCATCCTCAGGGAGATTGCGCCCGACGAAGCGGCTTTCCGCACGCTGACCAAATCCTGGTTTATGCATTCGCCTATTCGTGGGGTGATGCGGGCTATCGCCCAATCCGGCGCCGATCTGTTTATCACTTCCGACCATGGCAGCGTACGCGGCCTACGGCCGGCAAAGGTTATTGCCGATCGCGAAGCATCCACCAATTTGCGTTATAAATTCGGGCGCAGTTTAAAGGCCGATACCAAGCAGGCCGTGTATTTAAAAGAACCGTCGGAGTGGAAACTACCGCAACAGGGTATCAATACAACCACGCTCATTGCCAAGGAAGACTACTATTTTGTCTATCCCACCAATTACAATAAATTTGTAAATCATTATAAAGACAGTTTTCAGCACGGCGGGATTTCGCTGGAAGAAATGCTACTGCCCATTGTTAAGCTGGAAGGAAAATAGTAATTACGAATTACGAATAACCGGGTTATGTGTTTTGAATTCGGTGTGTCGTTGGTTATCGCAAAGGATCTGTGGCGGTTCTTCTTGTTTTCCAACTCATTTTCCATTAACTTCGACCGTTTCGAGAAGACGATGGAATTAATACAAACATTTAAAACAGAAACAGAGCAGGAAACGGTTCGGGTTGCGGCGGAACTGGCTAAAATATTTTCCGCCGGCGATGTCGTTTTACTGGAAGGCGATTTAGGGACCGGTAAAACATTTTTGGTGAAAGCCCTGTGCCGGATATGGGAAACCATCGACGAAGCGGCCAGTCCCACATTTGCCATTATTCACCAGTACCGCGGCACAAAGCCGGTCAATCATTTTGATTTGTATCGTATCGAAGACGTCAATGAACTGGACAACCTCGGCTGGGAAGAATTTCTGGAAACGGTTGCGGTTACCTTTATCGAATGGCCGGAAATCCTGGAACCGCAACTGGACCGGTACTATAAAATAAAAATCGAAATCCGGGGCAGTCAGCGGATTTTTGAACTTTACAAATACAGTTAAGCAAACGGATAAATATGGTTTTGGCCATCGAAACATCGGACATTTTATGCAGTATCGCCTTTTGGGATAATGGCCGGACTATTTTGGAATATGATTTGGAACTGCCCCAGCAGCATGCCGCTCTTGTTGGAAGCCTGGTTGAAAAGGGCCTTACCTTTTTAGCCGATCCGGAGTGTGTTAAACGTTATTCCCGTAAAGATTTGCAATTGCTGGCGGCCTCTACAGGTCCCGGCTCTTTTACCGGTTCGCGTATCGGGCTCAGTTTTGCCCTGGGTTATTGTGCGGCGAAGCAAACCCCAATTGTTGGAATATCCAATCATCAGATGCTTGCCGCTCAGCGGATTAAAAATATTAATCCCGTGTTTACGATTATTGAGGCGCGGCGTAACGAGGTTTATTTGGCGGAGCACCAAATCATATCCGATGCCTATACAAATATCCGGGAACATAAAATTGCGGCGAAAGAAGAATTGTGGGATATTATTCCCGCGGGGGCGCAACTGATTGCTTCAAAGGATTTATCTCTGAAACCGTCCAGTATCGACCGTATGCAGGATAAGGGGATTATTTTAATCGATTCAGCGCGTTTTTCCGCCTCTTTTCTGGCGGCGCTGGCTGTAGAAAAAATAAAACACGAAGGCGCGGATAATCCGGCGGAGCTGGAACCCATGTACATTCGCTCGTTTGCGGGCGCGACATGAGTGTAATCTTGCGGCGGATGGAGTATAAAGATCTGCAGCAGGTGTATGATTTGGAAAAGCAGATTTTTGCAGATGCCTGGCCCCCGGAAAGTTTTATAAATGAAATTGAAAACAGGCACCGTTCGTACCCGTTTTTAATGACGCAAGAAAACAAGATAGTCGGTTACGGGGTGGTTTTGCATCTACCCGGTGAACTACATATTAATAACATTGCCGTTGTGCCGGAGTATAGACGCCAAGGCTACGGTAAAAAAATGATGCAGCATATTCTCAACAAGTTTTCGGATACTTCGGAAATGTATCTGGAAGTGCGAAGATCCAATACGGCGGCAATCCGCCTATATGAGAAATTTAATTTTGAACGTGTTTACCTTCGCAAAGCGTATTACGGTGATGGTGAGGATGCGCTGGTTATGCGAAGAGTATCTGCCTTGGAAAAAGGATAAGGAGATTGTATGGATTGGTTTAAACGTAAAAAAGAAGCGCTCAAACCAGCGGATAAAAAAGAGCTTCCGGACGGATTATGGATAAAATGCGAAAGCTGCGGCGAAATAATTTACAAAAAAGAGCTGGAAAAAAGGCTCTATGTCTGTCCCAAATGTGATTACCATTTTAGAATAGGCAGTGAACAATATATCGATCTGCTGTTTGACAAAGATACCTTCGAGGAATTCAACGCAAATATTACCGCCGCCGATCCTCTGAATTTCAAGGACTCAAAAAAATATAGTGATAAATACAAGGCAACGGTTAAAAAAACCGGCATGAACGAAGCGGTTGTAACCGGAACCGGAAAAATTGAGAAGAATAATGTGGTTATGGCCCTGATGGATTTTAAATTTCTCGGCGGCAGTATGGGCTCTGTGGTGGGTGAAAAAATTTCCCGGGCAGCCGATAAGGCGCTGGAAACAAAATCCCCGCTGATTATTTTATCTTCTTCCGGCGGCGCCCGAATGCATGAGGGTATTTTAAGCTTGATGCAGATGGCCAAAACCAGTGCCAAACTGGCCCGCCTGGCCAAAAATCATATCCCGTATATTTCGTTGCTTACCAATCCGACCACCGGCGGCACCACCGCAAGTTATGCCATGCTGGGCGATGTGCATATCGCCGAGCCGGGCGCCTTAATCGGCTTTGCCGGGCCCCGCGTGATTAAACAAACCATCGGGCAGGATTTGCCTCCGGGATTTCAGCGCTCCGAGTTTTTACAGGAGCACGGTTTTGTGGATATCATTGTACACCGGCACGAGCTAAAACAACGCATTGCCAAACTGCTGGAATTTTTTGCGCATACAAATTGAGTCCCTCTGATACGCATTAGTAAATAGCTACGGATTTTTACAGAGAAAACAAGCGGAGATTTTCGGCTGAATAGTTTATATTACATTCCAAAGGTTCGTTGTCTTTGACGCCGGTAAGGTTTTTCTACTATGTCTGAGTTTTTAATTTTAGTTACCAATGACGATGGCATTTACGCACCGGGAATCAAAGCGCTTAAATCGGCTCTGCAAGAGATTGGCACGGTAACGGTTGCCGCGCCGCTGGCCGAGAAAAGCGCGGTGGGACATGCCATCACCTTATCCGATCCCTTACGTGTGCAGGAAGTAGAGCGGGACGGCGCCTTCTTTGGCTATGCCGTCAACGGCACCCCGGCCGACTGTGTGAAACTGGGAATCCGCTGCCTGTGCGAACGGGAACCGGATCTGGTGGTCAGCGGAATCAACCTCGGTCCGAATACGGCGGTGAATATTATTTACTCCGGAACGGTTTCGGCCGCGGCGGAAGTAACGATTATGGGCATTCCGTCCATTGCGGTTTCCATCGCTTCCTTCCATAAACACGAATATAAATACGCCGCTGAAATTACTGTAAAAACGGCAAAAAAGGTTTTGGAAAACGGGCTGCCTGCCGGTACGCTGCTAAATATCAATGTTCCCGCTCTTCCCAGAAAAGAGATTAAAGGCGTCCGCATTACCAGGCAGGGCAGAGGGCGCTACGAAGAAGCCTATGATAAACGAGTCGATCCCAATCAGCGTGTTTATTACTGGTTAACCGGAAAAAAGATGATTTTGGATAGCGGCACCGATGTGGACGATTCGGCCGTAATGGATAATTATGTTTCCATTACGCCGGTGCGCTACGATTTAACCGATCAGAAATTTTTAAAGGAATTGAAACAATGGAATCTCAGGCGCTGAACCACGAAGTTATTCTCATTCTCGATTTTGGTTCGCAATATACCCAGCTCATCGCCCGCCGGGTGCGCGAGCAAAATGTGTTTTCGGAAATTCATCCGTATAACGTCAATCTGGAACTGTTTAAAAATCGCCGGCTCAAAGGGGTCATTTTATCGGGTGGCCCGTCTTCGGTGTACGAAGAAGAGGCGCCGCGTATCGGTAAAGAACTATTTGAGCTGAACCTGCCCATCCTCGGCATTTGCTACGGATTGCAGTTAATTACCTTTTTGAACGGCGGCGAAGTGGTACAGGCGGAAGAAAAAGAGTACGGACCCGCACAGATAGAGATTTCCGAAGAGAGTCCGCTGTTCTCCGGCGTCCCGTCCGGCAGCGGCGTCTGGATGAGCCACGGCGATAAAGTGCTCACCTTGCCGGATGGGTTTAAAGCCATTGCCAGAACGGACAACGCCCCCTTTGCCGCCATTCAGCATCAAAACCGGCGACTTTTTGGTTTGCAGTTTCATCCCGAAGTAACCCATACGCCTATGGGCAGCCAGATTTTTCATAACTTTCTTTTTCCTGTTTGCGGCTGTGCCGGTGACTGGTCGCCCGCTTCTTTTGTGGAAGAGAGTATTCAGCAAATCCGGCAGCGGGTTGGAAAACGGCAGGTGCTCTGCGGCTTAAGCGGAGGCGTTGATTCATCAGTGGTGGCGGCGCTTCTGCAAAAGGCCATTGGGCCGCAATTGCATTGTGTCTTTGTGGATAATGGTTTATTGCGTTACGAGGAAGCCGAAGAAGTAGAGAAAGTATTTACGGAAAATTTTAACATCAATTTGACAGTGGTCAACAAACGGCAGTTATTTTATGATAAATTAAGCGATGTTATTGATCCGGAACAAAAAAGAAAAATCATCGGTACGGAATTCATTCGAGTTTTTGAAGAACAGGCCGAAGATTTAGGGTCGTTCGACTTTTTAGCACAAGGCACCTTATACCCGGATGTCATCGAAAGCGTATCGTTCAAAGGGCCTTCGGCGGTTATTAAATCCCACCACAATGTAGGCGGGCTGCCGGAACATTTTGATTTTGAACTGCTGGAACCGCTGCGCGAATTGTTTAAAGACGAAGTGCGGGAAGTAGGCCGCGAACTGGGTCTGCCGGAATTAATTATCGGTCGGCATCCCTTCCCGGGACCGGGTCTGGCGGTACGCATTTTGGGTTCGGTTTCGCAGGAGCGGGTGGAAATTCTGCAAAAAGCAGACGCCATTTTTATCCGGGAATTACATAAGGCCGGGATTTACGATGACATCTGGCAGGCCTTCGCCGTACTGCTTCCTGTGCAATCCGTTGGCGTAATGGGCGATCAGCGTACCTACGAAAACGTGCTCGCTTTACGCGCGGTCACCAGTACCGATGGAATGACGGCAGACTGGTACGAAATGCCGTATAAAGTGCTGGCTGCGGTATCGAACCGGATTATTAACGAGGTGCGGGGCATCAACCGTGTGGTTTATGACGTCAGTTCCAAACCGCCGGCAACAATCGAATGGGAATAATTTAGGGGAAGAATATGTGCGGTATCGTCGCTTATTTAGGAAACAAAGAAGCAGCATCCATATTAATTAACGGTTTGCGCCGTTTGGAATACCGGGGGTATGATTCGGCCGGTATTGCTATTATGAATAACAGGTCCATCGAAACGGCGAGGGAAGTCGGCAAAATACGGAATCTCGAAGATGCGCTCGCGGGTAGCTTTCCGGCCGGAACCATCGGGATAGGGCATACCCGCTGGGCAACGCATGGTGAACCGAGCAAAGACAATGCGCACCCTCATACGGATTGCGATGGAAATATTGCCGTTATTCACAACGGTATCATCGAAAACTATTCCATCTTAAAAAAGGCGCTGATAAAAAACGGGCACACCTTCAAATCCGAAACGGATACGGAGATCATCGCTCATCTGATAGAAGAATTATATGACGGCAATTTTGAACAAGCCTTTCGTCAGGCCCTGCTACAACTAGAAGGCACCTTTGGACTGGTGATTATCACCAAACACGATCCCGAAAAAATGTATATCGCCCGAAAAGGAAGCCCCATTGTCATTGGCGTGGGGGAAAATGAATTTTTTGTCGCTTCGGATGTTACGCCGTTGATTCCGCATACGCGTAATGTCTTTTATCTGGATGACGATGAAATGGCCGTAATTTCCCATACCGGTATCATTACCAAAACCATTTACAATATGCCGACCGAAAAAACCGTGGAAAAAGTGAATTTTGATATTGATGATATTGATAAGGCCGGCTACGACCATTACATGCTCAAAGAAATATTTGAACAGCCAAAAACCATAATGGATGCCATGCGCGGACGGCTGATCCGCGAAGAAGGATTGGTAAAGCTGGGCGGTCTGGCCGAAGTGGAAGATCTGCTGATGAATGCCGAAAAGATTTACATTACCGCTTCCGGCACGTCCTGGCATGCGGCGCTGATTGGCTAATATCTGATCGAAGAATACTGCCGCATTCCGGTGGAAGTGGAATATGCTTCGGAATTCCGCTATCGCAATCCGGTGATTAAGAAAAACGAAGTGGTCATTGCCGTTTCCCAATCCGGCGAAACAGCCGACACGCTGGCCGCTCTGCGCGAAGGCCGGCACAAAGGCGCCGCGGTGGTGGGGATTGTCAATACGGTCGGTTCCACTATCGCCCGAGAAACTCAGGCCGGAATTTATATTCACGCCGGACCCGAAATTGGCGTGGCCAGTACCAAGGCGTTTACTTCGCAGGTAACGGCCATGGTGCTGATTACGATTATGATTGCCCGTAAGCGTTATATGTCGGTTGTGCAGGGAAAACAACTAATCGATGAATTGCTAGCCATTCCGGAAAAGGTGAAACAGATTCTGGATAAGGACGATTTGATTAAAGAAATTGCCGAAGCCTATAAAGACGAGCGTAATTTTCTTTATCTCGGTCGGGGTTTTAATTTCCCTACCGCTCTCGAAGGCGCTTTAAAATTAAAAGAAATTTCCTATATTCACGCCGAAGGCTATCCTGCGGCCGAGATGAAACACGGTCCCATCGCTCTGATCGATGAAAATATGCCGGTGGTCTTTATTGCCACCCACGACGCCATTTACGATAAAGTTATCAGCAATATCGAAGAGGTGCGCGCCCGTAAAGGCCGGGTAATCTGTATCGCCAACGAAGGGGATACGAATATTGAAAAGTATGCGGATCATGTCATTTATATTCCCAGAACCTACCACGCGTTATCGCCGCTGCTTACGGTTATTCCGTTGCAGTTGCTGGCCTATCATGTGGCGGTGTTGCGCGGGTGCGATGTGGATCAACCCCGCAATCTTGCCAAAAGTGTAACCGTAGAATAAGAGGATACAACAACGTGCGTATTGTTTTTACCATATTTTTATTGGCCGCTCTTGTGCTTGGGCAAAAAGCGACTAAGCGCGAATGGACCATTTTTCAAAAAGGCGTTCAGGAGTACAAAACCGGACATTATGAACTGGCCTTAAAAGATTTTAAACTGGTGCTTTCAAAGATAAAAGACAACCATCTGCTTACGGCCCATCGGCTGATGCTGGCTAAAAGTTATTATAAAACCGGGAAATATAAAGCATCTCTGCGGGAATGCCGTGATTTTATTAAAAAATTTCCAAACAGCCGCTATAAGCCCTATATCCGTTTTCTCGAAGGGGAAAACTACTATCGTCTGGATCGTTTGCAATCGGCGGTGGAAACCTGGCTGACGGCGGCAGAGGAATCCGCGGAAAAACGGCTGTCGGAAAAGGCGCTGCAACTGGCCGACGAAACGGTACGTTTTCGCCTCGACGATCAGGGATTGGCTTATCTGAAAACGGAATTAAAAAGTGATTTTGCTTTGCAGTTTGTGTATTACCATATGGCGGAACGGGATTATGAAAACGGGAACTTCCCGCCGGCTTTGGCTGCTTTGCAAACCGTATTACGCTTAAAAGGCCATAATACGGCCTACGAAAAGAAAGCGCAGCGGTTATTTGATTATCTGAATGATAAAAAAAGTAATGCCATCCGCATTGCCGCGCTTTTGCCTTTTAGCGGAGCCAATGCCGAAATCGGTCAGGCGCTATACGACGGCGCCCGTATGGCCGTAGATAAATTTAATCGTGAGAATGGTCCCACTCTGGAATTAATCCCCTTTGATTATGAAACACGGCTTCCGACCGCCCTTTTAAAATTTAAAGAAATTGCCCGTGATTTATCCATTAGCGCGGTTTATGGCCCGGTTGAAAATGATATTGCCGCCGCCTGTGCGGTGGTGGCCGAGTACGAACACATTCCGCTCATTACGCCAACGGCTACCGAATCGGATTTACGAATTCTCTCGTCCAGTATTGTGCAGTTATCCGTTCCAATGGATATTTCCGTGCAGAAGCTGGTGCGCTATGCACAGGATTCACTGCAACTCAAACGCTTTGCCACCGTTGCGCCCATTGATGATTATTTTATTCGTATGATTAAGATTTTTAAACAGAAAGAAGAATTGCTGGGCAATTCCATCGTATCGCAGCAATGGTACTATCCGGGCGTTCAGGATATTACGCCAAAGTTTAAGGCGCTGAAACGGGTCGGGATAAAACTCACGTTTCAGGATTCCGTATTAAATGGGGATCCTTCTTTAACCCAAACCACGATTGATTCCCTGTATGCGCTCTATCGGCAAGAACAGGCTGAGTATAACGAAGAAACGCATACGAAAATAGATTCTGCGGATATTCCCGTTAAAAGCATTCATGGCTTGTTTATGCCGCTATTCACGGATGATATTAGCTCCATTGCTTCACAATACGCTTACTGGAATATTCAGGGACAGATTCTGGGAAATGCAGACTGGTATGATCCGGAGATTCTGAAGAAGAATAAAAATTATCTAAACGGACTGATTTTTGTGACCGGCGGTTATCTGAATAAGCAGAGCTGGGATTACCGGAAATTTCGTAACAGTTTCCGCGATACCTTTAAACGGACGCCGGAAAAATATGAGATGGTCGGGTTCGATAGTTTTAATTTTATCCTCTCCGCACTGGAAGGCGCGCCCAAGACCATTAGCCGCAAAGCGTTTTTCGAACGTGTGAAAGAAGCGTCTGTGTATAATGGGGTATATCGTAATTTTGAAATCGGTAAAAAGCGTTTTAATGATGCGGCTCGTATCTTAAAATATACCTACGGCCAGATTCTGCCGCTGAATTAGCTTATGGTTTTGCTGGGATTTATGTGCTTAAGAATTTTTTTTCTGAAGAATTCTATGAGTCCAGTCTAAATAGGCATAGCCACTGATTTCCATAGAAAGACACGGATTGTTTTCGTTGAAATTACATTGAATAGATTCGTGTAAATTCGTGGCTTTTATAGTGAACTCATTCTATACAACACCTTTTTCCTAAGAATCCCAGTAGTGGCAGCTTTATTTTAGAATTTTGCTCATTTTGTGAAATATGATTAACAAGTATTAGTACCATACATGAAACCTATTTTTAAAACGTTTTCCCTGTTTTCAAAATATCAAAATCTGTTACAGTTTTTTTCTACCCGGCGCGGCGGATTCAGTAAAGCGCCTTACGACGGTCTGAATCTGGGCATGCACAGCGGGGACGATAAGCAATCGGTTGTCCAAAACCGCCGCCTCTTTTTTCAAGAACTCCGAATTCCCGAGGGGCGCCTGGTCTTTCCGGAGCAGGTACATTCCGCCAATGTGCAGTTGGTAATGAATCCCGGAATTGTACCGGAATGCGACGCGCTGATTACGCCCGAAAAAAATCTGTTCCTTACCATTCAGACGGCGGATTGTTTTCCTGTGTTTCTATTTGATCCGGTGGCAGAAGCAATTGGAATTGTACATTCCGGCTGGCGCGGTACGGCGGCGCATATCGTACCGAAAACCATTGCACTTATGGAAGAAAAATTAAACGGTCGGGCGGAAAATATGATGGCCGCCCTTGGTCCGGGTGTGCAGCAATCCTGCTACCAGGTGGATACAGAAACCGCCTCTCATTTTGATGAAACATATTGTCAGCCGGACGGCCCAGGCCATTTTAAACTGGATGTGCAGAGCGCTGTTGCGGATCAGTTGCTGAAAGCGGGCCTGAAGCGGGAGAATCTGGAAGTTGATAAAACCTGCACCCATTGCGCGGCGGATCGTTACTATTCCTACCGCAGGGATGGAAAACAGAGCGGGCGGATGATGGGCGTAATTGGGATGCGGGAGGAAGTATCAAGACGAAAGACATAAGATAAAAGCGATAAAACAGCCGTTATAAAAACAGCGTCTTTTATTATGGATGCGCGTATTTACCAAACTCTTTCAATGCCTGTTTATAAACAGATACAAAACAATTGTGTCGTAAGATTTAAAAAAAAGAGTGAACTCTGCAAATATAAGAAAACGAAAAAACGGTAGTCTTTTTAAATTGGTATTTTTTCAGCCTGTTCGTTTCTGGCGCGGCGGTAATTAGTGGTTTTATTTTTTTTGTACTTTCTCTTACCCATACGGATTGCCATAGAACCAATTAAGATGTATTCACAGCTAAAAATAGTCCTTAAAAAATCAGCTTAATCGCGCTTTAATTTTATCGGCTACGCGGAAAGAATTGGCGTAGATGGTCCAGGTGTAGGGAACGCTGCCGCCGGTGGGCATAAAACTGCCGTCGGTTACATACAGGTTTTCCACGTCGTGGGCGCGGCAATCGGCGTTTAAAACAGACGTCTGCGGATCGTTTCCAAAGCGGCAGCCTCCGGCGGTAAGATTGGACGGCGGATCGCCACTGACAGAAGAATAGACCTGCTTAGCGCCCATCTGACGCAGAACCGCTTCGCTTTTTTCGGCGATATAGCGTCCCACTTTTAAATCGTGTTCGTGGTAGCCGAGGCGAATTTTAGCAACCGGCGTCCCCCATTTATCTTTTACTTTTCCATCTAAACTAACGAAACAATTATCGGTGGGCAGCCAGTCATTAAAAATTTCGAAGCGGAAATGACGCGATTCGGTAAAATAGGATTCCAGCTTCCGCTTCAGCGGTTTTCCCCAAACCAGGCCCTCAGCGCCCCATTTTAAGGCATTGGCCCGGGCGATTGGGTTGGCGTGGCGGAACATGAATTCCACGATGCCGCCCTTGGCCCGTCCGCCGAAGGTTTTATCATTTATAAAATAATAATCATGTAGGGCGCGGTTCACAAATAAGCCGCGGATCTTCATATTCGCAATTTCATCTTCGGAATGATCGCTGTAAAGCAGATCGCCTCCACCGGAACCACCGGCCGAGAAGATTAAATTTTTACCGACGAGGTTGTTGCTGTTTGCCAAACCGTTGGGATGCTTGGGTCCCGTAGAGAGCAGCAGTAGCCGCGCGCTTTCGATGGCGCTGCAGGCGGTGATATAAATTTTCGCCGTAACCTTTTTTTTGTTTCCCTGTTTATCAAAATAATGCACGGCGGAAATCGAACCGTCGCGGCCGTTTTCCAATTGATATACTTTGGAATGGGGACGAATTTCACAATAACCGGTTTTGATAGCGTGGTTGAGCAGGGCGGCCCGGGCGCTTCCCTTGGCGCCGGTGGTACAGCCGTAACTGCCGCAATAATTGGTGTAAGCGCAGGAAAAACGATCCATGGCCGGCTGCGAAAGAATGGCCCGCGGAACCGGCAGGGAATACAACCCCATCTTGCTGCAGGCTTTATCAAACCATTGGGAAATGGGATGTTCCTGTGTGGGCGGAAAGGGGAAATCTTTGGTGGAACGCGGCTCCTGATTGGGGTGATCAATGATTCTGCCTGAAACGCCGACAACCGATTCTACCTTGGCGTAATACGGTTCCAGATCGTCGTACGTAATGGGCCAGTCCACAATATTGGCGCCTTCGATGGGGCCGAATTCGGACAGCAATCGAAAATCTTCCGGTTTCATGCGGTGGAAAAAACCGCTCATAAAATTACTGGAACCGCCCACGAGACTTCCGTTCCAAAAATCGTATCCTGAATCGTAATTGGATTCACTCTCCCATTGGCCGTTTTCATTTTGTTGTTCCAAAACCTGCGGTTCATCCATCAGGTTAGGGGTGTAAAAACTGCGACGTGTGGCGGTAATTTCGTCTTTTGTAAATTCTTTATCGGTAAACCAGGGGCCTTTTTCCAGAACCAGCACCTGCTTTTTAGCGAGGGAAAGTTCGTAAGCAATGGGTCCGGCGCCGGCGCCGCTGCCGATGATGCAAATATCAAAATCATTCATTATCGTTTTACATTCTCCTTTCGGAAGGTAGCGCCGTAACGGGTACTTTCGACAGGCCGGGGTAAACCGGGTGTGTGTTCCAGCCAGATCCAGCCGATGCCGTCCGGATTGCCGCCATATACCGGATCGCTAAGCAGCGCTTCAAAAATATAGAGCAGGATTAATGAAGTCCATGTTTGGCCCCAGCTTAAGTCCTGAAGCGCTTTGAGCGTGTGTTCCCTTTCCTCCGTAATCATTTTTTCAAACGGAGACAGCCGTTTTTTTGTAGTAAACTCGGCCAGCCGTTTTAAGCCGTCTGCAATAAAATCACGGATTTCGGGATCAAATCCCGGTTGATTTAAAACCATCTCGAGATAGTTGGCCGCGTTGATGTCCTTGGCGCCGGGACTGTTTTCCTCGTGTGGCAGAAGATGTTCCTGAACGGCGGTAAGGGTGCGTTTTTGTTCCTTCGAAAATAAAAAATTCCGTTTCGATGAAGAATCCGTCGAACAGCCGCTAAAGGGAAGCAATGTTAAAACGGAAGCGCCCGCTGCCGCGCCTAGAAAGCGGCGCCTAGTTAAACGGGCCGAAATAAATTGTTCGATTTTGTTTTGGAGAAGCTGATCCATTTTTTCCCAAAGGTTTTTCCTGACTCGAATCTAACTGCGCACCATTTGAAAAGCAAGAACGCATTGAAATGTTATCTTAAACAAACACTTTTGCGATAGGTTTATTTTTTTTCGTTGGGTTGAATCCCATCCGATGGATTCTATTCCGTGATCCTTGGGTCGCAATAAAGATTCAATGTATTCTGCTATTCTGTAAAAAAAGATAAAACAAGCCCTTTGTACAGGCTTTTGTCGTTTCTCTTTAGCTACGGGTGAACACAGATATTTACTAATCATCCTTCCGTTTGTTTAAATTTATTCGCATTCATTGGCGCGCTGTCGCGGCAAAGGGTTCTATTCGCAACAACCTGTGTACAAAGGACATTTTTGACAATGCGATTCTTTTATTGATAAAAGTTTGTTCACTCCTTAAATTAACTGCGTTTTTCGAAAGGACTTTATATGACCAGGCGCCTGTTTTTAATTTCACTTGCTTTATTTTTAGTATTTTTCTGTTCGGAGTCTCCGGAAACCTTGATTAAAAAATTCGAACAGGGCAGTAAAAAAATTGCCGCGCAAACAATTCCGGACAAAACGCTGGATGTGTACGAATTTCAATTATCAAAAGACCCCGGGTGGATTTTAAAAGGGGAAACAACCCTTCCCGAAGCGGCAGACCGTGTGCGTCGTTTGGCGGACAGCCTACTTGGAGGAAGCGCTTATCAGGATGAAACCCGCCTGTTGCCCGATGCGGCGCTGGGTGATTCGATTTTTGCCGTGGTGATTGTAAGCGTTACGCCATTACGTAGGGAAGCGCGGCATGCCAGTGAAATGCTGGACCAGGTAATTATGGGAAATTCTTTACAATTACTGGAAAAAAAAGGCGGCTGGTACCGGGCCCAAAACCACTATGGCTATATCGGCTGGGTTAATAAGACCGCAATTCAACGTATGGATAAGAGCGGACTGGAAAACTGGATTAATTCCAATCGCCTGCAGGTTACGACGCTTTCGTCTTTTGTCTATCAGAAACCGGATTTTAAAGCGCTGCATCTGGCCGATTTAGTGTTAAATGCCACGCTAAAAAAGAGCGGCCGCAAAGGGAAATGGATTAAGGTGGAACTGGCCGACGGCGAAAAAGGATTTGTACCGGCTGCGGATTTGGGCCCGTTGGTGGAGAAAAAGGATCCGGGGAAAGTTCCGGCCGCCGCTATTATCCGCAGTGCGAAACGAATGCTGGGGATTCCCTATCTTTGGGGTGGAAAATCCAGCAAGGCCAATGATTGTTCCGGTTTCACGCAAACCGTTTTCCGGGCCAACGGCATTCAGTTGCCGCGGGACGCCCGCCAGCAGGCGTTATTGGGGAAAACCATTGTTCCCAACGAAGATTTTTCCAATGTACAACCGGGCGATCTGCTATTCTTTGGCGTTGGAAAACGCATTACCCATGTGGGGATTAGTCTGGGCGGTTATAAATTTATTCATCAGGACAGCGATGTACACATAAACAGTTTTGATGAGCGGGCGGAAAACTTTAATGCCTTTCGTAAAAAATCTTTAAAACTAATCAAACGTATTTTAAAATAAACGGAGTGTGTCTTATGAGTTTAACACGAAAACAGTTTCTGGCCGTATCCGGTTCATCCATTCTGGGATTTTCCCTGTTTAATTCCATTACCGGATGTGGAACAGGATCCTCGGAAAGCCCAAAAAAAGGAAGCGGAGCCATGAGCATCGAAGTGAAAACAAAAAAATTGCAGTTGGCGCATACCTGGACGATCTCGCGAAATTCCAGCGATTTTAAAAATAATGTCTTCGTAAAGATTGAGCGGGACGGGATTACCGGTTACGGTGAAGCGGCGCCCAATGTGCGTTACGGGGAAAATGCCGAATTGACTACCCAAAAAATAAACGACGCCCGTTCTATCTTTAAAGAGAACGAACTGTTTCATTTTGCCAATATCAAAGAGGCGGTGGATTCAAACATTATCAAACAAAGCTGTGCCAAAGCGGCGTTGGATATTGCCCTGATGGACTGGGTGGGCAAAGCGTTAAACGTACCGCTCTATCAGATGTTCGGATTAAATCCGGCCGATTCGCCGCTCACCTCTTTTTCCATTGGTATCGACACGCCGGAAGTAATCAAACAGAAAGTACGCGAAGCAGAGCAATACCCGCTGTTAAAAGTAAAAGTGGGCAAGCCTAATGATGAAGAGATCATCGGCGCAGTGCGCAGCATAACCGATAAACCCATTCGTGTGGATGCCAATGAAGGCTGGAAAACCAAAGAAGAAGCGCTGGAAAAAATACTGTGGTTAAAATCGCAGGGTGTGGAATTTATCGAACAGCCCATGCCTTCGGAAATGATTGAAGAAACCGCCTGGCTGCGCGAACGGGCCGGTATCCCCATTGTCGCCGACGAAGCGGTTAAAACAGCGGCCGATATACCCAAGCTGGCCAAAGCGTATGACGGCATCAATATAAAATTAATGAAATCGGGCGGTATTCAGGAAGCCCTGCGTATGATCGGCATGGCCAAAGCCCTGGGTATGAAGATAATGCTGGGCTGTATGATTGAAAGCTCGGTCGCCATCTAGGCGGCAGCGCATTTAACACCTTACGTAGACTGGGCCGATTTGGACGGCAATCTGCTTATTAAAAATGACCCGTTTACGGGGGTAAAAGTAGACCACGGAAAGTTTGTCTTTAATGATAAACCCGGTTTGGGCGTCGAAGGCAATTTCTAACCTAAATAAATAATTATGAATAACAGTCTTTTTGTATCCATCGTTGTTTTTGTATTAGTCGGGCATGTAATTGCCGGGATTTATTTTATGTTTCGTACTTTAATGCAGAAGGATACGGAGGACCCGGAAAATACAAATGAATAATTCCGGGAAACCGGGATTATTCATTTATGGCTTCAAACGATTTGTCCAACACGTTATATGCTTTCCACCCTTTATAATCATAATGCCACCATTCGGTACGGATGGGGCTAAATCCGTACTTTTCCATTACCGTTCGTAAAATCCAGCGGTTGCGTAAAATTTCAGGTGGCAGATTAAAATAATCCTGATGCGCTTCTTTTTTAAATGAATCAAATTCAGTGGGCATGGGCAGGGCGTTTCCTTCCGCATCAACCAGGGTTAAATCTACGGCCATTCCCCGATTATGGCGCGAACCCTTAACCGGGTTGGCCACATAGTGAGCGTCGGGCATAATCTGCCACATCTTTTTCTGCACACGCAAGGGCCGGTAGCCGTCAAATATTTTCAAACCCAGTCCAATTGTCTCCAATTCTTCTTGAACGGCGTCGATGGCAACGGCAGCGTCGTGGCGTAAGAAGCAGCGCGCCTGCGGATATACCGTTTGATGCAAAAAATTATTGGGTGTGGCATAACGGATATCCAGCCGGATATGCGGATTAAGTTTGATAATTTCCACAAAACTGGTATCGGTTTGCGCCTGAACGGAACTAAAGAGCAGAAGGAAAGCCGGAAAAAGTATTGTACGCATGATGACCTCGTATCTATGGGAGTTCGTATTTTTCTTTTACTAATGTACAAAAAAAACGTTAAATTCCGGTATAAAATAAATTTTAAAACTTGAGTTTTTCATAAATTAGTCCTACCTTTTTTATAGTGTAAACTGATCGCACAATTCTGATATTTTTACATATTTATCTGTTTAATAGATACAATTATAGAAGGAGATACGATGGAAAAAGTGAACCTGGATTGGAGTAAACTCCCCTTTGGTTATATGAAAACGGATGCGCATCTGGAATACTATTTTAAAGACGGGAAATGGTCCGAAGGTAAAGTGGTAGAAAAAGACACCATCGAACTAAGCATGGCCGCATCCTGCCTGCATTATGGACAGGAAGCCTTTGAAGGCTTAAAAGCCTATGAACATAAAGACGGAAGCGTCTCATTATTTCGCCCCGATGAAAATGCAAAACGTCTGCAAAGTTCGGCGCGAAAATTATTGATGCAGGAAGTGCCCGAAGAACTTTTTATGGAGGCGGTAGAGAAAACGGTGCGGGCAAACCGCCGTTTTATCCCGCCGTATGGCACCGGCGCGTCGCTTTATATCCGCCCCTTGCTTATCGGTATTAGCGGACTGCTCGGAGTAAAACCCGCCGACGAATACCTGTTTCTTGTTTTTGCCTCTCCCGTGGGACCCTATTTTAAAGAAGGAATCAAACCGCTAAAATTTCGAATAGAAGAGAAAATGAAACGCGCCGCAATCGGTGGCACCGGCGACGTGAAAGTGGGGGGCAATTACGCCGCCAGTTTACGCGTTACTAAAAAAGCCCATGACGAAGGGTACACCGAAGTGATTTATCTGGATAATGAAAAGAGCGAATATCTCGATGAATCCGGGCCGGCTAATTTTTTTGGCATTACGCCGGATGGTAAATATGTTACGCCACAATCGGATACTATTTTGCCAAGCATTACCAATAAATCGTTAATGACTCTGGCCGAAGATTTGGGAATGGGTGTCGAACGGCGGCAGGTGCATGTTACTGAAATTTTTGATTTTGCCGAGGCCGGATGCTGTGGGACGGCGGCGGTGATTTCGCCCATTAAAAGTCTGGTGTATCAGGGAAAAACAAAATTGTATTGCCAAAGCGATGAACCGGGGCCTAAATCGATGGAACTGTACCATCTGCTGACATCCATCCAAAATGGAGACGCCGAAGATAAGCATGGTTGGAACCATATTGTCAAAATGGACTGATGCCTGTTGGGATTAATAAAAGAAGGCCGTTCCAACCGGAACGGCCTTCTTTTTTATTGGGTCAAAATTTTCCGAACGGTTTATTTTTTATCTTTGTTTTTCTTTTTTATATCAAACAGTTTATTTACAATGGTCAGCAGAGTGCCGATGGAATTGGCGATATTCTGCAGCGGATCTTTTATCTCCTTGCTGAACAGTTGTTCCAGTTCTACAATATCTTCCACCGTATTTTCTACTTTTTTAGAAATTGAATTGACGGTACCGCTGATCTCCTGAACATTCTCCATCACCTCTGGCAGGTTGGAATTTAAAATTTCCAGCGACCGGTTAAGTTTTTTTAACGTTTCGCGTAATCTCAGTAAAACCGGAATGGCCATATAAATGAGCACTACCAGTGAGAGCAAAAGAATAACTAAGGCTATTTCCCAGGGCATAACGTTCTCCATAAAATTGGAATTTATTTATTCGTCATCAGATTTTTTAGCAGACTTTTTACGGCGGGTTGTCTTTTTAGGAGCCGGTTTTTCATCTTCCACATCGCTGATTTCTGCCTCAAAATCACGCTCTTCCGAAGTATGGGGCTGTTCGAAAACAGTTTTACCATGATCAATTGTTTTATTGATCTTATCACGAAGTTCGGTTAAATCGTCTTTGATTTTATCCAGTTCTTCTTTGGCTTTATCCATTAAATCGTCGCCTTCGTCTTTCAGTTCTTTGCGGATATCTTCTCCGCTTTTCGGCGCAAACAAAATTCCGGCTGCCAGCCCAACCAGACCGCCCAGTACGAATCCCTTAAAAGTATTACCACTATTATCTGACATATCGCCCTCCCGAATAAAAATTTCAATAATAATTTCTGTTTAAAATACTGAATAGGTACTTGTATTTCAATATATAAAAGAAGATTATGAAGTTTAATTTAATTTGACATTCCTATCTTCAATCTTTAAATTTAACGGCTCAATTTATTAACGAGGAGTCCTGAATGTCCATCCAAACTTTGGATATGAAAAAAATTCGTGAAGACAAAGTAAATATATATGAAATGTGTCTTGTCGTGGCGGCACAGGCACGTCGTATCAATGCCAAACGTCTTGCCGAAAAACGAGAAAATGAAATGCTGGACGATATGGATATGTATGATGAAACCGATATTTATGACCGCGAACTGATGAAAGATATGAAGTTCGAAAAGGAGATAAATCCGACGGTTATTGCTCAGGAAGAATTTTTTGAAGGAAAAATCAGAGCGAATTATCCCGAAACGGATAAAGAAGAATTTGACGAATAGGCTCTTACATTTGTAGGAGCTTTTTTTTTAGCTGAATATGCAAATACATCTCTATTTCAACGGAAAAATCCACACCTCTATTTCCGGGGAGAGGGCAGACTGGCTGCTTTGTGCCGCGGGAAAGATTATTGCTTCAGGCGCAAAAGACAACCGACCTGATTTTTTTACGGCTTCCACCAATTTAAACGGGAAAACCGTTCTTCCTGCCTTTACCGATGCGCATACCCATTTTACCTTGTCGGCGCTACATTTAACCCGTATCAATCTGGATGATGCGGCTTCGCTTGCGGAAGCTCTTGCTATTATTAAACAACATAAACAAAAAGCGGAGCCGAACGAATGGGTGCGCGGCGGCGGGTTCAATAAAAATATCTGGCCGGACGGGGTTCCCCATAAGAGACATCTGGATGCACTTTTTCCCGATACGCCGGTAGCGCTGGAATCGAAAGACTATCACTCACTATGGGTTAACAGCCGCGCACTGAAAATGGCCGGTATCCATCGCCATACGACCGACCCGGAGGGTGGAAAAATAGGCCGGGACGGCGACGGCGCCTTAAATGGTCTTTTATATGAAAACGCCCTGAATCTGGTTTATGATAAAATTCTCCTTCCTGCCAATGAAAGAATCGCCGCGGCGGTAAGAGAACGGACCCGGCAGTTTCTGGCCTTTGGAATTACCACGGTACATACAATGGAAGGAATCGCGGAGTTTAAAGCGCTGCAAAAAATACAGCAGCAGGATGCGCTGAAAATGCGGGTTCATTTTTATATTCCCAAAGATGAAGCGGCTCCTCTCATCGATTCCGGTATTCAGTCGGGTTTTGGTTTGGATAAATTGAGCATTGCAGGCGTAAAGTTTTTTACCGATGGTTCGTTGGGCTCTCAGACCGCTCATATGCTTCAACCGTATGAAAATTCCCAAAGTACAGGAATTGCGCATATCAGCGAAGCGCAGTTAAAGGAAGAAGTGCTTTTTTTTAATCAACACGGATTAAGCGCGGCCGTTCATGCCATCGGCGATGCGGCTGTTCTTAAAACGGTTAATGTGTTTGAAGCGGTTCAGAACAAGGTTAAAAATCCGTTGATTCGCAACCGCATTGAACATGCCCAACTGGTTCCCGCCGATCAAATTGAACGCATTGCCCGCTTAAATATTACGGCATCCATGCAGCCGGTACATATTGCCGATGATGTAAAAACTGCCGACAAATATTGGGGGGAGCGTTGCACGCAGGCCTATCCCTTCCGGCAATTAGCGGATGCCGGAATTAATTTAACCTTTGGCAGTGACACGCCGGTGGCGGGGATTGATCCGTTTAAAGGTTTGTATTCGGCCTTAGAACGTAAATATCATCTTGACTCCAATGAAAAAAGTTGGTATCCGCGTCAGACGGTTACTTTGCATGAGGCGCTTACGGCTTATACGATGGGAGCTGTCCGCGCTGTCGGCCGGGAAACTATTGCAGGAAGCCTTGAGCCGGGAAAGGTCGCTGATTTTATCGTACTGGACCGGGATATATTTTCCATTCCCTCGGAGGAGTTGCCTTCGGTAAAAATAGATAAAACGATTGTGGGCGGAAAAGTAGTTTTTAACGCTGAATAAAACTGAATATATATATTGACTCATTCGGCATAAAGTCCTATTTTACAGCGTATACGCTGTATAAAATACAAGGAGTATCCATGAAGATTAAAGAAAAAATTGAGAGCCATGTTGCTGTTTTAACCCTGTCTGGAAAAATGATGGGAGGGCCGGAAACAACAGCATTGCATGACCATATACGCGGTCTAATCAACGACGGTATTACCAAAGTTGTGATTGATCTCGGTGAAGTAAAATGGATGAACAGCTCTGGTATGGGCGTTTTGATGGCTTGTACAACTACCCTGAAAAATGCAAAGGGGCATCTGGTCTTAGCCCGGGTTTCCGAAAAAGTACAGAGTTTGCTCGTGATTACACAGTTAATCAAGGTTTTTGAAACATACGAAACCGTTGAGCGCGCCGTCGCTAAATTGTCATAGAAAAAACAGATATTATACAAAGCCGGAATCTTTGCAGGATTCCGGCTTTTTTATTTATATGGCAAACGGCTGTCTCTGTTTTGGTAAAAGGAAAATTACGGGAATGTTGATTTATTCGCCCCTTCCGAAGTATATTTGCCTTTAGTCCGTATCGGGCGCGAACTATTATTCATATAAAAAAGGTTTTTCGTATGCAAGAGACCATTGCTTCCCTACAGAAAAAGCTCAGACGCAAACAGATCGAAATGAACTCCATTCAGCAGATTGGAAAATCACTCAGTTCGGAGCTACGGACAGCCCGCCTGCTTCCGTTGATTATGACCGAAGTAACCCGGCTGATGCATGCCGAACGCAGTACTTTTTACATTGTGGATCAGGAACGAGGCGAACTCTGGTCGCAGATTGCGCAAAAGGCGGAAATCCTGGAAATTCGTTTAAAAATCGGAACCGGCATTGCCGGGTATGTGGCCAAGACCGGGGAAATAATAAATATCGAAGACGCCTATAACGACGATCGGTTCGATCCGACTACGGATAAAAAAACCGGCTATCACACTCGCAGCATTTTGTGTATGCCCATCTTTGAACCGCTTAAAAATGAAAGCGATACGCCGGCTATCATCGGTGTGCTTCAGGTACTCAATCGTATTGACGGAGTGTTCGATAAAGAGGATGAAGAGCTGCTGGCCAGCATGGCTTCGCAGGTGGCCATCGCATTAATTAACGCCCGGCTGTATGCATCGCTCGAGAAAAAAGTATCCGAGCTGAATTTATTGTTTGATATTGAGCAGGAATTGAACAAGGCGCAAAGCCGCGAAGAAATGCTGAACTGGGTGTTGAAAAAGATCACCGATACCCTGCTGGTGGAATCTGCCGTGGCAGCCCTTTTTGACGGTAACGAAGACATGTTCAGCGCCATTATTTCCTGTAATATCGATGCGAAAAAGAATGAGCATTTTAAACAAATGTACGATGTCCCGCTTATTGCCGAAGCGGTTTACGGCGGTGAAATTTCCGTTCTTAACGATTTCGATCAAAGCAAAACCGCCGAGACCGATATTTTTAAAACAATTGGTATCAATGTCCGCCATCTGGTGATTGTGCCTTTGAAATTTGAAAATAAAACCATCGGCGTAATGGCGCTTTTTAATAAAAAAGAAAAAAATGATTTTTTCCGCAATGAAGATTTACAACTGTTAAAATCGATTAGCGGACAGACTGCCCGAAGCCTGGAAACATATCGTTTGCGTAAGGAAAAGGAAAACGCCGAGCATCTGGCTTCCATCGGAAATATGATGAGTACCATCGTCCACGATCTGCGCACTCCGGTGAACAATATTCAGGGATTTGTGGAACTGATGCAGGAAGAAGACGACCAGGAGATGCGGGACGAGTTTGCCGGAATCGTTATGGAACAGGTGAATACACTCACCAGTATGATCAAAGACGTCCTGGATTTTGCCAAGGGTAAAACAAGCATCCTGCCGATTAAGTATCCGGTGGATAAACTGATCGGTCAGTTTAGCAAATTGTACGAAGAACAGATTAAGAAAAAAGGATTTGAATACGAGGCGGCTTGCGAAGCGGTATCGATGGTCTATGTGGATCCCGAAAAGATGGGCCGTGTTTTTATGAATATTATGAAAAACGCGCTGGAAGCCATGCCCGCCGGTGGAAAATTTTCCATTCGGGCGACCGAGGAGAATGGCGAGATCCTATTCAGCTTATCCGACACGGGCAGCGGCATTCCCGAAGAAATTCGCGATAAATTGTTCGATTCTTTTGTAACCAGCGGCAAGGAAGGCGGAACCGGCTTGGGGCTGGCTATTGTTAAAAAAGTAATTGACCAGCACAAGGGCCGTATCGAAGTGGAATCGGAAAAGAACAAAGGAACAACATTTAAAATCTATCTTAAGAGGCTCTGATTGATGGCCCGCCTTGCTTACATTTACGATACGCTGTTTACGCAGCACGATCCGGGGGCGGGGCATCCGGAATCCCCAAAACGGTTGCAACATATTCAGGGGTATCTAAAAAAACAGGGCTTTTTTAATCGGGCGGATTTAATGAATTGTCTGCCGGCGACTCGGGAGCAACTGATGCTGGCCCACTCGGCGGAATATATTGACTTTGTACTATCCTTTCGGGGAAAAGAGGAAGCGCTTCTCGACAGCGGCGATACGCGGCTTAGCGCCGATTCAGTGGATGCGGCCCTGTTGGCGGCCGGCGCCGCCATAAAAGCGGTGGATCTTGTTTTTGAGCAGCAATATGATAAAGTGTTTGCGGCGGTTCGTCCCCCCGGCCATCATGCCCTGCGGGACAGCGCCATGGGGTTTTGCGTATTTAATAATATTGCCTTATGCGCCGCCTATGCCCTGAAAAACAGAATGGTAAAAAAAGTGCTGATAGTGGACTGGGATGTACATCACGGCAACGGCACCCAGGCGGCTTTTTATGATAATCCGTACGTGTTTTATCTGAGTCTGCACCAGTGGCCGTTTTATCCCATGAGCGGCCGGGCGGAAGAAACCGGCACAGGAAAAGGAATGGACTTCACGATGAATATCCCGCTGTCCTCCGGTTGTGGGAATGAGGAATATGTTCAGGCATTGGAAAAGGCGTTCTTAAAAATCGAACCGTTTTTTACACCGGATTTGGTTTTAATTTCCGCCGGATTCGATGCCCATCGGGATGATCCCATTGGAGGAATGCTGTTGACGGAAGAGGGATTCTATAAAATAACAGAACTGACGGCGCGGTTTGCACAGCGTCATGCCAACGGACGAGTTATCTCTTTTCTCGAAGGCGGGTACCATTTGTCCGCGTTGCCGTCCAGTGTTTCCAGGCATTTACAGTGTCTTCTAAAACATTAGCCGCGAGTTTAAAATGAAGTTTTTAAAGATAGCTATTTCTTCGGTCTTAATATTGTTTGTTTTATCATGTACCCGAAACCAGGATAATTCAGTGCAAACAGAAACCTATAAAAAGTTGCGAAAAACAATGGTTCAACGGCAGATTCAGGCTCGCGGCGTTAAAGATCCAAAGGTCCTTGCCGCCATGCAAGCGGTACCGCGTCACCTGTTTGTGCCCGAGGCGCAGCGTAATAAAGCCTATGACGACCGGCCCCTGTCCATCGGCTGGGAACAGACTATCAGCCAGCCTTATATCGTGGCCTTTATGACCGAGCAACTCGGTGTGAAACCGGGCGACCGGGTTTTGGAAATCGGTACCGGTTCGGGCTACCAGGCCGCCGTTCTGGCGCAGATTGCCGATTCTGTTTTTACCATCGAAATTATTCCGGAACTGGCAAAAAAGGCGCAGGAAACTTTAACGGAACTAAATTACAAAAATATCATTGTACGCAGTGGAGACGGTTACCACGGTTGGAAAGAAAAGGCGCCGTTTGACGCCATCATCGTTACGGCAGCGCCGCCTAAAATTCCACCGTTACTGCTGGAACAGCTTGAGAATGGCGGGAAAATGATCCTGCCCGTGGGCGAATATGTGCAGGAATTGGTAGTGGTTCATAAAACGGAACGGGGAATGGAAATGCAGAATATACTGCCGGTACGATTTGTACCCATGACCGGAGAGATAAGGAAATAGACGGATTTAGATGACCTTAAACGAACTTATAAAAACAACAAAAACAATAGTAAAAGGCCGTTTGAAGTTTGACCATTTCAGCCGTTTTTACAAATCGCCGGTTTTCAGACAATCGACGAAAAAAATTACGGAAGAAGAGGTACGCGCCATTCAGGAAGAACTGGCCGCGCGGCAAATTTATTCACAGGTACAAATATCTTCCAAAAAAATTATACTTAAAGTTTTACGCGGAACCGCTGCCGATAAAAAGTCCGGCTGGTTTTTTAACCTCCTGTTGTTCATAGCGACCATCGCCTCCACTTCAGCCACCGGCGCTTTGCTGCGCGGAAGGGACCCCTTTCTTTCATGGGATGAACTATCGTACGGGTACGAGTATTCGTTTGCTCTGCTTACCATCTTGCTTTTTCATGAAATGGGGCATTATTTTGTGGCCCGCCATTACAAAGTGCAGGTAACGTTACCTTATTTTGTGCCGCTTTTCCTGCCGGCCTTTCATCCGGGCACCCTGGGAACCTTTTTAAAAACACGTTCGTCCATGCCCGGCATGAAGGCGTTGTTTGATATTGGCATTGCCGGTCCTTTGGCGGGTTTTGCGGCGAGTCTGATATTTTTGTTTATCGGATTTAACCGGCTTCCGGGAACAGCGGAATTACTGAGGGTAATCAGCAAAATTCAAGACGGCGGACAAATTTCCAATTTGTTTTTAGGACACGGTTTTCTGTTTGATTTTTTTATCCGGGTTTTTGATGCGCAACAACTGCCCATGAATGAATTGTACCACTTTCCATATATTTTTGCCGGATGGATTGGGCTTTTGGTAACGGCGTTTAATTTGCTGCCCATCGGCCAATTAGACGGCGGTCACCTGGTGTATGCCCTGTTTGGCGATCGGGCGCGCAAGGCGGCGCTGACCGGATTTGCCCTGTTTGTACCAATCTCCTATTATTTGACGGTTGATTTTAATTCCTATCTTTGGCTGGGCTGGGAAGCGCTGATTTTAATTTTTATCCGTTTCCGTCATCCGCCCACAATGGACGATGACCTGGTGTTGGGGCTTCCGCGGAAAATTTTAGGATGGCTGAGTTTTATTATTTTTATACTCTGCTTTTCGGCGATTCCTATTTATTTAAAATAGCCCGGACAAGAGTTAAGATTTCAGGCGGAAGAGAATACAGAGGACTGAGATCAGAAGACAGAAAGAGGCCTTATCAAACGCTTTTTTTCGCTCTGTGGTAATAAGTGGTAAATTTAGTTAAATGAATTTAATGAAACAGGCGCAAATATGCAGATTGTATTTTATTTTTTTATTTTCCTTTTAATAATCATGGCCCTCTGGTTTTTTATGGTCTGGATTCGTAAAACCATGTGGGACGCCGTGCATCGCAATTTGCTGGATTTGGAAGACCGCATAGAGGGCCGGGTACAACGGCGCGGTTTTGCCGGAAGGCCTTTTTTTCATGGCCGTTTCAGGGACACGGAAGTGACCGTCAATTTCAGCTCAGAAAAAACCGCCGATAAACGCCGCACCTATATCGATATCAGTTATTCCGCTGCCAGCCCTGTTTCGTTTTCGGTTAGCGAAAAAAGCTGGCTAACGGAACAGCAGGCCGGCCCGTTGGAAGATTTTTTGGAAGTGCAGACCGAAAGCGGTCAAACTATGATCCTTCGTCCGGCTTCTGCCAAAGGGGTAAAAATGCTATCGGAAAAAGAAGCCTTTCGTAATATACTGAATGCGCAACCGGATATGGCCTATATTTTTGCCGGCCCCAGCGGCCTGCTGTACGAATACATCACGGAAGAAGTTATCAAATCAACAGAGCCGGATCAGCTGCTGGCACGGCTTACGATGCTCGATAACCTGAGAGAGGTTTTATAATGCAGGATATTCCTAAAGAGTTTCGCGCCGGTTACGCGGCGTTAATTGGCCGGCCCAATGCCGGTAAATCCACCTTAATGAACAGTTTGCTTGACATCAAGCTGTCCATCATTTCGCCCCGGCCGCAAACCACCCGCCGCCGAGTATTTGGCATTTTAAATTCGGATGCGGCGCAAATCGTATTTATCGATACGCCCGGTTTGCTGAAACCCAAATACAAGCTGCAAAAAAAAATGATGGAATATGTGGATACGGCTCTGAACGACGCCGATCTGCTGCTGCTTTTGATCGATGTGACGGCTAAAATCCATCCGCAGGATATCGATCTAAAAAAAATGAATCCAAAAAAATGCCGGTTATTTTGCTGCTGAATAAAGTGGATTTACTGCCCAAGCCGGATTTGCTGCCCTTGATTGATAAGTATCAGGCGTATTATCCTTTTGAAGAAATTATTCCTATTTCGGCCCTAAAAGAAGACGGATTGCAAAACCTGAAAGACAGTCTGGTTAAGCGCATGCCCTTTGCGCCGCCCTACTATCCGCCCGATATCTTAACCGATCAGCCGGAACGCTTTTTTGTGGCGGAGCTGATTCGCGAACGGATTTTCCGATCCTTTTACCAGGAAGTGCCGTATTCTACCGAAGTGCAAATAGAAGAATTTAAAGAACGTAAAAAAGGCAAGGATTTTATTGCGGCCACCATCGTTGTGGAAAAGCGTTCGCAAAAGGGTATTTTAATCGGCAAAAACGGAGAGACCTTAAAGAAGATTGGCTCTGATGCCCGCCGGGAAATTGAAAAGTTTTTAAAACGGGACGTGTTTTTGGAACTACGGGTAAAGGTGCAGGAAGACTGGCGCAAGAATGAGATTAAATTAAAGCGGCTGGGATTTTAGTAGCGTGGATTTAATTGATAAACGCAACACTTAGTTGTGGTAAATCAGACTTTTCTCCTCTTAGAACAGGCTACTGTAAAATGAAGGACGAAACGCAGAGAGCGCAAAGAAAAAACAATTAAAGAGAACGAGCAAGGATATGCCCCCTGTTTTAGCTTTGCCCGGCAAAACTTGTTTAATTAGAAGCTGCCCCAAAGGGCCCAAACGGGAACCGTCTGAACAGGGGATGATATAGCGGCCTTTATCTCTATCGCTGTTTCTACTTAAAGAGGAATAAAAAATAATTCGAATGTATGAAGAAAAAACGCGTCATTATTGTTGACGATGAACCGCTGGCCAGGGAAGCGCTGAAACTTAACCTGAAAGACCTGGAAAAAGTGGAAGTTGTCGCCGAATGCAGCGACGGTTATGAAGCGCTGAAAGCGGTACGGGAACGGAACCCGGATCTGCTCTTTCTGGATATTCAAATGCCGGGGCTGAGCGGATTTGATGTTCTGGAGCTGTTGGGAGAAAATGCGCCGCCGGTCATTTTTGTAACCGCTTATGATGAATACGCCGTAAAAGCCTTCGAGGCGCACGCCCTTGATTATCTGCTTAAACCGGTGCGGGTAGAACGGCTGCGTCTGGCAATTGAGCGGGCGCGGGAACTACCGCCAAATGAAACGATGGAAGTCTTGGATTTATACCGTAAAACGCAGCCGCCGTTGCGCCGGATTTTGATCCGCACGGGCAGTAGCGTTAAAGTGATTCCCGTCGAAGAAATAATGTATTTTGAAGCGCAGGATGATTTTGTTGAAGTGCATACCGGGCAGGGTTCCTTTCTCAAATACGAACGGCTCGGGCGACTGGAAGAATTGTTGGATGGCAGTGCGTTTATCCGTGTGCATCGGTCCTTTCTGTTAAACCTGGACTATCTGGAGAAAATGGAACCCTATTCCAGAGACAGCCGGCTGGCCTATCTGAAAAACGGCAATGTGGTGCCGGTAAGTAAGAGCGGCTACAAAAAACTGCGCGCCCTTCTTTAAAATTATTTGGACGGAATTAACGGCGTCAATTCCGTATCGACACAGCCGATACAATCCAAAAAACTTTTTCATCTCGCCGTTGCATCTTATCGTGTATTGTGTAAATTTCCTGCCACTAAAACAATCGTTAATAAATACTAAAGGTCAAAATGAACGAAATTGAAATGATCCGCCTGACCGCGGAAGAGCTTGCTTTAAAAGCAATTCAGGTGCAAAACACCATTGATTTATTAGACGACGGCAATACGGTTCCTTTTATTGCCCGGTACCGCAAGGAGGTGACCGGTTCCCTCGATGAAAACCAGATCCGTGCAATTGAAGAACGGATGCATTATCTGCGGGCATTGGAAGCGCGTAAAGAAACTATTTTAAAATCCATTGAAGAGCAGGGTAAGCTGACCCCCGAACTAAAAAATAAAATACAGAAAGCTGTAAAATTACAGGAAGTGGAAGACCTTTACCTGCCCTATAAACCCAAAAAACGTACCCGGGCCACCATTGCCAAAGAAAAGGGACTGGAACCGTTGGCCGAACTGATTTTAAAACAGGAAATAACCGCCGGCGATCCCGAAAAAACAGCGTCTGATTTTATCAATGCCGAAAAGGAAGTTACGACCATCGAAGAGGCCTTTCGGGGAGCGGTTGATATCGTTGCCGAAATCATCAGCGATAATGCGGATATTCGTAAAATCACTCGTGAAGAGACCTTTAAAAGAGGGGTACTGCGTACCGCGCTTAAAAAAGCGGAAGGCCGCACCGCCTATGAAATGTATTACGATTTTAGCGAAGCGGTGAATCGCATTCCGCCCCACCGAGTATTGGCCGTAAATCGCGGAGAATCCGAAGGGGTGTTAAAAGTTGGAGTTGAGGTAGACAATGACAGGATGACCGCTTTAATGGAACAGGCAGTGCTTACAAATAAGAGTTCCATTTTCACACCCTGGTTAGTGGAAGCGATTCATGCGAGTTGGCAGCGTTTGATTGCGCCTTCTATTTTTCGTGAAGTCCGCAATGCCTTAACCGAAACAGCCGATAGCCATGCGATTTCTATATTTGCTGAAAATCTAAAAAATCTGCTGCTGCAGCCGCCCTTGCGCGGAAAGATAATTTTAGGAATCGATCCCGGATTCCGTTCCGGTTGTAAAGTAGCCGTTATCGATCAGACCGGGAAGTATTTAGAAGGGAATACCATTTATCCCCATCCGCCGCAAAAGAAATATTTTGAGGCAAAATCCGTCGTCCGCGGTATGTGCAATAAATTTAAGGTGGATGTAATTGCCATCGGCAACGGCACCGCCAGCCGCGAAACCGAGCAGATGGTCGCCGAAGTCATCAGCGAAATGAAAAAAGAGCGGGAAGTGCAGTACATTATTGTCAGCGAAGCGGGCGCTTCGGTGTATTCTGCTTCCAAAACAGCTCAGCAGGAATTTCCCGATCTGGACGCTGCTATGCGCGGAAATATTTCCATTGCCCGCCGCCTGTTGGACCCGCTGGCAGAGCTGGTAAAAATCGACCCCAAAAGTATCGGCGTCGGTCTGTACCAGCACGATGTTAATCAGCGCAGTCTGGCGCAATCGCTGCAGCAGGTTGTAGAGTCGGTGGTGAATCGGGTCGGTGTAAACCTGAATACGGCTTCGGCTTCGTTGCTGAAATATGTTTCGGGATTTACGTCGCGCACCGCCACAAGTGTGGTTGAATACCGGGACGAAAACGGCGCGTTTAAAAATCGCGAAGAATTAAAAAACGTATCCGGTCTGGGCGCAATCGCCTTTCAGCAGGCGGCCGGATTTTTACGTATCCCGCAGGGGAATGATCCGCTGGACAATACCGCCATTCATCCGGAATCGTACCGGGCAGCCAGAACCTTGCTGCAAAAACTGCAAATTGACGATGTGAACGAAGAGGGTAAACAGGTCCGAAAAAAATTAAAAGAGGCGCAAATAGAACTGGATGCCTTGCTGCAAGAGTTAGGCATCGGGGAACCCACATTTAACGATATTCTGGATAATCTTGAAAAGCCGGGACTGGACCCCAGGGACGCGCTGCCCAAACCCATCTTTAAAAGTGAAGTTCTGAAAATGGAAGATTTAAAAGAGGGTATGGTTTTACGCGGAACGGTACGCAATGTGGTCGATTTTGGCGCCTTTGTGGATATTGGCGTTAAACAGGACGGCCTGGTGCATGTGAGCCATATGGCGAAGAAATATGTTAAAAATCCCACCGCGGTGGTTTCCGCCGGCGATGTGGTGGAAGTAAAAGTGCTAAAGATAGATCTGGAACGCGGCCGCATTGGATTATCGATGCTGCCGGATTAATACAAATGGAGACGCCGGAATTTCCCCGGCCAAAATGTTACAATCGATACAAACAAAACGCCTGCTGATGCGTCCTTTTACAATGAAAGACGCGCCGCGCGTACAGCAATTGGCTTCCGAATATGAAATTGCCGCGAATACCCTGCGCATTCCGCATCCCTATGAATTGTCCATGGCCGAAGAATGGATAGCCGGGCAGCCAAAAGCGGTGCAAGAACAGCGCGAGTTAACCTGGGCTGTAACTATTCGCGAAAAGAATCTGCTTATCGGGTCCATCGGTCTGATTTTAACAATGGCATTTGAGCAGGCGGAGATGAGCTATTGGATTGGCAAACCGTACTGGAATAAGGGCTATGCTTCCGAAGCGGCAAAAGCGATTTTAGTCTTTGGGTTTAAAGATTTGAATTTACACCGTATTCATGCCCACCATTTAAGCCGCAATCCGGTTTCCGGCAGAGTGCTTCAAAAAATTGGTATGCGGCGCGAAGGCCGTTTGCGGCAGCATATCCGCAAATGGGGTCGGTTTGAAGATATTGAGATGTATGGTATTTTAGAAAAGGAATTTTCTGCAGATGAATAATCCCTCCGAACTTTGAAAGTTTGCCAGTGTTCGAAAGCGCTTTCAAAAGTTGTATCCACTATATTTAGTAAAAATCCCCGCCGAATCAATTACCTTGTGATGAAGCTGGTTTGGTCAATTAGTATCAGCGGGGACTAAAATTTGCTACGTTTCGTTTAGTAAATTGTTCCGTTTAAAATCGTGTTAATCGGATTCTTGCAAGAGGTAAATAGGGTTTGCGAATGATAAGAGGCTGTAATAAATTACGGTTTAAGAGGTAACAGAGGTAAAATATATTTTATGAAAAATAACCGTAAAATTATTGTTGTTGGCGATCGAGTTTTAGTAAAACCGGACGAAGCGCGCACGCGCACCTCTCTGGGGCTCTATCTTCCGCAGGGGGTAGAATCCAAAGAAAGTATCCAGGGCGGATATATCGAAAAAGTAGGTCCCGGTTATCCAATGCCCGCTCCGGGTGATGTGAGCGACGATCCATGGAATCAGGAGCAGGTTGAACCCAGATATTTACCTTTACAGGTGCAGGAAGGCGATTATGCCTTGTTTGTACGCAAAGCCGCTCTGGAAATTGAATTTGAGAATATAAAATATTTAATTGTTCCACAGGCGGCCATTTTACTAATCATTCGGGACGATATTCTCGAAAACTTACAAAATGATTTTGAAGCCTGATATATTTTTTACAGTTTCTGTCTTTAAGATGGAACTGATATGGCAGGGAACGTTTTTTCACACCGTTTAAGCGCTTTCATTTTTATTCAATAAATCCTATATTTCAGGGAATCCCGGGAAAATAACTATGGCGCACCGCGAAGATCATTTTTTTCAGCACCTTATCACTGTTGTTTTGTCTCTTGTCCTTTTGCTAATGATCGGTACTTTTGGCTATAGCTGGTTAGAAGGATGGAACTGGTTTGATGCGCTTTATATGACTTTTATCTCCTTTTCCACCGTGGGATTTAATGAAATCGGGCCGCTGCATACCAGTAGCCGTTTTTTTACCATGCTGCTGATTTTAATGGGAATGGTTGTCATTGCCATGTTGTCGGCCAGCGTTACTAGTTGGTTTGTACGCAATGAACTACTAATTAAAAGGAAGATGGTAAAGATGAAACAGAAAATTTCCCGTCTTAAAAATCATATTATTATCTGCGGCGCCGGCGATACCGGGTTAACCATTATTCGTGAATTTCAGCAGGCAAAAAAAGCATTTGTAGTAATTGAAGAAAAGGCTGAAATCGTCAATGAATTATTGGAAAAATATCCGGAAATATTTGTCATTGAAGGAAATGCCACAAAGGATGAAATTCTGGAAGAAGCTAATATCCGCAATGCCGCAGGGCTAATTACGGCACTTTCTCTCGATGCCGACAATTTATTTGTGGTTGTTTCGGCGCGCACGCTTAATCCTAAATTAAATATTATATCGCGGGCGGTGGAAAAAAACACGGAAAGCAAGCTATACAATGCCGGCGCCAGTTACGTTATTTCGCCCAATATGGTGGAAGGGATGCGCATGGCTTCGGTAATCCTGCGCCCCACGGTGGTTAATTTTTTGGAGGTTATGACCCGTGGGGAGGGCTTATCCATACAAATGGAAGAAATTGATATTCCGGAAAACTCGGCCTTTTCAGGAAAAACTCTGGCCGAAGCAGGCATTCCGCAGCATACGGGACTCATTGTTTTGGCGGTGCGGCATATTAAAGAAAAAAAATGGAATTTCAATCCCGGGCCCTCGTACGTTTTAACACGAGACGACACAATGATTGTTTTGGGGGAGCCGGAAAAAATTGAAAAACTACGGAATTTACTGAATGCGTAACGTCGTCCGTTCATTAATTAAAAAATATAAATCCCCGCTCAGGCTTTTTGTGTTATTTCTATCTGTTTATGTATTTTCTTCTAACCTTCAGGCGCAGCACACTCCGCTCTATTTTCGTCACTTAACCGTAGAAGACGGTCTGTCCAGCAATAGCATCAATTGCATTATTCAGGATAGTGTGGGGTTTATGTGGTTTGGAAGCGACGCCGGCCTGGAACGCTTTGACGGCTATGAGTTTAAAACAATCCAGGTGGAGGATACGTTAAAAGGCCGTTTAGTGGTTTCTTCTATCCTTGAAGATTGGGATGAAGCGCGTTTTTTCTGGCTGGGGACAAACAGGGGCGTAAAAAAATATTATCCCTCCATGGATAAAATTGTTTCGGAAGACATTGCGATTCTTAATAAAAAAAGTGTAAAAAAAATTATAAAAGATCATCTCGGAATCCTTTGGTTTGACGGAGCAAATTCTCTTGTGTGCTACAATCCTGAAACAAAAGGAGTAAAAATATTTAAAAAAATGATTAATGGCCGGGATTCTCTCTCTATTAATATTGTAGTAGATATCTTTGAAGATTCACAAAATAATTTATTTCTGGGTACCAATAAAGGACTGGCGATTTACAATCGTTCGGAGGAGCGCTTTGTACAAATACGTCCGGAAATTAGTATAAAAAGGAGAAAAATAAGCAAGTATAACGCAATCCGGGAGGACAAAAATGGTGCTCTTTGGATAGGTTCTGTGCGGGAAGGGTTAATTAAATACGATGTCAAGACCGGTATTTTCGAAGATTTTTCCCGTGGTCTGCATCCTCTAAGCTATAGTATTAAAGATGTATTGATAGATACCAATGGTTTTATCTGGCTTGTATCCGACGCAGGGGGAGGACTGACAAAATTTGATCCGAAAACGGCTACCTATGAAAATTATAGATATACAAATGCCTCTCCGAATTCTTTATCGGAAAACTTTTTGAATTGTATTTATCAGGACAGGCAGGGTGTTATCTGGATAGGAACCCGGAAAAATGGAATTGAGCGCTTTCAGGGGAATGCCACGCTCTTTATCAATCTGCAAAATGAACTGCTTGGAAATAGCGGTTCGTTTACCGAGAGCATTTTTAGTTTTGTCGAAGATAAACCGGCAACCATATGGACCACTTCAAAGCGATATGGGTTACTTCAGATTAATTTCCGTACAAGAGAGATAAAAAGATATACGTATTTACCGCTCTCTGCGAAAAATTTGAAAAACCGGATAACTACAATTCACAAAATAAATGCGCATTTTTTTGTTTTAGGAAGTTTGTATAACGGAATTTTGAGTTTCGATCCGGTTTCCGGCAGGTTTTCCCCATTGTTGAAAAAAATTCCTGAGCTCAAAAGGTCGTTGTCGGTATTTACAGGAATTAAAGATAGAAACGGAATTTTATGGTTCGGCTTAATCGAAGGCGGAATTCTGCGCTTCAATCCTCAAACGCAAACCTATAAATTGTATGCTACAAGTAATGATAAGAAAATACATAATCGGGTGTTGCATCTCTTCGAAAACGAAAAAGGCGACTTGTACGCCGGTATTCAAAGTTCAAAAGTATTAAAATACAATCCGGTACGTGATATTTTTGAAATATATTACAGGTTTGAAGAGAAAGAGCACATATCCGTTCAGGATTTATATGAAGATACTAAGAACAGACTATGGATGGCTACCAATCACGGCCTTTTTATGCTCAATATAAAAACCGATTCTCTCGCACATTTTACGTACAAGCAGGGGATTAGTGGAGAAAAACTGTTATGTGTTTTACCGGATAATGATGGTAATTTATGGTTGAGTTACAATTCCGGCCTGATTTATTTTGATCCCGAAGTTCAAAAGGGGCAAAGTTTTAGCTATAAAGACGGTATCGCTTCCATTTCATTCCGCCAGAATTCATCTTATAAAACAAAAGACGGAACTCTGCTTTTCGGTGGGAAAGACGGGTTTACGATGTTTAAACCGGATTCTAATTTACATGCCCGTTCGCCGGCCATTATGATTTCAAAATCAGAGATTTATGTAAATGACGCCAACAGAAACACGAAAGGATTATTTAAGCAAAATTTTGCCAGAAACAAATCGTTACAATTACCCTATAATAACTATGGCTTTTTGTTTGAATTTGCGCTCACCGATTTTATCTCACCTTTTCGCAGCCACTATAAATATATGCTGGAAAGAGGTACCGGCCAATGGCAGGATTTGGGCAGCCGGCATTCCATTTCATTTGTGTCTTTGCCGCCGGGCAAATACAAACTGCGTATAAAAGGACAAAATTCACAGGGACTTTGGAGCATTAATGAAGCAGTAGCCGAATTCGAAATACTGCCCCCGTTCTGGCAAACCTGGTGGTTCCAAATCTGGGGCTTACTTACCATTTTATTATTGATTTTTTCCGGATACAGGCTGCGCGTGTTTTCTATCCGTCGCCGAAATGCAGAATTGGAAACGATCAATAAAAAACTGAACGACCAAATACATATCCGGCGCCAGATTGAACATATGCTCACCGAAAATGAAATAAAATACCGCACCCTTGTGGAAGGTATCGGGGATGGTATTTATACGCTTAATGCTACCGGAATATTTCATTTTATGAATAAAACGGCCGCAGCGCGTATAGGAGGAAAACCAGCTGATTTCAGTGGCCATTCCATTTATGAATATTTCCCCGAAGATATTGTAAAGCCACTGATGGCACGGGTCAAAAAGGTCATTCAGGATGGGGTAAGCAGAGAAATAGAGACCGAAATTGAAATCATGGGTTCAAAGAAAAATTACAGTGTAAGTATTCATCCGCTAAAGAATGAACACGGCGAAACCACATTAACCTTACATATTGCGGTTGATACGTCCGAAAAAGTAAAACTGGAAGACCAACTGCGACAGGCACAAAAAATGGAAGCTATCGGTAACTTGGCAGGGGGGATCGCTCATGATTTTAATAATCTTTTATCTGTAATTCGGGGATATAGTTTTTTATTGTTGGCCGAAGAAAATCTGGATGAAACCATTTATAAAAGCATAAAAGAAATTGATTCCGCCGGTGAACGGGCACAGGGTCTTACACGGCAACTGTTGGCCTTTAGCCGCAAGCAAATGCTTAAACCAATAGTGATGAATCTGAATACCAGGATTAATGCCACAAAAACAATGCTTGGCCGGCTTATTCCGGAGAATATAGAATTGAAGTATGAACTGGCCGTAGGATTAGATCATATTTTTGCAGATCCGGGACAAATGGATCAGATCTTGTTAAATTTACTGGTTAACGCCCGGGATGCAATGCCTTTGGGCGGCCATCTGGTTGTAAAGACAGAAAATGTAAAGCTTCCGGAAAAGTTAAAGATGATTGATGAAGGAATTAGAGACAGCATTTTTATTTCTCTATCGGTTTCCGATACCGGTATTGGCATGACGAAGGAAGTGCAACAAAAGATATTCGATCCCTTTTTTACAACAAAAGAAACGGGCAGGGGAACCGGGCTGGGTTTGTCTACGGTGTTTGGAATTGTAAAACAGAGCGGCGGTTATATTTGGGTGGAAAGTGCGTATAAAAAAGGAAGCACCTTTTTTGTGTATCTTCCTGCGGTAGACCAAAATGTAATAACCGAAGAAACGGAGAATACGGTACAGGAATATCCGCATGGGCACCAAACCATTCTGATTGTTGAAGACGAGGCTTCGGTACGCAAAATGATCGTTAAAATGTTAAAACTTTACGGATATACTACGTTGGAGGCAAAAGACGGCTGGGACGCTTTATCGGTGTATGAAGAAAATAGAGAATCAATCGACCTGGTTTTAAGCGATGTGGTAATGCCTGGTTTAAATGGGGTGGAACTGATGAAAAAAATATATGCCATTAATCCGCAACAAAAGGCGCTTTATATGTCCGGATATACCGATGAAAATATTGTGCGTAGCGGGATGATAAAACGAGATATTCGTTTTCTGCAAAAACCTTTCTCTCCGGAAGCGCTAATGCGCACACTTAGCCAATTATTCTCTGTTAATAGCCCAGCTTAGAAGTAATTATTTTTTTCAAATGTTCTGCCGGTTTAAAATCGGGTTTAAGTTCCAGCGTTTTCCGGCAACTATCAAACGCGCTGGCAAAATCGTTGATATCATAAAATGTTAAAGCCCGCATGTGATATGTTTCGTGTTGGTATGGGTCAAGTTCCAGTGATTTTTCGAAATCCGAAAGCGCTTTTTCGTAATTTTGAATAATACGGTAGGCCATGCCGCGGTTATTGTATCCGTTTGGGTTTTTCGGCTCAAACTCAATGGCCTTGTTAAAATCTTTTAGTGATTTTTCATACTTGGATTGTACAAAATAGGCCATTCCCCGGTGATTATATACAATAGCTCTTATTCGTGGTTCCAGTTTATATTTTAAAATACGGGAGTAGATAGCCGCAGCCTGTTTATACTTACGGGCGCTGTGGGCTTCCAACGCTTCAAAAATATCTTTTTCCACACGATTTTTAGGCTTTAGGGGCATAATGGAAATTTTTTCTTTTTCTTCCAAAGGGGGCTCTTCCATTAAGTTGATCAATGATACCGGAGAGTTGCTCTGTACTTTTTCGATAAAACTATCGTGACGCTGTTCACGCCATTGCGCCAGCCCTTTTTGATAATCCCGGATTTCCTGAAAGATTATATCCGATAATGTAAGAGAGGCGTTTAACGAAGCCATTTTTCGTTTAATGGAATCGTTGGGCATGGATAAATTTGATTTGTATATTAATTCATGTTCCACTTCAGCCCAGGCGTCCTGTAATGTGGTACGAACCTGAATTTCGCATACTTTACGCATATAGGGAATTGTATCTTTAACATGTTTGTCGGAAATGTCCACAAGAATATGGATAGAGTCGTAGCTAAATTCCCGGAAGGAATTTTTAGCGCCTTTGTACTCAATTTCGATAATTTTAAAATTTTTTGAGATAAGGCTTTGCACCAGTTCCACATCTTCTAAAAAAGGGAGAACAATACGCAGGCCCAGCAGATCATTGATCAGGGTAAAATCTTCTCCTTCACGGCGCATGCGCATAAGTTTTTCAAAATAGCTGTCAAACGACTTAATCCGATATTTAATATTATAATTGACATTCGTTTTTACCAGGATTTTACGAATCTTTTTGTATAGCTTATTTAATGTTTCCTGATACTGATGCCGGTGCCGGTCATAAAAAAGTTCAAGCCGGTGCCGTTCCGGGATGGAAATTTTTGGCTGTTTCACGAGCTGCATGTGCAACGTTTTCTCCCACTCTTGTAAGTATCTAAGCCAAATGATTTCTGAATTACAGCTACGGGCTGTTTTGTGAATACTAAACTAAAAACAAGATTTGATTTAACTAACTATTCTTCAATCGCATTATATTTAACACAATGGAAACGATTTGCAGTTTTATATTACGCTCTATCCAGCCGGGCGTTCCATTCGTCAACTTTTTCTTTTGTTTGTTCAAACAAGGCGCTGGTGTCACCTTCTATTTTTATGGACTGAATCTGATCGTTTTGTGCGATGCTGTTAACGACGGCCTGATCCTTTTCACTTAATACTTCGCCAAAAACAGTATGTTTGCCATCTAACCAGGGGGTCGGAACATGGGTAATGAAAAACTGGCTGCCATTGGTGCCGGGTCCGGCGTTGGCCATCGATAATTTACCCGGTTTATCATGGGTCAGATGGGCATGAAATTCATCGTCAAACTGGTAGCCGGGCCCGCCTGTGCCGGTACCCAACGGACATCCGCCCTGGATCATAAAATCATTGATTACACGGTGAAATTTTAACGCATCGTAATATCCTCTGTTAGCCAGATTAATGAAATTAGCAGTAGTATAGGGCGCTTCGTTTGTAAACAGTTTAAGATGAATATCGCCTTTATTGGTAACAATGGTTGCGTAAATATCAGACATCAATTTTCCTTTCTGTATGGATGTATTATTGTAAAAGGATCATTTTTCGAATTTTTATAAAACGATCGGTTTTTAATTTATAAAAATAAAGCCCGCTTGCAAGACCGGAAGCGTTAAATACAGCGGTATGGCTTCCCGCCTCCTGCGGCGCCTTTACCAACGTTCGTACTTTTTGCCCTAACATGTTATAAACGGTTAGTTCCACTCTGTCGGCCATTGGCAATTGATACATAATTGTTGTTGTCGGATTAAAAGGATTCGGATAGTTTTTATTTAACTTAAACCGAAAGGGCTTTTCGTTTGTACTCAGGATCACATCAATCGGATTAGAACCGATATAAAAATCGTCAATCGCCCAGCCCCAGCCATTTGTCGCCTCATCGGCATATAGCCTAAACCTGAAATAGGCCGCCTGTCCGGCCGTGACGGAATTGTTTAAGTTAAAATTATGACTCAGTAAAAGACCACTGTCGGCAACAGTTTTATTATTAAAATAGGCCAGCCACTGTTCATCATAACGGGCGTCATACGGCTGGTTCAGTATAACCCAGTGTTCGCCGTCCATACTATATTCCACTGCGGCAAAGTCCCACATGCGGCTGTCCGGATATTCAAAACCGTCGTCTCCCGGTTCCACGAGGGCCACATCTTTATAAAACAATTGATAGTCCTCTTCAATTGTTATTGCCGAAGCAAAAAGGGCGATATGGTTTTTCCCGTTTGCATAGTTATGGCCGGTATGCAGAGTATGGGAACTAAATCCCTCTTCCCTGGAAATAATAAAATCACCTTTAAACGCGCTGGACCCATCGTCAAAATTTTCGTTAACGCTATCCAAAGGCGCCAATACTTCAACTCCTTCAGAGTTCGAACGATAAGTTGCGTTTTCTTTAAAGCCGCTTACATACGCCGTAAAAACTCCCGGCGCCTCGGCGTATGCGGTAACAAAGGTATCTTTATACGCGGTAATTTGCGTTGTGGTTTCAATTTTCAGGCCGTTTAGGTAAACGGAAACGGAATCGTATATACCGCGTGGCGTAAAATAAATGTTTAGCAGGTTTGTATTCGGGTTGGGTAAACTCAACGGGTGGACCAGGGGGGCAATAGTAGGAATGACCTGCGGATCCAGCTTTTCATTGACTACCGACCAGATTCCCCGGCCGTGTGTGGCGGCCACTATTTCATTCCCCACAATTTTTAAACGTCGTACGGCAGCGGCCGGAAGATTGAGGTTGGCGTATTGCCAGCTTTGTCCCTCATCCTGCGAAATAAACAGTCCGATGTCGGTTCCCAGCCAGATTTCCGTAGAATCATAAGGCATAATCAAAGCGCAGTGCACGGGAATGTCGGGCAGATTGGAAGTAATATCTTCCCACGAAGCGCCGAGGTTACGTGTTCGGAATACTTTGCCGTAGCTGTATACACCAAAGGTAACCAGAGCGGTGGCGCTGTCCCAGGGGGATGTGGCCACTCCGGTTACGCGCGCATGGGGTGAACCATCCGGCCGTAAAACGGTTGAAAAGGTTCTCCCGGCGTCGGTGGAAACGTTTATCCTTTTGGAAGAACCGCAGGCCCAGACGATATTGGAGTCTTTCTCCGAAACGGCAATTTTTACCCAGCGGCTGGAATCCAGATCACAATAAACAGCACTCCATGTACTGGCGCCGTCGTAACTAACGTATACTTTGTTTCTATCTGAAATCGTGAACAGCTTTTTGGAATTGTGCGGATCCATGGCCAGCGGTGTATGGAAAACATCACTTTCCGGCAGGCTGCCGCCGCCCACCCGGCCAAAATGGTCGCCGCCGTCAGCCGAACGGTAGATACGGGAATCGTACAATGTGGCGTAAACACGTTCGGCGTCTTCTTTATCCCAGGCGCAGTCGAAACCGTCTCCGCCAACCACTTCATCCCAAAACGAGGCAAAAGTCGGTTCTATTTGTGAAATTACGGTACCGTTATCCTGTGTTCCGCCAAGATACTGAAATGCCGCCGGGTTTTTATCGGCATCGTAAAACTGAGTTACATTATAGTTGTGATCTTTACTTTCCCAATTGGTTCCTTCATCGGCTGAATAAAAGATACCGCCGTCGTTAGCAGAGATAAGTGCAAAGGTACTGTCGGTACGGGGAAGAGCGGCTAAAAAATGCTGATCGGCATGAACATAGTTGTAACCGGAATAGCGATTGCTAATCTGAACGATGGAAACCGGATTCGAAGAAGCGTCTACGAGGTGTAGGTCAATTCCGCCTACGAATATTCTTAACGGATTAAACGGATGTACCAACAGGGTGTTATCGTACCAGCCCTGACCGCCCAGCCAGTTCATTTCGCCGGGATTATCCAAAATCTGCTGCCAGTTTTCTCCGGCATTTGCAGATTTATAAAACCCAAGCAGGCCGTAGGAAGATGCATCCACCACGGCGGCGTACACATAATTGGTATCCGCTTTCGAAATCGCCAGTTCGATTCGGCCGAATCCGCTTAACGTTTCATTGACCTTGCGCCAGGTCAGTCCCATATCTGTCGATTTATAAATACCGCTTCCGTTTGCTGCGGCGAAAAGCGTATTAAAGTTAAGCGGGTTGGCGTAGATTTGCTGAACATTCGATCCATCCTGAAAAACCGTTTGCCATGAAGCGCCTCCGTTTGTCGTGCGGAAGATACCCGTTTTGGTTGCCGCCAGTACAATTTGTGCGTTTTGCGGATGCACTACCAGCCGGTTAACGTAGCGAAAATCATAGTCGGAGGCGGTGGAAGACAGTTGTTTCCATGTTTCTCCCCCGTCAGTGGTTTTAAATATCCCGTCGCCCACCACTCTGTCATAATTATAAAATCCTTCGCCCGTTCCCGCATACAAGGTATCCGGCCCGTCCTGGCAAATGGCCATAGTGCAGACCGATAAGACCGGCAAACCATCGGACTGGCAAACCCAGCTTTCTCCGGCATCGTTGGTGAACCAGATGCCGCCGCCCACCGCTCCGGCCCACCAGGTATTTTCATCGTCGGGATGAACCACAATGCTGCGTGTACGTCCGCCTACATTTCCCGGTCCCTTTTCCTGCCAAACCAGTTCGTCCGCCGATTTTAGCAGCGGATTGTATTGCTTTGCCTGTTTTAAAGCATTTATCCAGTAGCTCTCACCATAGGAAAAGGATTTTCCTATTTCGGAGCGCAAAATGATCTCTTCGAGAGCCGCCTGATCGGGATGGTCGTACTGTGCTTTATAGGGGGTTGTTTTTTGATTTTCGTTAATTGTCGCAGAACGTCTGAGGAATGGGGAATAGAGGATAAAAACAACGCTCGCAAACAAAACAAACAAGGACGTGATTAATTTTTTCATACTTATTTCCTTAACTAATTTTTATGCGCGTTATTATACCGGATTTTTTCATTATCGGCAAGCCGCGCAGAATATTAAGAACCGTTCTGTTTTAGTTGCCCGAAAACCAGCCGCGACGGATATTCTTTGGAATGGTACACACGTAACACTGCTTTAATAAAATCTTCTTTTCTTGCCGAATAGATATCTAAAAACTGTTGGGGATTTCGATCAAACAGTGGGAACCAACTGCTCTGAATCTGAATCATAATCCGGTGTCCCGCTTTAAAGGTATGCAGGACATCCTGCATCGGGATGGTGATTTGGGTTACTTTATCCGGAATGAGCGCCTGCGGATTTTTATAACTGTTGCGGAATTTTGCGCGCATAATTTCGCCCCGAACCAGTTGCTGATAACCGGCCATGGGAGGCCCGTTTTTCTGAGCGGGCTTTTCGGAGCAGGTATCCGGATAGACGTCGATAAGTTTTACAATCCAGTCGGCCGCATTGGTGGAAGAGGAAACAAACAACTCTGCTTTTAAGGGCCCGGCAAAGGTAAGGGCCGAGTCTAATAGACCCGTTTTAAATGTCAGTACGTCCGGCCGGGTAGAAGCAAAGCGTTGGTCGGCCGTCATATAGGTGCGATCCCAGCCGTAAACGATTTTATTAATAAAAGGTACGGGATGAGCCGGATCGCTAATGTAGGAGTCAACTCCGTCTTTCGTGGGAATGGTAAATGAAAGCGCGCTATTGTCACTTAGAAAAACAGAGGCCTCCTGCGCGTTGGTCGGCGGCCAGTTTGCGTAGGACTTCCATAAATCATTTCCGGTATCGAAAGCGGTAATTTTTTTAAATGTGGGAGGCGGCCCGTCTTTTAGCCGGTACCGGAAAAAAGGCAGTTCGATTTGTTGCTGAAAGTAGGAGCTTGTTTTGCTGTAAAAGCGGATGTCTCCCAGCGATTCACCGCTGCTGCGTGCCCAGGCGCCGTGAGACCAAGGGCCCATGACCAGATAATTGTTTGTGGTAGGAGATTGCGATTCAATCTGTTTAAAAATATGCAGCGGGCCATAGAGGTCTTCGGCGTCAAACCAGCCGCCGACTGTCAGCACGGCCGGCCGGATATTTTTTATATGCGGAAGAATGTTTCGTCTTTGCCAAAAAGCGTCATATGTGCCATGCCGCATTAAATTATCCCAAACAGGAATTTCGTGTTTAAAATAGTTTGTGTTTGCGTTGGGCAAAGCGCCCATTTCCAAAAAGAAACGGTAGCAGTCCGGCGTTCCGGGATCAAAACGTTTAGGCCATTTAGTGGTAAGTTTCGGGCGGGGTTTTCCGAAGGCGGAAAAGAATTTAAATCCCATAGCCAAACTCAAAGCGCCGTTATGGTGCATGTCGTCGCCAATAAACCAGTCGGCAATGGGCGCCTGCGGCGAAACGGCCTTTAAGGCCGGATGGGCGTCCAGCATTCCCATGGCGGTATAAAATCCGGGATAGGAAATGCCCCACATGCCAACCCGCCCGTTATTATGTGGAATATGTTTTACGAGCCAGTCGATGGTATCGTAGGCGTCGCTGCTCTCATCAATTTGTGTGGAATCCTGCTTGTCTGGGAGATAGGGCCGCACATTTACATATTTCCCCTCAGACATAAAACGACCGCGCACATCCTGATAGGCAAAAATAAAACCTTCCTTTGCGAATAGGCTGGAAGGGCCGATCTTCGTTTTAAGCGTCTCTTCTCCGTAAGGCGCCACCCGGTAGGGCGTGCGGTTGAGTAAAATAGGATACGATTTGCTGCTGTCTTTTGGGATATACACCGCGGTAAAAAGTTTTACACCGTCACGCATGGGAATTCGGAATTCCTTTTTATAATAATTGCCTTTAAGAGAAAAAGCCGTTTGTGAACAGGCAATAAAAAGAAGGGTGGTTGAAATAAAAAGAATAAACTTGTACATGGCTGCCCCATTGTTTTTCAGAATTATTAAAAAGTAAGATGAAATGTTAACTTTCGCAAAATATATCCGAGAAATGAATAAGGTTGGCATAAAAAAATTAAATTTAGAAAAAATGAAAAAGGGTACGACAGAGCGTGATCAAGAAAGTTAAAACAGAACAACTGCGCCCGGGAGTTTTTATCCATGATTTTGGTAAAAAATGGCTGGATCATCCGTTTATTACTAACTCGAAGATGCTGGCAACCCAATGGCATATCGAGCGCATTCGTGAATATAATATTAAAGAAATTTATATTGATACAAACCGTGGTTTGGATGTTCTTTCGGCGCCCATCCCCCTAAACGAATGGTCGGAAGCGTTTGAAAATAAGAAAGCCCGCGATAAACTGCTGCTTAAACGAAAGGAATGGGTGCCGTTCGAAACAGAAGTGGCGCAGGCGCTGGAAATACGAGATAAGGCGCAAAACTATATTCGACAACTGATTGATGATATTAAAATGGGCCGCGATTTCGATCCTGATGTTGCGGCGGAAATTGTGGATGAGATGATCGATTCGCTGACCCGAAACGGAGACGCCCTGCTTTCTTTGATATCCATTCAGAACAAAGACGAATACACGTTTAATCACTCAATAAATGTGGCGATAATAACCGCTGCCTTCTGCCGCTATCTGGAAATGAACGCGGAGGATATTAAAACCTTTGCTCTGGGCGCCCTGTTTCATGATTTGGGAAAAATAAAAATCCCGATCGAAGTGATTACAAAACCGGACGATTTTACCCAAGAAGATATGAAACTGATGCAGCGCCATCCGGAGCTGGGATTGGAAATTCTTGCTGCACAACCCAATACGGATCAAAGAATATTAGATGTAATTTACGAACATCATGAACGTATGGACGGTTCCGGATATCCTCGCGGCCTGAATGAAGATCAAATAAGTTTCGGCGGTCGATTGGTTTCTATCACGGATGTGTACGACGCCCTCACATCGGATCGTCCCTATCATGACGGCGATCCGCCTAAAAATGTACTGAGCTACATGTTTAAAGTATCCTCTTCGGCTTTTGATGCGATTCTGGTGCAGCAGTTTATTCAGTCCATTGGTATTTATCCCGTGGGAAGCCTGGTTCGCCTGCAAAGCGGATTTTTAGCAATTGTGGTGAAAACGGCAAAAGAAGAGCTAACAAAACCGGTTGTACTGTTAGTTTACGACACTAACAGAGATAGAAAAATTTCACCTCGCAGGCTGGATTTGGCTGCACCGGGCGGAACTTTACATCAGATTTCCGGGCCCGAATCGGCCGTAAAGTGGGGAATTGATATTGTACATTATATGAAAGGTACACCCGAACCGGCTGAAAATAGCAATAAAAATGAAAACAAATGAGTTTAAAAGCGGAAAGCCGTTACGTGCATGAAGAAAAAAGTAAGTGTTGAAGATCTTATTCCGGGCGCCTTTGTTTGTGATTTTGGCCGTACCTGGCTTAACCGGCCATTTATCCTGGGAAAGCAGTTAATTAAAGATGAATGGATGATTGAGCGTATCCGCAGATACGACATTACGGAAGTTTATATCGATACAACCCGGGGTAAGGATATTAAAAAACCGCCGCTAAGCCTCGCAGACTGGCAAAAAGCGTTTGGCGGAAACGATGGGTTGCGAGAAAAACTGGCGGTGGAACGTTCGCCCTGGGTGCCCTATGAAAAGGAACTGGAAAAGGCAAAAGAGATAAAACACAAGGCGCATTCCTTTGTTCAGGAATTAACCGAGAGCGTTAAGACGGGCGCCTCGTTTGATATGGACATGGCCTCGGAAATTGTGGATGAAATGGTCGGTTCCATTGCCCGCAACCGTGATGCGCTTTTATCGCTGATCTCCATCCAAAATAAAGATGAATATCTTTTTAATCATTCCATCAATGTCTCGGTTATGATGGCCTCTTTTTGTAAATTTCAGGGAATGGACGCGGGAAAAATTCGCATTTATTCCACCGGCGCGCTGTTTCATGATTTAGGTAAAACGCGGATTCCCGATGAAATCCTTTTAAAACCCACAACATACACGGATGAAGAGATAAAACGGATTAAAATGCATCCGCAGTACGGAAAGGAGATTTTAAATAAACTTGAAAAAGTGGATCCGGAGATGCTTGAAGTAGTATATGAACATCATGAACGTATGGATGGATCGGGCTATCCAAACGGATTAAAAGGACATGATATCAGCATCGGCGGACGTATGGTTTCAATATTAGATGTGTACGATGCATTAACTTCCGATCGCCCGCATCAAAAAGCATCTTCGCCCACGGAGGTACTAAAATATTTATTCGAGTCTTCACCGGAGAAATTTGATCTCGAATTATTACAGAAATTTATCCAGTCTATCGGCATTTATCCGGTTGGCAGCCTGGTGCGCCTGAGCAGCGGTTTTTTAGCGGTTGTAGTGGAATCGGCCAAAGATAATTTATTGCAGCCGGTTGTACAGTTAGTTTATGATTTAAATAAAAACCGAGCGATCCCGCATACCCGTCTGGATCTATCGGGAGACAGCGGGGCCTTGCATCAAATCGCCGGTACCGAACCGCCCGAAAAATGGAATATTGATATTGCCGCCTGTTTAAAGATAGAGTAATGCGGCTATTCCCCCATCCGGTTACCTAAACCGGTTAACTGTTTTACTCTCTTACCGTGCCAGTTCGTTATTTATATATCCCTTTAAATTCTAAAGTACAAATAACAAAAATCAAAAAACAATAGCTTAAACCTCAAACAGAAATCACCTTGTAGATACATGTTGATATTTTAGAATTCAGCGTTTCTTTGTTATTTGGCGCTTGTATTTTGGTGTTTCTTAAAGTTCCCTTTAGAAGTTTAAGTATCAGAGATATCAACTCATTTTTCTATTAATCCGGCAACATCCCGGCGAATCGTTCCGTCCTGAATGTAGCGGTATAAATCTTTACCGGGGCAAAGAGTTTCGGCGTAATCCTTATGCCCGCGAATGTTTGTGGTATCCACATCAAAGGTTTTGGCAAGGAAAGCCGTTAAATGAATCAGTGACTCTAACTGCACCGGTTTAAGCGTTTGCACTTCATAGTTTCCCATTACTTCAATTAAAGCGTGTCCGCGCGGATCGTAGGTTGTATTTGTGTCGCCGGGATAATTGATGGGCCGGGCTTCGTAAATGTTGCCCTGCAGGTCGATCATAAAATGGTAGGGGATGTCAATCCAGTGTTTCTCGCTGCGGCTCCAGTCCTGTAACTGCCGGACATGGGCCGGCACGTCGGCGCTGTCTTTAAATTCCACCCCGCCATGGTGAATGGTAATACGATTGATCTGATGCTGCTGCAGCGTATCGGTCAGCGCTTTCCAGCCCCATTCGGCGCGTTTTACAATTTTAAGATCAGAGGGGTATTCTAATTCCGATACTTTGAATGTCTGATTCGTGTTTGATGCACAGGACAAAATAAATACGGAAAGCAGTAAGATACCAGAAAATTTGAACATAGGTTTTCCTTTTAATTAAGATTCTAGTCACTTTCATTAGTGTTCGGCTAAGTTTTATTTAAACACAATTGGCTTTATGATTTACAAGGATTTAAAGTCCAATTCGTTTTTTGAGACTTCAAATTAAACCTGTACAAACCCACCCCTCGTCTCCGGCTAATCCCCTCCCTTTTTTTGAAGGGAGGGGAAATCCCGATTTCGGGAAGGG
>JAJRSO010000047.1 GCA_024278755.1 Calditrichota bacterium | reverse complement strand
TGTTTTTATTTGTAAGAATGTACACGAAAGAATATTTTTTTACATACATCATAGCCTCCCGATATGTCATCACGAGCGACGGAGGAGCGTGGTGATCCCTTGAGGTTGCTTCAGCACTTCGCTGGTTCCTTCGCTACGCTCTGGACAGGCGCAAGGACGTTCGGTGGCGGCGCATTACCCAAAAATGGCTTTAAGAATATAGTAAAAAATAATCGCGCCGACGGCCCCGATGGGAATGGTGATAACCCAGGAAACCACAATATCACTAATCATTCGCAGGTTAAGCGAACCGATACCGCGCGCTAATCCGACGCCAAGCACAGCGCCCACCAATGTATGGGTGGTGCTAATGGGCAAACCCAGTTTGGAAGCGATTACAATAGTGGTAGCGGCGGCAAACTCGGCGGCAAATCCACGGGTCGGCGTCAGTTCGGTAATCTTTTTACCGATGGTTTCCATCACACGCCAGCCCCAGGTAGCCAAACCAATCATAATACCCACACCGCCCATGCCGAGGATCCACATGGGCACTTCGGATTTCATATTAATCAATCCGGTTTGCAAGACGGTAACCACGGCCGCAAGGGGGCCAACCGCATTGGCCACATCATTAGCGCCGTGGGCAAAGGCAACAAAAGAGGCGCTGAGGATTTGCAGATAGATAAAAATCCGTTCGACGGTTTTATGGGCTTCGTTGCTTTTACGTATTTCCTGGTCGATGGTGGCGGTTTCCTTAACGCTGTGCAAATCGTTTTGAACCAGATGCAGCCCCTGCCGTAAGGCGCCTTTGGCGCTTTTCATGGCTTTATCCAAATGGCGAACCGCGCTGCCGATATGCCGAAATACGGCTTCGGGCTGTTTTTCAATTATCTTCTCGGTAACGGGCTCTTCTTTAATGCGCTTCACTAAAAAGAAACTGATTAGCGAGGCCAAAGCGCCGACCAATGCCGAAATTAAAAAGGCTTCTCCAAAACCTAAGTCGAGGTGCAGGTTTTTAAGCCCTTTAAAGACCATGGCCAGACTTAATATCAAGAAGACGATAAAGACCAGCGGCGGTACAATTTTCTTGGCGGCGGCCACCGGATCATCCTTGTAATATATTTTTCTCCTAAGAACGGTAAAAATGATAAAGGCTATACTGCCGCTCATCAGGGGCGACACCACCCAACTGGCCACAATGGAACCGACTTTGGGCCAGGCAATGGAATCGAATCCACCGACGATGATACCAAAGCCAATCACCGAGCCCACAATAGAATGGGTGGTGGAAACGGGCCAGCCAAAATAGGTGGCCACCTGCAGCCACAAAGCCGCGGCCAGCAGGGCGCCCATCATTCCGTATACCAAATCCATTGGATCGTTTTGAAAGATAACCGGATCGATTATCCCCTTACGAATGGTTTCCGAAACGTGCGAACCGACAAAGAAGGCGCCGGAGAATTCCAATACAGCCGCAAGAATCACCGCCCGTTTAATGGTAAGCGCGCCGGAGCCGACAGAAGTTCCCATCGCATTGGCGACATCGTTGGCGCCAATACTCCAGGCCATATAAAATCCGAATACAATGGCAATTCCGAGCAGAATTGTTTCTATTTCCATTTCATTCCTCTACTGAATACTGTTATATGCGTTTTCTTTAATTGTTAATCAATACTTGTTTTTACACGAAAGCCCATCATTTATTAATCGTCATTCCCGAAATCTTTTGTCGGGAATTTATGTTACAAAACCACTGGATTCCCACCTTCGTGGGAATGACTTTTGTTCTTTTCTGCAATCGTTAATTAATGCCTGCCACTACACGAAAGCCACGAAGGCAGCACGAGGTGACACGGAGGCAATAAATTACTATTTCCTCCGTCTCCAAAATACAGGCGGCTCCGAATTTACAAAATCCCGATTTATCGGGGGCGAAACCCAAGCGTTCATTAATCGTCATTCCCTTATTTTTTTAGCGGGAATGATTTTTTATTTTACACGAAAACCGCAAAGCCTGCGAAGCCCTGACTTTGGACTTCTAAATTCCATTTAAAATTCAAAATCTAAAATATATAATTATTCATTGTTAATTGTTGTTTTTAGCTTACTTCCAGCAGCATACGCACTTTATTGGCCAGTTTTTCGGCCGTATTACTGAGCGCCGCGGTGGTTTTTAGGATAGTCATCCATAAATAAAAACTGGTATGCGGAATTTCTTTTTCGAGGCTGAACATCTTTTTTAATAGAATCGCCTGCAGTTGATCGGCTTCATGTTCTAAAAAGGCGACCCGTTCCACCATCTGCACCACGAGATCGGCTTCTTTGCCGCCGAAGGAGGTTTCCAGCAATTCATCCATTTGTTTTAACACATTATGGGCGTAATCGACGGTTTCTATATTTTTATTGATAAAGGCGCGCAGGTCTTCATCCAGTTCGGCGATGGGATCCATCTTTTTAAGCGTTAATAAGAAAGCCACATCTTCGGCCTTGTCGGCAATGGTATCCTGAAGCGATAAAATATCCAGTAAATCAGCCCGGTTGACGGCAAGAAATATTCCTTTCGGCAGATTATTACGAATTTCATTCTTTTCTAAATCGGCCAAATGCTCGAGGTTGGAAATCTCTTCCGCCAAGGCCTCCACTTTATCCTGATCACCCGCGCGATGCGCGTCGTAAAGATCGCTCATTTTATGTACACATTCCGCCACTCGCGCCATATGGGATTGCAGCGGCATAAAGGGCGACCCTCTGAATAAATTTGCAATTGTTCTCATTGTATCCTCATTCACGTTTAAAAATAAAAATATTTAGTGCTTAAATATATCACTTTTGTATAATTCAAGCAACAACTGATCAATATCAATTACGAATTATGTGGTATGATTTCGGGTTAGTATTAGGAAGGTTTACACGAAATTGCACGGAGGGTGGGGCGCTGTTTGGGATTGCATGAGGTTGCTTCCATAACCTCCCTTTAATGGATGGTTATAGTATACATTTACAATTATAGGAATGTAATATCCCAACTCTTCTCCAAAGAACGGAGAAGCGCGGAGGAAGACAGAGGAAGCACGAAGAGATATTTCTTTTTAAAACGATTAACGATTTATGATATCTTGTAAATGGGGAACCAAAATATGTTCTTTTGCGTTTATTATAATCGTGAGCATTTATTACAGTTTTTGACCTGATTAATTATCATCATGTCGGTCAACGTTGTTTTGGCGCACACCTGCTGTTTTCCTTTCCATTGACTTGCGGATGATTGTTCATAACCGTTTAACAAACCGAAAGGAGCTTATCATGGCTTTAAAGTATTCTTTAATGCAGCGGGTCAATCCCAGAGACCCGGCCGCCGCGCGCAAATTTTATGCGGTGGCGGTTAGTAAAGACCATGTAGATTTACGAATGCTTTCGACGGAAATTTCAAATATTTCGACGGTTAGTTCGATTGACACGATGGCGGTTCTGGAATCTCTTGTTCAGGTTCTTCCTCAATATCTGCTGGATGGTCGTACCATTAAATTAGGCGAATTCGGCACATTCCGTTTAACGATTTCCAGCGAGGGAGCGGAGACGGCTGAAGAATTTTCTTCTTCTCTGATTAAAAAAGTGAAACTGAATTTCCGACCGGGAAAATTAATCAGCAATGCGCTTAAAACCATCAGCTATGAAAAATAGTACTTCAAAACGGCCTTACAAAATGAACGGCATCGTTTAATTGAATGATGCTGTTCGTTTAACACAAAGATGCTTATCGTTTGCACGATTGATAAGCATCTTTTTTTTATGCATCCAACTCCGGGATTAACCGGAAAGGGATAGTGAGAAGTATTGAAAATTTTGGATTTTGGATTTTAAATGAGATGTGGGGAGCAGAAGAGCGGATAATGTTGTTTTAGCTTGTATGGGGTTGCTTCGGCACTTCGTGCCTCGCAATGATGTTCTTCGGCGCTTCGCTGGTTCCTTCGCTACGCTCTGGACAGGCTCCATGACGGGCTTCGTTTAGGGCGGGCACTATGCCGTTAGGCGCTGCGGATTTTATTGGTGAGGATAGTTAATGAGATAAAATAAACTAAAGCTTTTCATTAAAAAATTGCTTTATCATTTCTGTTACATACGTAATCTGCTCTTTATTAATTTCCGGATAAATTGGCAGGCTTAGTAATAACTTCTGATTTTTTGCAGTAATCGGAAAATCTTTTAACGAATGATTTAAATACGAATAGGCCTTTAAGAATGGTAAACCGATAGGATAGTGTACTCCGGTAGCAATACCCTTTTCTTTAAGGAACACTTGTAATTTATCTCGTTCTTTTGTTTTTATTACATACAGGTGGTAAACCGAATAGCACTCTTCGGATTCTTTTGGTATAATAAGTTCGGGAAGTCCTTTTAATTGCTGAGTAAATTGTTTTGCCGCTGTTCGTCGATTTTCAATCCATTGGTTTAAAAATGGCAGCTTGGCCGACAAGATTGCCGCCTGAAGTCCGTCCAGACGACTGTTATAGCCTTCAAATTCATGGTTGTATTTTTCAATTCTTCCATGGTTGGCCCACATACGCATTTTAATTGCCAATTCATCATCATTGGTGACCATAGCGCCGCCATCCCCATAGGCACCCAGGTTTTTACCCGGATAAAAGCTAAAACAAGCAACATCACCAAACGTACCAATCATTTTATTCTTATACGTTGCACCATGTGCCTGAGCTGCATCTTCAATTACCTTTAGTTGATGTCTTTTTGCAATTTCCAAAACCCCATCCATATCGGCAGGATTGCCATATAAATGAACCGCAATAATTGCCTTTGTTTTTGAGGTTATTAATGGTTCCAATAATTTAATATTTATATTATTAGTCTGTTCATCGGCATCACAAAATACAACTTTTGCTCCTGCAGCAGTTACCGCTTCGGATGTGGCAATAAAGGAATTAGCCGGTAAAATGACTTCGTCCCCATGTCCTATATTTAAAGCTTTTAAAGTGATTTGCAGAGCATCTGTTCCATTTCCACAAGAAACACAATGTTTTATACCGATAAAACGGCTAAAATCCATTTCAAATTGTTTAACATGCTTCCCGCCAATAAAAGCGGTTTCTTTTATTACCGATTGTATGGCCGAATCAATTTCCGTTTTAATCGAATGATATTGTATTTTAAGATCGACAAATGGTACCTGCATATTTTCCTCTGAATGTTTTATCAACAGTAGATAGTATACTATTAAATATCTTTCATCTTTCTTGCCGGGTTCCCTGCATAAATACCCGGTTCTTTTATATCCTTCGTTACAACAGAGCCTGCACCAATTACTACATTATCGGCAATCCTAACGGGAAGTATGGTTGCATTGGTACCGATTGACACATGGTTACCTATTATTGTTTTTGCCCATAAATCTTTATTCCCCCCGGCAGGACCGCCAATAGAAAATGTATCATTAATAAATTTTGCACCATGAGAGATAAAACAATCTAAACCTATTGTTACAAATTCACAGATAAAAGCATGGGATTGAATTTTACAATTATCACCAATGAGCACATTTTTTTGAATTTCCACAAAGGGACCGATAAAACAATTATTCCCTATTTGGCATTCATATAAATTAACAGGCTTAACAACCGTCACCTCTGTACCGAATTTAACATCCCGGATTTGGCTCTCGAATATTTTTGGTTGATTCATGTTATGCTATTCCATTTTTAAAAGTAAATAAAGGCGCTGTACCGGTTATAATTCTGTTTTGTATTTGGGATTGCTTCGTCCGGCGGCTGTCGGACTCGCAATGATGTATACAGAAGCTTTATTTGCCAAGCCTTCCCCGGTGCGGTTCAAAGCGAAGATGAATTTCTTTACCCGTTTCAATTGATTCATAAATGGCGCTAATAAGCTCCAGTGATTTCCGTCCTTCCAAACCATCTACCAGAGCACGCTTATCATTAAGAATCGAATCGATCACATTTTCCAAATAGCGCAGATGACCAAAGCCATAGACATTTTGCGGATTTTCTTTGTATTTATGAATAACTTCTTTATCTTCCGGAAGTTCTTCAGTAAAATTCCAAATTTTCATTTCATTAACAGCAAAACCACCAATTTCAACCGTTGCTTTTTCTCCAAGGATTGACAAAGACCCTTCCAAATCTTTTGGCCGTACGGCAGTAGTGGCTTCTACAAGACCAAGGGCGCCGTTACGGAATTTAATAATAGCCATACCGGTGTCTTCTGTTTCTATATCAACCAATTGGGTAGCGCTTTTTGCAAATACGGAAACAGGTTCTCCCAACATCCATTCCAGTAAATCAATATGATGGGAAGCCTGGTTGGTAAAAACACCGCCGTCCATTGCCCAGGTTCCACGCCAGGCATCCTGATCATAATACGACTGATCTCGGCTCCAGCGTACACGAACCGTTCCCATTACCAATTTTCCAAATCGTCCCGCATCCAACGCTTCGCGTAGTTTTAATACCGGGATATTGTAGCGGTTTTGTTTTACTACAAATAGTTTAACGCCATGTTCATCGCAAACGCGAATCATATCATCTGCATCAGACAAAGTGAGCGCCATCGGTTTTTCCACAACTATATGCTTTTGATATTTTTCTACAATATCGATGGTATGCCTGGCATGATTACCACTTTCTGTTAATATATTTACGACATCAATATCTTCTTTTTGCAGCATTTCATCGTAGGTTTTGTAGAAAGGAACACCATATTTTTCACCGGTTTTTTGGGCCCGTTCTATGTTCGTATCACAAACTGCAACAAGAGAGGCATTCTCAATTTGTGCAGAAAGCGTTTCGGCATGTTTATAGGCTACGCGGCCGCAGCCGACCAGTGCGAATTTCAATTTCAATGTATTTCTCCAAATTATTTTTTAAATTATATCAAGTAGTCTACGGTTAAATAAAAGATTGTTTGAAAAAGAAAATTGAAGTGATTCTATGTATTTTGACCCTCCCCGGTTCCCGATTTATCGGGAACTTTCCCCTCCCTAATCCGATTAGGGAGGGGCTTGCCTCAGGCAAGAGGTGGGTTAAATAAGTGTTTCATAACAATATCTATTTTTTACTAACTGTATTAATTTTTGATGTATCTAGCCCTTTTTGTATCCGCTTCTTTTTAACCGGGCACTATTATTTGTCGTTACGCACTGCGGATTTTATTGGTTAAAATATTATAAACAGATAGAGAAAAATACTTAACATCCGTCCAGAAAGGATGCTTCTGTTTTTCAGTGAGATAGATACGTTCCGCTTCGATAGACTTTTCCATATTCTGCATCAACAGGGCCACATAGGGTGGAAAACAACCCGGTTTATATTTTTGACGCATTTTTTTTATGTCATTCGGGTATTCGTTATAAACCCGATTACTTAAGGGTCTGGCGCCAATCAATTTCATTTCGCCTTTTAAAACATTCAGTAACTGCGGTAATTCATCAAGCCAGTATTTTCTTAAAAATTTTCCCCAGGCGGTCGCTCTGAAGTCATTTTCAATTTTTCCATTTTCCGCATAACCGTTTCTGCTGGTAATGTATTCCTGTAAATATTCGGAATAGGGATGCATGGTGCGAAATTTATAAACATAAATAGGCTTATTATCTTTTCCGGTGCGTTTCATCTTGAATAAGGGGCCATAAGAAGGGTTGGCAGCATTAGAAGGTGTTTTTGATTTTTTAACAATAAAATAAATTTCATTCTCAATTTCTTCCAGCGCTATAATTTCAAAACCGCTGAAATAAAGCCGACCCAGCGCTTCTGTTTTTGAAAAGACCCGGTTCTTCCCTTTGCTTATGGCAAAATAGATTTTCTGAAAAAACGGCAGTTTTGGAAAAACTCGTTTCCATATAAAATCAAAAAAATAGACGATAGTAGCAAGATAGAAGGGATATTTTTTAAAAATCTTTTGCCTGCGTTTGGAATAGGTTTCAAAATGGCCAACAAAAAGACCATCTTGTTTTAGTTTTTTATTAACGGAGATAAAATATTGATTGACACGGCGAAAATCATTTACCGTATGCAGGTTCATAAAGAAATCCATAGAATCGTCCGGTAATACTTCTATATTAAAGGGATTTGAAGAGTGGATGACTTCTGCGGTCATTAAATCGATAGTATACAAAGCTACTGTATCATCTATAAATTGATATACATTTGGAAAATTTTTTAAGTATACATTTTTAAGTTTCTTCTCAAAGCCCTGTGATTCTATAAAAGTTTCCTGAATTTTATATTTACCCTCCAGCATCCGCTCGGATTCCGGTTTTGGAATAGCAATTTCCGGTTCCTTTATAAGCGTGGCCCGGAAAAAATCTATTTCCGTTTCATCCGATTCCAGCGGTTTCTTATATAAATACAGAATGGTGACAACAATGTATTCGAATAAAGCAAATATTAAAACGGAACCGAATAAAATAATCCGTGAGTATTCCAGAATGCGAAAGGCAAATACAAAAAAGGAAAGAACCGCAAGCTGTATAATGGTTGCTTTAACAAAGGGCCAGATTGTTTTTAAATAATTACGCCCTCCGTAAATGCGGAACTTATGGACGGAAAGGCCAATAAAAATCCAGGTTAAATATAAAATTACAAAAATAGCCTTGTAATCATCGGTTAACTGGATGGTGCCGCGTTTATAAAAATAAACACCAATAAAGGTAACCGTAATGAGCAGAAACTCGGTAAGGAAAAAATAAAACTGAAAATTGGACTGTGGCGCTTTTTCTTTGTTAAATAAAAACGGGTATAAAAAACTACCGGAAAGCAGCAGGATTTCGAAAAGAAAGAATAAACCAAGCGAACCAAAAATAATAAAACGGGATAATTCATACCATTTAAAACCGTAAAGCAGAATGGATAAAAATCCAATCTGCAATAAAATAGAAAGGATATAGGGCTTTAAGTGCGTAATAATCTGCCGACGTTCACTGGCTTTGAATTTACGGCTTGAAACTGTAGCAATAAGCCAGGATATAATATATACCGGCATAAAATTTAAAAAGGCCGGTTCAATATCGATATAACCGCGTTTAAAAAAATAGATTAATACAAAGGTTGATAACAATAAAATAAAATCAACCGTTATATTAACCCAATACGATGCTTTTTTTGATTTAAGATAAAAGGGCATAATAACTACAATTATGAATTATGAATTATGAATTAATCTGTTTATCGGTGATTTTAAAAAAAAATTTAGGTCTTGACATTGAAAGTAAGTACTATATTATAGAAAGCGATTTTGATAGTCAGGATTTTCTTTCATAATTCGTACAGATTTAGGATAATTTTCTATAAACCAAACCATAAAAGCGGTAACATCAATTTTTTCTGATAGCATTTTATTTCGACGATTTTGCCATTCCACTTTTAAGTTTGATATTTTTAGAAGCTCTTCAATTTTATCAAAAAGTTTATCCGTCCGCTCTGTTGTAATACCATAGGTTAAACCATACTTATGCTCTAACTCTTCCAAATAACCCAGTTTACCCACAAAATCATTATATCGCAGAGATGGCGTTCCCAGAACAGCTGCTTCTGCAGCCATTGTTTGACTATCACCTATGTACATGGAAGCATAGAACATTGCATGATGAATATCATTGGGAGATATTCGAATACGATATTTTTCAAATTCTGGTTCCAGATCACGTTCGGAAGTTATATAAATATTTCCTTTTGGTTCTAATATATTTATTATCTTTTTAGCAAGCTCCGTAGTTAGTCCAGTTTTACCTTTATCGTGGTGAGCGGTGAGCTTAGCAAAACGTATAATAAAAAATGGTCGGGAAACATCTATTATTTTACTAATTTGGTTTGAATAAGGTGTAAATACATTTGGATGCAGATAGGCAAGTTCATGGTAGCCCAGGTATTTTATTGTTTTTGTTTCCCATTTACCAGTAGAGCAACTTACAGGAGTTAAAATTGATGAAGCAAAAGGATATCCCATTTTACTAAAAAGTGGAACCGCATTAAAATCATCTTCATTTACAACAATTGAAGAAATATTTAATAGTTTACCAACGTGCGTGATTTCTGTTGAAGTACCAAACATTAAATTAGGTCTGTTTTTTAAGCAAAAACGAAAAATACGAAAGTCTCTTTTAGCCAAGCACAAAGCAATTCCAAATTTGGAATCTTTCCTACCTTCAGGCAAAATATTATAATATTTAAAAGCTGATTTTTTTATTAAATCTTCTAAAACATCCTTCTGTTTTATTAAAATAATTAACTGATGATTTTTATTTTGTAATTCTTTGAAAATGTTTTTAAATAGATGATAATGGGCCGGATGACCAAGATAAAATACTATTTTCATTACAACATATGCTTTTTTATTTAGATGTTAAAATGTTTTTATAAAGTTCAATAATCTTATAGGCGATGGCTTTTATATCATATTTTAAAATTGCTTCATAACCATTTGCACGTGAATAATTATTTAAAATATCATTTATTTTTTCAATAATTTCATCTTTATTGTAAGAAGTTATATAACAATTTTTAATATCTTTTATAAGACTTTTAACATCTCCTACATCTGTTGAAATTATAGGGCAATTACAGGCCATAGCTTCTTTAATGATTTGAGGTGACCCTTCACTAAAAGATGTCATTAATAATATATCACATCCATTTAATAAATAATTAACTTCTTTTCTTGAATAATTAGAAAGTTCTATTAAATTAGAACTTTTTATTTCTCTTACTACTGATTTGGCTAGGAATGAATTCTTGACCTTATTATCAAACGAACCAGCAAATAATATATTTATTTTATTCACATTTAGATTAACTCTTTTCATACTTTCTAATTTTTCATGTGGATAAAAAATATTTAGATTTACTCCGCAGGGTATTATTCTATCTTTCGTTGTAAAATTAATCTTTTCACCCATTTCTTTTGAAACAAAAATATTTGCTATACTTAATTTCATTGCTATTTTTGAAAAGAAACGTGCTTTTTTTTTATATATATCAGTACCATGAAAAGTTGATATAACTTTAATGTTCCTTTGTAAATTGGCTAAAATAGCAGAATATCCATAATGAGCATGAATTAAAGAAGGACCAAATAATTTTATTTTTTTTACCATAGATTGATAGTTTTTTAAATATCCAATTATTCCCTTTCCTTTTATTAAAAAGAAATCAATTATTAAACCTTTTTCTTTTAATGACTCTGCTTGTTCTAAAATAAAAGGTGATATTTTACCTGAATTATAACTGCATACTATTAAAATTTTATAATTTTTTAACATTTAATTAGGGTTTCCTTAAAAAGTCAGCAAACTATATTCTATAATTCCAAAATTAGGAACTGCAAACCAATTTATCAGAATTTTTTTCAGCATTTTCATTGCCATATATCCCTTTTTCAAAAAAGACCAAAAAATCACCCGCATAAACCGGGCGATATTCATTACCAAATACATCCGTCGATAGCCGGACATTCTGCCATTCCTATCCAGGACTCGCTCGTTTCTTTTGTCTTGGCTTTTATAAGGTCTAAATCATATTTTCGTTTACCCGTTCCGAAGACACCTTCTACCTGGGAACGCTGTTTCGCTTTCTTCTTTCGCTCTGCTTCCAGTTCCTTGCGCTCTTGGGTTAATTCTTTTGGACGGCGGCCTAAGGCAACACCTGAATAGTTTATATTGTGTTGATTCATAAATGCTCTGTTTTCCCGAGTGCCATATATCTTGTCTGCGCTTACCCATTCCGGATAATGACCAAAACGCACTTTGAATGATTCTATCTGGGAAATTAAATCTTTACCCTCGTTGTATGAATCCCAACTGACTTTATCCAGATAGCTGTAACCGTTTACGACACTGACCGATATTTTAGCGCCAAATTCCACTTCTCTGCCTGATTTACCGCGCACTATGGGACGCACATACGGCTGACTTATGCTCACAATGCGGTCTGCCGTTTTATGCGTTTTATCATCGTACATCCCTTGCTGTTGTCGATATACTTCCTGTATCACCCAATACATCTTTTGATATTTGTGCGCTAAGGGAAAGGCACGACCATTTTTCTCATTTAACAGCTTTTCAATCGTTTTTAAATTCCTGCGTACATAACCCAATTGCTTTCTTAGGGCCTGGCGTATTGTCTTCTTGCGTTTCTTACGTTGTTTGCTTGCCGTCAAATAATCTTTGCGCGCTTTCTGACGATAGGTACGGGGCTTTACTTTTCCCTTTTCAGGAACGTAAAGTAAATCGATTAACTGCTCGCTCTTTTCTCTTGCATCATTGAGTAAATCCAAATCCGTAGGATATTTAATGTCTGATGGCGCTACGGTGGCATCTACAATCAGGTGCCCTTTGTTTTGTCTTGGTTCAGCGTGAATCGGACTTTTGGGGTTCATTTATGTGTATAAACTGTTCGGCAGAACGGACTAAATCTACCATCCAGCAGGGAATCTGTCAAGATTATACAAAGCGCCTTCGGC
>JAJRSO010000046.1 GCA_024278755.1 Calditrichota bacterium | reverse complement strand
ACTTCCTGAAGGTGTGGAGATGGTAATGCCGGGCGACAATATTTCTGTTAAAGTAGAGTTGCAGAAAGAAATCGCCATGGAAAAAGAGCTGCGTTTTGCGATTCGTGAAGGCGGTCGTACGGTTGGCGCCGGCGTTGTAGCTGAGATTATTGAATAGATAAATAAATGGAGATTGGCGTGGCAAGTCAAACGATTCGGATTCGCTTAAAGGCATATGATCATAATTTAATAGATAAGTCGACGGATAAAATTATCCGTACAGCAAAGTCAACCGGAGCCATTATTTCCGGCCCGATTCCTTTGCCGACTGATCGCTCCGTCTACACGGTTTTAAGATCGCCTCATGTGGATAAAAAATCTCGTGAACAGTTTGAAACGCGGGTTCATAAACGATTGATTGATATCCTCAATGCAACCGGCAAAACAGTTGATGCGTTGATGAAGCTGGAATTACCGTCTGGCGTTGATATCGAAATTAAAACTTGATTGCGGAGAAAGTAATGGCTGGAATACTAGGTCACAAAATAGGAATGACTCAGATTTTTGACGAGGCCGGACTTATGGTTCCCGTAACTATAATTCAGGCAGGCCCTTGTGTGGTAACACAGGTTAAAACACAAGAAACGGATGGCTATGAAGCCGTGCAACTGGGTTACGATGTTATAAAAGAAAAAAATACAGTTAAGCCCCGAAAGGGTATCTTTGATAAGGCCGGAACAACGCCGAGAAGATATTTGGTGGAGTTTGACTTTAGTGATACCGACGAAGTAAAAGTGGGTGACGAAATTAAAGCGGATATTCTTACCGAAGGCAGTATGGTTAGAGTAAGCGGTGTTTCGAAAGGTAAGGGCTTTCAGGGAACTATTAAGCGTCATAATTTTTCAATGGCAAATAAAACACACGGGCAGTCCGACCGCATGCGCGCTCCGGGTTCAATCGGGCAAAGCGCCTGGCCTTCCAGGGTATTTAAAGGAATGCGTATGGCGGGACGTATGGGCGGCGATCGGATTACTTTAAAGAATGTGCGGGTAGTTAAAGTGGATGCGGAAAACAATCTGGTTTTCCTGAAAGGCGCGCTACCGGGCGCAAAAAATACATTGTTGGAAATTAGAAAATAGAACCAAATGGTTTTAGGGTGAAATATGAAATTAGATGTACATGCTCAAGACGGAAAGAAGACAACTGCGAAGGCAGATTTAAACGAAAAAGTATTTAAGATAGAGCCGGTTGATCACGCTATTTGGCTGGATGTGCGTTTGGTAAATGCAAACAAACGTCAAGGTACGCATCAGAGTAAGGGGCGTTCTTTTGTCTCCGGCGGCGGGAAAAAACCGTTTAAACAAAAAGGTACCGGTCGCGCTCGTCAGGGTACATCCCGTGCGCCGCATCATGTTGGTGGCGGAAGGGTTTTTGGTCCGAGTCCCCGCAATTATCTGATGAAAGTGAATAAAAAAGTAAAAGCATTGGCGCGACGGTCTGCTCTGTCTTATAAAGCGCGTGACAAGAAGATTGTGGTTATCGAAAATTTTAATTACGATGCTCCTTCTACCAAAAATATAACAGCATTGTTAAGCGGGTTGAATCTGGTTGATAAAAAAGTACTTTTTTGCACAGCTGAAAATTCTGCTAACATTGTTAAGTCGGCGGCAAATCTGTATAAAGTGCAGGTACGTGAGTCGGATACATTTTCCACTTACGATATCCTGCGCGCAGATACCATCGTGTTTCAGGAAGGCGCATTGAATAAAATAAATGAGGTTCTGGGGTAATGAAGGCCAAACAATTAATAATGCATCCGCTTTATACTGAGAAAATCGCAAATCTTCAGGATACTTTAAACAAATATGCGTTTAAGGTAGCGATGAATGCAAACAAGATTGAAATTAAAAAAACAGTAGAAGCGAAATTTGAAGTGAAAGTAAAATCTGTGCGTACCATGGTTGTAAACGGAAAAAAACGTCAGCAAATGACTAGAGCCGGCAGATTCGAAGGAAAACGTCCTACCTGGAAAAAGGCAATTGTTACTTTGGAAAGCGGACATAAATTAGAACTATTTGGAAACGCTTAAAATCGTTGTGGAGTTATAGATGGGTATTAAAACATTTAAGCCGAAAACACCGGGACAAAGATTTAAAACGGTCAGTGACTTTGCGCAGATTACGCGCTCGGAACCGGAAAAATCCTTACTTGCTCCTTTAAAAAAATCAGGCGGCAGGAATAATCTGGGTCGTGTAACCTCGTGGCATCGCGGCGGCGGTCATAAAAGACGGTATCGTATTATTGATTTTAAAAGAAATAAACATGATATCCCTTCGGTTGTGGATTCGATTGAATACGATCCGAACCGGACGGCGCGCATCGCCCTTTTAAAGTATGCCGACGGAGAAAAAAGATATATTCTGGCTCCGGACGGTTTAAAGGTTGGCGATAAGGTCGTGTCCGGTGAAAATGCCGAAATTAAACCGGGGAATGCGCTTCCTTTGGCCAAGATTCCGGTAGGGTTGACCATCCATGCAATCGAAATGAAAGTGCTAAAAGGGGCGCAGCTTGTACGCAGCGCCGGAACAGCCGCGCAGTTAATGGCCAAAGAAGGCAAGTATGCGCTCATTAAATTACCTTCCGGTGAAGTGCGTAAAATTCCCATTAATTGTTATGCCAGTGTCGGTCAGGTTTCGAACGTAGACCATATGAATATATCAATCGGTAAAGCCGGCCGTTCGCGCTGGATGGGACGACGTCCCAATGTGCGCGGTGTTGCCATGAACCCTGTGGATCACCCGATGGGCGGCGGGGAAGGCAAAACCTCCGGCGGGCGGCATCCGTGTTCACCGTGGGGACAGCAGAGTAAAGGTTTGAAGACACGTAAAAAAGGTAAAAAATCAGACGCCCAAATTGTAAAGCGTCGTAAATAGAAGAGAGTTTGATATGCCGAGATCAGTTAAAAAAGGCCCGTATATCGTAGAAAGTCTGGCCAAAAAAATTGATAAACTCAATGAAGATGGAAAAAAAGTAGTTGTAAAGACCTGGGCCAGAAGAAGCACGATTCCGCCGGAATTTGTCGGGCATACCATTGCCGTGCATAATGGCCGTAAATTCATTCCTGTTTACGTAAGTGAAAATATGGTTGGGCACAAACTGGGCGAGTTTTCACCAACGCGCACATTCCGGGGTCATGGCGGTAAATTAGCAGAACGCGTAACCCGCGTTCGATAAATCAGATGGAGTGCTGAATTAAGATGGAAGCAGTAGCAAAAACAAAACACGTGCGCATGTCACCATTTAAGGTAAGACGTGTATTAAATCTGGTTCGTGGAAAAAATGTACAGGACGCATTAAACCTGCTTCATTTTACCAGAAAAAATGCCGCGGAACCGATTGCAAAAACCATTCATTCTGCCTTTGCCAATATCGGACTAAAGGAAGAGGGTGAGCGGATAGAAATGAAAGATGTATATATTAAAACTGCCTTTGCGGATGGCGGACCAACGCTAAAACGGTTTCGTCCGATGTCTATGGGGCGGGCCGGAAAAATTCGTAAACGTACATCACATATTACAATTATCGTAGAACATACGGCATAAGCCGTAACAGAAGGAGATTCAGTTTTGGGTCAGAAAACACATCCCGTCGGATTTAGGCTGGGAATCGTAAAATCCTGGAATAGCAGCTGGTTTGATGAAAAAGACTTTGCTGTGAAACTGGAAGAAGATTTAAAGCTCAGAAAATATATTAAAAGCAGGCTGCAAAAGGCATCGGTTTCTAAAATAGAGATCGAGCGAACAGCAAAACGGGTCATTCTGACCATTCACACTGCTCGGCCGGGTATTGTTATTGGCAAAAAGGGTTCGGAAGTTGATAAACTACGTGAAGAACTTCGGGCTCTTACAAATAAAGAAATTCAAATCAACATCAGTGAAATTAAAAAACCGGAAATGGACGCTTATTTGGTAGCGGAAAATGTTGCCAGACAGTTAACCGGAAAAGTAAGTTTTCGCCGGGCAATGAAAAAATCTATCCAGTCCACTATGCGTATCGGTGCGCAGGGAATAAAAATTATGTGTTCCGGTCGCCTCGGCGGCGCCGAAATGGCCCGTACCGAACAGTATAAAGACGGACGAATTCCGCTGCATACGTTGCGTGCGGACATTGATTATGCATCCTACACAGCCCAAACGACCTACGGTTCGATTGGCGTAAAAGTATGGATATTTAACGGCGAAGTGATTGGCAAAAATTAGGTTGTAGCAGGAGCTGTATTTATGTTAATGCCCAAAAGAGTAAAATATCGTAAAAAACAACGTGGTAAAATGAAGGGCGTAGCCCAAAAAGGTAATTATATCGCGTTTGGCAAATATGGGTTAAAAGCAATGGAAAGCGGATGGATTACGAGCCGGCAGATCGAAGCGACTCGTGTGGCCATAACCCGACATGTAAAAAGGGGTGGAAAAGTCTGGATTCGTATTTTTCCCGATAAGCCGGTTACTAACAAACCCGCCGAAACACGTATGGGGAAAGGGAAGGGTTCGCCGGAATACTGGGTAGCCGTGGTTAAATCCGGCCGTATAATGTTTGAGCTCGAAGGCGTTGATTTTGAACTGGCTAAAGAAGCCATGCGTCTTGCTTCTCATAAACTGCCCATTAAAACCAAATTTGTCGTAAATGAATCGTAAGGTGGTTTTAAGATGAAAAGTAAACAAGACTTAAAAGGTCTTACCATAAAGGAATTAAACGATATGCTGGTTGAGCGTCTCGACGAATATGATAATCTTCATATTCAAAAAGCGACGCACCAACTGACAAATCCAATTAAGCTGCGTGAAGTGCGCAGAGAAATTGCCAGAATAAAAACCTTCATCCGTCAGCACGAACTGGCCGCCGAAGGTCAAACAGAGAACGTATAGGTAATTCAAAATGAATAAAGAACGCGGATTAAGAAAAATACGTACCGGGAAAGTACTCAGTACAAAGATGGATAAAACCATAACGGTTGCAGTTGTGCGCCGCTTACAGCATCCGGTATACGGAAAGTTTATTAAAAAGACCATGAAGCTGACCGCCCACGATGGCAATAATGAGTGCAGCGAAGGTGATATTGTAAAGATTATGGAAACCAGACCTATAAGTAAAATGAAGAGATGGCGTTTGGTAGAAATTCTTGAAAAAGTGAAATAAGGAATTTTAAAATGATTCAAGAATACACAAAATTAACCGCAGCAGATAACTCGGGTGCCCAAAAAGTACAGTGCATTCGTTTGCTGGGCGGCTCCAAGAAAAAATACGGCTATGTTGGCGATATTATTGTTGTAACCGTAAAAAGCGCCATTCCAAATGCCGGGGTTAAAAAAGGCGAGGTTTCGAAGGCCGTAATCGTACGGACAAAAAAAGAGATCCGCCGACCAGACGGTTCCTATATCCGCTTTGACGAAAATGCCGCCGTTTTGATTAATGATCAAAATGAGCCGCGCGGAACACGAATTTTTGGCCAGGTAGCCCGCGAATTACGTGATAAACAATTTATGAAAATCGTGTCTCTGGCACCCGAAGTATTGTAAAAAGATAGGTATAGAGATGAAGATACGAAAAAATGATACAGTTAAAGTGATGTCCGGTTCTTATAAGGATAAAGGCAAGGTTGGCAAAGTACTGAAAGTCTTTCCCGAAAAAAATCGCATCATCGTAGAAGGTATACATATAATTAAACGGCATACACGTCCTTCCCAGCAAAATCAACAGGGCGGTATAGTTGAAAAAGAAGGTCCGATTCATGTATCCAATGTTATGTATTATTCAACAAAATTTAATACGACAACACGCGTCGGATATAAATATCTGGAAGACGGAAGTAAGGTACGTTATTGCGTAAATCCGGCCTGCCAGGGTGAAATTATTTCAGACAACGAATAGCGATTATAGAGGTTAAAATAAAATGGCCGAGTATAAACCCAGGTTAATAGCAAAATATAAAGAAGAAGTCGCGCCACATCTTCAGAAAAAATTCGGATATAAGAATATCCACCAGATCCCGCGTCTGGAAAAGATAAGTATCAATGCCGGCGTTGGCGAAGCCATTCAGGATTCCAAAGTTCTGGATAGTGTTGTATCCGATTTGGCGCTTGTTACCGGTCAAAAACCGGTAATTACCAAAGCAAAGAAATCGATTTCTAATTTTAAACTGCGTCAGGGAATGAAAATCGGCGCTAAAGTAACGCTGCGCAGAGATATGATGTGGGAGTTTCTGGATCGGTTTATTTCCGTATCCGTACCCCGTATCCGTGATTTTAGGGGATATTCGGATACTGCGTTTGACGGCAGAGGTAATTATTCTTTAGGTGTGAAAGAACAGATTATCTTTCCCGAAATAAATGTAGATAAGATTGACAAAATCAGGGGCATGGATATTACCTTTGTAACCAGTGCAAAAACAGATGAAGAAGCGTATGAGCTTCTTTTATCCCTTGGTTTTCCCTTTAAAAAACAGCAACAATAACATCGAGGTGTCAATTGGCTAAGAAAAGTTTGGTAGTTAAGTCAAAACGTAAACAAAAATTTGAAGTGCGTGAATACAATCGTTGCAGCAGATGCGGCCGCCCTCGTGGCTATCTCCGGAAATTCGGAATCTGTCGTATATGTTTTAGAGAATTAGCGCTGCAAGGTGAAATACCAGGCGTAGTTAAAGCAAGCTGGTAGTGTGTAAAAGGAGACAAGTAAATGTCAATGACCGATCCCATAGCGGATTATTTAACCAGAATTAGAAATGCTCAGCAAGCCGAGCATAAGTATGTGGATATTCCCGCGTCTAATATAAAACGTAAGATATCACGGCTTCTTTTAGAGCAGGGTTTCATCAAAAAGTACATTGTAATTGATGACGGTAAGCAGGGGCTTGTAAGAATTTGGCTGAAATATGACAAGGATAATAATCCGGCCATCAGCAAACTTATCCGGGTAAGCACCCCGGGAAGAAGAAAATACGTAGATGTTGAAAATCTGCCCCGTGTTATGAATAATATTGGCATTGCCATAATGACTACTCCGCGGGGAGTGATAACCGCAAATGAAGCTAAGCGCCAGAATGTGGGCGGCGAAGTTTTATGTTACGTTTGGTAATGCAAGTAAGAGGAGAGTAGAAGTGTCGCGAATCGGCAAATTACCAGTAAACATACCAGAAAATGTAACAATCGATCTGGCAGATAATAATCTTATAACTGTTAAAGGCCCCAAGGGTGAACTGAAAAAACAGTTTTCGGATAAAATGAATCTTGCAATTGAAGATAATCAATTGAAAATTACCATAAAAGAAGAGAATAAGTTTACCCATTCGCTGCACGGATTGACCCGTTCTCTGATTTTTAATATGGTTGAAGGTGTTACCGCCGGCTATTCTAAAAAATTAGAAATCGTCGGTGTTGGATACAAAGCGGAAATGAAAGGGAAAAAGCTGCTTTTAACCATTGGGTATTCGCATCCCATTATTCTTTCCGTATCCGATGCTATTACCATACAGACGCCGTCTCCAACGGAAATAATTGTTTCCGGAATTGATAAGGAACTGGTTGGTCTGGTGGCTGCGAAGATCCGCAGTTTCCGTAAACCGGAACCTTACAAAGGCAAAGGAATAAAATACTCGGGTGAATATATTCGCCGTAAAGCAGGTAAAACTGCCGGTTAATAAATAAACAGGAATTACAGAAAATGCCAAACAAGAGAAAAAAAAGAGTTTTTGGAACCAGTGAAAAGCCACGGCTGGTCGTTTACAGAAGTCTGAAGTATATACACGCACAGCTGATCGATGATACAAAAGGCAGTGTTATTTTAGGATTAACCGATAAATCAAAAACAGTGGTTGCCGCGTTAAAAGATGCCAAAACGAAAACCGAAAAATCCAAAGCATTGGGTAAGGTTTTTGCAGAGCAGGCAAAGAAGAAAGGCGCCTCCAAAATCATCTTTGATCGTAACGGATACATTTATCACGGCCGGGTAAAAGCATTTGCCGAAGGGGCGCGTGAAGGTGGTTTAGATTTTTAAAAGCTATAGGAGTTAATAGTGGTAGACAGAATTAATGCGGGCGAAGTTGAGCTTAAGGAAAAAGTAGTAAATATCAACCGTGTGGCAAAGGTTTTAAAGGGCGGACGCCGTTTTTCATTTAACGCTATTATTGTTGTCGGTGACGGTAACGGAATAGTGGGCCTTGGTTTGGGTAAAGCAAACGAAGTGGTAAGCGCCATCGCCAAAGGTACCGAACAGGCTAAGAAAAATCTGATAAAAGTAGACCTGATTAACGGAACGATTCCGCATCCTGTAAAAAGTAAATACGGTGCAGGGTATGTGGTAATGCAACCGGCTTCTCCCGGTACAGGCGTTATTGCAGGCGGACCTATTCGCGCTATCTGCGAAGCTGCAGGGATTACCGATATTTTAACTAAGTCAATTGGCTCTTCCAATCCGCATAATATGAGCAAGGCTACTTTTTTTGCGCTTGGTAATTTGTTAAGCGCCGAGAAGGCAGCAAAAAAAAGAGGCATTTCAATACAAAAACTTTTTCACGGTTAGAACGCTTAAGGATTGCATAAAATGGCAAAAGCTAAAATTAAGGATATAAAAATAACCCAGATAAAAAGCGCAATCGGAAGTCCCGTCAATCAAAAACGGACCATCGAAGCGCTGGGAATTAAAAAAATGAATCATAGCGTTGTGCACAAAGCCACACCGCAGATTTTAGGAATGATTAATACAGTCAGGCATCTTGTTACGACTGAAGATGTTTAAGAAAGGGTGTTTTGATACATGGATTTAAGTCAATTACGTCCGGCTAAAGGATCGACGAAAAATAAGAAACGACGCGGAAGAGGCGAAGGTTCCGGTTTAGGCGTAACAGCCGGCCGAGGGCATAAAGGATACGGTTCCCGCGGCGGTTCTAAAAAACGCGCCTGGTTTGAAGGCGGTCAGATGCCTCTGCAGAGACGGCTGCCAAAGTTTGGTTTTACCAATATTAATAAAGTGGCCTTTCAGGTTGTTAACGTGGAAGATTTGGAATTGCTTAAAGATGCAGATATAATCAATAAAGAGGTTCTGCTCGAAGCCGGTTTAATCAGAAAAAAGAATATCCCGGTTAAGATTTTAGGTAACGGGAATTTAGAACGTAAAATCACCGTAGAAGTAGATGCGATCAGTAAATCTGCTAAAGAAAAAATTGAAAAACTCGGAGGCTCGGTTAATTTAGCATGATTCTAGATACCTTTCGAAATATATTTAAGATTGGCGAGCTGCGTAAACGTATTTTGTTTACTCTTGCTATTTTAGCTATCGAGCGTATCGGCACGCATATTGTTACGCCTGGTATCGATGCAGCGGCTTTGGCCGAAGGTTTTAAAAACCTTCAGGGAACACTTTTCGGCTTATACGATTTATTTGCCGGCGGCGCTTTTTCCAAAGCGGCGGTTTTTGGTTTGGGCATTATGCCCTACATCAGCGCTTCTATTATTATCCAGTTGCTCGGTTCGGTAATTCCTCTCTTTCAGAAACTTCAAAAAGAGGGTGAAGAAGGCCGTAAAAAGATTATGCAGTACACCCGCTACGGCACACTGCTTATTTCTGCATTACAGGCCTACGGAGTGGCCATTTTTCTGGAAAGTATTCAATTACCGGATGGACGTTTGGCCGTGCCAAACCCGGGGCTTGCTTTTCAGTTATTGACAATGATTTCGATGGCTTCCGGTACCATGCTTATTATGTGGCTAGGTGAGCAAATTGACGATCGCGGTATCGGTAACGGTATTTCACTGATTATTTTTATCGGAATTATTGCCCGGCTGCCCAAAGCGCTTACGGATGAATTTCAGCAATTTACCGTTGGGCAGCGCGGTTTGCTGGCCGAAATTATGCTGGTGGCATTGGCCCTCGCCATCATATATTTCGTTGTCCTGCTAACACAGGGTACACGTAAAATACCCGTTCAGTATGCCAAGCGTGTTGTTGGGCGTAAGGTATACGGCGGAGTAAACACGCATTTCCCCATGAAGGTAAATACGGCGGGAGTAATGCCCATTATTTTTGCTCAGGCGATTATGTTTGTTCCTACAACGTTGCTGACCTTTTTACCGGAAAATGATTTTATGCTCAGCGTACGGGATATGTTTTCCATGGATTCATGGTTTTACTGGATTTTTTACGGGGTGATGATCGTATTCTTTACCTATTTCTATACGGCAATCGCTTTGAACCCGGTGGAAGTCGCGGATAATCTGAAAAAACAGGGTGGTTTTATCCCCGGCGTTCGGCCAGGCAAAAAAACATCGGAATTTTTAGATAAAATTTTAACAAGAATAACACTGCCGGCCTCTATCTTTTTAGCCATTGTGGCTATTATTCCGGCAATGCTCTCTAAATGGGCGAATATTCCCTACAGCCTGGCTTCCTTTTTCGGTGGTACGGGGCTGCTGATTATCGTGGGTGTGGCATTGGATTTTCTGCAGCAGGTAGAATCGCATCTCTTTATGCGACATTACGACGGTTTTATGAAATCGGGTAAGATTCGCGGCCGAAAAGGATAGGTTGCACTTAAAAAGTGATTTATATAAAAACGCCGCAGCAGATTGCGGCAATTGAACAAAGCGACATTATCGTCGCCGAAACACTATCGTTCATTGAAAGTTTTGTGACACCAGGTATTACTACCGAAACTCTGAATAAAGAGATAGAGAATTTTATTCTCAGTAACAATGCCCGTCCCGCTTTTAAAGGTTTGTACGGTTTTCCAGCGGCTGCATGTATTTCCGTCAACGACGAAGTTGTGCATGGAATTCCCGGTAAACGCAAACTGCAAAAAGGTGATATTGTGGGTATCGATGTGGGCGTTGAGCGTAATAATTTTTTTGGAGATGGAGCACGCACCTTCTGCGTAGGTGAAGTGGAAGAGGAGCTTCAGACGCTCTGCCGCATAACCAACGAAGCATTACTGTTGGGGATTGAACAATGTGTGCCGGGTAACCGCGTAGGGGATATTTCCTCTGCCGTGCAGACGCATGTAGAAAAATATGGGTTTTCGGTAGTCCGTGATTTAGTGGGGCATGGGGTTGGAATTAAACCGCACGAAGAGCCCCAGATACCCAATTACGGTATTAAAGGCAAGGGCCCCCGCTTAAAAGCCGGAATGGTTATTGCAATCGAACCGATGATTAATTTGGGAACGTATCAGGTGTTTACAGCTGATGATGAATGGACGGTAAAAACATTAGACGGAAAAGCCTCTGCTCATTTTGAGCATTCAGTGGCAATACTGAACGATGGTCCAAAGATTTTAACGCATAGCAAAGGAGTAAAGGTTGGCTAAAAAACAAGAAGCCATAAAAATAGACGGCTTAATTAAAGAGACACTGCCGAATGCATCCTTTATTGTTACGCTGGAAAACGGGCACGAAGTGTTAGCCTATATTTCAGGGAAAATGCGTATGCATTTCATTAAAATTTTACCGGGCGATAAAGTAAGTATCGAATTGTCACCGTATGATTTAACCAGAGGACGAATCGTTTACCGATATAAGTGAAGTGAAGGATAGAACATGAAAGTACAAGCCTCAGTTAAGAAAATTTGCGATGGTTGCAAAATTGTACGCCGTAAAGGTGTTGTACGCGTTATTTGCAGCAAAAATCCAAAACACAAACAACGTCAGGGTTGACACAAATAAATAGGAGGCAATTTTGGCCCGAATTGCAGGTGTAGATTTACCAAGAACAAAACGAACGGTTATAGGATTAACCTATATCTATGGTATAGGCCGTACGTCTGCCGCTAAGATATGTGCGGACGCCGGTGTAAATGAAAATACCAGGATTAGTGATTTAAGCGAAGATGAAGTTCAAAAAATTCGTTTGATTATTCAGAATGATTATAAAGTGGAAGGCTCCTTAAAAGCCGAAATCAATATGAACATCAAACGTCTTATGGATATTAATTCCATTCGCGGATACCGCCATCACCGCGGCTTACCCGTTCATGGTCAGCGCACAAAGACCAATGCGCGTACGCGTAAGGGCAGAAAACGCCTGGTTAGCAAAAAGAAATAAAACTAAAGAGTTCAGGAGATAAAATTGGCTTCACCAAAAAAACGCACCCGTGCCAAAAAGAAAGAGCGTGTAGAGCCTCATGGTAGAGCGCATATAAAAGCCACGTTCAATAATACCATTATTTCTCTCAGTGATAATTACGGAAATGTAATTTCCTGGGCGTCTGCCGGTATGGTTGGTTTTAAGGGTTCTAGAAAAAACACTCCGTTTGCCGCGCAAACTGCCGGTGAAACCGCTGCCAAAGCGGCAATGGATGTGGGATTAAGAAGAGTAGATGTTGAGGTTAAGGGGCCAGGGTCCGGCAGAGAAGCAGCAATTAAATCGTTACAGGCTGCCGGTTTGGAAATCGCTTCTATTAAAGACATTACCCCGATACCGCACAATGGTTGTCGTCCGCCGAAAAAGCGACGCGTTTAACAGAAAAACTGGAGTTAATTAAATGGCAAGATATACCGGTCCAAAGGGCAAGATCGTACGGAAATTTGGCGAAAATATCTTTGGAAATCCAAAATTTGATAAATTGCTCGCAAAAAAAGGGCATCCCCCCGGGCAACATGGTATGGCGCGTAAAAAATTTAGCGACTATGCCTTACAGCTACGGGAAAAACAAAAAGTAAAATATATGTATGGTCTGCTGGAAAAACAATTTCGCCTGACCTTTAAAAAAGCTGAAAAAATGAAAGGCGTTACAGGAGAAATCCTTTTGCAACTCCTGGAAAGCCGTCTGGACAATACGGTTTACCGTTTGGGATTTGGCGTTTCCAGAACCCAGGCGCGTCAAATGGTTCTGCATCGACATATTATGGTTAACAATAAAATAGTTAACATTCCTTCTTTTATTTTAAAACCGGGCGATGTTATTCAGGTGCGGGCTAAAAGCCGCCGCTTGGCTATGTTTCATGAAGCATTAAAACGCGTTCCATCCGAAGGCGTTTATCCCTGGCTGGAACTGGATAAAGCGCAAATGACCGGACGGTTTGTTGAAAAACCGCAACGGGTAGATATTCCTGTGAATGTACAGGAAAATATGATTGTAGAATTATACTCTAAATAATCAAATTATGAAAAAATAGTAGGTAAATATGAGCTGGACTAATTTACAAATGCCGGAAAGAATTGAAGTAGATGAAAAAACATATTCAAATAATTTCGGTAAATTTACTGTTCAACCATTAGAAAATGGATTTGGCGTAACCATCGGTAATATGTTTCGCCGGGTTCTTTTATCTTCCTTGCAGGGCGCCGCAATTACCGCTATAAAAATAGCGGATTTACAGCACGAGTTTTCTGCAATCGAAGGCGTTCTCGAAGATTTGCCGGAAATTATTCTGAATCTGAAACAGCTGCGTATAAAGCTGTTAAACAAGCGTCCCGATAAAATTACAATGCATTTAAAAGGGCCGATTAATTTGACCGGTAAAACGATTCAGGCCAGTACCAATGATTTCGAAGTGTTGAATCCAGATTTGCATATTGCAACACTTAATGATACAGCCGAATTCGACCTGGAGCTTTATATTGGCCGAGGCCGCGGATATGCGGTTGCCGATGAAAATAAATCTGCCGATCATCCCATTGGAGTTATTCCCATTGATTCCATTTTTTCGCCGGTATTGAATGTAAAATATTCTGTCGAAAATACCCGTGTCGGACATCGTACGGATTTTGAAAAACTGGTAATCGAAATCGAAACGGACGGCAGTATTACACCCGATGACGCGCTCACTTTTAGCGGTAAGATTCTGAAAGATCATGTGCAGTTGTTTATTAACTTCGATATTGACACCGAAGAAGAAGAGGCCGCTGAAATAGATGAAGAAGCGCTACGTATCAAAAAGCTGTTAAAGATGAGCGTAGATGAACTGGAACTTTCCGTTCGTTCGCATAACTGTTTAAAAGCAGCGGATATTAAAACCATTGGTGATTTGGTAGGCCGAGAAGAACCGGAAATGCTGAAGTTTAAAAACTTTGGCCGTAAATCTTTAACTGAATTGGGCCAAATTCTGGAAGACCGCGGTTTGCGGTTTGGAATGGAAGTAGACAAATATTTAAAGTCCGAAGAAAAGTAAACGCGATAGATAGGGACGACAAGCATGCGACATAAAAAAAGAGGAAATCATCTGGGAAGAACTTCCAGCCATAAAAAAGCCTTAATGCGTAATATGGCCGCCCAGATATTTGAACATAAACAGATTAAAACAACCGAAGCAAAAGCAAAAGAACTGCGTGGGTATGTAGATCGTTTAATTACCTATGCAAAAAAAGGAAGCGTTCATCACAGACGTTTGGCGTTTAAATTTTTGCAGAATAAAGAAATTGTTACCAGTTTGTTCGAAAAAATTGCCCCCGTTTATGAAACCCGTAATGGCGGTTATACACGGATTATTAAATTGGGCCGCAGAAAAGGCGATGGCGCCTCTGTAACAATTATGCAGTTGGTTGATTTTGAAGCTGGTAGCGAAACCGTTAAAAAAGAGAAAAAAACGGCTGAAGCTAAAAAGGGAAAAGCCGTGAAAGAAACCGAAAAAACTCCGGAAAAGGCAGAAACGCCCAAAGTAAAAGGAGAGGTTAAAGAAGCGGAGAATACTGAAAAAACATCCGAAAAAGAATAGACAAAAAAATCTACTTAAAAGCCGTTGCTAAATAGACAACGGCTTTTTTTTTAGCAAACTCTTAAATTCCAATGTCTGCCCCCCCCTAAAAATCTTGCATTATCTTTAGCATAGCTATATATTTATTTTTCTTGTATATAGCCATCTATAACCGGATTTATATGCGTACGATACTTATAATTATATGTAGCTTTGTTTTAATTTCACAAGCTAATTCAAACCATCGTGGTTTGTGGGTGGTTCGTCACACATTGCTGGATTCCCCGAAATCGGAACAACTCGTTCCGGACGCCGTGCGGTTAAAAATAACAGATTTATACATACAGGTTCGTGCTCTGGGCCGCACATTTTTTGAACGGGATTCTGCCTTTACTCCAAATATGGCCAGTCCGGCTTTTCGTAATTTTAAAAATATTTTAATGCTTGCCCATAAAAACAACATAAAAGTTCATGCCTGGATCAATGCCTTTTTTATAAACGTTTCTATAGACAATTCCATAAACAATCATTTCTTTGGGAATGAACAAAATAAATACCTTTTAAGAAGAGCCGGGGATCTTCTTCCTCCTTCACATAAAGAATTACGAAAAGCGGGAATTGAAGGCGATTTTACCGACCCTTTAAATCAAAAAAACCTATCCTATATAAAAAGTGTATCGACCTATTTGATTGATTCTTTGAAGGTGGATGGAATCCATTTGGACTATTTCCGTTACCCCGGTTTTTCTTTTTCTTTTTCGCCGGCGGGACGCAGTGATTTTATTCTTAAATACTATTGCGATCCGGTAGATATTTATCTGAATAATGGTAACATAGATCCGTTACATAAATACACTATGGGAATACGGTATAAAGAATTTTTAAGTAAAAATATAAAAACTGCTCTGCAGGAAATACAAAAAACAATTCAGCGAAGGAATACGAATGTCATTCTTTCCATTGCCGTTAAAGCAAATTCTGTTTTGGCGGAAAAAATATATGTGCAGAATTGGCAAAGCTGGCTACGGGAAAAGTTATGTGATCGTATTATTCTGATGAATTATAATAATCAGGATTCTGTTTTTTATAAAAATTTGCGAAGTATAGAACCGGATCTCAATAAAAAAAGAATCGTTGTGGGGATTGCCACCTACAACCAGGAGATACAAAAGATTATTGAACGGATTAATCGAATTAAGGCCAGTGCATTTGCCGGATATACGTTGTTTTCCTATAATGATATAAAAGAGAAACAAACCCTGTTTGAGCTATTGGGAAATAAAAGCGGCGTAACGAAAAAAATAAAATTTGCAGTTCCGGGTACGAAGGAATAAAATGCTTGAGTTACCGTAATTTATGCCGAAAACGTATGGTCTAAATATTCACTAATACACGTATAGGTTTTAATGGGAAAAATTTTAGTTATAGCAAGCCAAAAAGGAGGCGTCGGCAAAACAACCACCGCGATAAACCTGGGGGCGAGTCTCGCTATTCTGGGCAAAAAAATTCTCTTAATTGATATGGACCCACAGGGTAGTATCGCCGACGGGTTTCACCAGGAAGCGTATGAAATTAAAAATGGTTTATATGAAGTTTTTGTTAATAAAATTCCACTCACGGCCGCCATACGGGAAGTCGGATTGGAAAACCTGGAAATAGTTCCTTCTAATGTAAAAAACGAAGAACAGGAAATTGACTTATTTGCTTATGCGTTGCAAAATAAACTGCTTAAGAGTATTTTAAAGCCTATAAAACAGATGTATGATTATATTATTTTAGACTGTCCGCCTAATTTAGGAACGTTAACCGTAAACGGACTTATTGCGGCAGATTTGTTGCTTATTCCGGTACAAGCGGAATTTTATTCATTGAAATCCTTAGGAAAGTTTTTAAGTTCTATAAAAAATATTGGTAATAAATATAATAAAACTCTTAAATTTAGCGGTATACTGATTACCATGTTTGACCGTAGATTAAAAAAAAGCCGTGAAATACTGGAAGAACTTCAGTACGGATTTAAGGATATCCTTTTTAAAACAATCATTCCGCGAAATTCTAAACTAGCGGAAGCGCCGGCGCTTGGCAAACCGGTTGCCCTGGTTGATTTAACCAGTTCCGGAGCGTTAAGTTATCTTAAACTGGCAGAAGAGCTGATAAATAAAGACAACCGCATATAACCATGTATGAAAGGATCATAAATGGATAAGAGTTATAAGCGTTCAGAAAATATCGACGAAAAGATTAATGACATTAAGTTAGCCTATAATGTTTGGAGAACTTTATTCATCGTCGATGAAAACACCACTGCTTCTCAGATTGCGGAAATTTTGGAAGAGGAACAGGAAACGGCCGAGGCAGAATTAACGCTTTTGGAAGAAGCGGGTTTAATAATGGCAACGGAAGCAGACTCAGAACCGGATACTGCGGTAGAGCAAGAGCCGGTTATGCCGGAAGAAACCGAATCAGAAAAGCCGGCTGAGGATGAAGAAGAACTGTTTCAGGTAGAAGAAGAACCGGCCGGCGATGCGCCTAAAACCGAAATTTTAATGGAAGAAGAAGCCCTATCCGCGGAAGAACCGGAAGAGGAGGAAATTCACGTTGAAGAGGCGGCGGAAGAACCCGAGCCGGATCCGGTGGAAACAGAAACCGCTGAAGAAGAAGCGCCGGTTGCCGAAGAAGATATCGAAATAAACATACATGACGAAGAAGCTTCCGAAGCAGATTTGCTGGATGTGGATTTTAGTGAGGAAATAACAGAAAAAGAGGAAGGCATAAGCGAAGAAGCGGCAACGGCGGAAGAACCCGTTCCTCAATTTGAGCCGGAACAGGACTCCTCCGGGAAAAAATCTGTGCTGGTAATTGACGACAGTATCGTCATCCGCAAGATGGTGGAAATCGCTCTTGAAAACGAAGACTATCTCATTCATACGGCAGTGAGCGGGAAAGACGGTTTGGCAAAAATAGACCAACTGAATCCTTCGTTAATTATATTAGATTTAATGCTGCCGGATATAAACGGAATCGATATTCTTAAAACAGTAAAGGCTTCCCGAAAGACACCGGTCATCATGCTTTCGGGAAAAGATTCACCGCAGATGGTGGAAAAAGCAAAAGAAACCGGCGCCGATGCCTTTTTACCGAAACCGTTTAAAGACGATGAATTAATCGAAAAAATTAACGCACTAATCTAACTAAACGAAAGATGGAGATAAGTTGACCACTTCAGAATTAAGCGCTCCGGCAGCCGATCGCTATTCAATTTTAGGTATTTCCGAACAGCATTTTGCCGTTGAAGTTATTAATGTGAAGGAGGTTATTCCTCTGCCAAGAATCACGCCGGTTCCCAATGTGGATGAAAGCATTTTGGGTGTTTTTAACCTGCGCGGTCAAATTTATTCAATTTTAGACCTGCGGGTTCTGTTAAAGCTGGAGCGGAACGAAATAACAGATAAGAACTTTATTGTACTGCTGGAATGGCATGAATTTCAATTTGGTGTGGTGGTAGACCGGGTGCTTGATGTAACCAAATTAGACACCAATAAAATTCAAATTCCCACAAGAGAATTATCTCCGCAGTATATAAATTTATTAAACGGGTACTATGAGCATGAAAACATGGGCGTTATTTACCTGCTTGATTTGCCTGCCATTCTTCAAAGCAAAGAAATCATTCGTTACAGATATTAACCGAGGTTGAAATGAAAGAAACAAGCGGCCGTATATTTAAACAATTTGCAGTTCTGGCGTTCATTCTTTTTATTGTTGCCGCTCTGCTCTACGGATATTTTTTGTATTCGACAGACGTACGGCGGGTAGAAGAAAACCAAAAGGCTTTGTCAGTCGTTTCGGCTTTAAGTATTTCCAACGGCATCACGGCCGATGCGGTAGAAATCCTGCAAAAAACCATGGATAACAAGGTCGTGACAACCGCAGATATAAAAGAAAAACTGGTAACTCTGCGCAACGCTTTACATCTGCCGACCGGTTCAGTTAAAATTTTAGCAAAAAAAGGAAGCATGACCGAAATAATTCTGGAAGATGGTACATCGACAAAAAGCGGTGAAAGTTATGATTACTGGAAAGAAATGAGCCCGGTTTTCAACAGGGGGGCTACAGTATCGTTATTACTTATACGGGGAGATAAAAATATAGCGGCCGGAATGGCTCCAATAAAAGATCGCAGTGGCCATGTGGTGTTTTTGGCGCTGACCGAATTAGAATATTCTGGACAACTGCCGAATTTCTTATTTAATTTACTTACCTCCCTCGGCGCAGCCTTGCTTGTATATTTTATGGCGTTGCTAATTTTATCCTTATCGTTAAAAAAACTATCATCCGGAATTGAATCGGTTCTAAATAATTTAAAACGTCTTAAATCAAAATCGTCCATTCTTAAATCGGAAGGTGATGAGGGTTTAAACGAATTATTCCCTGCGCTTCAGGAGTTGGAATCCAGCATTAGAGATAATCAGGAATCGGATGAAAAGCGGGATAAAATTCAAAAGCAGATTAAAGAATTCTTACGTATCGTTAATTCGGCGGCAGACGGTGATTTTACCGTGTCGGCAGAAGTAACCGCCGATACATTTGGCGCTTTGGCCGATTCCTTTAATCTTATGATTAGTGATTTAAGCGGTCTGATTCGCGATACGAAAAAGGCGGCCGAACAGGTTTCCAGTTCTACCGAAGATATTTTGGGTAACACGGCACAAATGGCCAAAGGAGCGGCCGAACAGGCGCAGCAGACAGAAACCATCAGTAAATTTGCCAAAGATATGGCCGCCCGTGTAAATGATACAAACCTCAGCGCTCAAAAGGCGGCACAGGCCGCCCGCTCGGCCAAAGAAGTAGCCGAGCAAGGCAGCGATATGGTTAAAAAATCAATTGAGGGAATGCAGAATGTACGTAATTCGGTGCGCGAGGCTTCCCGGCAGGTACGTATCCTTGGTGAAAATTCGACCCGCGTTGGCGAGATTACGGATTTTATCAGTGAGATTGCCAACCGAACCAATTTACTGGCGTTAAATGCTTCTATCGAAGCGGCAAGGGCCGGAGAGGCCGGTAGAGGATTTACCGTGGTTGCCGATGAAATTCGAAATCTGGCAGAACGTTCCAGCCACTCGGCCGAAGAGATTTCGAAATTAATAGATGACATTCAAACGGTCATTTCCAAAACCATGTACGCCATGGAAAACGGAACCAGTCAGGTGGCGGACGGCACGAAACTGGTGGACAGCGCCGGTGAAGTATTGCGCGAAATTGTGGGCAGAGTAGAAGTTTCCACCAAATCATCGGAAGAAATATCCAATGCCACCGAAGAACAGACACGCTTTAGCAAAGAGATTGTGTCTTCCATGGAACATATTTCGGGTATTGCCAAAGAAACGGCCGAAGGGGCGGAAAAATCAAAAGAAGCGGCTAATAAACTGGAATTTCTCTCTAAAGAACTGAATCAGACGGTAGCTAAATTTAAGTTAGCTGAGTAATCGGAGAAAATTATGTTCGACAAAAACAGCGCTATTTCTTTTTCAACTTTTTATATGGTGGAACTTTTCCGACGCGCCCTCGAAGAGGGTAGCGGAAAAATACCGGAAGAGCAATATGAAATGCTGGAAGAGCTCAGCGGATTTATTTCCGGCAACGACGATGTTTTGCCCGGGCTAGAGCAACTGGCTCAATATGCCGGTACCAATGAGCTGTCTATCTTTCTGTTCGATTTATCGGAACGGCTTAATAATTATCCTTCGGATAAATCAATTCGCTCCTTATCCACCCTTGTCGAAGATTTTGTAAATCTGTTTACGTTGATGATGGAAGAAAAAGAAAGCGTGCGTGATTTGGGTAGTGTCCTTAACTATTTTCGTGCTCAGATTCCGTTGGAAGCGCCAACAACAGAGGCCGTGGAAGAGATAGAAGAAGCGGAAGAAAAACTCTCTTTTGAGGCGTTTTATCAAAAAGAGTTTCTACGCCGGTTAGAAGATTCGTTACGGGAACTGCCAGCAGAACGGCAGAAGGAATTTAATCGTATAATAGAAGTTTCAAAAAATTTTGAAGCGGGTACGGAAGATTATAATCCGCTTGCATTAAAAATTACCGCATCCGTTCGGCAATTTCAGCAGGCGCCCGACAGTACAGAACTGGCTGCGTTGGAAGATAATATCCGGCATTTGCTGGAACAAATCGAAGAGCTGCAAACAACCGAAAACGATTTATTCCGACAAATTCTGGATAATGGCGCTATACCGGCAATTCATAAAAAATCGGAAACGCCCCTGACGGTTGATAGTTTATTGCGTGAATATTTTCTTTCGGAATTAGATGACCATGTAAATTCCATCGCTAATTCTTTAGCAGAAGAAAATACGGACAAAGCGTTTGAAGGAATACTAAAAGCCTTAAAATCGCTCAAAGAAGTGAGTATGATTCACGGCTACTCCGGGATCGAATATTTTTCAGAACAGATGTTATTTACCATTGCTGCTGCAAATGATAAAAAAGCAGACCTATCTTCGCAGAGTAAAAGGATTATAAACGATCTGATGGATGAAGCTTCTCGCTTTGTTCATGAGGAAAGTAATGAGCAGTCCGAAAAATTTAAGGAGGGGCTCGCCGCCCTCGCCGCATCGTTTAATACAGAAATAGAAACGACGGAAAGCGTAATCGCTTTTGCGGATACGGATAAAATGGTATCCATCTTAATTGATGTTTTAAAAAAGCTCTGGGACAAAATCCGTATTGCACAGTTTACCCTTGAGCAAGAAAAATCCCAGAAAAAAATAAATGATCTGTTGTTACAGAGTGACAGCGCCTGTGCCTTGTTATTTCCGGAAAGTCGGAATGCACTCTATCAACCCATGCAAAAATTTTATAGCAAACTGGCGAAAAAAGAACCGCGCGAAATTGCCGAGGAACTGGAAAAAATGGACCAGGTTTGGCAGCAGGCAATGAATACCGAAGATTTTAAGCAGGATTTTTATGTCTTGTTAAATCTTTTAAACGATGCCGTGGAAAATATTATGCCTGGCGCTTTTTCGATTGAAAATGAAGAAGAGATACGCCGTGCCCTGACAGAAGCCATGCACGCAGCGCGGCAAACGCTTCAGGCGCATTTTAAACCGGCGTTAGGCAACGGTTCCGAAGAATCCAAACAGATCCTTTATTCATATTTAAACCGTTTGGAATCGAATATTCGTCTTTTGGGCTATACAAGCTATCAGGCGGTAATCGATTATTTTCGTGAGCTGTTAGATGTTCAACAACCGGTAGCCGATGCACTGGTTGAAGAGGTGCAAAAATCACTGGAATTAACGTTGGATCGTTTATTAAGCGCAGGGCATGAAGCAGATTATTCGGATATTCTGGGAATCTTGACGGAAGTGTTAGCGGAAGAAGTACAGAAAACACCGGAAGATGGCGTTGCAGATGAAAAAGAAATTCCGGAGGCTGCTAAAACAAAGACGGATGAAGAGGCCGAACTGGAGCAAGATTTTATACGGGAAAGCGAAGAACAGCTTACCTTGGTGCGTGAAGCGCTGGAGCAGTTAAAAAAAGATACCAATTCGCGCAAACCACTTAAAACGGTGGAAGATGGAATTCATGCCGTTCGCTCTTCGGCCCATCTGCTTAATAAAGACGATGTCGCCGAGTTTTCCGTAAATATCGAAGAAGCAGCCGAAATGTTTGAACCGCTGGAAGCGGCCATTCCCGCTGATTTTTTCTTAGTGTTTGAAGAAGCGTTGAATCTGCTGGAACAATTAGTTCACGGTCGGGAGGCAGATACCGGCGAAGTAGAAATGAAGATTGATAAATTACTGAACAGCCTTATTGTGGAAGAGGCCGTGGAAGAAGAGCTGCAGGAAGAAACAGCGGCTGAAAGCGCCGAAGAGAAACCTCTGTTTGCTGACGGGGAAGATTTTGACGAAGAATTACTAGATATTTTTCGGGAAGAGTCTGAAAATTTTATTTCGGTTCTGGTGGAAAGTAATGCCAAATTAAAAGAGAATCTTGCGGACATGCAGGCGCTAAACGATTTAGAGTATGCCGCCCATTCACTGCGCTCTGCAGCTAAGATGCTGAGTTTCCGCGAAATCTCTCAGATGACGGCCGGCCTCGAGGAAATTTGCGAGGCCATAAAAAATAATGAAATAGAAAACTCGCTGGCGCTGCAGGATTCCATTACCGAAGCGGTAGAAATCATCCGCCGTTTACGGAACGGCGAAAAGATTACGGCTTCCGAATTGGCCGGTGCGGTTAATCAGTTGGATATCAGCGCCCAAAAGGCGGAGTTCCCGTCTGAGGAAAAAAGTGCGGAGAGGGGCGCTCCCGATTCGGAATATATGCGTAATATTTTCATTGGAGAGGCCGGTGAATTAATTGATGCGCTAAACCGTGATTTATTGGAACTGGAGCGTATGCCGGAGAGTGCAACCTTGCTTACCGAAATTCTGCGTAACCTGCACACACTTAAAGGCAGTGCGTTGATGGTAGCCTACAGTAAAATCGGTGAACTTACCCATAAGCTGGAAGATTATTTTCAGGTCTATAAAGAGCAAAACGGAGAAGTAAAGCTGGAAATGTTACCACCCGTATTTGCCGCGTTGGATCTGATTCAGGAAATGATTCATTCGGTTGCCGAGGGTAAGGGAGAGGTTGCGGAGCAATATACTTCCCGGGCTGCAGAAATAGATAACAAACTCTTTTATTTTCAGAATTTTGACGTTGAATCTTCTGCCATGCCGTCAACTACGGAACCCGGTCCCGAAATTAAGCCGGGGCCCGGAAGGCATAAAAAAGATGACAATGTTATTAAAATTAACACCGATTATCTGGATAAACTGGTGAATATGGCAACCGAGCTGTTGGTCAACCGTACGGAACTTTCTTCCAATTTTGATAATCTTAAAGAGTTGGTTAGCAGTATAGAAGACGGTAAAAAACAAATTCATCAGGCACAGAATTACTTGGAAGATTTAGCCGAAGACGATGGCTTTGAGACGGATGAAGCCGATGAAAATGAATTTGAGAAAAATGAAGATGTCCGCACTTATAAAAATATAAGCAAAGATTTTAAAAAGGTAACGCAGGCCATTGATTCCGTATCGACGCAATTAAATAAACTGTCCCACGGTTTCGAAAAAAATATCCAGCAAATTTCGAATTTAAGTAAAACATTACATAAAGATATCCTTCGCGTACGTATGGTTCCGGTGGAATATTTGTTTGACCGTTTTCCCCGTCCGATTCGGGATTTGGCCCGTGCTCAGGGCAAACTAGTTACGGTTAGTGTAGAAGGCAATAACACGGAAATGGATAGAGCCGTAGTGGAAGCGCTGGCAGATCCCATTATGCATATCCTGCGAAATGCCGTCGATCACGGAATTGAAACGGGTGAACAGCGAAAAAAAATAAATAAACCCAAAACGGGAAAAATCAGTCTTCGCGCGCGTCAGGAAAAAAGCCAGGTGATAATTGATGTTAGCGACGATGGGCGCGGGATAGATTTGGCGAAAGTTAAAAAGAAAGCGGTACAGCGCGGACTGATTTCCAAAGAAAAAGTTAAAAAATTAAGCGAAACGGAAATACTGGATTTTATTTTTTATTCCGAGTTTTCGACGCGTGAAAAAACAACCGAAACTTCCGGACGCGGCGTTGGACTGGATGTCGTCGCCAATCATATTCAAAAATTAAAAGGCGTAATCCGGATATGGACAGAGAAGAATGTAGGCACAACCTTTAGTATTCGTGTTCCGCTGACGCTCATTATTTCACAGGCGCTGATGACCCGGATGCACGGGCACAGTATTGCCATTCCGATGGTCGCCGTTCAGGAATCAATGGAACTGGATTCAAAAGAAATTTTAGTGGATGATACGCGACGCTACATTCAGGCCCATGGAAAGCTTTTGCCTTTTATAACCGTAGACGAAATTTTGAATTTTCCGGAAAAGGAAACGGAAAAAAAAGAAAAGATTCAGATGCTCATTTTGCATGACGCCGGTATCAGCGTAGCGTTGGGAATCGGCAAAATTACCGGTCGTCAGGAGATTGTAATCAAATCACTCGGCAGTTCGTTGCAAAACGTAGAGTTTATTGCCGGAGGCACTATTCTTGGCGATGGCGAGGTTGCTCTGATTTTGGATTATGCCGCTGTGATTCGCATGGTTGAACATCAGTTCTTTGGTAGTATACGGGAATCCCGTTCATGGATTTCCAGAGTTAAAACTAAACCGGCCGCTGATAAAATGGAATTGCAAACAAAAAATGAAGCGGCGAAAATGGATAATCCGTTATCCAAAAAAAATATTACGGACAGGAAACCCCGTATTTTAATAGTTGATGATTCCAACAGTGTGCGCAGTTTTGTAAGTTCGGTGCTGGAAAAACAGGGTTTTATTACAATTAAAGCCAAAGACGGAAAAGAAGCCCTGGAATTACTTGAAAAAGAGTTGCCGGATTTAATGATTACCGATTTGGAAATGCCGGTGATGGACGGTTTTAAATTGATAGAACAAACACGAAAACGTCCGGAAATGGCCGGGCTTCCCATTGTTATTTTAACAGGAAGAACCGGAAAAGCGCAGCGCGAAAAGGGAACAAAGCTGGGCGCCAATTCGTTTATCGGTAAGCCTTTTAAAGAAGGCGATTTAATTAAAGTGATCAGCGACTTTATTGAAGTTTAACCTTTTACTCCTTTACATTTATTTTGGTATCGATGATGAGAACATGCTTCATACCAATACTTATGATTGCGCTATTGCTGCATTTATCGCCGCTATTTGCACAAACCGCGGTTATTCCGGGTAAAATAATTACCGAGAATGAAACCTGGCACGGAACGATTGTGGTGGAAGGGGATATCACTGTAGCCCCGTCCGGCCGTTTGGTAATTTTACCGGGAACGCGGATACTGTTTAAGGCAAAAACAGATAAAATGCGCTCGGGCCGTGATAAAACCCGTTCGGAACTTATCATTAAAGGAATGCTTTCCGCAAAAGGCACAATTAATAATAAAATATGGTTTTCATCTTATGAAAAAGAACCGCGGATGCAGGATTGGTATGGTATTTTAATCGGTAATCCCAAACGAACATCAATTATCGAATATGCCGTTGTGGAATATGCTTATAACGGAATTACGATTAAAAGGTGTAATCCGCAAATCAATAATTCACAAATACAGTTTAACTACCACAGCGGGTTGCAAATTGAATTGGGCGCAAAGCCAAAATTAATTGGGAATATTATTTCAGAAAACGGGTATGCCGGCATTGTTTGCAATACCGGAGCGCGGCCTGTTTTAACCGATAACATGACAACAAAAAATAATATCGGCCTAATTAGTTTTGGAACCGCCAAGCCGAATTTAGGTAATCTACAGCGTGGTCCGGATTACAATATCGGCCGCAACGGTTTTTTTGATAATTATACGTTCGATGTTCAAAACCACTCTTCTCAGGATATAATTGCCGAAAATGCTTCGTGGGGTACAAAAAACATTGCCGAGATAAAAAAAAATATTTCCGATTTTGAAGATGATAATAAATACAAACGAGTGGACATCCTTCCTGTTTTAGGCGGCGGGATCGATCTGGAGAAAAAAATTATTTTAAGTCAGGCGACAAAAGATCAACTGTCACCGGCGCAAAATAATACATCCGGAACCGATCAGGGAGCCGGCTCCGAGGCAAGTCGGCAGGATTCTTTGCAGGCTACGGCCAATAGTGAAGTAACATTAAAACCGGTTATACCCGATGCGAAACCGATTGTCGCCAGTAAAATTGTAATAAACGATCCCGCTGTTAAAGCGGCGGAAGAAAAAAAGAAAGAAGTGTCTGTTAATTACAAACAGGTCTTTCTCGATGCCTTTTTAGATGAGCGCCCGATGGTTCTTAAAAAAGTACGTCCGATAATCGGCGATCGTCAGAGAGGACTGAAGATGCGCGGAAAAATTATCATACGTGTGGTGGTGGACCGAATGGGACGTATCGAAAGCGCCAATGTGTTACGTGGTCTGAATGCGTATTATGATGATCTGGCACGGCAGGCCGCCCTAAAATTTACGTTTAAACCGGGAACCATAAAAGGAAATCCCGTACGCTTTGAAACGAGCCTGTTCTTTGAGTTTTAACCGCCGCTATTTTATACTAAAACGGAAAATGCATGAAAAAAAATAAACTATATATCGCAGTTGCAGGCAATATTGGCGTTGGCAAAACAACGCTAACCCGTATGCTCGGAGAACGTCTGGGATGGAAAACCTTTTATGAACGTGTGTTGGATAATCCATATTTGTCTGATTTTTACGGAGATATGAAACGCTGGAGTTTTCATCTTCAGGTCTTTTTCCTTTCTAACCGTTTTATTGATCAAAAACAAATTACAGACTGGCCCGACTCCTGTATACAGGATCGTAGTATTTATGAAGATGTGGAAATATTTGCCTATACCCTGCATAAAAATGGTAATATGACGGACGTGGATTATCAGAATTATCAGGATTTGTTTGCAGTTATGGTGAGCTATCTGCGTAAACCGGATTTGATAATTTATTTGCGTTCCACCGTTGATAATTTACTGAAGCATATTCAAAAACGGGGACGAGAATACGAAAAAACAATCGATCCCGATTATCTGGCCGAATTAAATGAGGCCTATGAGGCCTGGATAGAACGGGCTAAAAAAGATAATTTTAAGGTTATTGTTTTTGACATGAATCAACGCGATTTTGAACACAACGAAGAAGATTTTAACATTTTATACCATTCCATTAAAGAATTAGAAAGCCAGACGTGGATAAAAGGTGTTTGATAACCGCCTACTATTTTCCACCCACCGGCGGCGCAGGCGTTCAACGTATTGTGAAACTGATAAAATACCTGGGACGAAAAAACTGGCGCTTTACCGTTGTGACCGCCGATGAAAACAGCCGTTTCCAGCCGCGTGATCCTTCCCTTCTAGAAGAACTTCCCAACACAGTAAAAATAATGCGCCTGCCGGCACAGCTACCGGGCGGGAAAAGCGGGTTATTTAAATTACCTTTTTTTAAGGATGCTTCCTATATAAAACGCTGGTTTGGCGCCTTGTTTGCAATTCCTGATGTACGGAGAAGCTGGATTGCCCCTGCAAAAGAAACCATCTTAAAAGAACTGAAACAAAAGCGTTACGATTGTGTGCTTGTTTCTGCACCGCCCTATTCTCTGGCCCTGTTGGCAGCGCAATTACAGCCGCAGCTTAATTGTCCGTTGATTCTTGATTTACGCGATCCCTGGTCGCTTCATCCCTATAAAATACACCCGACCCGCTGGCATAAACAAAAGAACAGGGAGATAGAGCTAAAATCAATTGGAACCGTACGCTATGGCGTTAGTGCTTATGCGCTTCTGTTAAATTTCTACCGGCAAAACGTTCCGGATTTTAAGATGGAAAACTGGCGTTTTATTCCCAATGGATTTGACGAGGAAGATTTTGTACCATCCGATCCGCCGCCACTGGAAAAAAACTGTCTGCACATCGGATATTCGGGTACCATTCATTCTGCTGTGAATAATCCGGAGCTTCTCTTTAAAATTATCGCAAGAATAAACAGGCATCCCGAGAATGTTACAAAAAAAATAGTTTTTCATCATGTGGGAAAATCGCTAATCAACCTGGAAAAAGCGGCAAAAAAATACGGGATACAAAATAGTATTAAATTGTGGGGTTACCAGCCCCATAAGGAAGCATTGCGTATTTTAAAAGCAATGGATGTATTTTTATTGCTTCACGACGATCAATTTAAAGACAGTAAATATATTGTTGCCGGTAAGGTGTATGAATATCTGCGTTTGCAAAAACCGATTTTGGCGCTCGTTCCGGAACAGGGGGAAGCGGCAGAATTAATTCGCGAGACCGATTCCGGCATTGTAATTAATTCGTCGAATACCGAACATATTTATGCTCTCCTGCGGAGATGGGTAGAGAAAATACCGGATTTTGGGTTTATAAAGATTGATCGCTTTAGCAGGGAATCTCAGGCACAGCAATTTATGGAAGTGTTTGAACAGGCGATTGAGGATTTTAAGAAAGCAGAGTAATGGCGTTCTCATGATTCAGAGGAACAATATCGTCGCCAATAAATTTTTTATTTAACGGATGATCCAGAATATACAACTGATATTTGCGGACACTAAGCTCCGCTAAGTACTGCTCCAATCTCCCGGCTTCTTCGATAAACAGAAACAAAATCCGTGAGACCTGCTCAAACAAAAGGCTATCTCTGGCTGTCACCAACTTTTGTGTTGGCCGTTTTTGTTTAAGTTGCGGCGCAATAACCAAGAGTCGTTTTTCTTTTAGCAACGATTCCTGAAGAAAATTTGCCCTGAATGTACTAATATCTTTAGCCAGATAATAGATAAAATGCCCCGTTGGCGGATTTAATGCGAATGTATTGAATAGTTGTTTTTCCAGCGGCGCCTGCCAGCCTCCGGCCAGAGAGAGCGGTATTTGGACCAACGCTTTAAACAGCCTTTCCGCAGCCGGCTTAATGGTTTCCGGAACTGTGCGGGAACAAAAAACGGCAAGTTTCTTCTGACTGAGTAATTCCACATTGCCCACAGTTTCAAAAATTAACGGCTGAGGCATTTTACACCTGTAAGTTTTTTTATTGTACGGTTTTTTTCAGTTTACAAATCCTAAAAATTATTGGCAAGCAAAAATTTAGTACAATATCGTTTTATGCGAGTAATTTTTTATCAAAAATTGCCGGAAATTTACACCGGTTATCGGGGATGAAGTTGTAAAAAACCGGGCCCGCCCGATCCGACATGGAGCAAAAAATCTCCAAGTAGACCCTTCCATAAAAATTATTATATACTACTACTTTTCGCCCGTCCGGTTTTCACTAACGACCGCCCCGTCGTTTATTCTTAAAAATTCAGGGTTAAAGAATATTTTATTACTCCTTTATTTACAATTAGATAGACGTTGTATATAAAGTTTGGCACAGCCTTTGACATAGTACGAAGTGAAGTTAAAACAACTAAACCACTAACCAAACAAAAAGGAGACGCAAAATGAAGCGTTTAACTCAACTCACTCTGACCCTGACCATGGCCTTTGCTCTGGTCGCATTTTTCTCCACCAGTTCTTTCGCGCAGACAACCGGCGGCGCCGGAAACGGAATCGGCTTTGTAGACGCCAATGGTGACGGATACAATGATAACGCCCCAGATGCGGACGGCGACGGTATCCCCAATGGACAGGATCCGGATTATGTTGGTGCGAAAATGCACAATGGCAATGGCGCCAAAGGTTTTGTAGATGCCGATGGTGACGGTATTAATGATAATGCTTTGGATGCGGACGGCGACGGCATCCCCAATGGACAGGATCCGGATTATGTGCGTCCTCAGGATGGAAGCGGACGTCAGAATAAATTTGGTCAGGGTAACGGTATGAAAGGCGCCGGAAGCGGTTCCGGACTTGGTACCGGCGATTGCGACGGAAACGGCCCAAAAGGAAACGGCAAACGCAACGGCCAAAAATAGCAGTGCAGATCGTTTTAAATCTAACAGACCGGATGGGTATTTATCCGGTCTGTTTTTTATATAAGTCATACCCTTAAACGCGAATTCTCCGATTATATTTATAGGATTTACAGAAATAGCATTTGTAGTTTTAGTGGTTAATAAATTGTGCAGGTAAGAACAAAGCCAATAAACGAGAAACCACTGATTTAAAAATATCTTAGAAAATTCTTATATGCATAGAATTGTTTTTTATAGCTCTATCCGAATTCTGTAAATCAGGATTAACTCTCTATATTTCGTTGCCCTGTACATCATAAACGGTTACATCAAAGGTATCTTTTAAATCCTTTTCAATAATAGCTCGATCTCCCGTAACGACAATTAACATCTTATCCGGATGAAGGTATTTTTGAGCGCTTTCTAAAATGTCTTCGCGGGTTACGGCCGAAATCTTATTACGATATGTATTGTAGTAGTCATCGGGTAATTGAGATAAAACAATGTTCGAGAGACCAAGAGCAACCTGGTCGGCTGTTTCAAAGGCGATGGGGAAAAGTCCCGTTATCTGGCCACGGGCATTCTGCAATTCTTTCTCACTGATTTCCTCCGAACGAATTTTAGAAATTTCTTTTAATACTTCCAGCGCTGCCTGTGCCGTGTGTTCACTCTGAACGGCAGCGGAAATATGAAGCGGTCCCATGCCCGGACGGTAACTAAAAGCAGAACCGGAACCATAGGTATAACCATGCTCTTCACGCAGGTTCATGTTAATGCGCGAAAGAAAATAACCGCCTAAAATCTCATTAAGCAGGGTTACGGCATAATAATCGGGATTTTTGCGTTCGATACCAAGATGTCCCATACGCAATTCGGTTTGAGACGAACCGGGTTTATGAATAAGATGAACTCTTGTTTTTTGCGGTTGCTGAAAATCTAAATCCGGAAGGGAAGGAACCGGACCTTCTTCCCATGAAGCGAAATATTTTTCACTAACTGTTTCAGCGGTTTCCCGGTTTATTTTTCCGGCAAATATGAGAACAGCATTTCCGGGAACAAGATGCCGGTTATAAAAAGTTTGAATGTCTGCCCGACTGATATTCTGAATGGATGTATTGGATCCTTCGATAGGCAGCGCATAGCGCATACCGTGGTACAGAAAACGAATAAACTGTTCGGAATTTAATTTGGCCGGATTATCTACAATGCGCAAACGGTCGGTTAAAATTTCCTGTCGGATTCGTTCGAGTTCGGCCTCTGGGAAAATCGGATTTTGCAGCATATCCGAGAACACATCCATGGCTGTATCAAGATTCCGGCTGAGTGTATTCATATCCAGATGAATGGCATTCCAGTCGGTATGCGCCGAAAACTGGGAAGCGGTAAATTCCAGTTCTTCTGCAATCTGCTCGCTGTTCCGCTTTTTAGTTCCTTCCGAAAAAAGTTCACATAATAAATTAGCGGTACCTTCTTTATGTTCCGTATCGGCCAGGGGATAGGATTTTATACATAAATTGACACTTACCAATGGAAAATCCGGCCGTTCCGCAAGCAGTACTTCTAAACCGTTCCTGAGATAGAAACGATCAAAATCCGGAAAATGAAAAGGACGAGGGATACCCGGTTGCGGTGTTTGAAAGCGGTTGAATTCCATTATTTCTTTTCCTTATCGTCCGGCAGGTAAGTAAGCACCGTACGGTTATTATTTTGTAAATAGGTGGCGGCGGTTCGTTTAATATCTGTGGTATTGATGGCTTTGTATTTTTCAATCTCGGTATTGATTAAATCGGGGTCGTTAAAATATACGGAAAACATATTCAGGTAGTCGGCGCGTGCGCTCACCGTTTGTAGCTCTCGTAGTTTTCGCGCTTCCAGTTGGTTTTGTATTCGCTGCAAATCCCGGGCTTGTATTTCTTCTGTCCTTAAGCTATCAATTTGCTCCTGAAGCGCGTTTTCCAGGGCTTCTATTTTTACGCCGGGTTTGGGAGTGGCCATAAAGATTAGCAGCGAGGCGTTTTGCATAGGTAATATCAAGGCATAGGCCTCCTGGGCAATCTGCTGTTCATACACCAGCGATTTGTATAAGCGTCCCCGTTTCCCAAGGGATAAAATATCGGTTATTATATCAGCGGTGTATGTATCGGTTTTGCCAAAAGGCGGGATATGATAGGCCATATAAATTCGCGGCAATTGAACCGAATCCACTTCTGTGGCGCGTTTTTCTCCACGGCCGTAATCCGAAAAAATAGTCCCGGGAATTTCCGGTGCTGGACCGTATGGCAGATCGCCAAAATATTTTTCTACCAGCTTATGAGTTTGTTTTTTATCAAAATCTCCTGCAATAACCAGCGAGGCGTTGGAAGGGGCGTACCAGGTTTCAAAAAACTCTTTAACATCGTTTAGTGTTGCCGTGTTTAAATCTTCCATATAACCGATAACCGGCCAATGGTAGGGAAACTCTTTTTCGAAACTCATCTCCAATATCTTTTCGAGCCATAAGCCGTAGGGTTGATTTTCGTACCGCTGACGCCGTTCGTTCTTAACCACATCCAGTTGGGTATCCAGCTTTTCCTGGGTCAGGGCTGGCAGAAAAAATCCCATGCGGTCCGATTCCAGCCAGAGGGCTGTTTCCAAATAATGGGAAGGAAGGGTTTCAAAATAATTGGTGCGGTCAAAAAAAGTGGAGCCGTTTAAAGTGCCGCCCACGCTTTGAATATATTGAAAATGCATGTCGGCCGGTACATGTCCGCTACCTTGGAACATCATATGTTCAAACAGGTGGGCGTAACCGGTTTTGCCGGGTTTTTCATTTTTAGAACCGGTATGGTACCAGATATTCACGGAAACGATGGGTGTCCGTGTATCTTGGTGCAGAATAACGTTTAAACCGTTTTTCAGTTGATAGGATTCGAACTCAATATGCAGAGGCATGTGCTGTTTTCCAAAATAAGAATAATAAAAAAGCAGGTATCCCGGTTTTGGGAAATACCTGCTTATAAAAAAGAGCGTAGAAAAATTTATAAATTGCTGGTAATAATTTCCTCAAATACATCGTGAGGGCGTGAGCCCACAATCTGCCCCAGAACTTTACCTTCACGGTCGATTACAAAAGTGGTGGGGATGCTGCGTATGCCGCCGTAAAGTTCCGAAACACCAATTTTATCATACAGGATAGGGTAGTTGATACCCATATCGCTGGCAAAACCGGGAACCTTTTCAAATTCACGCGGGTCGAGGGCAATTCCCAAAACAGTAAAACCATCTTTTCCATATTTATCTACCAGGTCGATAAATGAAGGAATTTCCTGTCGGCAGGGGCCGCACCAGGTAGCCCAGAAGTTTACGAAAACCAGTTTCCCTTTAAGGCTACTCAGGGTAACGTCTTTGCCATTGAGATCCTTTAAGGTAAAATCGGGAGCGGTAGGGTTTTCTGTAGCAGGAGCCGCCTGCGATGGGGAGGCCTGGGGCTGTGTGGCTGCCTGTGCCTGAGATACGCCGGCTGGTGTGGCGTTATTCATAAAAAAATAACCCAGTGCAATTACCAGTAAAGCGGCAACGGCAAGGATCGCGTACATATTTTTGTTTGAACTTTGAGACATTGTGTTTCCTTTCTATTTATGCATTTGTTTAAACGAGCCAACCACCCTTTCGACAAAAGCACTCTCCGGAAGGGCGCCCTCAATGGGAAAATCACCGCTGAGCATCGTGCGCGGAACACCGCGGACATTGTATTTCATCGAAAGCTGCGGAAACTCGGTTGCTTCTACCATTTCAGCCGAGATAAGTTCATTCTCGATAGCCATTTTATGGGCCAGACGAACGGCTTTTGGGCAGTGCGGACAGGTCGGAGTAATAAAAACCTGAAGATGCAGCGGCGCGTCAATTTCTTTAAGTAACGCTTTTGACTCTTCCAATAATCCCGATTGTCCTTTAGAAACATCCACAATATCTTCTAAGAGCGATGAAAATTCGTAACCGGAAGGAATCCCGTAAAAACGGATGCCGAAATCACGGCGGCCTTCAACAACGGTTGCAGGCACCTTATCGATTCCATATTTCTTAACGGCATCTTTGTCAGTTTCAAAATTATATATGTTCAGAGTTATTTTATCGCTGATTTGGCTTACTTCTTCCAAAATCTGACGGGTGTCCCCGCAGTACTGACATTCAATATCCTTAATAAAACAACTCAGGGTAACATTGTCTTTGATTTCCTCAAACATTTTTTTGATCTGTTCTATCTCTTTTTCCTGCAATAAGGCCATCTTTGTCCCCTTAATTCAAAACAGTAGCGCCCTGCGCATAATAATCAATTTTATTTTTAATCAGATGTTTTGGCACTGCCCCGATGATCTCATCCACTGATTCACCGTCTCTAAAAATCATCACGGTGGGAATGCTGCGAATATTATACTTCATGGCCAGAGCCTGGTTTTCGTCCGTGTTTATTTTTACTATTTTAACCCGACCGTGGTATTCCTGGGCAATTTCTTCCAAAATAGGGGCAATGAGCCGGCAGGGTGCGCACCAGGGCGCCCAAAAATCCGCAAGTACCAGAGTGTTGGCCTGCAGGACTTCTTTATCGAACAGTGTTTCATTTATTTGTATAGGATTCATACGTATTCCTTTAATAAAACGGTTTTTTATTTTTATCAAATACATTTTACATTCAGGTTTAAAGTTTGATGCGGCGAGGGTAAAAATGATACATAAAAGGAAGGGAATGTTACTGTGAAACTTATGACAGGGAGAATGAGAGTGAATTATTGATATTTGTTTTTTTGTGAAACCGATAAATTAAGTTCGGCTTTAAGGCGGTCACGGATTCGGGCCGCTTGCACAGAAATGGAAGACTCTGCTTTGTCGGGCCGCCAAAAGAGGGCGCCGTCTATTTTTCGGGAGCGTTTAAAAAATCGCGTAAGTTCAGTAAGTTCATTAAACGCCGGTTTACTTCGTCCGGGAGCTCTTCGGGGCAATCGTTTTCCTGGCAGAGAAGGACGGTTTTTTTCAATGTGTCGTAATAAACTTTGCAGGTGGGGCATTGATTGATATGTTCCAGCACCTCCCGGCAGGATGGGGCATTAAAATCTTCGCCCATCAAATCGCAAATTTCTTTGATACGTTTTTTATGATCATTTAACATATTTCGAAACCACCCTTTCCTCAAAATAGTCGGAAAGAATATCCCTTAAATACTGGCGTGCCCGTCGTAATCGAATTTTTACATTTTCCTCAGTGATATTTAGAATAGCGCTGGTCTCTTTTATGGACAGACCTTCGATATCGCGCAGAATGAAGACGCTACGGTAAATATCGGATAATTTATTTATGGCCGCATCTAATTTTAATTTCATTTCCTTATCAAAAAGACTTACGGAGGGATCCTGCGACCAGTCCACAAAAACCCGGCTTTCCACGCTTTCCTGAAAATCGGGGTCATCCGATATTTGTTGATACACCAGCTTTTTTTTTCGCAGGCGCATCAGGCTGGCATTGGTGGCGATACGGTAAAGCCAGGTAAAAAAACTGGAACGGCCGTCAAAACTATGCAATTTTTCCAGAACCGTAATAAATGTCTCCTGTAAAACATCTTCTGCTTCTTCCCGGTTGCGCAATATCCGAAGCGCCAAGTTATAAATACGTTCGCTGTATTTATTAACCAGTTTGGAGAGCGCTTCTTTATCTCCTTGTTTTGCCAGTGTAATTATTTCTTTTTCGTTCACTAAATAGGTCTCTGTTTCTATAAGATGAAAAGTTGATTAAAAAGATACGCTGTTTGCAGAATCGGCTGCTTTCTTTTCCGTGTACATTTGCAGAATATAAGTAATTTAAAAAAACCGGGCAAGGCGCTAAAATGATTCATGTTTGTAAGGCAGAATATAGATGGAATCGGTAAAGGGATTGACATCTATATAAACTTTTACGCCGTAAACCTGCTGAATTAATTTGAAGCTAAGCACTTCTTTTGGTGTGCCGTCGGCCAGGATTTTCCCATGATTCATTAAGATTAGCCGGTCGCAGAACTGGGCGGCAAGGTTTATATCATGGGTTACCAGCAGAACCGTTTTTGCGCCGGCGGTAGTTAATTGTTTTAATTTTGATAAAATAAGTTGCTGGTGACGCAAATCCAGCGCCGTGGTTGGTTCATCGAGAAGGAGTAAGTCGGATCCCTGGGCCAAAGCAGAAGCAATAACGGCGCGTTGTTTTTCGCCGCCACTCAGCGTACTAAACGATCGGTGCTGCAGAGCGGTTAAATCCATGTTTTCAATGGCTGTTTGGACGGCGGTCCGGGCATTGGAGTCTTCCGCAAATAGTCCGTTTTGATACGGATAGCGTCCCATACGAATAATTTCTTTGACGGTGAAAGGAAAATGCGGTTCGATATTTTGCGGTACATATGCAGTTTTTATGGCCATCTCCCGGCGGCTTAGGGTTGTAATGTCTTGGCCGGAAATTAGAATATTACCCCGATAGTTTTCGAGTAGTGCGGCGGCAATACGAATGAGTGTGCTTTTACCTGCGCCGTTGGGCCCGATAATGCCGGTAAATTCACCGTGTTGTATTTCAAAATTAATATTGTTCAGAACGGGAACATCGAAATAAGCGAAAGAGACGTCTGAAACGGAAAGAGGGGCTGGTTTTTGCATGTTTTTTGAGCGCCGGGCTTAAACGAAAACACCCCGCCCGAAATCCGGACAGGGTGTTTTTTTATAAAACGGGATTATTTATCGCATTTACTGTATCCGCAACTGGGATTGATGCAGGTGTCGCAGCCGTTTTCACTCTTTAGGGTGCGCTCGTTGCAATCGGGACAAATTTTAAACTGGGTGTTAAGCTGAGGCTTGGCGGCGGCCAGGGCTTCTGTCACTTGCGGGGCCAGTTCAACCGCTGTTTCTTCATCTCCAAAAACACCGATTTCCTTAAAGAAGCGTTCCATCACATCGGCAATTTCAGAATAAAAGGAATGAATATATTTTCCATTCTTGTGATATCCGCCGTTAGGATCGTGAATGCTACTCAACTCTTCGAGTATAAAAGTAGGATTGGCCGACTTGCGAAAAATAGCGGAAATCAATCGGGTAAGCACCGCGTATTCTGCATTTTTAGTTAAATCTTTACTGTTGATAAAAATTTCAATCGGACGATTTCGACCATTCTGCTGAATGTAACCAAGTGTGACATAAACACCCTGTTTAACAAAACCAGAGCGTAATTTATACACTTTGGCGCTTACGGTTTCCGGACGGACAGCGATGTGATCGGTAATATGATCCAATGGTTCTTCAACTTTTACTTCCTCGATCTCAAAATCAGCATTTTTAATTCTGAACATGCTCTGCTTACTCCCTGTAAGGCTTTGAATACTTAATTATTTTTTGATTTTAAATAATGATAGACGGTGGTTAGCTTTTCATCCGGCGTTACAATAATGTCATCGCCTTTCAATGTAACTTCTTCCGCTTCATTTTCCAAAAGAATTTTATACAATTTATTCTTCATTTTCTGAAATTCGGTTTCTTCACCTTCTACCGAAAGAATCGGGTAGCGGCTGCCATCACGATAGACGGTAATTCCTTTTAAGCCGCGTTTCCAGGCATTTAAATAGATACCGGAAATAACTTCGGGCTCGATAGTTTCCGGAAGGTTGACTGTAGAGGAAATGCTGTGATCGACGTATTTTTGACAACGTCCCTGAATTTCAATGCGTTTGTCCGCATCGATGTGGTGTGCGGAACGGAAAAAATGCGGCGGCAGATAGTCGGTGAGTTCGGCTTCGGTTTGGGCATTTTCAACCTGCTCATTCAGTTCGTGTAGGTCTACATACGCTTGCACGGTAGAGTGGAAAACCTTGTAAAATTTATTGCCCAGCGATTCGGTGCGACGCGTATAAAACAGAGCGAAGATGGGTTCCACACCGGAAGAGACGCCCACATAGTTTTTATTGGCGTTTATAAAACTGAGTACAATATTGCTGATGGAACCTGTGGGAGCAATGGCCAGAAGGGCGATATTGCGCAACCCTTTTTCTTTAATCATGGCCTGTGTTTCCGTACTTAACGATTCTTTAAAAAACGGGCCCTGTGCGTATTTTTCATAGTCAAAAATGGGAGAAGCGCCTTTTTCTTCGGCCAGCTCGGCCGAGGCCTGGTAGGCGGTATCGGCGATAATACGCATGGCTTTTTCTACCAGCTCAATGCCTTCCGGCGAATCGTAGCCGATTCCCAATTGGTTTAACATATCGGCGGCGCCCATGGTGCCTAACCCCAGGCGTCGGGTTTCTTTGGCAGCCTCTTTTTGTTTTTCAAGAGGATTTAAAAGTTCATTCCAACTGACCACATTATCCAGAAAGCGAATGGCCGCTTTGGTCACGGATTTCATGGTTTCCCAGTCAATTTCAGCTCGTTTGGTAAAACCGTTTCGTACCAGGCGGGACAGGTTGATAGATGCCAGATTGCAGGCGCCTCCTTTTTCCAGTGGGACTTCGGCACAGGGGTTTGTGCAGGAGATGGGTCGATCCACATAATTGGATGGCGAGTATTTACTCATCCGGCTCCAGAAAATAATGCCGGGCTCCGCCGTTTTATAATTGCCTTCGATAAAAGCATCCCAAATCTCACGCGCTTTAATTAAGCGGCGTATTTCTCCGGTAGGTTCGGAGCCAAAATAGAGCATAAAATCACCGCTGAAACGAACGGCTAAATCATAGGGCTCCGATTCTAACGGTAGCACAACATCTCCGTAAACATCGCGCCGTGCCGGGTCGCGCAGGTCATTTTCCGTCAAAATCAGTTCAAAATTTTTATATAAAAAATCATTTAAAACACTGATGTTTTCAAATGCCTGCCAGTTTTCATATTCGTCGAGATCTTTTGCCGGAATGGCGTAAGAATAGTGGTATCCCTGATCCTGCTTTGCTTCGTCCAGTATGGTTTTATTAAATTTTTTATAGACCAGTATTTTGTTTTTCCCGTGGCGATTCTGTTCGTCCACGGCTTGCATAAATTCGTCTGAAACTTTTATGCTGATATTGGCAAATCGAATTTGGGTATTTTCCATTACCTGCTTTTCAATCTCTTTCAATTCATCGGCGCTAAATTTATCCGACCATTTGAGCTGTTCGATAATTTGCTTGGTTACCCAGTTGGGGATTTTTTTAACGCGAATAAATTCGAGAATATCGGGATGTTTTACATCGATGGTCAGCATTAGGGCGCCGCGCCGGCCGCTTTGGCCGATTAAGCCGGTGGTCAGAGAAAACAGATCCATAAAAGAAACGGCGCCGGTGGAGCTGTCGGCGGCGTTATGCACAATAGAATCCTTTGGGCGCAGCGGGGAAACATCAACGCCGATACCGCCACCGTACGAATAGGTACGGGCGCATTCGTATGCGGAATTGTAAATGGACTCGATATTGTCTTTTTCAATTTGGGTAACAAAACAATTGGAAAGCGTCTTTAAGCGGAACAGGTCGCCAGCGCCGGCCAGCACACGGCCGCCCGGTACAAAATAGCCCTGGTATAAATAATCGTAAAACTTGGTTGCCCATTCTTCACCCTTTTTGGGGTCGGTTTCGATGGCGCCAATAAAGGCGGCTACACGGGTAAATAAATCTTCCGGTGTTTTTTCCAGCAGCTTATTATCCAGGTCTTTAATATAATATTTTTTTTCGTAAATATTTTTTGCAAGATCATTTCCGCCGAGATAGTTATTCTCGGGATGTACGGGAAGCTCGTGGTTGTTTTGTTTTTTACGCAGCATTAAATAAAGATTCTGATAGGTTTTCAGATTCTTTTTGCCGGTATGTTTGGTAAATTTACCTTCGTATTTAAACATGTCTAAAAACATTTACGACTTCCCTTTACAGAAATGAACGCGCTTCAGTTGCTTAGGATGAAATAGCCTACTATTATGGATATTCAGAACTGAAACATATTATATATGCAGGACTAATATCATTAATATCAATAGGTTAGGCATTTGTTTGTTGTATATGAACGGTAGTGATTGAAATCCAATTTAAGAAAAATTTTACTGAATTCAAGTATAATTTTCAGGATTCAATCCCCCTTCTTGCCCTAACTCCTTTTTGATAATAATGTTTAACCTCATCCATTTTTGTTACTAAATCTGCCTGGTCAAGAATCGCTTTCGGGCAATAGCGTCCGGTAAGAATTATCTCCACATTTTTCGGCTTCTTTTTTAAAAACTGAAGCACTCTTTTGATGGAAAAAAGCTTAAAATAAATGGAAACCAAAACCTCATCCAGTATAATAAGATCGTAAACAGAACTGAGCATGGCTTTTTCGGCTTCTTTCAGACCGATTTCCATTTGGCTGCATAAATCTTCCGATGGCGCTTCTTTTTTAAACACAAAATCATCGGTTCCGTACCGTTTTAATGTAATTTGGGCAGAGAGGTTTGGCAGGAGTTCTACTTCTCCATACGGATAGTTTTTCATAAACTGAACGAAATAGACGTTTAAACCGCTACCGGCTGCCCGCACCGCCTGACCGATGGCGGCCGTGGTTTTCCCTTTTCCGTTACCGGTATAAATCTGGATATAGCCTTGTTCCAGTTTCATATCGTAAAGTATCCAATACTTTTAAAAGATATTCCTAATAAAAAGAATTAATAATTTTCTTCTTTAAGTTGCATATATGCTTTGGGATGCAGGCATGCCGGACATTCCTCAAGCGCTTCAACCGATTCATATACATATCCGCAGTTCAGACATTTCCACCATACTTTGCAGTTTTTTATAAAAACGGTATCTTCCGAAATATTTTGAAGTAATTTTAAATAGCGGCGTTCGTGCTCGGCTTCTACGGTTGCAATCATTCTAAAAGCCAGCGCTATTTCGGCAAACCCTTCTTTTTCGGCAGTTTCGGAAAATTGAGGATATAGCTCTGTCCACTCTTCGTTTTCGCCTTCTGCCGCGGCTTTCAGATTCTCTTTTGTTGTGCCGATAATTCCCGCCGGAAAGCGGGCGGTAATTTCAACAGCTCCGCCTTCCAGAAATTTGAAAAAACGTTTTGCGTGTTCTTTTTCCTGATTGGCCGTTTCCTGAAAAATATTTGAAATTTGAACATACCCTTCTTTTTTTGCCGCTTTGGCAAAAAATTCGTATCGGTTACGGGCTTGGGATTCGCCTGCAAATGCTTTTAATAAATTTTGTTCCGTCTGTGTGCCTTTTAGCGGTTTTGACATATGGACTCCTTTTTTGTCTGAATTTATCCGGAATTTTATTCAATAAAAATAAATTTCTAAAGAGAAACCTTCTAAATTTTCCTTTGGAAAGGGATATTTAATATCACCGGATAACCGGCATTTCGTTCATCAGGAATTTCTTTCAAACGATGAGAATCTACGAATTATACGCGGTGAGCGCATCCCATTTTCTGTATATTTCTCGTTTAATTTTATGAGTCCAGTCTAAAAAGGCATAGCCATTGATTTCCACAGAAAGACACGGATTGTTTTTATTGAAATTACATTGAATAGATTCGTGTAAATTCGTGGTTTTTATAGCGAACTCATTTTATATTAAGAAAATGAAACACTACTTAATCTGGCGGAAAATTTTGTAATAATCCCGGGCCAGGAGATAAATTCTCGGACCGGGGATGAGCGTATAATCGCCGTTTAGTACATAAATCTGTCTGTTGCGAACGGCCGTCAGTTGTCGCAGGGTGTTCCATTCCAATTGATTTATGCGGTTCTTTTTATCGTCCCATTTTTCTTTAAACTTGAATTCAATTATTAAATCAGGGTTGTTTTTTAGAAGCGCCTCGAGACTAATTTGGGTATATTTGGCAGAGAGTGCGGGAAAGGCATTTCTGCCGCCGTTTAATTTCCATATTTCGTTCAAAAAAGTATTGGGTCCGGCTACCATTATTTTTCGGGTGGTTCCCGGCTCCCGTCCGATAACTAAAAGAGCAGAGCGCCGCCTGGCCGTGCGTACTGATTTTTTTTTGTAAAACGAGAGCGAATCTTTTATGGAATGCACCAGGCTGTCGGCTGCCTGCCGGCAATTAAGCAAAATACCGATGGAATCGATGGCCGTAAAAATATCCTGCAACCGGTCGTTGGGGAGAATAACAGAACGAAGATGGAGGTGCTCGAGCTTTTTGGAAATTTCCAGATGGGCGGGAGTACCGATAAACAGGTCGGCGTTTAAAGCCGCCATCTTTTCGAGATTGGGGTTTAGCAAGCCGCCGATTCGTTCCTTTTTACGGGCTTGCGGTGGGTAATTACAAAAATCGGAAACGGCGATTAGTTTATCTTCTTGCCCCAGCGCATAAATAATTTCAGTAATGTTCGGGGAGAGCGAAACGATTCGAACAGTCGTTTGGTTTTCCGCTTTTTGAGCGGTGTTGCAGGATAAAACCGTGATTAGGAAAAAAAAAGTAACTGGCAAAAAGTGTTTCAACAAAACTCCCGTTCCGGATAAACCGGGATTTTAAAAGTAGGCAGTAGAAAGTCTGAATGCCCCATCTGTTATTTATTAGTACGTACAAAAATCATATATTCCCAAGGTTTTAAAGTAAAGGATTCACTAAATCCAAGACTTTTTTTCCGTCCGGTAAACAAGCTCCGGTATTTGCCCGCCATTGCAAGAGAAGAAAAATGCACTTGTTGTCGGGCCGCGCTGAGATTCAAAACGGCCAAAATTTTCTCATCGCCATATTCCCGGATACAGGCATATACGGCGTTATCCCGATCGGTCTCGATTTTTTTGAATGTCCCGTAGTTTAAGGCCTTGTTCCGTCGATATAAATTAAACAGAAGGGAATAGAAACGGCGAAAGTAGTTAGCCCTCCATTTTATAGGTTGTTTGTCAAATGGGTTAAGCCGTTCATTTTGCCCGGCTTCCTGTCCGCTGTACAGCATCGGCACGCCGGGAACGACTGCGCTGAGGACAGCAAAGGTTTTTATACCGTCTCCAAACCGTTCGACGGCAGAGCCCTGCCAGGCATTCATTTCAGAATTTGATGTGAAACGAATGCGTAAAGCGCCTTGTGGATAGGCGGTTGCTTCCGCTTGCAGTAGAGAATCGATAGCGGCGGCCGGACGCTTGCCTCGTGCAATCTGGTTTAGAAGGATGTAAAAATTATCAGCAAAAGAAGCGTCAAATGCAGCGCGATGCAGAAGGGGGTTCTCTTCTTCTGTCAACATAAAAACGGGTTTTATCGTATGCAGTTCCTTGCGTACCCGGTTCCAGAATTCAATCGGCGCTGTCCGGGTTGCCGTGCAATGAAACCCGTCGATGTCCGTTTCACGAAGCCAAAATTTCATGGCCGCAATCATATAGTCCTGCAAAGCGGAATTTTTGTAATTTAATTCGGCCGAGTCGGACTGTTCCGAGTCCGGCGCCAAAATATTTCCCAAACTATCCCGGGTAAACCAGTCCGGATGTTCGGTGATCAGTATATTATCCCGAGAGGTTTGATTGGCCACCCATTGCAAAATCACATGCATACCCATCTGATGAATTTTATTTACCAGGGATTTAAATTCTTCCATCGTGCCGAATTCGGGATTTACGGCGCGGAAATCTTTTACCGAATAAACGCTGCCGCGCGCGCCCCTGCGATCTTTTTCGCCGATGGGAAAGACGGGCATCAGCGAAATGATTCCGGCGCCCACATCTTTTAAAGCAATTGTGCGCAGTTCGATGGCCTTAAATGTGCCGCCGGCGCTGAACTGCCGGATATTAAGTTCGTAAATGGTGTTCCCCGCGCTCCACTGCGGGTGGGTAACGCCGGCGGGTTTTTTATCTTTTTCTCCACAGGAAAAGAGAAGTAATAAAAAGATAACCAGTAAGAACAGTGAACGGGTTTTCACTTATAAATCTCCACCTTTATTAACAAGGAGTAATAATATAAACCATTTATTTTATAGTGAATTTGCTGTATTTTAACATTTAATTTCCACGCCGACAATGCATAAAGATAAGTCTGCCGGGTAAAATTGCCGAGGGGAATCTAACAGTCATCGGAGTGCGGCGCAACGCTTAAATTTAAATAAATCGTGTTCTGTACCTTCCGGCGAAATATTGCATCAAAAATTCAAGTTAGTACTAAACTCAGGATATCTGCAATCGGCGCTCATTAATCTTCAATCGTTAATGGACGACATTGCAGGTTAGAGAATTACGGTTTGGTTTTAAAATTTAAAAACGAAGAAATTGATATTAAAAGAAACAGGAGAACAAAATGTCGGAGACAAAACATTATAAAGTGATTATTATCGGTTCCGGGCCTGCCGGGCTTACCGCGGGCATTTATGCGGCCCGCGCAGAACTGAACCCGCTTGTGCTGGAGGGTAATCAGCCGGGCGGCCAGTTGACCATTACCACGGAAGTTGAAAACTTTCCCGGTTTTCCCGAAGGCATTATGGGACCGCAACTGATGGAAGATATGCGTACCCAGGTAAATAAATTTGATGCCGAAACCCGTTTTGAAGCGGTGAACAAAGTCGATTTTTCCAAACGCCCGTTTACCGTGGAAAGCGACGGCGGCACGTACACGGCCGATTCTATAATCATCGCTACCGGCGCTTCGGCCCGTCTGCTGGGCATCGAATCCGAAACCCGCTTGATGGGTAAGGGTGTTTCGGCCTGCGCCACCTGCGACGGTTTCTTTTACAAAGATAAAGAAGTGTTAGTGGTGGGCGGCGGCGATTCCGCGTTGGAAGAAGCAACGTTTTTAACCAAGTTTGCCAGCAAAGTTACCGTTGTCCATCGCCGGGATGAATTTCGCGCATCCAAGATTATGATTGAAAAGGCTAAGGCCAATCCCAAAGTGGAATTTGCCTACAATAAGGTAATTGATGAAGTGCTTGGAGATGAATTTGTAACCGGCGCCCGTCTAAAGGATACGAAAACCGGTGAATTAAGCGAAGTGACTGTGGACGGTATTTTTATGGCCATCGGTCACAATCCCAATACGGAAATTTTTAAGGGACAGTTAGATCTGGATCAGAACGGGTATATCAATACCGTTCCCGGAACTACTAAAACGAATGTGGAAGGTGTGTTTGCCTGCGGCGATGTGCAGGACACCACCTATAAACAGGCGATTACGGCGGCCGGTTCGGGCTGTATGGCCGCGTTGGACGCCGAGCATTTTCTGGAAGGTTAGTACCTCTTATTTTGGGCGGCCTGTCAGGCTGCCCTTACAAAACGACTTTGCGCAGGATGGCGTAAGGTTCCGGCTCTTTGGGTAGCGGCATAAAAACATCTTTTCCGCCGCCATGCGCGGCGTCTAACAGTTCACCCGATTCATCGGTCATGCGTTCCAGACGGAAGGGAATCGTCTCTGCCGGGGTGATTAGTTCCAGTGTATCGCCGATTTCAAAACGGTTGCGCACGTTGATGCGGGCCAGCCCTTTTTCTGCATCCCATTCGTTAACCAATCCGGCAAATATCCGGCTCTGAACGGAAGAATGGCTTTCTTCGTAATTTTGTCCGTTCTCTCCGGGGTTGCGCTCCAGAAATCCCGTCACATAGCCGCGGTTGGCCACCGCATATACTTCCTGCAATACATCTTCGGGCACTTGGCGACCTTCTTTATAACAATCTAAAGCCCAGCGGTACGCCCGTGTAATCGAACTCAGATAGTACTGGGATTTTGTGCGGCCTTCAATCTTAATACTATCCACACCGCTGTCGATGAGTTCTTTTAAAATATGAATGGTGCTTAAATCTTTCGCATTCATGATGTACGTACCGTGTTCGTCTTCGTCAACCGCCATCAGTTCCCCGGGGCGCGTCGTTTCTTCGAGATAGTAATTAATTTTTTCGGGCTGATAGCTGTCCAGCTCTTTCTGCAACTGCGCCGGCTCGCCGTGTACGTTGTATTCCCAGCGGCAGGCGTTGGTGCAGGTGCCCTGGTTAGCGTCGCGGTGTGTAAAATAATTGGACAGCAGGCAGCGCCCCGAATAGGCGATACAGATGGCGCCGTGAATAAATGTTTCCAGTTCCATTTCCGGCACATGCTGGCGGATTTCTTTAATTTCGTCGATGCTCAGTTCCCGGCTTAGAATAATGCGTTTTACGCCGATTTTCTGCCAGAATCGTACCGTTTGCCAGTTGATGGTGTTGGACTGGGTGGAGAGGTGCACGGGCAATTCGGGATGCTTTTCGCGGGCCACCATTATCATCCCCGGGTCGGCCATAATCAATCCGTCCGGTTTGGCCTGCGCCACTCTGGCCAGCATATTTGTGAAGGATTCCACTTTACGGTTATGCGGAAAGATGTTCATGGTCAGATATAATTTTTTATTATTTTGACGCGCATACCGAAGCGCTTCCAGATACTTTTCTTCGGTAAAATCATTTTCCCTGGCCCGCAGCGAAAAGCGGGGAATGCCGGCGTAAACCGCGTCGGCTCCGTAAGCAAAAGCATACTGCATTTTTTCGAAAGAGCCCGCGGGAGCGAGCAGTTCTGGAATCTTCATTTGTTTCCTTTGTAATAAAAAGCAAAGTTTGTTAATCTAAAATTATGGTCTCTGGTTTCCTTCTTAAAAATCAAAAAGGCTGCAATCCGGCGGATTGTATTGCCGTATGTTTTAAATTAATGCTTTTGTAAAGGTCTTTATTATTTACGCGGCATGGTTACTTTTATATGGGTACCTTTTCCGGGAACCCCGTTTATTTCCATGCTGCCGCCCAATACGACAACCCGTTCGCGCATCCCTAATATCCCCAGTGATTTCGGGCTGTTAATTTGTGTTTTGTTAATACCGCAACCATTGTCGATGATTTCCAAAATCATTTTGTCGTTTCTGTTTTTTAAAAAGATGGAAACGCGGTCGGCGTCGGCATGACGCGCCGCATTGGTGAGCGCCTCCTGAAAAATACGGAAGACGGCCGTGCTCTTTTCGGCGGAAAGAGATACAGGCTCGGACAGCAGCGAACATTTACAATGAATGCCGGTATGTTTTTCAAAATCCTGCGCCTGCCATTCCACCGCGGCCGCCAGTCCCAGTTCGTCCAAAATGCCGGGGCGCAGCTTGGCGGAAATACGTTGTACCGCTTCAACCGCATTATCCAGCAGCCCGTAAGTCGATTTTATCCGTGTCTTTATTTCCTGCTGTTCCGGAAGCAGCTTGTTGGCGGTGAGGGAAAGCTGAATTTTAAGTACGGTTAAGACCTGCCCCAGTTCATCGTGGATTTCCCGGGCAATCATGGTGCGTTCTTCTTCGCGTACGGTTTGAATGCGGCTGGCTAAATCCCGCAATTGGCTGGAAGTCTCTTTCAGTCGCTTTTCCACCTGTTTCCTCTGGGTGATATCGCGGACGACCCAGACGATGGTTTCCTGGTGATCCAGTTTAAAACGGCGCAGACTGATTTCCACCGGAATCCGGCGTTTGTCTTTGCGCAGCAACTGAAGCTGAAAAACGGCAGTAGCTTCGGTGTGCAACTTTTTTAAAGCTTGGTTGAGTTTTTCGTATAATTTTGCCGGAATAACAGAATAGGGCGTTAAACGCGATAATTCTTCTTTTGAGTATAACAGACGTTTACTGGCGGTGTCATTCACTTCGATAAAAGCGCCCGGTCTGAAATCCTCGCTAAACGGTGTTAAAAAAATAGCGTCGGCAGCCCGGTCAAAAAGCAGGCGTAATCGTTTTTCATTATCCCGACGAATTTTTTGTGTCCGTTTTATTTTGGAAATATCCCGGAAAGAACTCCACAGATACGCTTCGGAATCTTTGCGGGCAAAATGCGTGTGCCGGATATCCAGCCAAATCTTCCGTCCATCCCATAAACGCAGTTTGAGTTGTTCCGCTTCGGGTAGGGAACCGCTTTGCAGCCCTTTTTTAAAGATGTGCAGCATTTGTTCGCGCGCGTTGGGATGATAAACAACGGTGAGAGTTTGTCCCACCAGTTCTTCCCGGGGAAGTCCGGTGAGCGTACAATAGGCGTCACTGCAGGCAACGATGCGTCCCTGCATATCCACAAGACGCATGGCGGCACGCGAATGCTGCAGTGTTTGTTCGAACAATTCTATGGGATGCGGCAGAACAGCCCCGCTTTCATTTTTGATACGGTGTCTTGTTTTAAGCGGCGGAAACCGGTAAAACGAACCTTCGTTTTCCGTAGCCGCAATTAATTTAATAAAATATTGAAGGATTCACTAAAATGATTTGTGCCGGGCGCCTATTGGAAGAAAGTAGCAGGATTTATGGAAAAAGCTTAAATTGATAAAACCGGCTATTCGTTTTCGGTTAAACGGATAAGTCGTTTCATCCCTGACTAAAGCAGGGTGTTGCCGTTTTTTTAGCCGCGGATGAACACGGATATTCACTGATTTAATCATTGTTTCGTTTGTTTTAGTTTATTCGCGTTCATTGACCATTCTCGGCTAAGATTTTTTTTATTTTTTAAGTGCGAAGGGCGCAACGTTTTGCCAGGTAAAACTATAACAGAACAAATAGAATTGCTCGGTTGTTCTCCTGTTTTCTTGGTCTGTCCGCCTCTGGCGTGATGGTAATCTGTGGCTTTTCCTTTTTGTATTTGTGCTTACCCGCCCGGATCGACATAGCGCTACAAAAAACAAATAAATCTCAAACAAGAATCGCCTTGCGGATGCATGTTTAAATTTTAAAATTTGGTATTATTTGGCGCTTCTAAAATTTCACTTTAGAAATTCGGCTGATACTTATTAAGTGGTTTTATCCACCCAGGCATACCCGCGCCACCTGCCAGTCAAAATCGGCGCTGTTAAACAGCAGCTCAAAATAATCGGAACTGTCGGAAATGACGGAGTAGTGATGTTCTTTACTGTACCCCTGATGACTGATCCAGTGCCCGTTCAGTTGTTTTATTTTGTATACCCGTCCGTTCCATCGAAAACGCAGCGGGCGAAGTTTGCCCTCCCGGAAATAGGAGATTACCTCAATGGGTTCAAAAATATCTTCGAAGGTCACGGTTTTCCTGTTTTTAATAAATATACAAACGTACACCTAAAAGTATAAAAAAATGGGGAAAAAGGCAAGATTAAATTTTAAATTCTAAAGTACAAATAGCAAAAATTAAATAAATATTAAAAAAACAGTAAATTAAATCTCAAACAAAAATTACCTTGCAGAGGCATTTTAGAGTTTGGTATTTCCTAAATTTTACTTTAGAAATTTGGGTATGAATAATAAAGGGAGTCGGGATATAACCTGGTTTTATAATTCCCGAATAACCGTATGTACCCGGCCGATAATCTCAAAACCGGGTGTTTGAGGATCGACAATTAATGGAGAATTGGTGGGATCGGTTGTTTCCAACCGGATAAAATTGTGTTCGAAAAATATTTTACGGATATAAATTTTACTACCTAATTTTATAGCGGCAATACCGCCATTAACGGGTTTTGATGTTAAATCGACCGTCAGGAAATCCCCGAAATAAATACCGTCTCCGGCCAGGCCGTTGTCCATGGTGCGCAGGGTAATGGAGCGTAAATCCTTTTGGCGAACGTTTTTAATCAATTCTCCTAAGGAATAATTTCCTCCTGAGCCAAATTCATTTTCTATATGAACTTCTCCCATCAACGGGATACTATAAAACTCACTGGTTCCTACCGTCGTTTTTTCATTATAAAAAATAGGGTTGGATGGTTTGTTTTTCATATCAGCCAGGTGTTAATTAATCTCACGAATCAGCCCCACGACTTTACCCTGAATAGACCATTCACTCTCCGGATAAATATCATCGTAGGCGGGATTTTCTGCTTTTAAGTAAATCTTGCCGTTAGAGCGGATTAAACGTTTAACGGTTACTTCATCCCCAATCAGGGCAACAACAATCTCTTTGTTATGGGCGGCATTGGTAGAATTGACAACGACGAGGTCTTCTTCAAAAATACCGGCATTGATCATACTGTCGCCACGAACTTTTAAGGCAAAATAACGGCCCTCGGCTTTTATCATGGCCCGGGGGATGGGAATGTAGCGTTCTACATTTTCCTGAGCCAAAATGGGAAATCCGGCGGCGACCCGGCCGATGAGCGGAACGTTGATTTCATTTTTATTGCCCGGCGCATAATCGGAGGCAATGATACGCAGGCCGCGGGCAGAAGAATCCTTTTCCAGATATCCTTTGCTCACCAAGGCGTCGATATGTTTTAGAATAGCAAATTTGGATTTAATATTCATGGAATTTGCCAATTCCTGGTAAGATGGCGGATAGCCTTTTTCTTCGATATTGCGGGCTATTAACTGCAATAACTCTTTTTGACGGTCGGTAAGGGTTTTCATTTTTATTCCTTTAAATGTACCAGAGTACACCAAAAATAGGAAATGTAAAAAATAAAGTCAATAGGGTGTACAAAAATAAACCATTTATTTGAAAAAGAATTTTTTTTTATGCTTGATCGATTCGATCGCGGGTGTTACTATTGTTAGAAAAGTAACACGGAGACTTGAAATATGTCTGAATCTATGGTTCGTTTCGGAATGTCTTTACCGGGTAAACTGATGGAACGTTTTGATGCTCATATCGAAGCAAGGGGCTACGGCAACCGCTCCGAAGCCATCCGGGATTTAATTCGACGTGCGCTGGTAGAAGAGGAGATTGAGGTAAATGAAGTGGTTCTGGGTGTTTTACATATTTTATACGATCATTCTAAACGTGAATTAACGGAGAAACTGACGGAAATACAGCATGCCCATCACGAGCACATTATTTCGTCCATGCATGTCCATTTGGATCATGTTAACTGTTTGGAAGTGATAGTTATAAAAGGAACGCCCGCACTGATACGGAAAACGGCCGACCGTATGCTGGCAGAAAAGGGAGTTAAGCACGGAAAACTCTATCTTACTTCGGACGGAAAAGGTTTGGACTGACGATTGGAATTCCGGGATGAATTTGAATAGAGAAACAATATTTCGATTAAATAAGTTTGACCCGCGGGCACAGTTTTTTGCAGGGGTGCTAACGGCCGTTTCGGTTTTGTATTTACAGCCGCTGGAAAAAGCGGATCGACTTTACTATCTGCTTTTACTGATCGTTTTATGGAGTTTAGCGAGGGCGCAGTTAATTTTTATATTTAAAGATATTTTACGTGTTTATCCTATGCTTTTATTCATTACGTTTCATTTGCCTTTCCAAAAATTAGGCGGTTTTGAAATTTTTGGTCAGGTGGGGCCGTTTACACTCTACCGCGAGGGGCTCTGGCAGTTTTTAGCGGTACATTTTAAAGCGTTCTTTTTACTAAACATCTCTTTTGCACTTAGCCGTTCATTGTCATATAAACAAATTATCGCCCTCCTGAATAACTGGCGAACGCCGCACTGGGCTATCGCAATATATTTTTATCTGCAACGTATGTTACAGGTTTTTAATCTGGAAGCCATACGGGTAAAGCTTGCCTTGCGGGCCCGGAATCTGCGTTTGAGAAGAGCCGCTTCGCGGCATGCGGCGGGCAATTTTTTACTGATGTATCTTCTTCGCGTATGGGAACGCTCCGGACGTAGTAGCGAAGCAATGGTCAGCCGGGGATTTACAGGCCGTTTTCCGATTGTGTATAAACTGAACTGGTGTTTTGCAGATACGATATTTTTTTTGTGTACGGTTTTATTAACGGCGGGTTTCTGGTTATGGCGTATAATGTAGCAATTGAGGCGGAGGCCGTATCGTTTCGTTATCCTGCGGGAACGCTTGCTTTGGAACGGCTGGATTTAAGAATAATGGAGGGAGAAAAGGTGGGGATTATCGGCCCTAACGGTGCGGGGAAATCCACTTTATTAACCTTGCTTAACGGGCTGCGGCTTCCCGAAGGGCATCTGGAAATATTTGGGAAAGCGGTTTCGGATAAAAAGAATATTAAAGAAATTCGCCGTTTGGCGGGGCTGGTTTTTCAGAATCCCGATGATCAGCTTTTTATGACGGAAGTGTTTGACGATGTGGCTTTTGGACCCCGAAATCAGGGGTTGGAAGAGAGTGAAGTGGAACAGCGCGTGAATGAAGCGTTGCAAATATTAAACAGTCGTGAACTATACAATAGTTCTACGATCCATATAAGTTTCGGCCAAAAGAAACTCATCGCCATTGCCGGGGTTTTGGCCATGAAACCGGAACTCATTGCCCTGGACGAACCTTCCGGCAATCTCGATGCCTTTCATCGTCGAAAATTAATCGACTGGATGAATATCAGCCGTCAGACCATTGTTGTAACTTCTCATGATTTGGATTTTTTATGGGATACCTGTACCCGAATAATACTGTTAAATAAGGGGATGGTGGTGGCGGACGGACAACCAGATACCATTTTAAAGAATAAAACCCTGCTTTTGCAGAACCAGCTGGAATTGCCTTTAAGGTTCCAGGTTTAAATAATTTAATTCTACCCGGATGTAGTCTATTCTCCGGGTTTTGGACTAAAAATCCGATTCAAGTTTATTTGGATGCCTGCTGTTTGCGGCGGGAACGTTCATTCATTAACAAAGAGAGGTTTATATGCGCAGCTTTTTTATTTTACTTATGATGTTTTCGTTTACCTTTGCGTCCAATCATGCGATGGATTCGCTAAAGGTCTATAATTCACAAGATTCAATTGTAATTATAGCCAACCGTTATAGTGCGTCTTTAAAAAATTCAGCTGATAGTTATCAAATTATTCCAGGAAAAATTTTGGAAGTCATGAGCAGTCACTCCGTTTTGGAAGCGGTTGATTTAATGAGCCCTTCTGCCTATGTACTGGATAAAAAGGTGATGGGTTACGGTGTGGGTACGGCGGGCGCCGGCGCGTTAAATCTGCGTGGTTTGGGCGGACAGCCCAATACCGGTGTTCTGGTTCTGCTAAACGGGCATCCCGATGTGATGGGTATTTTCGGGCATCCGCTGCCGGATGTGTACGGCAACAGTGATATTTACCAGGCCGAAGTGCTGACGGGCGCTTCATCCACCATCTTCGGCAGCCATGCGATGGGCGGAGTGGTTAATCTGACGACCCTGCCACTTTATCGGCAAACATTTAAAACAAATATAGAAATCGGCAGTTTTAATACACAACGTCTGGATATGAGTGTGGCCCGGCAATGGAATAAAAGCGGTTTTTTTGCCACATACAGTTTAAAACAGTCCGACGGGCATATAAAACAGACGGATTTTAAATCACGGCATTATCAGGCGGGATGGCAGTATCAGATAAATGCAAACTGGAATCTTTCATTGCAAGGTCGCTATGTACCCTATTCGTTTGATGATCCCAGTCGTGGTGAAACCGATAAACTTGGTATCCACCGTTTCGGTAAAATCCGCCGTGGTACCGGCGAACTTATTTTAGCCAACAAAGACTCCCGGTTAACCGGCTCTACTCAGTTTTATACAAATTTCGGAAGGCATGAATTTTACGACGGTTTTCAGGCCAATGATTTTACGTATGGTTTATCGAGCTATCAGCATTTTATTTTTAACGAAAAAATGCAGTTTGCCGGCGGAATTGATGTAATGCGATTCGGGGGAAAGGCTAAAAACAGATTTGCTTTTTTACCCAATGGCAAGCCTGTTGTAAATACCGATTTACATCAAATGGATTCTTTCGGAGGTTATGTCGTTGGATTTTATACTCCATTTCGAATGCTGCACCTGAAAGGAGGAATACGTTACCAGTATAATACGCTGGCTCTTTCCACAATTTCACCAATGTTTGGTATAGCACTAAGGCCTTATCCGCAGTTTAAACTGTATGCTTCCTACGGCAACGGTTTTCGTACGCCTACCCTGATGGAACTCTATCTGTTTCCGTCGGCGAACTCCGATTTGAAAAATGAAAATGTAAATAACTACGAAAGCGGGATGGAATATACCTGGTTTGGTCGTCTTTCCTGGCGTGTAGCGGCTTTTTACAATCAAATTGAAAACATTATCCAGGCAGTACAAATTAATCCGCCTACACCTGTAATGAAATTTTTAAACAGCGGTAACGCCAATCAGTGGGGCTGGGAAACGCAAATTCGTTATCGTTTTATAAATCCGGCTTATATTCAGTTGAGCTATGCTTTTTTAGAAGCAGATCAACTGACGGCTTTTAATCCGCGACAGCAGGTTAAATATATGTTTGCCTACACCAAATCGATGGTTGGTGTTTTTTTGTATGGAAAGTTCATTCACGAGTTGTACGCAGCAAATAACAATCAGCAGCCGCTGTCGGATTACAATGTGGTAAGCGGAACGGTTCGTCTGGGAAGCAATAATCTGAACCTCTATCTTAAAGTGCTGAATATTTTAGATCGCAGGTACGAAGTGTTGCCGGGATATCCGGCGCCGGGCCGTCAGATGCGGTTTGGATTGCGTTTTAACTATTAATAAATAATGATATCCGGTTAAGTTTACAATAATATGGGCAGGTTTACTGCTATAAAACGGGAAACTCCGGAAGCGCTATCAACAGAAGATTTTGTATGCATACGGGAGTGTTAAATGTCTGAAAAGGAATTAAGACAGATTCCAATAACGGCTTTTTTTATAACGACGGCTGTGTTGTTTCCACAGTTTTTTCATTTGTTTGGTCTTGGCGCTGCTTTTTTGCCCATGTTTTTACCCGTGTTTGCCGGAGCCATGGTGTTAAGCTGGAAATTTGCCTTAGTGCTGGGTTTTAGCAGCCCGCTTATCTCCTGGCTTTTTACCGGCATGCCGCCAATGGTTCCGCCGGTACTCCCCATTATGTTGGCCGAACTGGGCAGCACGGCGTTACTCATTTCTTTTCTGCATTTTCATCGCAAAAAAGCGCTTTGGTTGGCGCTTATACTTGGCATTTTATGGGACCGGCTGCTCTTGTTTGTTCTGGTTATGGTGATAGCTCCGCTTTTTGGGTTAACCCATCCGATGTTTTCTATCGCTCTTGTTTTAAGCGGTTTACCGGGAATCGCCCTGCAAATGGTAGTAATTCCTCAATTCATTTCGCATATTTTAAAACGATTTCCGGAACATACAGATGAGTGATTTACGAATTACGCGGAATTTTTTTGATGATAAGGCGCCTGATTGGGATTATCATGCCTGTCCGGAAAAACAGGAGCAAATGCGTGCCGTTTTTAGAGAGTATTCTTCCGAAAGATTAAATCCGTTGTTAGATTTAGGGTGTGGAAGCGGTATCCTGCATAGTGTTCTTCCCGGGAATATACACATGACGGAACTGGATGTTTCTTTTGGGATGGTACACCGGGTAAAAGAAAAATATGCACAGCGCAAACCGAATCTGTTACAGGCCGATGCACACGCATTGCCTCTTCGCCCTGCACAGTACAAAACGGTTGTCTGTTTTCAGTCGTTTCCGCATTTCAGTCAGCCGTTCCGGGTGATTACGGAAGTTCATCGTGTTTTGGTTTTAAATGGTCTCTGGATTATTATGCATCTGATGGATCATGTACAGCTTAATGCGTTGCATCGCGAGGCCGGACAGGCCGTGGCCGGCGATCGCCTACCGGAAGTATCCGCTTTAGCGGAGATGCTGCAAAGCCGACGGTTTTCCGTATTAACGTGCCGTGAAGAAAAAGAGTTATATCTGATAGTTGCCCGGAAAGAATAAACGGAGTAGATAAGTTATAGTTCGTATTGTTTGATTTTTTCACGCAGGGTCGTTCGGGATATTTCCAGCAGTGCGGCGGCTTTGGATTTATTACCTTCGGTATTTACTAAAACCTGTTCGATATGGATCCGTTCCATCTCTTTTAGGGAGCAGTTTCCAAGATGGGTGCTCCCGGGCGCTGACGCTTTGCCGTTGTTTAGATACTGTGGCAGGTCTTGAATGCCGATTTCACCGGACTTGCACTTTATCACAGTTTCTTCAATCAGGTTTTTCAGCTCTTTAATATTGCCCGGCCAAAAGTATTTTTTTAGCAGGCGCTGAGCAGGCAGTGAAATTCCGTGTATGGTTTTACCGGTCAGCTGGCAGGCCGATTGCAGATAATACGAAGAGAGCAAGAGCACATCGTCACCGCGTTCGCGCAGGGGCGGTAAAGAAATTTCGAAGGCATTTAAATGGAAGTATAAATCGGAATTGAAATTCTGATATTTCACAAACCACTCCAGGTTATGCTCACAAAGCGCGATAATCCGCGTATTGGCCTCAATGATACGGTTTGCTCCCAACGGCCGAAAAGCTTTTTCTTCTAAGTAAAGCAGTAGTTTCTCCTGAACCTCGGGCGGAATTTTTTCGATATTTTTAAGAATGATTGTTCCCCCGGAGTATATTTCGAGCAGGCCTTTGCGCACGGGACCGTAAATACCGCTTTCGTCGTCCACGCCAAACAGATCGGCCAGCAAATCATTTGTTGTAGCTTTTTCACATTTCTTTACAAACAATAAATCGTCGTGTAAATCGTTAGCCCGGTGGATTAGTCCTGCACAAAGCTCTTTGCCGCTGCCCTCTTCACCGCTAATCAGGCATGGCGCATAGCGCGCCCGGCTTACCAGTTTAATAAAATCATTGATGCGTTTAATGGAAGGCTGGCTTCCCAGTAATCCTTCGAAGGGCGCTTCGGTGAGAAATTGTGTTTGGTCAAAGCTGTACTGGTGCTCTTCGAAAAACTGTTTCGCTTCGTCAACTACAGATTTTAAATCTTCGGAAGCCGTTTTAAAATCAACGACCTTAAAGAAACGCCGGCCCAGCAGGTCCGGCAAAATGGGATTTACCGTTTTGTTGGAAATAAATATAAACTGATGAAAATACAGTTGCTGTGCCTGTTCCCGAATCCATTGGGGAATCGCCAGCCATTGCTCCTGTATATCTACAATAAACAGTTCGTAATAATTCCGAAAAATGCTACGCTGATTTGCTTCGGAATGATTTAACAGATCAATTCCCAGTTCAAATGAATTCCGGGTTTTAAAGAAAGCCTGAAATTCGTGCAGTCTATCTGAAATAAAAACTATTTTTTTTAACATTATTTTTTTTACTTAATAAATATTTTTTTAATTTTTAAGCGTACAAAAGTATCGGCAGTTTGTGAAAAGATGTTAGCTTTTTATTAAAAATTCTAATACTAAACAAAGACCATAAAACGCCGATATATAGAAAATATATCTGTTATAGATCACAATCGGGATACACATGGTAAAATATATTACACACTTTTAACAAACAGGAGCAGTAGAATGAAAATAACAGGATTGATTATAGCATTGGGTTTGGTGAGTTTTCTTTTTGCTAAAACCGAAACCGTATGCCATCCGCCGCAAAATGTTCAGGCACAAACGGTGTATAACGGCGCACAAATATCCTGGGAGTATTCTCTTCCCGATTCGGTAATTTCTTATAACAACAGCTATCCTTCCGGCATCTGGTCGCCTATCGAAAAGCAGGCTTTGGGAGTTGCTTTTGATCTTAGCGCGTTTTCGGGCGCAACGTTGGAAGAAATTGATTTTGCCCATTTCAGCCGGGGTCTGGTAGCCGGCCCATCTCTTTACAATATTCATATTTATGATATGACAACCGGCGTAAAAATTACCGAAATCGACAGCCTCGTTGCCGGAGATGCAAATGAAACACCCCGCTTCGAAGTGGGCGTTGCCCTTGGTTCCGTTCCTGCTCCGGCCCGCGTGGGTGTTTTTATCGAAGGTTTAACCATCGTCCCCGTCGTTGATAAAAATTATAGTTTCCCGGCATTAATGAGTGATAATTCGGATTACGTTTATAATATCAATTACTACTTATATGATTTCAATACAACCGCTTTGGTGGAAGATGAACATTACTCGCAGTCGAATGCCATTGGCGGGAATAATACCACTAATTATATACTGGATTTATGGATTAATCTCGGTAACGGAAAACAACTGGTAAATGCCTCGGCTCAGCCGGACACCTTTCGTGTTTTTCGCGGTGTGTCAGAAGTAGATATGGAACAGATTGGCGAGGTAGTGGACGGCGCGCATTCGTTTACCGATACACAGGCGCCCGGCGACAGTAGTTATCTATACGCGGTTTCGGCTTCCTGCGATGCGGGAACGTCCGGTCGGATATCGGTTGCCTATACGCATCCGATGATTTACTCGGTCGAAGGCGCCCGGGTGGATGCCGACCATAATTATATTCCCGACCTGCTTAACGAAAAGATTTATGTGAAAGGCGTTATAAATTCGCCTAATTTCGATTCCCGTACCGATTATTTTATTCAGAGCGGGATGGGCGGAATGCGTCTGACAAATCAAAATTTTACAATCGATTTAAATATCGGCGACAGTGTGTTTGTGCAGGGGATTGTACAGCAGGCGAATGGTATGACCCGGCTTTTGCCGGAATCGGCCGATGCTGTTCTGGTTTTTAGTGAAGGCAACTCTGTGGATACGCTGGCTCTGACCATAAACGATATTGCGGAAGAATACGAAGGTATGCTGGTTTCCATTGAGGACGTATCGATCTTAAATCCGGAGCTCTGGCCGGTAGAAGGCGTATACAGCGCTCAGGTGCAGGTAAGCGATGTTTCGGACACATTGAACCTGATTCTGGATCAGGATACGGATTTGGACGGTATCACACCGCCGGCAAACAGTTTTCGTCTCGTGGGTATTGTGGATCAAATTGCGTACGGCGCTCCTGCCGATTGGGGCTATTATATTCGTCCCCGCTTTATGAAGGATCTCGGTGGGTTAACCGGTATCGACGATCGGCCGGATGCAACGCCCGAAGCGTTTTTATTAAATCAAAACTATCCGAATCCCTTTAATCCGACAACAAATATTAATTACGAAATACCAAGTACAGATTATGTAAAACTTACCGTTTATAATGCGCTGGGGCAGAAAGTGCAGATCCTTGTAAATGGAATGCAGGCGGCGGGAAAACACGCGGTTTCATTTGACGCTTCCGGCCTGGCCAGCGGCATTTATTACTATAAGCTTATAAACGGTTCTTCGGTACAGGTTCGTAAAATGGTATTGATGCGTTAAGCGTAATTTTTTATGACCATAACTTATTTAAGGCCTGCCACTTGTGCAGGTCTTTTTTTTATCATAACAAGCTGATTTATTTTCGAACTTTTCCTTTTAAAAAATTCATATTCTCTGCTCCTTTGCCGATAAAAAGAACAATTAGCAAACAGGACTATTTATAAAACAGGGAGTATGAAATGAAAATCAAAAATATTACCATACTGAGCATGCTGCTATTTGTTTTTGCGGTATCCGTTTCGGCGGATGTTTGGACAGATTCGCTGATTACCGGCAATACCACCTGGCAAAAAAATAACAGTTCGGGCGACGGCGTTTATATCATTGATCTGAACACGGATTCACTGGTAGTGGCGGACGGCGCCGTATTGACCATTGAACCGGGTGTGATTGTAAAATTTCACGATGATATCCGAATGGTTGTGCGAGGAACGTTGATAGCGGCGGGAACGGACATAGATTCGATAAAATTTATTATCGATGACGCCGCCGGAAGCGCTTCGGAGTGGGGTGGTATTAAACTGCTTTCGGAGGATTCTACGTATGCGAATCAATTATCCTATTGCCTGGTAGAAGGCGCCGATGCGGACGGCACCGGTTTAAGCATACCGACAGAATTAAAAAATGGCGGCGGTATCTTTTTCGGAGCGAATATTCGCAATACGACAATGGTAAGCCATTGTACTATTCGGAATAACCATGCTATAGAAGGCGGCGGCGGTATGGCCTTTGCCGGCAGCCCACTGGTCAATGCTTGTCAGATCTATTCCAACTCTGCCGATCAATACGGCGGCGGCCTTAGTTTAAACGGCCCTTCGCCATCGGTTTTTGCTAACCCCGGAATCGGTAATTCCATTATCCGGAACAATACGACGATCGGACAAGGCGGCGGCGGTGTGGCCCTTTTTTCCGGCGCCGTATTAAATATGAATAACTGTCTTATTGCAAACAATGAGGCGCCTAACGGAAACGGCGGCGGCGTTTATCTGTATAGTGCGCTAACCATTGCCAATATTATAAATTCGATAATTGGATATAATACCGCAAATATCGATAACGAAATATCTGGCGTAGCCAATATTACTTATTCCGACATCTACGGCGGATATTCCGGAACAGGCAATATTGATGAAGACCCGCAGTTTTTTGATATCGATAATAATAATTTCCATTTTGGCGCCACGTCGCCGCTGGTAGATGCCGGAAGCACAGGCGATGCGCCGGTGGATGACTTTGACGGAAACGCCCGGCCTTTTGACGGGGACAGGGATGGTACGGATGATGCCGATATAGGCCCGTACGAATATATCAACACGGCGCCGGAAATTACTTCCGTACCGGTTACGGGAACAACCGAAGATCAGGATTATTCCTATCAGGCTGAAGCGGTGGACACCGATTCGGCCGAAGTGCTGACCTGGTCACTCATGGAAGCGCCTGCTTTTTTATCGATAAATACTTCCACTGGTGAAATCACCGGCAGAGCCACCACCGATGCGGAAGCCGGTCCGCATACGGTTACCGTACAGGTTGCGGATTTAAACAATGCGACGGACACTCAAACCTACACGTTAACCGTTACGGCGGTAAACGATGCGCCGGTGGTTAGCGGTATTCCCGATCAGACAATCAACGAAGGAGAAACCTTTGCGACCGTCAACTTAGATAACTATGTAACTGATGAAGAAAGCCCGGATGCGGATATAACGTGGCAGTACAGCGGGAACACGCAGCTGAGCGTTTCCATCGAAAACCGTGTGGCAACTATTTCCATCCCCGATACTAACTGGTACGGTTCGGAAACGATTACTTTCATCGGCAGCGATCCCGGCGGACTCTCCGGCAGCGATGCGGCGGTATTTACGGTTAACAATATCAACGATGCGCCGGTGATTTCGGATATTCCGGATCAAACGGTGGATGAGGGCGGGAGCTTTGTCCAAATCAATCTGGATGATTATGTGAATGATATCGACAATGTGGAATCGGATCTGAACTGGACATCAAGCGGCAGCAGCGCGCTGACGGTAACCATTGATGAAAACCGCGTAGCCACCGTATCTATCCCGGATACAAACTGGTATGGCTCCGAAACCATTACGTTCACTGTAAAAGATCCCGGCGGACTGGAAGACAGCGACCCCGCTAAATTTACCGTAACGTCGGTAAACGACGCGCCTGTGGTTTCGGACATTGCCGATCAAACCATCGACGAAGGCCAGACCTTTGTTACCATTGATCTGGATGACTATGTAACGGATGTGGACAATAGCGCGGCGGAAATGACCTGGACTTACAGCGGGAACAGCGACTTAATTGTTAGCATCGATCCCAACCATACGGCTTCGGTCGTTGTACCCGACGCGGATTGGTTTGGCAGCGAAGAAATTACCTTTACGGCCACCGACCCCGACGGATTAAGTGACGGCGACGCGGCGGTATTTACGGTTAACAATATCAATGACGCTCCGGTGGCGGCAGATGATTCCGCTTCCACAAACGAGGATACGGCGGCCACCATTTATGTACTGAATAATGACTCTGATATTGAGAACGACGCATTGACCGTTACCAGTGTTTCAACGGCTGCGCACGGAACGGCAAACATCGGCAACGATACGCTGGTGGTTTATACGCCGGACGAAAACTGGAGCGGAGAGGACAGCTTTACATATAATATCAGCGACGGAAACGGCGGAACGGCTTCGGCAACGGTTACAGTAACAGTGAACGCCGTCAATGACGCGCCGGCTGTAGCCGGGATTGCCGACCAAACGATTGACGAAGGACAGACCTTTGTCACTATCACTCTGGATGATTATGTAACGGACGTGGATAACAGCGCTGCGGAAATGAGCTGGACCTTTAGCGGCAATTCGGAACTTGCGGTTTCCATTGATGAAAACCGGGTTGCGACCATTACCACCCCCGATGTAGATTGGTTTGGAAGCGAAGAAATTACCTTTACGGCCACCGACCCCGGTGGATTAAGTGACGGCGACGCGGCGGTATTTACCGTAACCAATGTCAACGATGCGCCGGTGGTTAGCGCTATTGCAGGACAAACCATCGACGAAGGGGGCAGTTTTACGGTGATTGACCTGAATGCGTCCGTGGAAGATGTGGATAACAGTGACGCGGAAATCACCTGGACGGTAACCGGGAATACGGAACTTGTCGTTTCCATCGATGAAAACAATCAGGCCACGGTAAGCACACCCGATACGGACTGGAATGGCAGTGAAACGCTCACCTTTACCGCTACGGATCCGGGCAGCCTATCCGATAACACATCGGCTGTTTTTACGGTGAATGCGGTAAACGACGCGCCGGTTGTTTCCGATATTGCGGATCAAAGTATTTCAGAGGGGCAGAGTTTTGCCGTATTTGATCTCGATACGCTGGTTGCCGATGTGGACGACGCCGACAGCACTTTAACCTGGGCTTACACGGGTACCACCAGCCTTTCCGTTGAAATTAGCGCGCAGCATCTGGTAACGGTCACCGCACCTGACGCCAACTGGAACGGCAGCGAAGAAATTATCTTTACGGCGACGGATACCTCCGGCAGTTTTGACAGTGATGCGGCCGTATTTACCGTAAACGCCATTAATGACGCGCCGGTTGTTAGCGCAATTGCCGGTCAGACCATCGACGAAGGGGGTAGTTTTACGGTGATAGATCTGAATGCGTCCGTGGAAGATGTGGATAACAGCGACGCGGAAATTTCGTGGACGGTAACCGGCAATACGGAACTTGTCGTTTCCATCAATGAAAACAATCAGGCCACGGTAAGCACGCCCGATACGGACTGGAACGGCAGTGAAACGCTCACCTTTACCGCATCCGATCCGGGCGGTTTAAACGACAGTACAGAAACGGAATTTACCGTGAATCCCGTAAACGACGCGCCGGTGCTGGATGTGATTGCCGGTCAAACGGTTCCCGAAGGCAGCGCTTTTCGGCCGGTTAGTCTGGATGATTTTGTAAATGACGTGGACGATCCGGACAGCCTTTTGCAATGGTCGGTTTCCGGAAATAGCGAATTGATGGCGGTGATCGAAGATCGCATTTTAACCGTCACGGCGCCATCGGAAGACTGGAACGGAAGCGAAACGCTACATCTTTTCGTTGCGGATACAACGGGATTAACGGACAGCACAACGGTAGCTTTTACGATTAGCGCCGTAAACGATTCGGTGGTATTTATCGCGACTTTGCCGGAATTATCTTTCAATGAAGATGATTCGCTGCTATATGCCGTCAGCGGCTGGTATCCCTATGCGGATGACAAAGATAACCCGGATTCAACCTTACTCTTCACGGCTTTTTCCGGGAAGCAGGTAACGGCGGCGTTGAAAACCGAAATGTATCTCTTTAAAGCGCAGCCAGACTGGTTTGGAAACGATACGCTTCTGTTGACCGTCAGCGACGGCGAGTTTTCGGACAGCGCCTGGTTTCATATTGTCGTAAATCCCATCAATGACGTGCCGGTGATTACGAATTTGCCGGGAGAAATTTCGATGCACAACGATACGACCATTACGCTGCATATGTTCGATTATGTGCAGGATGTGGATACGCCTGATTCGCTGCTGAGCTGGACCTTTACTGCGGACGAAGACTCCTTACATCTGGCCTATGAGCAGAACAGCGGGACACTGAGTTTGACGGCTCCCGCATATTCGGGAACGGTGCAGCTCATTTGTACCGTAACGGACGACAGCGCGGCGGCGGTCAGCGATACCGTCACCGTCGTAGTAATCGATCCTACCGGTATCGAAGATTATCTGGCGGATCAGCTTCCGCAGGAGTATAAACTGAATCAGAATTATCCGAACCCTTTTAACCCGAGTACCACAATCAGCTATCAGTTAAAGGCTGCCAGTGAAGTTAACCTGGAAATTTTTAATATTCTGGGGCAAAAGATTGCCACTTTGGTTAATGAGAAACAACAGGCTGGTTTTTACAACGTACGCTGGAACGCCTCGGCCTTTGCTAACGGTGTGTATTTCTACCAGATTCGGGCCGGAAAATTTATTCAGGTACGCAAAATGATTTTGATGAAATAAGGATTATTTCATCCCGATTTGTCCCCAGGGATGGGGACGTTTTTTTCGGGATAACAGGATTATTTCATCTCCCGATAATCGGGATTTCGCTTCGCTCAACCGACCGGTTCCGCCGGAAAGGGACAGTTGGTTGGGAGTGCGTGAAGGGATTGATTCATCGCCTAATGAACAGCCTGTGCGGGACGATTATTAACCGCTGGAACTACGGAGCGTGCCGGAGAAAATGTAATAAAACATCGCTTCTCCGTGTATGCAGTTCACTCGCATTCGGGTTTCCTGGACAAAGAAGAAACCGTAACAGCATGAAAATAGAAATTTGAGACTCAGCTTTAAAACATAAAAAAAGGGGCGCTTTATGCGTCCCTTTTTTTGTTGGAGCGAATAGACAGTGCCGATTCGCTCCAGACGATTTTAAGAAAAACTATGCTATTGGAATAGATGCAATTTAAATACAGTTATTATCATTAGCTTACCGCATAACCTCGGGGAGATACAAAATGCAACGCAAAATGACCGCGTTTCTTTTTCTTTTTATTATTTTGGCTTCCGTTTTTGTAGTTGCCAGTTCCGGCGGCAAAACCGGCCGAACCAAGTTAAGCGACACACCGGGCTGTACCTGTCACGGTTCGAGTCCTTCTGCGAATGTGCAGGTTCTTATTGAAGGGCCGGATACGGTAAAAATTAACAGTACTACTGCATACAAAGTTAGAATAAGCGGCGGACCCGCTTCGGCCGCCGGAACCAATATTGCCGTTTCCCAGGGCAGTCTGGCGCCCGTTTCCGGAACATTACAGTCGCTCTCCGGGGAATTAACCCATACCGCTCCGCTTTCTTTTGGCGGCAATACCGAGGTGATCTTTGAATTTGAATACACGGCTACGGCTTCGACCGGTCAGATAACATTGGCGGCTAACGGGAATAGCGTTAATTTAAATGGCGGCACTTCCGGTGATGAATGGAATTTTGCAGCGAATAAAGTGATTCAGGTGGAGTCGCCTAATGCGATTACGGACCGTATAAACATACAGCCATCTGCATTTACGCTTAATCAAAATTATCCGAATCCGTTTAATCCGGCCACAGTCATCCGGTATCGGCTGTCAACGGTCAGTGCGGTAAATCTAACGGTTTATAACGTGTTGGGACAAAGGGTGCAAACACTGGTGGATGCGGAACAAACTGCCGGAAATTATCAGGTTGCCTTTAAGGCCGGTACTCTTCCCAGCGGTACCTATTTTTACACCCTGCGCGTTGGCGCCGAAATCGTAATGCGTCGAATGATGTTAAAAAAATAAGAAAACAAACATGAAACGTTTACTGGTAATTCTGTTTTTATTGTTTACATCGTGCAGCACGCCAACAGGAAGCAAATCAAAATACGATCCGCCTTCCGACCATACGCTGAGTAAAGAAGGTGCAAAACACAAACCGGGTTTAAAAAACCCGCTCGACAACTGTATTAGCTGTCACGGCGCCGATTTGCGCGGCGGGGAAACCGGTGTGTCCTGTTACGAGTGTCATGGTAAAAAGTGGTAATCATTCAAATAGTTGATTTTTTCTGCCGGCGCCTCTAATTTTACACATTCTGCCGTTTTATGCGGCAAGGTGTTATTTTTGGAAATCCGCGACCTAACAGAAAAGATCAAAAATGGATAAAACCCTTCAGGATAATTTAAGCCTTCTTTTTGAACGCTGGGCCGAAGAGCCGGTGAAACGCATCGAAAAAATGGCCGCTCACGGTTCCGACCGCCGTTATTTCCGGCTGTTCGGAAAAACAAAAACCGCCATTGGCGTTTTTAATCAGGATATAAAAGAAAACATCGCTTTTCTGAGTTTTTCGAAACATTTTAATGGCGTGAAACTTCCGGTTCCCGAAATATATACCCAGGAATTGGACAAGGATATTTATCTCGAAGAAGATTTAGGCGATACGACTCTCTATTCTTTTTTAAGCGAAGAGCGTGAACAAAACGGCTTTTCCGATAAAATCATTCTCCTCTATGAAAAGGTGATCGATCAACTGGTACGTTTTCAGGTAACCGCACACGAGGGACTGGATTATTCCGTCTGCTATCCGCGCTCCAGTTTTGACCGCCAGTCGATGATGTGGGATTTAAACTATTTTAAGTACTATTTTTTAAAGCTGGCCAAGATTCCATTTAGCGAACAGGAACTGGAAGATGATTTTCGAAAGTTCTGCGATTTCCTGCTCTCCGCCGAACGCGATTATTTTTTATACCGCGATTTCCAGTCCCGCAATGTGATGATCGTAAACGACGAACCCTATTTTATCGATTACCAGGGCGGCCGTAAAGGGGCCCTGCAATACGATTTGGCTTCGCTTTTGTACGATGCCAAGGCCGATATTCCGCAGGAAATCCGCATCCGTCTGCGCGATCGCTACCTCGATAAACTTTCGGAATTACAATCGGTGAACCGGGAAACCTTTTTACAGTTTTACCACGGCTATGTGTTTATTCGTATTATGCAGGCGCTGGGCGCGTATGGCTTCCGGGGATTTTACGAGCGCAAAGAGCATTTTTTAAAGAGTGTGCCCTATGCCATCCAGAACCTGGAATGGCTGCTGAATCACGCGCAACTCCCCCTGGAACTGCCGGCTTTGACGAAAGTGTGGAACGGGCTGGTGCGCTCCACTTTTTTACGCCAGTTTGGCGACGCACAGCTAAGAACCACGGTGCGCATCCAAAGTTTTTCCTACCGGCGCGGCATTCCCGTGGATGAAAAAGGCCACGGCGGCGGTTTTGTGTTCGACTGCCGTCTTTTGCCCAACCCGGGCCGCTACGAGCAGTACAAACAGCTGACCGGAAATGATAAAGAAGTCATTGCCTTTTTAGAGAAAGAACAGGAAGTAAGCGATTTTCTGGGGCACATTAAAAGCATCATCGCCCAGATGGTGCGCAACTATCAAAAACGAAACTTTACCGATGTGATGGCGGCTTTCGGCTGCACCGGCGGACAGCACCGCTCGGTGTACTGTGCCAATCAACTGGCGGCCTGGTTAAAAGAAAATTTTGATGTGAATGTGGAACTGCGTCACCGCGAGCAGGAGCTGAAAAACATGCAGGCCCGATAACCATGAAAGCGATGATTCTCGCCGCCGGCCTCGGTACCCGTCTCCGGCCGCTCACCGATACAAAACCAAAAGCGCTTGTAAAAGTTAACGGGATGCCGTTGTTGGAAATTTTGATCCGCAGGCTAAAGCGAAACGGTATTGGTGAAATTATTATAAACGTACATCATTTTGCCAACCAGATAACGGCGTTTATCGAACGAAAAAAGCAGTTTGATATGCGCATCGAAATTTCGGAAGAGAAAGAGCTGCTCGACACCGGCGGCGGACTTAAAAAGGCCGCCTGGTTTTTTGACGATGGTCAGCCCTTTTTACTGCACAACGCCGATGTGCTTACAAATCTGGACTACGCGGCCATGCTGGCAGCGCACCGGCAAAGCTCCGCTCTGGTTACGCTTGCCGTACGCAAACGAAAAACCTCCCGCTATTTTTTGCTTGATCAAAAAAAGCGTCTCTGCGGCTGGGAGTCGGTAAATGACGAACAGAAAAAAATCGTTATTCCTACCCAGGAGCTACAGCGGTTTTCCTTTATGGGCATTCATATCATTTCCCCCGAAATATTTAATCACCTGCCCGAAGAGAATGCTTTTTCCATCGTGCCGGCCTATCTCGATTTATCCGCCAAAGGACAGCGCATTTACGGTTTCCCTGCCGATGCGTTTAAATGGATCGACGCCGGCCGCAAAGAACATTTGCTTCAGGCGGCGGCGGAATTCAAGGAGTTTATCTGAGTTAATAACAATTATAACTTTCCGCCTTAAGTTCTAAAATACAAACAACAAAAATCAAATAACTATTAAAGAAAACAATAAATGAGTCCAGTCTAAAAAGGCATAGCCACTGATTTCCACAGAAAGACAAGGATTGTTTTTATTGAAATTACATTGAATAGATTCGTTAAATTCGTGGAATTCGTGGTTTTTATAGTGAACTCATAAATTAAATCTCAAATAAAAATCACCTTGTACCTGAATTGAGCCATAATTCCTTTAGCTCATTAGTAAACCTGTCATTGCGATCCCGAAGCATCGGGTACCGTAGATTGCCACGTTCGCTTCGCCACTCGCGATGACAGCTCAAGAATGACTGGCGCTAACGGTATTGTTTTCGAAATATTCCTTTTCTTGACAATCGCAAACTTCGCCGTTATATTAACCGATGTTAATATAGTATAACAACTGTTTAGTTGGTTAAAGCGATGAAAGAGATGTGGAAAAAGTTTGACGAAGTAGAGTTGACCCATAGCAGCGTGCATCATTTAATGGCCATGCATGAGCTGCTGAAGAAAAACGGCTATGTACGCGGCGTGGATATTGCCAAGTATTTAAAAATCAGCCGTTCCAGCGTTTCCATCACATTGCGAAAACTCATTGCCCGCGGGTATGTTGTGGAAGATGAAAATAAGTTTTATCTGTTTACCGAACATGGCGAAGAAATAATTAACGGCGTGCTTTCCAAACGCAACATCATTCGTATCTTTTTTGAAAAAGCGCTGCGTCTCGACGCCGAAACCGCGGAAGCCGAGGCCTGCAAAATAGAACATTTACTGGGGGAAATTACCGGGCAGAAGTTAATGAGCTTTATGGGCTTTTACCTGTCGGATCGTACACTGGTAAAAGCGTTTCAACAAGAATATGAAACCTTTCGCTTTGAATGCCAAGATACACAAAATTGTGATATTTGTGAGGCAAACTGTTATTTTCGTTCCTCCGTTTCTGCGCAAGAATCCCGTTAGCTATCCGGAACTGTTTTAGTGAAAACTTCAAACCAGCCCTCTTTTCAATTTGATATTACGCTGCGTCTAACGGCCCTGTGGGCGTTAAGCGAGGCCGGACTGGCCGGCGTTTTACATGCTTTTCGCGTGCCGTTTACCGGTATGGTCATCGGCAGCGCCGCCGTTTTATTCATTTCGTTGATTCATCTGTTCGATCCCCAAAAAGGCGCCGTTATAAAAGCAGCGCTGGTGGTGATGGTTGTAAAAGCGGTGGTCAGTCCGCATACGCCGGTTAACGCCTATTTTGCCGTTGCCTTCCAGACTCTGACCGCCGTCTTTTTATTTCGTGTTATTAAAAATACGGCGCTTGCTGTGTTTCTGCTGGCCCTGCTGGCCATGCTCGAAGCGGCCCTGCAAAAATTACTGATTCTAACCCTCGTATTCGGACAAACCCTGTGGGAATCCATTAACCTGTTTGCCCATTTTGTACTGCGCCAGTTTCTTTTGCCCGGGAGTACGGTCGAATCGCTGAATTTGAGTCTGCTTTTAATTTTAATTTACACGGGCATACACGCCGCGGCCGGTATTTACACAGGTTTAAGAATTCCACGTTTGGCCGGGCATCTGTTGCGGACGGTACGGAGCGCGAACGATCGGCCAACCCTTCAGACCAAACATTTTCTACAGGGGAGTCCAAGGAAAAAGGGAAAACGCTGGCAGAAAAAAATAACGCTCTTTTTACTGTTTGCCGCATCCGGCACCATCTTTGTCGGGTCTTATTTTTTTACCTTTTTTGAAAAAAGCCAGGGCGCCGCCGCCTTAATTATGCTTATACGTTCCGTCATTATTATGCTGGTCTGGTATTTTTTAGTTTCACCGCTGGCTATGCGTCTGCTGCACCGCTATTTAAAGAAAAAACAAAATACCTATTCCCTCGAAATTCAGAATATTCTGTATGTGTTTCCTTTGCTAAAAGCGGTTGTCCGCCAAAGCTGGATCGATTCGTCTTCCCATCGTAAAATCCGCCGGCTGTCCCGTTTTATCGAGATTGTAATAGTTACTATTTTATCTATAGATTTTTCCGAAATAAATAAATTGCCTTAAAAAGTCGAGGGACTTTATTCTCCCTTAAATCAGGCAGTTGTGAAATAAAATTTTAGACGCAAAAGCATGCAAAGAAAAAATACGAAAAGAAAACGAGCAAAATAGGAGCCCCGATTTTAGTTTTTCCTGGCGAACCGTTGTGCGTTTTACGGTTTAATTAGAAATTGCAACAGTCTGTCGATAGGGGAAACTGTTTTATCGTTCTGTAAGGATTTTTTTAATATTTGCCGTTTCCCTGTAGATAAAAGCATGATAATAAAACTTCAAGGCTATAACATGTTAAACGTTTTTAAAATACTCTAAAAATAACGCAATCCTAAAATATTGATTGTAAAATGTTTCAATCAATCCATGTGGGTAAGAAAAAAACAATAAGGCAAAAAGTAAAACGGAAAGTCCGAATGACCGCCCAAAATCTTTTGCAAAAGAAGGATGGAATTTTTTGAAGTTTCTTTGCAATTTAATTAATATTGTTTACTTGCTTCATAAGTTCTAACATTCACAGGCGCCGATTGACGAAAAAACAGAGTATATAAACTAACATTCTGAACGATAGAGGAGGTTTTTTATGGCTGATAAGAATAAAAATAACGCGGTTTCCGAGATGCAGATTGCCGTCCATTGGAAAGAAGAGAAATTATATCCGGCTCCAACCGATTTTATTGGCCAGGCCAATGTAACGACTATGGATATTATGGATCGTTTTAAAATGGACAATTTTCCGGAATGTTATAAAGAGTATGCCGACCTGTTGGATTGGGATAAGTACTGGCATACCACGTTGGATTCCGAAAACCCACCGTTTTTTAAATGGTTTGTGGGCGGGAAGCTGAATGCCAGTTATAATTGTGTAGACCGGCATCTCGCTAAATATAAAAATAAAACCGCGCTGCATTTTGTGCCGGAACCGGAACATGAAGCGATTCAGCACATCACGTTTCAGGAATTGTATGTTCGGGTAAATGAATTTGCCGCATATCTGCGCGACCTCGGCTTAAAAGCAGGCGATACCGTTACCCTGCACATGCCGATGATTGTTGAATTACCCATTGTAATGTTAGCCTGCGCCCGTCTCGGGGTTATTCACTCCCAGGTTTTTTCCGGCTTTTCCGGAAAAGCGGCGGCGGATCGCATCGTAGATGCCAAAAGCCGTTTCCTGATTACGGCGGATTCCTACTATCGCGGCGGTAAATTATTGGATCATAAAGTAAAGGCCGATATCGCCTGCACCGAAGCGGAAAAAGAAGGCATGCATGTGGAAAAAGTTTTAATTTTCCAACGCTATCCCGGAAAATATTCGGCAGAAACGCCACTTGTTGAGGGCCGCGATGTAATCGTAAACGATGAGCTTCCCAAATACCGGGGCGTAAAAGTGGACCCGGTTTCTTTAAATGCCGAAGACACCCTGTTTTTGATGTATACGTCGGGAACCACCGGAAAACCAAAGGGCGCCCAACATTCCATCGGCGGCTACTTGGCCTATGTGACCGGTACGTCAAAGTACATTCAGGATATTCATCCCGAAGATGTCTACTGGTGTATGGCGGATATCGGTTGGATTACCGGGCATTCCTATATTGTGTACGGCCCGTTGGCTCTCGCCGCTTCTTCGGTAATCTTTGAAGGCGTACCGACTCATCCGGACGCCGGACGCCCCTGGCGTGTGGCCGAAGAATTAGACGTTAATATTTTCCATACGTCGCCGACGGCGATTCGCGCTTTACGTCGCGTTGGACCGGATGAACCGGCGAAGTATAATTATCATTTCAAACATATGACCACCGTTGGCGAACCCATTGAACCGGAAGTCTGGCGCTGGTACTACAATGTGGTTGGTAAAAAAGAAGCGGCTATTGTGGACACTTACTGGCAGACCGAAACCGGCGGATTCCTCTGCTCCACGGTTCCTGCTTTGCATCCCATGAAACCGGGCAGCGCAGGCCCGGGTGTTCCGGGAATTTATCCCATTATTTTTGATGATGAAGGGAAACCGTTACCCGCAGGCAGCGGAAAGGCCGGAAATATTTGTATCCGGAATCCCTGGCCGGGACGCATGCTGACCATCTGGGGCGACGATCAACGCTTTGTGGATCAGTATTATCAACGCTACAACAAAGATCCCAAGAGCAAAGATTGGCGCGATTGGCCCTACTTTGCCGGTGACGGCGCCGTGGAAGCGCCGGACGGTTATTTTAGAATTCTTGGCCGCATCGACGACGTTATTAATGTTGCCGGTCACCGTCTTGGAACTAAGGAACTGGAATCCGCCGCGCTGATGGCTCCGGAAGTGGGCGAAGCTGCGGTAGTACCGGTTGCCGATCCGATTAAAGGTAAAATTCCGCATGTCTTTGTTTCACTGAAACCGGGTATTGAAGCTTCGAAAGAAGTGGAAAAGAAAATCACAGACACGCTTGCTACCGAAATCGGTCCCATTGCCAAACCGGGTCGGGTATGGATTGTGCCCGATATGCCCAAAACCCGTTCCGGTAAAATTATGCGTCGTGTTCTTTCGGCCATTGCCAACGGGCAGGACACGGGCGATGTAACTACGCTGGCCAATCCGCAAATTGTAGGGGAAATTCAAAGAATGGCGTAACCATTTGTTAATCAAAGGCCTCTGCATTGCAGGGGTTTTTTTTATAGCGCCGGTTTGCGCAATTGTGTATTTTGCGTTATGTAAAGAATCTGCATTGCGCTGCTAATTTGATAATTGGAAATTCTCTGATGAATGTTGGATATTCGGGCTATCGCAAAAAAAATACACGAAGGGACACGAAGAAGCACGGAGATTTTTTTATTAAAGTTCTGTTTTATCATAGTTATTACAGAAGGAAATATACTAATTAGTGTCTGTCCATAAAGTGGGGCCGTATTGTTTTAAAATCAAATTACAGCAAAATTTGTAAACAATGTCATCCTAACCCACCCGTCCCAAAACTCGGGATACCCTCCCTGATTTCAGGGAGGGAAAATTCCCGGGAACCGGGAATAGGGAGGGTTAGAATCATGAGCGCATTACAGACCATTTTTTGACTTTATAGACAGACACTAATTATTCAATAACCAATAATCAATAGTAAAATCTCCGTGTCCTCTGCGACAAAAAAAATATAAAAAGTCATTTTAGCCGTACAAAGATTAAAAATAGAGGAATTGAATGTTTCGTATTATTCCGGACGGGCTAAACTTTCATGAACATGTTTTACTGAAAGACGGGCAGGGCATTTTTCTTCGCCCCGCAGTGCCTGCGGACGTGCCGCTGGTGGAATCCTTTATGAAGCGGGTTTCCAAAGAGAGCCTGCGCATGCGTTTTATGGTTTCCATGAATGAAGTGCCGCGCAAGGTAATCGAGGATTTATGTTGCGGTGATTTTGTGGACGCGGGTTGTCTGCTGGCGATTTCGACCAAGAAAGAAGACGCTCGGGTAATCGGCCTGGGTAACTTCATCGGAATGGGCAATAACCGTCTTGCCGAAGTGGCTTTTATGACCGAAGAAGCGTATCAGGGGAAAGGTATCAGCACGCTTATTTTGGAGCGTCTCGCCGGACTGGCCGCGGCGCAGGGTTATGTGGATCTGGAAGCGGAAGTGCTGCCGGATAACCGGGCCATGCTTGGGGTTTTTAAAAGTTCCGGGTTCAATATTCACCAGGTATGGCATTCGGATACGGTGCATCTGGAACTACCCGTAAATAATGCGGCCGCATTGTGGGAACGCGCCGGTTTGCGCGAACGGATTGCCGTGGCAAATTCGTTGCGGCCGCTACTCAAACCAAAAGTGGTTGCGGTTGTGGGCGCCTCGCGGGAACAGGGCGCCATCGGCAATATGATGTTTCGCAATATCTTATCCTCCAATTTTTGCGGAACGGTTTACCCGGTTAACAGGCAGGCCGATTCGGTGAACGGCGTTAAGGCCTATGCCACCGTTAAAGAAATTCCCGAACCCATCGACTTGGCCGTGATTGCCGTTCCCGCCGAAACAGTGCAGGAAGTGGCGGAAAAAGCCATTCGCAAAGGCGCCAAAGGTCTGGTGGTGGTAACCGCCGGATTTGCCGAAGCCGGAACTATTGGTGCGGAACGGCAGAAAAAATTAGTGGAATTAATCGAAAAAAACGGCGTTCGTCTGCTGGGGCCAAGTTGTCTCGGACTGATGAATACCGCTGCGGATATAAGACTGAATGCCAGTTTGGCGCCCGCTTTGCCGCCTCTTGGTCCCGTTGGATTCTTTTCCCATTCGGCCGCGCTGGGGCTGGTGATTCTGGAATATGCGATTCGCAAGGGCCTTGGCTTTTCCAGCTTTGTTTCGGCGGGGAACCGGGCCGATGTTTCGGGGAATGATTTATTGCAGTTTTGGGAGGAAGATCCGCAAACAGAAATGGCGCTGCTCTATCTCGAAACATTTCGCAATCCACGCCGTTTTGTACGTATTGCCCGACGGATGTCTTATAAAAAACCCATTTTATGCGTCAAGAGCGCTCGTAGCCATGCCGGCCGTCTGGCGACCGAAGGGAAAAGCGGAATACGCAGCGGCAGTGCGGTCCAGGTGGACGCGCTTTTTCATCAGACCGGAATTATTTTTAATGAAACCCTGGAAGATATGTTCGATGTGGCCATGGTTCTGGCGCACCAGCCGCTACCGCGCGGCAATAAAGTAAGTATCGTGGCAAATTCTACCGGGGTTGCCACTCTGTTTGCCGATTCCAGCGCGGCACATGGGTTAGAATTGGCTGGCCCGGGTTTAGTGGATCTCGGCGCTTTTACCGATCCGCAGACCTATGAAAAAGCTGTATATGCCGCCCTAAAGGATGAAGCAGTGGATGCCTTGCTCATTGGTTTTGCCTGTGTGGGCAGTTGTCGCCCCCGACCTGTAGAGCGAGCGATTCGTAAAGGAATAGAAAGAGCGCAGGAAGAAAATGGAATGGAAAAACCGGTGCTGCTGTGTTTAATGGGAGCGCAGGGTAGTTTGTCCTCAAAGAGAGAGGATGACCGGAGCAATATTCGCGCGCTACCCGCCTTTTTATTTCCCGAATCGGCGTCTCGTGCTCTCGGAAAAGTGGTTCGCTATGTTCAATTCAGAAATAAACCGCAGAGTGAAATGGTTTGGTTCGCAGATACACAGGGAGAATTAGCGCGCCGCATAGCCCGCGAACAGATAGAAAAAAAGAGTACGGCAGAACAAATCGAATTAAAGGCGGAACAGATTTCCAAAATATTAGCGGCCTTTGGTCTGCGCGAAGGAAAAGCGTTGGAGAATCCCGAACAACAGGTCTTAGTGCGGGTAGAATCCGATTCTCTTTTTGGCCCGTTAATACGGCTGGATATTCCGAATAAATCTTCAGTAGTACGGGTCACTCCGCTCACCGCAAATGATTTGGATGAGATGTTGGAAGAAGCGGACTTTGACGGTCACCCCGATTTACCCCGCCTTTTGGGACGCATTTCCCAGATGATTGAAGATATTCCATGGTTGTGGGAATTGCGTATGCGCGTCCGGCCCGGTAAAAATGGCTGCGAAGCTTCGTTGGTAAGTATGCGCTTAAAACCGGGCGTCGGTCATCGGCCGTTGTACTAAATGCTCTTAATACCGGAGACATAAAATGCTGATTCAGGAAATATTACATAAAAACCCCATTTGCGTTGCCCCGGAAACCACGCTTTGCGATGCTTACGCCCTGATGCAAAAAGAAGGTATCCGGCATCTGCCTGTTTTACAGGGTGAAAAACTGAGCGGAATTATAACCGATCGTGATCTACGTCTGGCCACCAGCCGGCTGGCCGATCGTCCATTTGAACCGGGCGCTTCGGTGAGTGAAGTAATGACTACGGATGTGCGAACCGCACATCCAAAGGACCCGGTGGAGCGTTCGACTCAATTGATGCGTGAATTGAAAATCGGCTGTTTGCCGGTCGTGGAAGATGGACAATTAATCGGCATCGTTACCAGCGCCGATCTGTTAGACGCGCTGCTGCGTTTAACCGGTGTGCACCATCCGTCGGGCCGCCTCGATATTCGGATGAAAGATTCACCCGGCGAACTGGCTCGTTTGGCTCTGCTGCTCTCCGAACGTCATATTAATATTCATTCCATCCTAACCTATGAAGAAAACAATCAACAAGCGCGTCTTGTGCTGCGCATTGGAACGATGGAAATCGTTTCTATTGCCGCGATGCTTTGTGACGCGGGATTTGAAATTTTATGGCCGCCCCAACGATCATGCGCAGAGTAATTTATCATCCCGAATATAAGCAGTATAATTTAGGGACGGAACATCCCTTTAGTCCGCTGCGGGTAGAAATGGTTCTGGACGTATTGAAAGAACTGGGTCATGAAGCGGATTTTTCTCTGCCGGAAGAGGTACAGCCGAAAGACCTGCAATCCATACACGATTCCGATTATATAGAAGCGCTGGAAGCGGTTTCCGCCGGGAAGACGGTTGCGGATATCGGGAAATACGGGCTGGGAACCGCGGATAATCCTATTGTAAGCGGAATGGCATACGGCGCCCGCAGAATTGCAGGGGGGACGCTTTTAGGCGCACGGATGTTACTGGACGGGTCGGCGCAAAAAGTGTTGCAGCTCGGCGGCGGTTTCCATCACGCGCAGCGTTCTCTTGCTGCAGGCTTTTGTCTGTACAACGACCTCGCCCTCGCTATTCGTGAAATGACCGCAAAGGGCTGGCACGTAGCCTATTTCGATATTGATGTGCATCATGGGGACGGGGTTCAGAAAATGTTTTACAATAGTGAAAATGTGATGACCATTTCGTTGCATGAATCGGGGGAGTATATTTTTCCCGGCGGCGGCTGGCTGCATGAACTTGGCCGGGGAATGGGGCGTTCGTTAAAACTAAATCTTCCGCTGGAACCCTTTACCGAGGGGGATTCTTATCTGGAGGCGGTTGAAAAGGTGGCGGAAGAAGCGCTGCGCTGGTTTAAGCCGGATGCGCTGGTGGTGCAGGCCGGAGCGGATGCGCATTTTTCCGATCCTTTGGCCGATCTGATGCTGACCACTCAGGACTTTGAACGTCTGTTTCAGAAAATATTTAAAATGTCCGAGGCGCTGTGCAATAACCGGCTATTGATAACATTGGGCGGCGGTTATTCGTTTCAGGCTACAGCACGCATCTGGACAATACTTTATCAGATGTTTTTTGGACTGAAATTCCCTAATGAATTACCGGATGCCTGGCTCGCCCGCTGGGAATCAAAATTAAAGATAAAAATTCCCTCACGTTTACATGATCCCAATCCCGCTTTTGAACCTATTCCCCGAAAGGCCGAGATTGTCCGTACAAATCGTGATTTGATTCAGCGTTTGATGGATGCCGTAGCGGCCGACTGGTTGTAGATTATTTTTTGAACCCGTAAAATTCTTTAATCTTTTTATTTTCCAGCCACCAGGCAGAAAAAGCGGTGAATAAAACGATGGCGGCCATGATAAATGCCAAGCGCACCCAGGGCGTTCCCATACTCATTCTGTTTTGGATATAGCCAACGGCTGCTTGTATCCAGATAAGAGACGCGAGTCCCATAACAACCTGCCAGGCGCGCAGAATGTATGTCTTACGGATAAATAACGTCCCAATCAAAAGCAGAAGAATAATGGCCGCAACATTATAACCGGCGCGGGAAATATGTGCTGAAAATAAAAGGGCGCTGAACAAAACAGGCAGTAAACGAACAAACATAAAATCCTCTTTTCATAATTACTCTGCGAAGCCTTTTAGGATTCGTAGAGGTAAATTTAGTAACCATACGAAACTATCAAAGTTTCGCAAGGGATTCCTGGCGGTTAGTGGTTTAACAGAATCATATTCCAAACCAATAACCGGCGGCACTTAGCCAAACTAAAACCTGGCCGTAAAAAAACTCGCGCAACCCCAGCGCCTTTACGCTCGATTTTTTCCGGTAGTTTGAGAGACCTAAAAAAGCGCGCAGGGTTAAGACGCTTGTCGCCAACAGCCCCAGCCAGGGGGTAATACCCATAACCGTTAACAGAAAAATAAGCAAAAAAGCAAAGCCGCCGCTAAATAGCGCCGCGGCGTTTTCGGATTTTTGTCTCTTCTCCAGCAGCAGTCGGGCACGCACATAAAACGTAGTCGGTACAAAACGGGCGGCCAGTAAAAAAAACAAACCCAGCGCTTTTGTATCCGGCCAACCAGCGGCAAGCACAACGCTTATGGCAATCAGGCCGATGGCGGCGGGCGCCATAATTTCCACAAAAATTTGCCGGCTTAAATGTAATAAATCCAGGATTAAATAAAAAGTCATTAATAATAAGGCGCCGTAAAATGGCGCCGCAGTGTGAAAGGAAACCCGGCTTATAAACAGAACAAAAAAGAAAACGGCGGTTAGCAGATAAAGAAAAAGAAATAATAACGCGGTTTTACGTAAAGTTTTATTTTGACCGAAAAGTATTTTTACCGGCTGATGCGCGAAAAAAGCCAGCATCGTACCGAGGGCCAGGAATAATCCGGCGGATGTGTAAGCGGTTAGCAATCCCAGCAGCAGCGGTTCGACAGTAAAGCCATAAGCGCCATGTTAGCGCGGCAGGGCAATGGATTTAAAAGGGGTTGATTTCAATTGTTCCAAATCCTTTTGGCTGGTTAAATTTTGCATTCCCGGGGGATGGGTTTATGTTCCCGGCGCAGGTAGCGTTCGATTTTTTTCAGTTGTTCTGAACTCAGTAATTTTTCAATCACCGGGAAAAGCTGCCGTTCTTCAAAGCGGATGTGATCGTGCAGCAATTCTCCGAAACGACCGACATGTTTAAATACTTCGGAATCTAACGGATCAATTCGGGCAAATATTTCGGCGAACTGCTGATGTTCGTCCAGCATCCGGTTAATGAATTCATCTGCTTCGGAGAACGGTTTGATTGGTGTTAGAAAACTATCTTCTTCCTGTTTAAAATGGTGGCGCAGATAGTTGGTGTAAATATCGCTTATATAAGGAATTAAATGGACAGGTTCCGCTTCTTTTTTTAAATCGTTTTTAATGCGCGCGGCGATTACCAATCCATCGTGATGTTCCCAGGACAGGGTTTCCAATTCTTTGGAGCGTTTCATAAGCCTTCCTTTTTATGTAAATTCCTTTGATGATAAAACGGTGCGTTTGATACCTTTAGGAGTAAAATTTTTAATCGGTTGATATTGGTTTGCAGAATCATAAATTAGACACCATGAAAACATTTAGAATATTTTACGAATCACCCGTAGAGACCCTCGAACTGGTAAGCACGGAGACTTTTCTCATGGAAATAAAATTTGGCGCAGAGAAAAGAAACAGGCCGGAACAGACAAACGCAATTTTGGATGAAACCCGCCGGCAACTGGACGCTTATTTTGCAGGACGTTTAAAACAGTTTTCCATTCCGTTGCTGCCGCAGGGGACTCCGTTTCAGAAAGAAGTGTGGCAGGCTTTACGGCAAATCCCTTTTGGAAAAACCGCGTCGTACGGAGAAATTGCAAGCGCGATTAACAACCCTAAAGCGGTAAGAGCGGTAGGGCTGGCAAACAGTAAAAATCCCATTCCCATAATAATTCCCTGTCACCGTGTCATTGGGAAAAATGGAAAGATGACCGGATTTGCCGGTGGCCTATGGCGTAAGGAATGGCTGTTGCAACACGAGGGAGTGACGCTGGTTTGATATTTCTTCCGGGTTTAAAAAACCCGGAAGAAATATGGATACGGGCTATTTCATTAATTGAATATAATCGTCTAAAATAAAGGCGCTTTCCTGTAAATAGAGGTCGTCTTTATTATCGGCAAGATTTAGTTTTTCCAGTTCTTTTTTATGCGCTTCCTTGCGTTCTTCCGCCTCTTTACGCTGCTGCCGCCGTTTTTCTTCCTGTAGCGAAATAATTTTTTTCTTCCGTTCTAACTTCATTCGTTCAAAATCTTCCATCAGGTATTTAAAACGCAGGTTCCGGCTGATTCTGGAAAGATGGCTGCTGTGCAGGCGGCTAATTATGGTTTGTGGCGTCATATGAACCGATTCGTAAGAAAGCGGATCGATTTCATCCCAGAGCAGGGCGTTTTTCATATTCCGTTCACCAATTTCATTTTGGCCATACTGCGCGGGAAATTCTATATCCGGGACAACGCCCATGTTTTGCGTACTGCCTCCGTTTACGCGGTAGAACTTGGCGATGGTCATTTTAACCTGTCCCAGTTTCTCGGAAGTGCGCGGGAAGAAACGATTCAGGCGGATGATATTTTGTACGGTCCCTTTTCCATAGGATTGATTGCCAAGGATAATTCCGCGGCCGTAATCTTGAATGGCGGCGGCAAAAATTTCGGATGCGGAAGCGCTGAAACGGTTTATCAGAACGGCGAGAGGTCCATCGTAGTAAACAGCGTCATCGGTATCGCGATCAATTTCAAGGCGGCCGTTGGTTTGACGCACCTGTACCACGGGTCCTTCTTTGATAAATAATCCGGTCAGGTTTACGGCCTCGGTTAAGAAGCCGCCGCCGTTATTGCGAAGGTCTATTACAATACTTTCTACCCCGGCAGATTTTAATTCCGAAATTAACCGTTTCACATCCCTTGTGGTGCTGGAATAGTTGGGATCGCCTTTGCGCATACCGTCATAATCCAGATAAAAATCCGGAATATCGATGACGCCTACTTTAAACGTATGTCCGTTTTCTTCCAGTTCCAGCGTATCGCTTTGGGCGGCCCGGTCGGCCAGGCGCACTTTATCGCGGGTGATTTTTATGGTATCGGGCGGGCTCTCGAGGGAAGCGTCTGCCGGATATATTTGCAGCCGGACTCTGGTTGTTTTCGGGCCGCGAATGAGTTCCACCACATCATCAATGCGCCAGCCGATTACATCCACAATTTCACCGTCGTCGCCCTGACCCACTCCGCTGATGCGATCGTTGGGATGCAGCAATCCGCTTTTATCGGCCGGACCGCCGGGGACAATCTGAACCACCAGCGTATATTCATCCTCCGTGCGCAGGGTGGCGCCGATGCCTTCTAGCGAATGGCTCATGCGGATCTTAAAGTCATGACTGAGTTTGGGCGACATATAGTTGGTGTGCGGATCAAAGGTATCGGCAAAGGCGCTCATATAGGTCTGAAACACATCCTCGCCATTTGTTTTATTGAGTCGTTTTAGCATATTGGAATAACGTTTTTTCAGTATCTTGGAAATATCTTCCCATTCTTTTCCGGCCAGTTTCATTTTAAGAGCGTCGTTTTTAAGACGCTTACGCCAAATATCATCAATCTCTTCCGTGGTAGCCGGCCATTTTAATTGCCTGCGATCGATACGAAAGTTTTCATCTTTGCTATAATCAAATTCCGTATCAAGCCGTTTTAATACAAAATCCATTCTCTGGCGAAAACGTTTAAGAAACAGGTTGAAAATCCGGTATGCCGGCCCCAGCAAACCAGCACGCAGACTGTCGTCCAGATTATAGCGAAAGGATTCAAAAGAGTCGATGTCGGGCTGTAAAAAATAGAGCCGGTTCCCGTCTAAAGATTCGATGTAATTGGTATAAAAACTTGATGAAAGCGAGTCATCAATGGTTTTTTTCTGGTAATGGCTACGTGAAAGTAAATAGGTAATTACCCGTTCTACCCGCGGATGCATCGGTTCCGGTTCGAGGAGCTCGCTATTTTGTAAAGAACCGACCGCAAAGGTTGGCACTGCCAAACTGAAGATTAAAATGATACTAAGTAATAGAAAGGTTTGTTTCATAATAGTCCTGACTGGTTTTTCCCTGAATATCGAACAGAATACAAAGAATTCCATTCCCCGTGTTTGCGCTATATCAACGTCTCTACGCTAAAAACAACTATTTAATTCGGTTCATACTTTTATTTTTTATTTTGGTTTCCTTATTTCGTCTGAAAAAAAGATTTATTTAGTTTTAGGTATCCGTATTCGTTGTACCGCGGCTAACGAAACCAAACTCATGGCGGTTCCTGCAAAGAAAACGATCCGATAGTCGGCCGCCCACATCAGTCCGCCAAGGACCGGAATGACCACGGCGGCAATATGGTTGATGGTGAAACTTGCGGCCATAGTCGGCGCGATGTCTTTTTGCCTTCCGATTTTCTGAAAATAGGTGCGGATGGCGATGGAAAAATTAAAAAAGATATGATCGAGCACGTATAAAACGCCGACAAGATAAACCGAATCAACAAAGGCATAGGCGGTAAAAATAAAAATCAGGCTGCCGTATTCCATAGACAGCACCTTTCGTTCGCCAAAGCGAATGATGGCTTTTCCGATGAGCGGGCTCAAAAAATAATTGATGAAATTGTTTAAAATAAACAGGGCGGTAACCGCCTGAACACTGTAGGAAAATTTTTCGACCAGCAGAAAAACGGCAAAGGCCACAAATATCTGCCGTCGGGCGCCGGACATAAAAGTTAAAAAATAAAAAAGCCAGTATTTTTTACGTAAAATCATATGTTTATGCTGTACCGGCAGATGTTTCTGAGCGGGATTCTGAAAGAACCCCCAGCTTCCCAGCAGGATGATGACCGCTCCAAAAATAAGAAACATCTGCTGATAGTTTAAAAAGGCGGCGGCGCCAAAGACAAGCAGGCCGGTAAAAATATTCGCCGCCGCCGCGGTGCTGCGCAGTTTGCCGAAGACCCAGGGCGATGTTTTTTGATCAAAATACTGCAAGGTAAGGGACTGGTTTGTGGTTTCATAATAATGAAATCCGAAACTCATGACCAGGGTTGTAGCGATTAAACCGCTGAAGGAAGGGAAAAACCGGTTAGAGCGACGCCGGTACCCAGCGTAAAAATAGAAACGGCCGACAGCTTGTGTTCCGGAATAAAGCGAATCACAAAGATGGCCAGCAGGGCCAGAAATCCGGGTATTTCCCGAACGGCCTGGATAATACCGATATGGTATCCGGTAAGCGAAGCGGCGTCCACGGCAAAATTATTAAACAGGGTGCGCCAGGTTTGCAGGCCGGCCATGGAAGCAATGGTTAAAATTGTGAGATACCGGTACATAGGATTGGCGGTGGCGTTTTCCTTTTGACTGCGGCTTAGCCGTGTGTGGTTCAAATCTACTCCTTTAAAATAATTTTCTAATATACGATTATTTTTAATTTGAACAAGATTTCAGCTTTTAAAAATTTCAAAAAGGCGCGGTCTTTTGTAACTTTTTATTTAAAGACTGCGTATGTTTAGGGAAATTAGCTTTTATTGGAGGCAAAATGCAAAACACCTACAAAACATTCCTGGCAATCTTGTTTTTTCTGTCCCTTGCATTGGGGCCTGTTTTGGCACAGGAAAAAGAATCGGAACTTTCCGAAACCCCGCTTACATCCATCGAAAAACGTGCGATTGAAAAATATCTTGGCGATTCGGACAAGCCGATGTTTCGCTATACCGGAAAAACAAAAATTGATAAAGAAGATGTAGTAGACGGAAATTTGGTTATTGTGGATGGCGATTTGAAAATACACGGAGCTGTTCGCGGAGATGTATTGGTCATTAATGGCGATGTTTCTTTAAAAGACGGTTCTCTGGTAGACGGCAATGTAACCAGTATTGACGGAACCATCCGTCAGAGTGATAATAGCCGGGTGCGCGGAAATCAGTTGGAGACCCGGGCTAAAAATCTTTATGCAGTGAACGAATGGGACGAAGACCTTGGGCGTCATTTCTATTCATCGTCCCGGCGCGGGCATCACGGACCATACAGTACGCTTCCGTTACGCCATGTGGACGAATCGGTTATTCTAAGTTATAACCGGGTGCAGGGTGTTTTCCTCGGTTGGGCCATTCCCAAAAGAATCAGCGGGAAATATGATCTGCTTACCGTTCACGGCTTCGGCGGATACGGGTTCAAAGAAAAATCGTGGCGCTATGAAATAGGGGCCGACCGCTGGTTATTCGATCAAACCGATTACCGATTTGAGCTGGGCGTCAAAACCTACGATTTAACCGATACCAAAGACGATTGGCTGCTGACTTCCTGGGAAAATAGTCTGTCCGCCGTGCTGCTGCATAGAGATTTTCAGGATTATTATCGCAGAAGCGGATATGAATTACACGCCAGTCAAAATTTAAGCATCTATTTTAAAGGGTCGCTGGCTTACCGTAACGATGACTATGAATCGGTTGTCAGGAACACGAACTGGGCGCTGTTTGGTAAACGTGATTTCCGCGAAAACCCGTTTATTATCGAAGGCAATATGCGCAGTTTATATGGCGAGCTCTATTTTGATAATCGTGATAATATCGAAGAGCCCACCCGGGGCTGGTACGCCAAAATGGGTATTGAAACATCAAATAGTAAATTGAAAAGCGATTTTTCATTTAATCAATACACGTTCGAATTACGGCGCTATCAGCCATTGGGCCGCTACGAACGCTTTGATATACGTATCAAAGCCTCCACGGCGGTTGGCGAAGTACCTTTACAAAAGTTGAATCAGCTTGGCGGCGTGGGCAGTCTGCGCGGGTTTAGTTACAAATCTCTGCGCGGCGGGGAAAACGCCTTTGGCGGTGACCGGATGCTGCTGGCTAATTTTGAATATAATTTAAACCCCAGGGCCTGGGGCGGAAGTTTTTTATTTTTTGACGATTTACGATATATTCTGTTTGTAGATGCGGGAAATGTGTGGAACCGGGCGGATTATTCGAATAAAGATAACTGGAATGCCGGCTTTTCACATCTTAAATTAAAGGATATGAAAGCCGACATAGGAATTGCCTTTTCGACCCTGGACGGGAATGCCCGCCTGAGTATTGCAAAGCGCACGGATACCAACAGAAATTCGGTTTTGTTAATTTTTAGATTAACTAAACCTTTCTAAGAAAGCAGGCAGCTGATGTTTCGTAAAAGTTTAATTATATTCAGCCTACTCGCCGTAAGCAGTGTATGGGCGGGGAACAATATACTCGAAATAAAAAACATCGGGTACGAACAAATTTATTATAGCGGTTTTGTATTGAACAGTGATAAAAAGGTAGCTATTAAAGCAGTCGGCGCCGGTGGTAAAAAAGAGATACGTCGTCTTAATAATTCGCATATAGACCGTCATAATATGTTTGCCTATGCCTGGATCATCAATGCCCAAACCCGTAAAATGGTATGGCGTATGACCATCGAAAATACCGAACGGGTGGGGTGGTCGGAGTGGAACCGTTTATTTGATGAAAAGGTACGGTTGCCGAAAGGCGAGTACGAAGTCTATTTTTCGGCGGTGGAACCCTCCTTCTTTAGTATGAGCGGGGGGTTAATAACTTTGGGAAAGGTCTTTAAGAAGATTTTTTCAAATTCAAACGACTGGGATTACGATGCCGATAAATGGATGATCAAAATCAGCGGTGTGGACGAAGTGCTGAATCAGAGAGAGACAAAAAAATCGATTAATCAAAAGAAAGAATCGGCTATTTTGCAACTCTATGCCTCTCACGACGGCCAAAGACGTCATCGCGGCTTTACGCTTACCCGGCCGCTTAAAGTTACGGTGTATGCTATCGGTGAAGGCTTTAAGGGAGAAATGTTCGATTATGCCTGGATTATCAATGCGCAAACCCGGGAGCGCGTGTGGACCATGCGCGAAGCCGATACGGAATATGCCGGAGGGGCTACAAAAAATCGTGTTGCGAAAAATACCATCTTGTTACAGCCCGGGGATTATCTGGTCTTTACGAAATCAGACGGAACGCATTCGCCGGAGGAATGGAATTCTAATCCTCCGTATGATCCGTTTCACTATGGAATTACAATTACCGCTGCCGGAAAAGGTTTTGATCCGTCCATCATTAAAAAATATTCCGAAACAGCAGCAAAACCCATTGTAAGCATTACCCATGTGGGTGATTATGCCTATAAAGAAGCCGGGTTTAAACTGACGAAACGCACAAAGATTCGCATTTTTGCGCTGGGAGAAGGCCGGGATGGCGATATGTTTGATTACGGCTGGATAACAAATGCAGAGAATGGCGAAACCGTTTGGAAGATGCGTTATAAAGATACGGAAAATGCCGGGGGAGGATCAAAAAACCGTTTGTTTGACGGGGTGATTGAACTGAACGCGGGCGAATATATTTTGTATTTCCAGAGCGATGATTCGCATTCGTATGACGGCTGGAATGTGGAAGGCCCCGACAAACCGGAAATGTGGGGAATTTCCATTTTTGCCGTAGGCAGCAGCGACGCCGTTCAGGCAATGGATATTTCCAAAACAAAAAAAGAGACGATTCTGGCTCGTTTGATTCGGGTGGGAGACGATGAACATGTACGTAAGCAGTTTACATTAGACAAGAAAACGCGCATTCGTATCTATTGCATCGGTGAGGGCGACTGGGACGAAATGTATGACTATGGCTGGATTCGCGATGCGGATAATGACCTGGTTTGGAAAATGCGTTACCGTGAAACGGAGCATGCCGGCGGCGCAAAAAAGAACCGCATTGTGGATACGATCATTACCTTAGACCCGGGTATCTATACCGTTCATTTCCGGTCGGACGATAGCCATTCCTATTACGGTTGGAACGATGATGCGCCCTATGATAAACGCAATTGGGGAATTACCATTTTCGATGTATCAAACTAAAAAGGAGAAGCTAATGAGACACAAGATAAATATTTGGATGTTGCTGCTTACCATGATTCTCGGTTTTCAATTGCTGCAGGCGGCTACTCTGGAGGAGACCTTTAAAAAACGTATTGACGCAAAGAATATTGAACGGGTTCGTGTGCAAAATGTGAACGGAAGTATCGAAGTATCGAGCCGGACCGGCGATGCGATCGAAATTATCGCTTATAAAAAAGTACGTGCAGACGATACGGAACATGCCGGCCGCATGATGGAAGCGCTGACGGTGGAGGTAACCGAAAATGACGGCGAGTTAGTTGTGGAGACCATTCTGCCGCGAAACAGAAGGGGGCACAGCGGCGGGTTTTTCAGTTGGCTTTTTGGCGGCGGCAGTTCCGGCAGTTCTGTTAGTTACGAAATTAATGTCCCTAAAAAAATGAATCTTGATTTACACTCCACCAATGGCGCTCTTACGGTAACCGGCAGTTCCGGTGAGATGGTGTTAAGTACAACCAATGGCAAAATCCGGGCCGAGGATATTTCCGGTACGATCCGGGCCAGAACCACCAATGGATCTTTGAATATCAGTATGAAAGAAGTTGCCAAAAATGAAGAAATGAATTTAAAAACAACAAACGGGTCGGTAAAACTCTATTTGCCATCCACTATAAACGCCGATATCGAAGCGCGTACGACCAATGGCCGCGTCCGTTGTGAACTGCCTATTACCGAAGGGTATAAAAAATCAAAAAGGCGGTTGGAAGCCGAAATTAACGACGGCGGTCCGCTGATTTTTATTAAAACCACCAATGGAAGTATCAGTATATTGGAATACTAGTCTCAAATTAACATCAAAAAGAAAACAAGAAGAGAGGCTGCCTCCCAGGGGACAGCCTCTTATTTTATTTCAATTGTTTTGTTTAATTTTTTCCGAATTTTTTTTAAACAACAATACGTATCTTCCCCTTAAATTCCAAAGTACAAATAACAAAAATCAAATAAATCTCAAATAAAAATCATTTCGCAGAGGCCCGTTTAAGTTTTGGAATTTGCTGTTTCCTAAATTTTATTTTAGAAATATGGGTTAAACGTTGTCCTTTAAAATCATCTTCTTTGCCTGAGAGATTCCGCTATTGTTAATTATTCGAAAAATACTGATATTTTTGTTTAACTCGAAAGGAATCAAACATATCAAAATTCATATCCTGCCATAATAGAGAAACCTTCGTTTTTCATATCCACGGTATCACCATTATCTTCTTCGTATATTTCAAATAACCCCAATTGGTAACGACCTTCGCATAAAAGATTTCCCTGTCCTATTTTTATTGAAATACCGGCTCCTAAAACTATCCCAAAGTCAAATAGTTTAGTATTGTCATCAAGGCTTCTCTCGACTTTTATACTATTTGCAACAAAAAGAATACGACTTTTTGTTTTAATATCTAAACTTGGTCCAGCGAGAAAATAAAAAACTGTTCCATCGTTAGGCGATGTCCAAATCTTAGTTGAAATTTATTAAGAAAAGGTCACGCCACATTTTTTATAGTTTTCTTTTGTTTAGTCACTTCTTGTTTTAACACAGCACGCATTTCATGCAATTTTTTATAATTATCCACTCTGCGCATT
>JAJRSO010000045.1 GCA_024278755.1 Calditrichota bacterium | reverse complement strand
CCGGATTGCAGAATTATCATTTTGAAGAACAAATTGTAAACGGGCGCATGCAGTTTGATTATAAACTGAAACCCGGCCCCAGCCCCTCCACCAACGCGCTGAAAATTATGAAAATCGAGGGACTTCCGGTTGACCATTGATAAACTTCTGCAATCTGACTTCGTTAATCTTCAATCGTTGATCAATAGTGTCCGCTTAAATTAAGAAGACTCGTACTATTAAAGAGATTATTTTACAAACTCTCCCCCTCCCTTGAAGCGTTAAGGGAGGGGGATGGGGGATGGGTTTTGAAACAAGTCCTGTTAGTATACATTCCCCTTAACACCTTGGTATTACAGTTCTTTCAGGCAGTTTTAATTTTAACCGGACTCGAATTAAAAAGAAGATTTCAGATTGAAAAATAACGATTAATGATTTGCGAGTGAATCAAATGCGCTGGCAGGAACAACAAAACTTCTGCAATCTGACTTCGTTATTCAAAGAAATGCCCGATTGAAGATCAACGATTAACGATTTCAGAAATAAAAAAATGCCTCTCAAGCATTAATTGGAATTTATCATTTTTTTAAGTATTTTTTGCAGTCCCTTTTTCGGTTCGAAAATGCCGCCATAAAGGTCAAAAAGAAAATGAAGAAGAAAAAAGAAGAATACCTTTGTATTCTTCCCGGGCTCCAGGCAATAAAGCCTGAACAAGATTTTTTAAATACAGGAGTGTAAATGAAAGAGTTTATTCGTATTGCCAGCGGTCAGGGTTACTGGGGCGACCGTTTTGACGCGCCCATCGACCAGGTAAAAGAGGGCCCCGTCGATTATGTGGTAATGGACTACCTGGCCGAAGTCACCATGTCCATTATGCAAAAACAGAAAAGCCGCGATCCCAATCTCGGTTATGCCAAAGATTTTATTCCTCTAATGAAAACCCTGCTGCCGCTGCTCGTCGAAAAAAATGTAAAGCTGATTACCAATGCGGGAGGCGTGAACCCGGTAGCCTGTATGCTGGCCGTCCGTCAGGTGGCCGAAGACCTCGGCTTGAGCGGATTAAAAATTGCCGCCGTGTACGGCGATGATATTTTAGGTCAAATCGATTCCATGATTGCTTCCGGCCATCCTATGAACAATATGGAAACAGGCGAACCGCTCACAAAAATCCGTAAAAATTTAAGCAGCGCCAATGTCTATTTTGGCGCCCGCCCGGTGGTGGAAGCGCTGGAACAGGGCGCGCAAATCATCGTCACCGGCCGGGTAACCGACACAGGCATCAGCCTGGCGCCTATGATTCATGAATTCGGCTGGAAATGGGACGACTGGGATAAACTGGCCGCCGGTGTAGTGGGCGGACATATCAACGAGTGCGGCGCGCAGGCCAGCGGCGGGAACTTCTTCCAGGGCTGGAAAGACGTACCCAATATGGAGCGGATTGGATTCCCCATCGTCGAAGCCTATCCCGACGGAACGCTGATTGTAACCAAGCACGAATCTCTCGGCGGTCTGGTAAACGAACGTTCCATCAAAGAACAACTCGTCTATGAGCTGGGCGATCCCACCGATTATATCACCCCGGATGTGGTGGCCGACTTCACTTCCATAAAATTAAAACAAATCGCAGAAAACCGTGTAAAGGTATATGATATCAAAGGTTTTCCCGACACGGAATTCTACAAGGTTTCCATTTCCCATTTCGACGGCTACACCTGTATCGGCCAATTGACCTATTCCTGGCCTGAAGCGCTGGAGAAAGCGCAAAAAGCCGGCGATATTATCCGCAAACGAATCGAATACCTCGGCCTGGAATTTGACGCTATTCATACCGAGTACCTCGGCTACAACGCCTGCCACGGCACAACTTCTCCCCCGGTGGTCGAACCCAACGAAATCGTTTTCCTGGCCGGCGTACGCGGACATAACCGCAAGATGATGCAAACCTTTGCCAATGAAATCGTACCGCTCGTACTCACCGGCCCGCCCAGCGTAACCGGCTTTGGCGGCGGTCGTCCGCGGGTTCGGGACGTCATCGCCTACTGGCCGGCCCTGCTTAAAAAAGAAGCCGTGAGCCCAAAAGTATTAACGATGGAAGTCATTTAAAGATTGCCCTCTTGGAGAGTCGGAATCTTTTATTTTATGTAAAGGAATATTTTGATGAAAATACAGCTTGTAAAAATTGCCCATGCCCGTTCCGGCGATAAAGGCGACACGGCCAACGCCGGGATCATCGCCTTAAAACCGGAATATTATCCCATTTTAAAAGAGCAGCTAACCGTCGAACGGGTAAAGGAGCATTTTAAAGGCATGGTGCTCGGAGAGGTGGAGCGCTTTGAGATGCCCAATATCGGCGCCATTAATTTTCTGCTGCACAATGCGCTCGGCGGCGGCGGCACGCTGACTCTAAAACACGACGCTCAGGGGAAAACATACAGCACCGCTTTTTTGCGTATGGAAATTGAAGTGGACGATAATTTGCAGATTGACTGAAAAACCTGCTGACTTCCAGACTTTCAAAGATTGGAAGCATTAGTACCCGGAAATAATTTACCCTTCGACAAGCTCAGGGGACAAAAACTCCCGCTTTTAAGCCTTTTGGGATTAGAAGCGTTTATTACCAACAACCTAAATTCCTTTCGGCAAACGCAGGGAACTTAGCACTTAAACAGGGAACCTAAATGCGCATTATCTCCTGGAATGTAAACGGCATCCGCGCCGCTATCCGCAAAGATTTTTTTGACTGGTACAAAAATGACGACCCGGACATTGTCTGTCTGCAGGAAGTAAAGGCCCGCAAAGAACAGTTAGACGGACAACTGGACGCCCTCAACGACCGTCATATTTACTGGAATGCCGCCGAAAAAGCCGGTTACAGCGGGGTCGCCGTTTTCTCCAAAACGGAACCGCTGTCGGTTGAAAAAGGGTTTGGCATCGAGGAGTTTGACCGCGAAGGACGGGCGCTGCTCTTGGAATACGAACCGTTCTATTTATACAATATTTATTTTCCCAACGGTCAGCGCGACCAGGAACGGCTGGATTTTAAACTGCGTTTTTACGACGCCTATCTGGAAAAAATTGAAGAGCTGCGGGAAAGAGGGAAAGCCGTAATTACCTGCGGCGATTACAATACGGCCCATAAAGAAATCGACTTAAAGAACCCCAAAGCCAATTCCAAAACCTCCGGCTTTTTGCCCATCGAGCGGGAGTGGATGGATAAGCTGATTGCGCACGGCTATACGGATACCTTCCGAATGTTTAACGAAGAGCCCGGACAATACACCTGGTGGACCTACCGCTTTGGCGCGCGCGGACGGAATGTGGGCTGGCGTATCGATTATTTTTTTATTGATAAAGAGCACCAGAAGGCGGTTAAAGACGCTTTTATTCAAATGGAAGTAATGGGTTCGGATCATTGTCCTCTGGGAATTGAACTGGAATTCTGATTTTATCCTTTACTTTTTGTGATTTTTGCCGATTTTTTAACAATCAGAACGTATTAATTTAAAGCCATTGATTTTCACATATAAGCACGGATTAAAAACGAACGGCTTTTGATCTGTATAAATATAAGTTCCAAAAGGATCACGTTCAGTTTATGCTCCGTTTTTCTGAAAAGTGAATGGTTGTTTGAAAACAAGATGATTGGGAGAAAGATAAATGATTAAGAAAATAAGCCTTTTAATTCTGTTGACGCTCACCCTAAACCAATGTACGCTACCGCAGCCGCAGGACATTGTTCCGCCGACGGTTGCCGTGGTTTTCCCCTATGAAGGCGCCGTCATTTCGGCCAATATAAATGTAAACATACTGGCGGTGGATTCCGATAAAATTAAAAAGGTCTGGTTTTATGTGGACGGCGTTAAAATAGGAGAAACAACCGATTCACCATACGATTTGCCGCTTTCCATCAGCGGTTTGACTAAAAAAGTAAACCACGTATTAATGGCGGCGGCAATGGACGAAAAGGGCAACACCGCCTATTCCATACCCGTGAACTTTGTAGTTGCCGAAACCCAAGATATCATTTCACCCAGCGTCGTTATTGTCAATCCGCTTAGCGGACAGGTGGTGGAAGGTATTGTGAATATCACGGCGTATGCCGAAGACGAACGTTCCGTACAGAGCGTGGAGTTTTTTATTGACGGCATTTCACGCGGCACCTCCTCGGCCTATCCTTACATTTACAACTGGAATACGTCCGATATCTCCGACTCCACCAGCCATACTATTTTTGCCAAAGCAACGGACGGCGGCGGTAACACCGCTATTTCCCCTGTGATTCAGGTAACCGTTTACCCGCGTATCGGCCCGGCAGGCGATAACACGGCGCCCAGCGCCCTGTTTTTATATCCGGTCGCCGGCTCGGTCATCACGGGAACGGTGCATGTATCGGTTGATTTGTTTGACAACGAAGGCGTAACAAGGGCTGAATTTTATGTGGACGGACAACTCAATACCAGTCAGGATAATCCCGACTCACCGTGGATTTTTAACTGGAATACAGTCGCTCAGGCAGACGGTAAGATTCACTCGCTTTATGTAAAAGCATACGATGCCGCCGGGAATGCCGGTACCAGCGGATTGATGACGGTGACGGTTCAATAGGTTTAAAGTTAAAGTCTTCTAAACTTTAAACGTTTAGAAGACTTTTTTACACGTTTCTAATCGTTGTCTTTATCTACCCGGAAGGTTACAAACACCGGACAGTGATCGGATATTGTTTCGTAGTACTCCGGTATGGCGCTCCCTTCAAAGTCTTCTTTACCCTGCGCGCACATCCCGCCAAATTCAATAGAGTTTTCCACATATTCGTCTTTAGCGTCCGCTGAAATAAAGATTTGATCGATCATCGAACCTTCGATGCGTTCCCGCGCCGGATCCGGTTTCCAGTAGCTGGTGAAGGCTTTCGAAGAATCGATTTCGGAATTTGCCCAGTAAAAGCCGATCCGCTTCATAAGCGGTAAGAACTCACCGTATTTTTTCTTTGACACATTATTAAAATCACCCATTAAAATGATATCTTTATCTCCGGTTTCGGAAGGAATCCGTTTAAGAATTTTTTTCAATACTTTCCACTGACGCTGCCTTTTTTTCCAGCCGCTCGGCGCCGCTTTCAGATGGGCGATGATAGCATTAAAATCCATTCCGTTTTCTTTTACCTTAAAATAAGCGCGGAAAGCCGGGCGCAGCCAGGAACTCGGTTTCGGCTTTACTTCCGCAAAAACTTCCGGTTGACCGATTAGTTCCAAAACCGATGAGTCGTAGATAAAACCCACTTTCTGCGAACCATTGGACGGGGCATAAATTGTTTTATAGCTTTCACCGAGATATTCTTTAGCACTTGTATCCAGAATTACCGGAT
>JAJRSO010000044.1 GCA_024278755.1 Calditrichota bacterium | reverse complement strand
TTTGGTAAAATCATCGGTATATATACCCTGCGGCTCAAGGATAATCTCCTTGCGCGGAATATGAGAAGGTATGGGGTTGCGGGAATGCGGCGTCTGTTTTTTAGTTGTCTTGACTCTACTATAGCTAATCTCTTGCTCTTCCGAAGCCGTTTCGCTTTGGGGCAGGTCTTGGTCAAACAAACTTTGCTGCAATACATCGGAAGGAACAAAGCGTTCGCGCTTCTGACCGAATAACAGTCGTTTGAGCTGCGCTAATTCCTGCTTTAAAAAAGAATTTTGCTCTTTAAGCGCTTTGTTTTCTTCTATAAGTTTGATGTATGCAGGCGCTTGTAAAATGTTTTCCATAGATATTGTAAGTTACAAAATATCAATTATTTAATGCAAGTAATTTTGCCCTGCTGTAGCGCTTTTTTCGGCGCAACGATTCAATATCAACTCCTTCTATGAGCATGATCAATGTTTCGTAACTTACTTCTATGGAATTATTAACTTTAGCCGTAGAAAACCTTTGAAAACGTCCGCTTTCCAGACGTTTACAGAGTAGCCAAAAACCGTTCTTATCCCAAACCAGCAGCTTCATACGGTCGCGGCGACGATTGATAAACAAATACACATCGCCGGATAAAGGGTTGCCCTTAAGTTCGTTATAGACTAATCCGCATAGGCCGTCAAAACTCTTTCGCATATCGGTGGGATTATTGTATAGAAAAAAGCGTGAGGCCGAACTGATCGGTATCATTTTATAAACCTGTGCTTTGAATTAAACGAATGATAAAAGCGGGGTTGGATGCAGAGCTTAGATGCACTCGCACCCCGTTGGGAAATTCCACTATGCATGCGCTAGGACTATCTTTTACGGTAATGGGAATAAAGGCAGATGGACTGTTAGCGCTGCTATTATGACTTCGCCGGTATTTTCGCAGCCAGTAGGAAAACTTGCTAAAACTTAGATTATGGTCTTGGCATATTTGTTTTTGAGTCTTCCTACCGCTATGATATTTCTCGATGATTTGAAACATCTGTTCTTGAATGCCTGACAAGGATGTCTGCGGATCCATAAAACCTCCATTGATTTGATTTGATGATTGGAATCCGCTAATTTACAAAGACTTTTTAGCTATACAAGGTGTAGTTTACCGAAGGGATACTTTTTTTGAAGATGGGATGAATGAAGTGGTACGTAAATATCCGGTAAAAAAAATTGCACAAGAGGCAACGATTGTAGTCGGCTCGCTGGAGGACAGCGCTATCTTGGGAGCTGCGGCTCTTTTTTATAATAATCAGTATTAATAACCTATCGCCTAATAGACAGGTATCGCTTATGAAAGCCAGACCCTACATTTTGAAAGAAACAAACTGGAAAACGGTAAAAGAGACGAAATACGACCTGGCCGTTTTACCTTGGGGCGCAACGGAAGCCCATAATTATCATCTGCCATACGGAACGGATGGATATGAGACGGAAGAAATTGCCGCCCAAAGCGCCAAACTGGCCTGGGAAATGGGCGTTAAAAGTATTGTCCTGCCAACCATACCGTTTGGCGTGAATACGCAACAAATAGACATTCCCTTAACCGTTAATATAAATCCAAGTTCTCAGTTGGTCATTGTTCGGGATATCGTTAAAAATCTGGAAGCACAGAAAATAAACAAGTTGATTATATTGAACGGACATGGCGGTAATGATTTTAGATTTATTATCCGCGAATTACAAAACGACAGCGATGTATTTATGTGTCTGGTTAACTGGTATGCCGTTCCCCCTAAAAGCGGTCTTTTCGAGCATGGCGGCGATCATGCCAACGAGATGGAAACCAGTCTGATGCTGCATCTTTATCCGCAGCTCGTTCTTCCTTTGAAGGAAGCGGGCGAGGGCAGAGAAAAGCGCTTTAAAATAAAATCTTTTAAGGAAGGCTGGGCCTGGGCGCCGCGCCAATGGACAAAAGTAACGCAGGATACGGGTATCGGCAACCCGCGCAAGGCTAACGCGGAGAAAGGCAAAGCTTATTTTGTTCATATAACGCAAAAAATTGCCGAATTTATTCGCCAATTAGCTAAGATAAATATTGACCATATATACGAATAAGAATTATGTTGGTTCTATGTCGTTTTGTGTGGGTAGGTTACTATGATTTACCCCTGCGAAGGGTAAATATTATAGCCCAGGGCAGCGCCCTGGGTAAATGAATGCCCGCGATGAAGTTACCCTGAAAAGGTAAAAGATTCTTATGCTCTTTCAGAGCGATCATACATTTACAGCAAACTCTTCTTACACAGGGCGCTGCCCTGCGCTATGCTCTTAAAGCCCTACGGGCTTTTAAAATGTTTTTTAATTGATGAAGGACGGAACAATTTGTACAGAAAATGAACGGTTAAAAACATCATTAATATATCTGCCTTGATAAAATTTGCGCCTAAAACAAATTATGATTTATTAACATACCGCTAAACAACTGAATTGAGAATGGGAATATCGGCGTAACCTCCATTCCGCTACAGCCTGCCCGCCTTTGGCGTGGCTTCATTCCGGTTACTCCGCTGGTTCCTTACCCTGGTCAGGGCGGAATTTACACAAGAATAAAGACTTGACTCAAAAAAAGGATGATGCTAACTAAGGACATCGACTATAATCATAATCACCTTGTCCAGTTCCTCGTAGGATATGGTTAACGGCGGCAAAAGTCGTAAAACCGTGGCCCCGGCGGACATGGCAAGGATTCCTCTTTCCTGCAGCGCGGCAATGTAAGGTTGTACCTTTTCTTTCAATTC
>JAJRSO010000043.1 GCA_024278755.1 Calditrichota bacterium | reverse complement strand
AATAGTGTCCGGTTAAAAAGTAACAAATGTCTAAAAAGCACTATGTACATCAAAGGTTAGTGCATTTAGTAAAAAACTGAGACTTGATTATTAAACATTTCTTTTACCCACCCCTTACCTTCGGCAAGCCCCTCCCTAATTCAATTAGGGAGGGGAAAGGTTCCCGATAAATCGGGAACCGGAGAGGGTCAGAATACGAAATAATCAACCCAGTTTTCTTTTTTAAAAAGTTCTTTTATTTAACCGGACACTAATGATTGAATAATAAAATCAGACATATATACGACTTAAATCAGTTATTGAAAAACAAAGAGATTTACGATTTCTTTCACACGCAAGAGTTTGATGATTTATTACTTATCGTAGCAAACGATGATAAATTGAGTTTTAATACCGGAAATGAATGGTTAAAAATTCACCCGACAGAAGCGATGATATTTAAAGAAATTGATGATACTTGGGATAAACTTAAAACGACTTATTCTTCAACATTTAGTAAATTAGTTTACGGAGAACCACCAAAGGAAACGGAGATAAAGGAAATGCTAAAAAACATAAACAATAGAATAACGAACGCAGAACAATATATATAGTTTAACGCTTTAACATTAAATGAACATCAGGGTAAATTGAAAGATTTGTATTTCAAAAACCGCCACAAACCATATACCAACCGTTACTTTGACCGGGCTGAGGCAATTCGGGAAAATGGCACGAAATTGATTTTATCATTGAAGGAAGCAGAAGGGTACTTCCCATTGAAGTTAAATCCGGCGAAATATTGGCTTCAGATAGTTTTAAAGGATTAAAATAGTATCGTGACCTTGCCGGTAATAAATCGGCCAAACCGGCGCTGATTTATGGCGGCATTGAAAATTATAAGCGAAATGATATTCAGGTTTTATCCTGGCAGAATTTATAGATAGATCGCGTGCTTTGATATAGTTTTATTTGCCAGATCATTTGCAAAAGATCACTTCGTCCTTCGGACTCGTGAAGACGGCACAACCGGCTAACTACAATCACTAATCATTACTCTTCAATCGTTAATCAAAAAAATGTCAGACTAACGATTAACGATCTCAGAGTGCAGAGTTTTTTTACGGTACGAATCCTAAAAGGCTTCGCGCCGCGATCGGTTGTCATTCCTGCGGCTATTTTACCGCCTGCTCATCGGCATGGTAGGAACTGCGCACCAGCGGGCCGGATTCCACATGTGTAAACCCCATGTCCAAAGCCTGTTCTCTGAACCCCGCAAACTCTTCCGGTGTATAAAAGCGCTCCAGCGGATAATGTTCCTTCGTAGGCGGTAGGTACTGGCCGATGGTTAAAATATCGCAGTCGGCAGCACGCAGGTCACGCAGGGTTTGCAACACTTCCCCGTTCGTTTCCCCCACGCCCAGCATAATGCCGGACTTGGTGACAAAACCTCTTTTTTTTGCGTGCTTTAGAATCGAAAAAGATGTTTTATAATTAGCCTGCACCCGCAGGTCTTTTTGTAGCCGCTCCACCGTTTCCAGATTATGATTCAAAATATCCGGCGCCGCGTCCAGCACCGTATCCAAATCCTGCAGGTCGCCTTTGAAATCCGGAATCAAAACTTCAATACTGCAGCCCGGTTGCTGTTTGCGGATCAGGCGGACAGTTTCGGCAAAAATAAAGGCGCCGCCGTCGCTTAAATCATCCCGCGTTACCGAGGTGATTACCGCATGACGCAGACCCAGTTCCCGCACGGCGTCCGCTACCCGCTGCGGTTCCTGCACATCATATTCGTGCGGCTTACCCACTTCGATATTGCAAAAACGGCAGCTTCGGGTACACACATTACCCAAAATCATAAAGGTGGCCGTCTTGCGACTCCAGCACTCGCCAATATTCGGACAGCGTGCGCTTTCACAAACGGTATGCAATTTTTTATCCGCGGTTACCCGCCGTACTTCGGCGTAACTGCTATCGATGCCCAGACGCACTTTCAGCCATTCCGGGCGGCGCAGCCGGGTATTCTGTTCGATATTTTTCGTACTTTTTTTTACAGCCATTTTACCACCTGATTAAACTGGCGCCCCAGGTAAAACCACTGCCGAAAGCCGCAAGACAAAGCAGGGTATCATTTTTAATTAAACCTTCTTCCAGAGCTTCACTTAAAGCGATAGGAATAGAAGCCGCGGTTGTGTTACCATATTTATGAATATTGCGGAATACTTTTTCGCGCGGCAGTTCGAGACGCATTTGCACCGCCTCGGTGATGCGCTCGTTGGCCTGGTGCGGAATCACCAAATCCACATCCGAAACCGGCAATCCGGCATCCGCAAAAGTTTCTTTAATTACTTCGGGGAAACGTGTCACCGCATGTTTAAAAACCATGCGGCCGACCATATTGGGAAAAATCGAACCGTTTGCTACCATTTTTTCGTCCACAAAGGGATGTGTTCCGCTGCCCGGATTTTCCACCGAAAGCTCTTTCATAAAATTTCCATCGGCATGCAGATTACTTTTTAAAATTCCCTTGTCCTTTTCTTCGGTGGCGGTCAACACCACTGCTCCGGCGCCGTCTCCAAACAGTACAGCCACATCGCGTCCGGCCGTCGTAAGATTAAGTCCGGTACTCTGTACTTCCCCGCCTACCACCAGAATATTTTTATACATCCCGGTTTTAATAAACTGATCGGCTGTGGAAAGGGCGTATATAAATCCGGTGCATTGATCCCGTACATCCAGGGCGCCCACTCCGGGGATTCCTAATTTTTGCTGCAATCCGCAGCCGGAACCCGGGAAAAAATATTCCGGACTTAATGTGGCGTAAATGATAAAATCAATATCCGAAGCCTGTAGCCCGGCCATCTTAAGAGCTTTTTTAGAAGCTTCCGCTCCCATATACGAATTGGTTTCGCCGCTATCCACATCGGCAAAATGGCGTTCCACAATGCCGGTACGTTCCCGAATCCAGGCGTCCGATGTATCCATCATTTTTTCCAGATCAAAATTAGTAACTACTCTTTTAGGGATGTAACGCCCTACGCCAATAATTTTCGAATTATACATTTTATCTCCACATTTTTTCAAATTCAAAGGCATCAACGGTTTACAAAAACGCGTTTATTCGTTTTCATATAAACCGTTACAGATTATTTTTTTTCAAGAATTGTTCCAAACGCTCCGACAAGGCCTTTTCTTTCAGCAAATCGGAATGGCCAAACCCCTTCATCACAAAATGGCTGGCATTTTCACGCCGGGCCGCTTTATGGATTTTATTGGAATCGGTAAATTCAACGACTTTATCTTTTGTTCCATGAACCAGCAGTACCGGCCCCCTAAATATTTTAACTGTTTCCAGCGGTGAAATATTCTTCATCCGTTCACCGATACGAAATTCAATGTATGTGATCAGGCTGCCGATAAACCCTTTGGGCAGTTTATCCTGAATAAATCCATCGCGCATCATGGTTTCCAAGTCGGCAAAGGTTCCGATGGTCGCCACGCCTTTTACGCGTTTATCCTGTGAAGCCGCCCATAATACAGCAGCCCCGCCGAGCGAATGACCGATAAGCACCACGCCGGAAAAATTCTCACTATTTTCTTCAATATCCTGAATAAGCGCGGCAATATCTTCGGCATACTTTACCAGAGTCATATATTTTTCATCGTCGCTTTCGCCATGGCTGCGCGTATTAATCAGGCAAATACGTCTGTCCGCCGGAAGGCCCGCCGCAAGCGGCAGCAAGCTACTGGCCGTATTGGCCCAGCCGTGAACGCCAATTAACACCGGACCCGAAGCCCCGGGATTAATATCCCAAACCTGAACCTTTTTATGATGCGCGGTGACTATAAACCTGTTTTGATAGTTTAAATTGTACGTTTCTGGAATTTCTTTATTTTCCGTATGAGGCAGATAGAATATTTTTGTTAGTATAAAGTTTAAAAATATTAAAAACGCAATAATTCCGGTTGCGCTTAAAAAAAATATATATAGAAAAATTTTTAGCATTGTGCCTCCCAATCAAATTTAGAGCATTCAAAATAAATTTGCAATTCAATTTAATTGGCTTCTGTTTCGGGATCTTTCCCCCGAGTTAAATTTTTATTACAGACGGATTTTTAGTATATTCCGCCTCCCTGGAGGAAATTTTTTATGGATAAAAAAATGAACTACATAAAACTCTTAATAATACCGGCCATAACCGTCTTACTGTATTCCTGCGCCCAGCCGGTTACAGATCCCGGTGGCAATACGATTGACGATTCGCTTAACACACCGGTTCTGGTACAAAAAGAAGGCGGCGCCAATACCTTTGATATCATGACCTGGAACATTGAATGGTTTCCTAAAGAAGGCCCTACAACCGTCAACTATGTAAAAACGCTTGTCCGCAACCTGGATGTCGATCTGATTGCGGTTGAGGAGATAAGCAGCGTCAGCGCGTTTAATACACTTATCGACAGCTTACAGGGCTGGGGCGGTTCCCTGAACAATTACCCGTCCCAGTATTCGGGATACCAGCGGACGGGATTTCTCTATAAAACCAGCATGATCAGCGTAACCCATCCACACTATATTTTAGATGATCATTTATGGGAATTTGCCTCCCGGCCTCCCTGGACGGCTCGGATCGCGGTAAAAGGCAAAAACAATCAAACCGTTTTTGACTTTAATATTATTGTTGTGCATCTGAAAGCGGAGCTGGGAAATTCATCGGACGCTGAACGCCGTAAAAAAGCGATTGGCTATCTCGAAGAATATATTGATGCGGAAATTTCATCCGGCGCCGACGCCGATTTTATCGTTCTGGGCGACTGGAATGATAAGATAACCGACCCGGCATCCAGCAACGTATTTACCGCTTTCCTCGACAAACCGGATGATTATTCGTTTTTAACGGCGGATATTAGCGGGCGGTATTCGTATATTTCGAATACCTACAAAAGTCTGATCGATCATATTATGATTACGAAAGACGCCCGGCAGGAATTTGGACAGGGGACGACTCAGGTACTATATTTGGATAGTGAATTCAGCCGTTATCAGTCCGAGGTTTCCGACCATCGACCGGTTCTGTCCATCTTTAAAGGGTTTACGCTTGGGAATTAAGGGCAGCTTCTTTTTTATGAAACCAGCGTGAATACAGGTACGAAAAAAGAACAATCCCTGCAAAATCGGCGACCCAATCTAACACTTCGGCGCTTCGGGAAGGTACAAAAGCCTGATGCACTTCGTCGGAGAGAGCAAACAGGCAACCAAGGGCCACGGCTGTAAGCATTGGTTTGGCTTTAAAAAATTGTTTCTTAGAAAAACGCATACCTCTTGTAATTAACAGACCTAAAATCCCAAAAACAAAAAAGTGTAATATCTTATCGGTAAATGAAATACCGAGATCCGGTACGGGGATACCATGAAAAGAAGATTGTATTGTAATTGCGATCATCCACACTATCCAGGGAAATTGCGTATATAAGAATCCATTCATAAAAATTCCTTTAGAAAAATATTCGGGCAATATATTCTTTATCCGGCTTAATATCAAGCGCCAAATTTACGACCAAGGTTTGTTTGACATAGCAGAGTGTAATTTCTAAATTTCATTTGCGATGGAGAAATCAAAACCACTATTAAATAATGGAACCTATACCATTACATTTTTGAGCAGTACGGAATACTTGGATAAAGTAGAAGCCGTAACCGTGGAAATATCAAAAGAGCTGCAATTTGATAGTTCTTCAGCCGATGATTTGTCTATTTCCATTACGGAAATGTTTAACAATGCCGTTGAACATGGCAATAAAAATGACCCGAAAAAAAAAGTAACTCTCACCTATACACGTACTGATTCTCACCTAATTATCTCCATCCGGGACGAAGGTTCCGGCTTTGTGCCGGAAAAAATAAAGGATCCACTAGCCCCTGAAAATCTGTTGGCAGAAAACGGCAGGGGGATTTACTTAGTAAGAAATCTGATGGACGATCTAATTTTTAATATTTCCGATCAGGGCACCGAGGTCTTGCTTTATAAAAGACTCCCCCGGAAAGCCGGCATTTAAATCTATTATTAACCGATTTATGAAAATTAAACAAAGATCTGCAATAAATAACCCCGCCACAGGTAACGGAGTATCCAAATGGAATTTAAACATATTTTTACCTGAAGGAGGGGGAATAAATCCCGTCCGGATGAGATTTAAAACAGAAAGAACAAGGACGATATTAAATGGCCTTAAATAAAACAGTTGTTGTCGCCATGAGCGGCGGGGTCGACAGCTCCGTAGCAGCGGTGCTGCTAAAAGAGCAGGGCTATAACTGCATCGGCATCACGATGAAGTTGTGGGACTACGAACTGGCCGGTGGCAATGTGAACCACGAGAGCGGCTGCTGTTCTTTAGATTCTATAAACGACGCGCGTATGGTTTGCGCCAAACTCGATATGCCGCACTATGTGGTAAATTTCAGCCGGGCATTTCATAAAGAAGTAATCGATAATTTTATTGATGAATATATCGCGGGGCATACGCCTAATCCGTGCGTACTCTGTAATACCAAAATAAAATGGGATTCCCTGATCGAAAAGGCCCTGGAGCTGGGCGCCGATTACATTGCCACCGGGCACTATTCCCGAATTCAGTTTAATAAAAGCAGTAAACGCTGGGAACTGATGCGGGCAAAAGACGGCAATAAAGATCAGTCCTACGCCCTGTGGGGTATAAAACAGGAAAGCCTGGCCCGCACCCTGTTTCCGCTCAGCGAGCTTACCAAACCGGAAGTCCGGCAAATCGCCGAAGAATTTGGTCTGCGCACCGCCCATAAAAGTGAAAGTATGGAAATCTGTTTTATCCCCGACAATGATTACGGTCGTTTTCTTAAAACGGTGGTTGATGGACTGGAGGAGAAACTTTCTCACGGTGAGTTAGTGATGACCGACGGCCGTGTGGTGGGAGGCCATAAAGGCTACCCCTTTTTTACCATCGGACAGCGGCGCGGAATCGGCACTGGATTCGGAAAACCCATGTATGTAGTAGATACCGACGCCGAAAAAAATCGGGTTGTCATTGGTGAAGAAAAAGAATTATATTCTTCGGAATTAATTGCAAAAAACGTGAACATGATCAGCATTGCCAACGCCGGAAAAGGAACGCGCGCCCTGGTTAAAATACGCTACAAAGATCAGGGAAAACCGGCGCTTATTTACAAGCAGGACAAACAGCATGTGCGCGTTGTGTTTGATGAACCGCAAAAAGCGGTGACTCTTGGACAGTCGGCCGTATTTTACGACGGCGACCGGGTGCTGGGCGGCGGCATTATCGAATCGTTTAAGCGTTGTACGGTGTAAACCATTTCATAAATTTGAAATCGTTACCCTTCAATTATCAATTATAAAAACAGGATGGATTGAAGATTTACAAATGCCTAATCTGAGCGCATGTAAATGTAAGTAGATAAAATATTTTTCATTGTCGTTACCAAACGGAGGCGTGTTAACCTTTCAAAAGGTCACCGCGTCGTTAACGCTCCTCGCGCAGACAACAAAGAAGCGATCAAATTAAGTTCGCATAAAATAATTGAGAAGGCGCCTTCATGTCTGTAGAAAAAAGACTAAAACGTGTTACCGTTCCCGCTATCATCAAAATGAAACAGCTGGGTGAGCCCATCGCTATGCTCACCGCATACGACGCCCTGATGGCCGAGATTCTGGATAACAGCGGCATCGACATTATTCTGGTTGGCGATTCCGCCGGAATGGTGATGGGCGGTTATGAAAACACTCTTTCCGTTACCATGGAAGAAATGATCTTTTATACAAAATCGGTACGCCGTGGCGTAAACCGCGCTTTGCTGGTGGCGGATATGCCTTTTTTATCTTATCAAACCGGAATCGATACCGCTGTAAAAAATGCCGGACGTTTTTTACAGGAAGCGGGTGTGGAAGCGGTTAAGCTGGAAGGCGGCCGGGAAGTAGCCGAAATTATTAAACGGATAACCTGCTTCGGCATTCCGGTTATGGGCCATATCGGCCTCACTCCGCAATCTATTCACTCCTTCGGCGGCTATGGCGTTCAGGGTAAAGAGAAAGCGCGGGCAAAGCAGTTAATAGAAGACGCCCTGATTTTACAGAAAGCCGGCGTCTTTTCCATCGTACTGGAAAAAATACCAGCCGATTTAGCCCGGGAAATCACCGACCGGCTTAAAATCCCCACCATCGGAATCGGCGCGGGCAACGCGTGCAGCGGCCAGGTTTTGGTAACCCACGATATGTTGGGCCTGTATGAAAAATTTAAACCTAAATTTGTGCGCCGATATGCCGAGCTTGGTAAAGAGATGTTAGAAGCGGTTACCCGATACATTGACGATGTAAAAAATACAAACTTCCCCAATGACGATGAAAGTTATTAAAACCATTTCCGAAATGCGCCGCTGGCGCAGGGCTAACCGCGGTACGGTTGCCCTGGTACCAACTATGGGATTTTTACATGAAGGTCATCTGAGCTTAATCCGCAAAGCGAAGAGTCATGCGCAGCAAACCGTCGTTAGTATTTACGTAAATCCCACCCAGTTTGCTCCCGGCGAAGATCTGGATAAATATCCGCGGGATATTGAACGGGATGAAGCCCTGTGCCGGGCCGAAGGCGTGGATGTGGTGTTTTACCCGTCCAACGAAGAGATGTATCCTGCAGGGCATAAAACATACGTTGTTACCGAAGACCTGTCCGGAATTTTATGCGGAAAATCGCGTCCTACCCATTTTAGGGGTGTTACGACCATTGTGGCCAAACTGTTTAATATTGTACAGCCGGACAGCGCCGTATTCGGGCAAAAAGACGCACAGCAGGCATTAATCATCAACAGAATGAATGAAGACCTTAATTTTGGAGTACACATTATCATCGCTTCCATTGTCCGCGAAACAGACGGCCTGGCCATGAGTTCGCGCAATAAATATTTATCCGGGCAGCACCGCACGGAAGCAGCCGTTTTGTACCAGAGTCTGCAAATGGCCCGCCGGGAATTTGAAAGCGGAAAACGGGATTTTGAGACGCTTAAGAACAAAATGCAACGCCACATCCTACACAATTCTTCTGCAAAAATTGACTACATCGAGTACCGGGATGCGGAGACGCTTGCTCCGGTTCAGACGGATACAAAAAAAATATTATTTCTGTTGGCCGCCTATTTTGGTAAAACCCGCCTCATTGATAATATTATTTTGAAATAACCGGAAACGAAAAAACACGAAAGGATAACCTGTGCATTCATTAGCAGCCGTTATACTCGCCGCCGGAAAAGGCACCCGAATGAAATCCGATCTACCCAAGGTTTTACATAAAATAAACAATCGTCCAATGGTTCATTATGTTATCGACCTGGCCAAAGCATTAAACGCTGAGAAAACAATCCTTATTATCGGCCACGAGCGGGAAATGGTTAAAAACGCCTGCGCCGGTATAGCGGTTGAATTTGCCATACAGGAACCGCAGCTGGGCACCGGACACGCGGTTCAGATGACGGAAGAGATGCTTTCTGATTTTGCCGGAGACATCCTGGTTCTCTCCGGCGACGTTCCCCTGCTCACCGTACAGACAATGCGTGCGCTCATTGAAATGCACAACCAAAACAATGCTTCCGCAACGCTTTTGACATCCGACCTGGACGATCCCAGTGGATACGGCCGGGTTATGCGGGATGCCGACGGTTCGGTTTATAAAATTGTAGAACATAAAGACGCCAATGAACGGGAACGAGCCGTTAAGGAGATTAATGCCGGTATTTATATTTTTAAAGCCGCCGATCTCTTTCGCGCTTTGAAAATGGTAAAGAACGACAACGTGCAGGGCGAATATTATCTGCCGGACGTCATCTCCATTTTTATTTCGGAGAATAAAAAAGTCTTCGCCGTTAAAACCGACAGTTTTGATGAGACTCGCGGCATCAATACCATCGCACAACTTAAAGAAGCGGAAACTATTTTATCTGCACGGCGTTAAGCTTTTATGAATATTTGGTTTTAAAAGATTTGATTTGCCGCAAAAGGTTTAATAAGTTAGCCAAAAAAGAGAGGTGAAATAGTGAAAAAAACAGCTGTCATTGCTTTGCTGTTCGTGTTCCTGGCAGCGCTTCCGAATAATAGTTTTGCACAGTTTAAACGAGACATGGGAAATCCGAATATCTCCGGTGTTCTGACCGCACCCGGCTCTGATTTTCTCTTTAGTTTTCTGGACCCTTCCAAAATCAGTATGCACCATTCGATGTCGATGTCGTATGGAATGGCAGGGCGAAACGGAATGGCGCTTAGCACTTATATGAACACGATTGATTTTCAGCTTTCGGAGAATCTGTTTTTACGTACGAATCTCGGTATTATGTCATCGCCCTACAATACGCTGGGTGAAAATTTTTATCTGAACAAACCAAGATTATTCGGCGGAGCGCAGCTGCACTATAAAATAAATGATCATTCGAGTTTGTTTCTTCAGGTGCAGTCAAATCCGGGCGGATTGTACAGACCGGGATTAAGTGATTATTATCAGCCTTTTCAATAAACAATACGATACATTTTTACCAAAATATTGCCGGACTCTTTCCAGACGAAACAGAAGTCCGGCTTTTTTATGTTTTGATTAGAGGAGCCGAAAGAAAAATTGAGACACCGCAGACGGCTACATACACAAACGGTTCGTAAAAAACAACCGGCCGCTACCCAGCATACCATTCGTACATCAAGGCGTCCGGGAAGTGCAGGAAAGTTTTTTAAAAGACTTATCTATCTACTTATTATTGTCGGAGCGGTCTATGCCGGGTACCGCTATCTGCTCCCACACCTCACCTTTCCGCCCGGCCGGACACCGGAAACGGTATCGACCGTTAGTAGGCCGTTGCCCGCAGAAACAAAGCCCGAACCAGCGGCCGAAAGCAAACCACAGCTTTCTCCTTTAAAAAAGAGAATACAGGTGGAAGTGTTAAACGGCTGCGGTGAACAGGGTATTGCCAAAATTTTAGGCAGCCGCCTGATCAAAGAAAACTATGATATCGTAAACAGCGGTAATTATATTGAAAAGGGTAAAACCAAATTTGATGTAAAACAAACCAAAATCATTGACCAGTTAAAAACAGCGGAAAATTTAATTAAGGCAAAAACCCTGGCCCGGTTCATCGGCATTAAAACAACCATGGTCGAATCCTTCGAAAACCCCTCGCCCATTGCCGATATCACCATTGTAATCGGACAGGATTTTAAAACACTGCCCGTCTTTAAAAAAGATTAATCGGAGGAGTATTTGACAGCACAGGAAACTGTTCAGCATATCATAGAAGCCGCACAGGAAAAAAAAGGACGGCAAATTGTAAAAATGGATATTTCCAATATTTCCGCGTTTGCCGACTATTTTGTAATTATCACCGGAGAATCCGGGGTTCAGATTAAAGCTATTACCGATCATATTGATGAACAGTTACGCGCTAAACAGGTATACCCGGTTAGTAAAGAAGGCTACCAGAATCTGAAATGGGTACTGATGGATTACAGCGACGTAATCGTACACATATTCGATCACGAATCGCGCGAGTTTTATGCCGTTGAACAACTCTGGGCAGACGCGGAAATGGAATTTATTTCGGACGAAGACGAATGACAGCAAAAGAATATATCGGCACTCAGTTAGAACGCTTCCTTAAATCAAAAAACATCTCAGATATCGACATTATCCTGCAAAAGCCAAAGGATGAAAAACACGGTGATTATGCCTCTAACCTGGCATTGCAGGCCGCCCGGCATCTAAAAAAGAAACCGGCCGACATCGCCGCCGAAATCAGAGATTTTATCCGGTTGGATGAAAAATACATCTCAAAAATTGAAATCGCCGGTCCCGGCTTTCTTAATTTTTTTGCTGCCCGCGGCAGTTTATACGAACAGCTTAAACAGATTCTCGAACAGCAAAAACATTACGGCCGTTCTGATTTGGGCAACGGGAAAAAGGCTCAAATTGAATTTGTAAGCGCCAACCCCACCGGCCCCCTGACCATCGGACACGGTCGCGGGGCAGTGTTTGGCGATACCATTGCGCGTCTGCTCGATGCCGTTGGCTACGACATAACCCGAGAATACTATTTTAACAATGCCGGTCGGCAGATGCGTGTGCTCGGTGAATCCGTTCGTCTGCGTTATCTCGAAGAGCTGGGTGAGACGGTCACCTTTCCCGAAGATCATTATCAGGGCAACTATATCCGCGCGATTGCCCGAACCATAGTCGACACACACGGCCGTTCTTTAAAAGACGACCCGGAAAGTACTGTTTTTAAAGATACCGCCGAAGCCGTTATTTTCGCCGACATCAAACAGACTATCAAACGACTCGGTTTTGAATTTGATCTGTTTTATAATGAAAAAACACTGTACGAAGAAGGCAAAATAGACGCCGTCGTGCGCGAATTGAATAAAAAGGGACTCATTGCCTGCCGTGATAACGCCACCTGGTTTTTAAGCAGTAAACTGGGGATGGAACAGGATCGCGTCTTTGTTAAAAGCAGCGGCGAACCCACGTACCGGCTTCCGGACACCGCCTATCATATCGAAAAAATAAAACGCGGTTACGATTTGATAATTGATGTTTTTGGCGCCGATCATATTGCCGCCTACCCCGATGTGCTGGCGGCCGTTAAAGCTTTGGGTTATGACGTCGAAAAGATAAAAGTGCTCATCCATCAATTTGTAACGCTTACGGAAAGCGGCGAAAAAGTGAAAATGTCCACCCGTAAGGCAAATTTTATAACGTTGGACGAACTGATGGACGATGTGGGCGAAGATGTTACCCGTTATTTCTTTTTGATGCGGAATATGAATGCCCATTTGAATTTTGATTTGGAACTGGCACGCACGCAGTCGGATGAGAATCCGGTTTTTTATATTCAATATGCACACGCCCGGATTTGCAGTATCATCAGTCTCGGCGCGTCAAAACAGCTCCATCCGGATCAAAAGGCAAATTTCCAGTTGCTTACAGAAACGGAAGAGCTGAACTTAATCAAACACCTGCTTGCTTTCCCCGGCGTTGTAAAAGCAAGCGCTATTCACTACGAGCCACATCGCCTGGTCAACTATCTGTTTGAGCTGGCTTCGTTGTTTCATCGCTTTTATACCGTGTGCCGGGTTGTTTCGGACGACGCGGAACAGAGCAAGGCGCGTCTATCGTTAATCGAAGCCACAAAAATTGTAATTGCAAACGGCCTGAATTTACTGGGGATATCGGCGCCGGAACAGATGTAATAAGTTTAACATGGAGAAAGAAATGAGCGTTTTAGTTGTTGGATCCATTGCTTATGATACGGTTGAAACACCTTACGGAAACGCGGACGACTCTCTGGGCGGTTCCGCACTGTATTTTAGCGCGGCAGCTAGTTTATTCTGTCCGGTAAATGTAGTTGGCGTGGTTGGCTCCGATTTCGACGCATCAAAAATTTCTTTTCTGAAAAAGAGAGGCGTGAATCTCGACGGCCTTTATGTGGAAAGCGGCAGCACCTTTCGCTGGGGCGGACGTTACCACAAAGATTTAAATAAGCGGGATACCCTTTTCACCTATCTGAACGTCTTCGAAAATTTTCAGCCGAAAATTCCGGCCCAGTACCGTGATGCAGATTATGTATTTTTGGCTAATATCGATCCCACCCTGCAATTGCAGGTTTTGGAGCAGATTAAAAAACCGAAACTGGTGGTGCTGGATACGATGAATTTCTGGATTAGCGGTAAACGGGCCATGTTGGACGAGGTGGTTAAACACTGTGATATTTTAATTTTAAACGATGAAGAAGCCCGTGAATTGAGCGATGAGCAAAACCTGATTACGGCCATTAAAAAGGTCAGCTCCATTGGAAAGCCTAAAACATTGATTGTAAAAAAAGGGGAACACGGCGCCGTACTGTACCATAAGGGAGCGTTCTTTTTTGTTCCCGCATATCCGTTGGATAAAGTTATCGACCCCACCGGCGCAGGCGATAGTTTTGCAGGCGGTTTTTTAGGCTATATTGCAAAAACCGGTAATTTGCGTCTGGCAACCTTAAAAAAGGCGTTGGTTTACGGTAGTGCGATTGCTTCATTTAATGTGGAAGATTTTAGTTTTAATAAGCTTAAAGCGCTCACCTCCGAAGAACTGGATAACCGGTATAATGCGTTTAAGGCGCTCACCCGGTTTTAAAATTTTTGCAGTTCTCTGAGTGTTCTTTGGGACTGTATTGACTTATCAATCTTAACTCGCTACTGTGGGAAGGATGATAGTGAAGGTACTGCCATGTTGCGGCTGACTTTCCACCACGAGTTCGCCGCCGTTCGATTCAATAATTTCTTTGGTCAGCGAAAGCCCAACGCCGATGCCGCCGCCCATAAAATCTGTTTTTGAAGTTGAATGGTGCAACACATCCTGCACTTCATAAAAGGGTTCGAAAATCATCTCCTGCTTATCCAGCGGGATACCGATACCGGTATCCTTTACGGAAATATAAATCTGATTGCGAGCAGGAATGGATTGCGCCGTAATGGTCACCGCCCCCCCTTTATCCGTATACTTTAAGGCATTCTGTATCAGCTCCCGCACGGCTTTAAAAATCATTTTTTTATCCACAAAAGCGGAAAGCGTATTTTCGTCCGTATGAATATCAAACTGAATATCACGGTTCTCAAACAGCACCCGTACTTCTTTGGTTACTTCGGTTACAATATCGTTAATATCCACAATGGCCCGATCGAGTTTGCTGACATATTTTTTAAAGCTGGAGAGATCGTGCATACTTTCAATCATATCCATCATTTCGGTAATCGTATGGTTGATAATGCTCGCATACTCGGTTAATTCGTCATTTCCGGAATTTTCCAGTTCCATTTCAATTAAATCAAAATAGCCGCGCAAAACGGCCAGGGGGGTGCGCAGTTCGTGGTTAGTGATGGTAATAAATTTATCTTTTAGCTCATTCAGTTCCCGTAACTGGCTGTTGGTATCGCGCAGGGTCTGGTTTTCTTTGCGGGCCATTATCTTCTGGATGCATTTGTTCATTACAATTTTTACGTGCTCTAATGACACCGGCTTTGTAATGTAATCAAACGCTCCCTGCTTCATCGCGCCAACCGCATTTTCGATAGTGGCAAAACCGGTGATGACAATGACTTCGATATCCGGATCTTTTTTCTTTACGCGGCGCATGGTTTCCAGGCCGTCAATCTCCGGCATATTCAAATCGGTTACGATAATATCGTAATGCTTAACATCCAGTTTTTCCAGCCCTTGTTTGCCATTTTCCGCCGTATCGACTTCGAGGTTCAGAAAGGCAAACATATCCACATAGCTTTCGCGCACTTCCAGCTCGTCTTCAATTAATAGTATATTTAAACCCTGATTTCCCTGCATATCCGGATTTCACTTTCTTAAAAAGCGTGTTATTCTTTATTTAACTCCGTATCCGGATATTCGAGAATCATCTCACGGATACGCTTAATTTCACGGTTAATCTGCTTAATATATTTATTTGTCCTAAATGTTGAATTCGGGATATTCTCTTCAAGAAGGAAAATGGACGTATTCAGCACATTTAGGCGGGAACGCAAATTTTCCAGCAGTTCCTTATATTCCTGTACAGATTCCTGAGAACTCTTTTGTACCGGCATTCATCAAATCCTTTTTCATACAAAATTCGTTACTTTCCCTTTTGTAGGTTTCGGCATCTTTTTTGAACTATTGAGTCTTTTTCTTTAAGGATGACCAGTTTTGTATGTCAATTAGTCCTAACCTTCTGTTTCTATTATCTTGCTTTTATGGATTTATTTTACAATATTTTGTTATGCGATACACAGCCAAATGGCAGCAAAAGCAAAGCGACGGCAAAATACTCTGCACGCTCTGTCCGCGCTATTGTAAAATAGGAGACGGGCAGGCCGGATTCTGTTATATCCGTAAAAATAGTTCAGGCACTTTATATGCACTGGGATACGGCCGCCCCACCGGATTTGCCGTTGACCCTATCGAAAAAAAACCGCTCAGCCATTTTTTGCCGGGAACGGATATTTTAAGTTTCGGCACCGCCGGCTGTAACCTGGGCTGTAAATTCTGCCAAAACTGGTCCATGAGCAAAGCGCAGTTAGATGATACTCAGGCGCTGCACGCCACGCCCGAACAGGTTGTTAAACTGGCTCTTAATAACAAACTTCCCTCCATTGCCTACACGTACAACGATCCCATCATTTTTGGTGAATATGTAATGGATATTTCGCGTTTGGCCCGGCAGGAAAATATCCGCAGCGTGATGGTCACCAACGGGTATATCACCTCCGAAGCCCGCAACGAAGTATTTCGGAATATTGATGCGGCAAACGTCGATCTAAAAGCATTTAGCGAGCAGTTTTATTATAAACTAACCGGCGCGCATTTGCAGCCGGTGCTGGATACATTGCTTTGGCTGAAGCGGGAAACGGGCGTCTGGCTGGAACTGACCACCCTGCTTATTCCCAATGAAAATGATTCGGACGAAGAAATCAAACAGATGTGCGGCTGGATTTTAGAAAACCTCGGGGATTCGGTTCCGCTACATTTCACCGCCTTTCACCCCTCTTTTTTAATGCAGAACCATCGGCGCACCCCGCCGCAAACGCTAACCCGCGCCCGTGAAATTGCACTTCGCGCCGGAATAAAATACTGCTATGTGGGCAATGTGCACGATCCGGCAGGCCAGACCACCTTTTGCCCCGCCTGCAAAACGGCATTGATTGAGCGGGACTGGCACAGCGTTTTTTCAAATTTATTAAAGAAGGGCAAATGCCCAACCTGCGGAGCGGAAATTGCCGGGCGCTGGGTATAACCAGAAAATTTCAGGTTACCCGGATATTTAAAACACTTGATATTATACCTTAAGAGTTGTACCTTATTCTTGTACAATAGAAAGGTGCAGTAATGGCAATTCATACGACCTATTCACAAGCCCGCGCAAATTTAGCGAGTCTCTTATCCGCGGCATCAGAAGATAAAGAGATTGTTCTGATAAATCGCCGTAACAAAGAGGATGTTGCGCTTATTGCTTCATCTGAATTATCCAGTTTAATGGAAACAGCTCATTTATTGCGCTCTCCTAAAAATGCCCAGCGCTTATTAACTTCTCTGAATCGGGCTCTTTCAGAAAGCGAGCCGGTAACAACCTTAGAAGGATTCCGAAAAGAACTTGGATTTGAGTAAGCGACAAGAGACTGAAATTAAAAAGCAAGATGCTGTCTTCCATCCCGAATTTCGTGAAGATTTGGAATATTGGATAAAAACAGACCGAAAAACCGCTTTACGCACATTTAAAATAATTGAAGAAATATTGCGCAATCCTTTTCAGGGCATTGGAAAACCCGAGCCTTTACGATATTTAGCTCCGGGAACCTGGTCAAGACGGCTTACCCAGGAGCACAGAATTGTTTATCTTGTGCAAAAAGAAAGAATTGATTTCCTTCAGGCAAGGTACCACTATTAAGAAGAAACGCTACAAGTTATCCTATAATAACAGATAATTAATGAGGTTTTTCGATAATGAAATCCGCGCCGGCCTGTTCTAATTCTTCACGGCCTCTAAATCCCCATACCGCGCCGGCCGATTTTAATCCTGCGTTTTTAGCGGTTTGAATATCGGTTTTCGTATCACCCACAAACAGCGCCTGTTCCGCCGGTAATCTAAACTGTTCCAAAATATGGAGCGTTGACTGCGGCGCCGGTTTTTTATCGAAGCGGGATTCGACGCCCTGCACGCGAATAAAATAGCCATCGAAATAATCCTGTACGCACTGCACGGTAAAATCGTGGGGTTTATTGGAAAGGACGGCCATTTTAATATTATTACTTTTTAATGTTTCCAGCAAAACGGGGATGCCGTCATAGGGCAAAGTTTTGTTTTTATAATTTTGCGCGTAGTGGTCCGTAAAGGCCTTTAAAACCAGACGCACGGTTTCTTCGTCCCGCGCTTCAGGCGGCAGCGCGCGTTCCACGGCAGTATGCGCCCCGTCGCCGATAAAATAACGATAGGCCGAAACCGGATGCTGCGAAAAATGATGAAACGCCAAAGCGTAATTAAAAGAATTCGCTAAATCTTCCAGGGTATTCAGTAAGGTTCCGTCCAAATCAAAAATAACTGCTTTAAAAGGCATCTCTCAATATGCTCCAATAAAATTAATTTACAACCCAATTTCTAAAGTAAACTTTAGGAAACACTAAAATGCAAGTGCCAAATAACATATAAATACCAAATCCTAAAATTTAAACATGTATCTACAAGGTGCTTTTGGCTTGAGATTTAATTTATTATTTTTTTGATATTTGTTATTTGTACTTTAGAATTTAAGGCGCCATTTAGCGCACTCCCTCATCCACTTTTAAAATATAAGCCCTGCCGCCTTCCCGCTCAATGGCCTCGGCAATTTTATGCGGATGCGCCGGGGCATACACAAACATACAGCCTCCGCCGCCGGAACCGTTTATTTTACCGCCGCGAGCGCCGGCGTCCATTGCCGCGCGCAGCATACGATCGATCGTTGGCGTGCTTATATTTAAATTTCCGCTTAAAATGGAATGATGCGCATTTAACAGATTACTAAACAGGGAGGCATTAAACGGTTTGGTCTTAAACATTTTTAAGGCTTGCTGCGTAATATCGCGATTTAAAAGCGCTCCCTGCAGAACCTGTAGTTGAGAGCCGGAAAGGAAGGCCTTGTAGGCATTAATTTCTCCGGGAGAGGCCGATTCCAGTTTAAACTGCGCATCCCGTGTTTTTATTTTTTTAAGCGCCTCCAGAACCTCAAATTTAACCCGGGTTAAGATTGCCATCGTATCTTTGGGCTGACGGGAATCGCCCAAAACAAAGGTGCCTAAATGAACGGGTATTTTTTTTAGACGAAGCGGTTGCTCGAACGCCTGATATAAAACGCCTCCAAGGGCGCTGGCATTCTGGTCCATCATGCCGCCCGGTTCACCGAATTCCCGCACTTCCGAAAGATAAGCGATGCGTCCGATGAATGCCGGGTCGGGAAATTCCGGCTTTTGCCGCGCGCTTACTTTCGTTAAAAAACGCGCCCAGGCCACGCACAGCGCGGAAGATGACGACGTACCCGAATTAATGGGGATAGCGCTCTCCACCCGGCAATCCCAACCCTTGTCAAAACCCGCTCCGAAACGCCGGAGCACATTAAACACGCTGCGAAAATAATCCCGTTTTTTTACATAGCTCAGTTCTTTGCCATCCGGCGGAATCTGGAACCGTTCGCTTTTGCTGATATCCGGCAGATCAATCGTAAACAGACGGTCGTTGCGCGGCGTACCGCTAACGGTTATGCGCAGGTTAATGGCTGCGGTAATCACCGGCAGATGCAGATAATCCTGATGTTCGCCAAACAGACAGATACGTCCCGGCGCGGATGTTTTAACCATTTACAATTCGCTTTTTCATTTCGGCTTCGGCAAAACGCAAATCGGAAGGCGTATTAATTCCAAAGGCCAACAATTCGTCTTCGCATGGAACGGTGGTAACGGTCTCGCCATTGTTTACCATAATTTCAATCACGTCCGGCAGATAGTATTCTTTTTGCGCATTAGCGGCCGTTACAAAATGCAGGGCTCTGTATAGGCAGTCCCAGTAAAAACAGTAGTGGGACGAACTGACTTCTGTAATGTTTCGCTCTTTGTCAGAAGCATCCTTTTCTTCCACAATACGCAGCGCCTGTCCATCCGAATCCCGGACAACGCGTCCCCAGGGCGGCGGCGGGTTCATCTTCACCGTGAGGAAACCGGCTGCATTGCTATCCTGTTGCTGTGCTTTTATAAGCTGGCCGAGTATCCCGGGAGAGATAAACGGCGCATCTCCAACCAGAACCAGCAGGCTGCCTTCGAAGGTATGCAGCCAGTCCGAAGCAGACAGAACGGCGTGACCGGTTCCCAGTTGCTCCCGCTGCACAATATAATCCACCCGATTTTTAAGTACCGCTTGTACCGGCCGCATATTCTGTGCGCTAACCACCACGCCAATTCTTTCGACGGCAACTTGTTCCAATGCTTCCACCACATATTCAATAAGGGTTTTACCGAGAATGGTATGCAGCGCCTTACTGCGGGAAGATTTCATCCGTGCTCCCTTACCCGCCGCCAGAATAAGCGCCCGTGTGTTTATCGTTTTCGTTCGATTCATTTTAAAAGAAAATTTATTTTACCAGCAGCATTTTTTTAACGGAAACAAAAGAACCGACCTTTAGCCGGTACAAATAAACGCCGCTTACCAGATTTGTTGCATTAAAGACGGCGGAATAGGTTCCGGCTTTCTGCTTCCGGCTGACCAGCGTCCGGATTTTTTCGCCCAACAGATTAAAAACAGATAGCTCAACCTGACCACGGACCGCGAGACGATAGTGAATTACAGTAACCGGATTAAAGGGGTTGGGGTAGTTTTGCGATAAGCGGTACGATTTCTTAACATCTTCCGGCGCGCTGATGACCGTACTGGCGGCATCCATTTCATCCGCCCCGATTTCCACCGTATCATTCACAATACGCGCTTTGTTATCGAAATCGTTGCTTCCCATAATAGAATCGGGAAAATTAAAACCTTTATTTATCACGGGAGAAGTATTTAGAATATGCAGGTTCCCATTAGCCGGATCGGTATAGAGCGGATCGGCAAAAATGGCGTGGCCGCCCGGCGCGTCCCCTTCTGTGCTGCCAAAATACAAATTGTAATCGAAATTATTGCCCGAGTTATCCGTCCCCACCGTTAAGAAACGGGGATAGTTATCGGCCGCATAAATAGAGTTATTTTCATACACATTATTGTGGGCGTGATAATTTATAAGAATTTCCGCGCCCCAGTCGTCTTGCGGCCGGGTGGAACTATGATTTTTATAAAAACTATTGTTCACAAAATAACAGTTATCGGTGGCGCCTACCGTATTGTCATATCCGCCCGTAGATAAACCGGCCACGTGATTATCGTAAATAAAATTACCGCGTACTTTTACATTTTCGGCATTCTTCCCGCCGTGTTCGCTGGTCACTTCAAAACCGATATTACAGCGGTATGCCCGGTTGCGTTCAAAAACAATATTCATTCCGCCGTCCACATAAAACCCATCGGCCGAGCGTTCGCCATTGTAAGGCGGATTATCTTTAGAATCCACATTATAAGCCACGTTATCGTACACCTGACCGTTACGGGCGCGATCGATATTTTCACCGTTAGGACAGCCTTCACACTCTCCTTCGAAACCGATAAAGACATAGGCTATATTATCCACATCATGAATGCTATTGTTGCTTACCGTAAAATCCCGGACGTTGCCGTTAAAGGCGCAGGCTTCGCTCCATTTGAGCTGAAGATCGTAGATTTCATTTCCGTCTAAGATAATATCGTGCATGGCAGAAGTTGAATTTTTCCCGTAAAAAGCGACGCCATGACAGCCGCCGTTGGGATTGGGGTCTGAAATGTTATGGATGCGGTTGTTGCGGATTTCGATATGATGCGCGCTTCCGCTGCACCAGACGCCGGCGGCCCAATGCATGCTGCTTAAATTTCGTAGTTCAAATCCTTTAACAACAATATAGTTCCGGTCAAAAATTTTAATGAGCCCCGGTTGCTCAGCCGCATCCAGTCCGCCGCCATCGATAACCGGCGTCTCTCCCGGCGCATTCTGTAATACAATGTAATTGCCCGCGCTGCCGGAGCGGTTAAAGGTAACCAGTTCGTTATAAATACCGGTTTTTACGAATACCGTATCGCCTGCATTTACCTGATCCACGGCATATTGAATGGTGAGCCAGGGCTGTGCTTCCGTTCCGGGGCTGCCGTTATTGCCGTTCGTGGCAACATAGTAGCTTCCCGAAAACAGAAATGACGGTAACAGGATGAAATACACCGAATGTGCTGCTTTAACAAATAATTGTAACATGACGCCCCTTTATAAAAGGTTCCTGTAAAAATTTAAAGATGGCAATTTATAAGTAGGAAAGTAAAAGATATGTGATCAAAAAAGAAAATCCAAAAAGTATTCCCGGAATAATCACGGTTCCTAAAATAAAAATTCTGATTATGTCCTTAACTCAGAAATAATTTGTTCGTGGATTCAATTAATAGATGCAACACTTCCGATTGAAAAATTGGGATTAACCGGTAAATTCGCTCATACCAAAAGCCAATGAACAATCCCACCGCCCCGACTTTCGGGAAAAATACCGATCTATCGCTACGACGGAGTATCTAAAATGACTTAAATCTTTATAACGACCCAAGGGTCGGGGAATAAAACCCATCTGGATGGGATTTAAATGAAAGCAGTCATTTAAAGGCTTCTTGTATTAAATAATCATTCTTCTTAGTTTCTATCTAAATCAATCTATCTTTGCGGTCCTATGAATTTTATTTTTAAAACAAAGACTATTTATTACGGTTTCCTGATTTGCCGATTGTTTTGTCATTCGTTTACCTATGGCAAAGAAATAAATTCTGGTGTAAATGAGGCAGGAATTCCTTTTATTACAAATATTTCCCCAAAAGAATATAATGCAAACGGTCAAAACTGGGCAGCCGTTCAGGATTCAAACGGACTCATTTATTTTGCGAATTCAGGAGGGGTCATTCTTCAATATGACGGAGCCCGCTGGGCTTCCATCCCCGTTGGAAATGGCAGTATTGTACGGGACGTTCAGTTAGCTCCTTCCGGTAAACTATTTGTAGGAATGCAAAATGAATTTGGCTATCTGGAATCTGATGAGAATGGTCAAAATATCTATAAAAGCCTGCTACCTCAAATAGATTGTATGGATAATAAATTTGGTGATATTTGGAAAATTGGTATCACAGATGAATTTGTTTACTTTTTAGAGCGTCATCATCTATTTCGTTTCTCAAAAAAATCTTTAGGCGATTCACTGCAAATCATTAGACCAATAAAAGCTAAAACGCGCTTTCATAATCTCTTTAAAGGACGAGGCAACCATCTTTTTGTACACCAGGTAAATGGAAACAAGCGGGGACAGCCTGAAACCTATTTTAAATGGTACTTTTTTTAAAAATGATTTATTAGCCGCTGTTTTGCCATTTTCAGAATCGAGTTGGCTAATAGTGACACGAAACCGGGGAATTTTTATCTATTTGCAAAACGGCCACATTAAACCGTTCAAAACAAGTTTTGATTCGCTATTGTGCAACAGCGGCTTATACCAGGCACTCTGGCTTTCCGATGGTAATCTGGCCATTGCCTCTAAATATAGCGGTCTTTTTATTATATCGCCGGAAGGAATGCTTTTACAAAAAATTGATGAGACATCCGGTTTGGCAAATAATACGGTCTGGTCTGTATTAGAAGATTCCAACAAGGGGCTATGGCTATCGCTAAATAAGGGAATCACTTATGTAGACTATGCTTCACCCTTTTCTCTTTTCGACGGACGGAATGGATTGAAAGGCAGCGTACACGACCTGATTCGTTACCAAGGTAAAATATACGTTACAAGCAATTACGGTCTTTTTGTCTCTGGATCGAGCAAATCCACTCCCGGGAAAATCCATTTTAAACAGATTCCGGGAATTAACACTTCGGGCTGGAATATGGTTATTGCCCAGAATATGCTTTTTATTTGTGCAAATTCGGGTATTTATAAATTGCACAAAGGTAAAGCCCGATTATTATTTAAATATGATCCCTGGATATTTTACCGCTCCAAATGGGATTCCAATCGTGTTTATATTGGATTGGCTTCCGGAGTGGCTTCCTTTTATATAGCAGATAATGGCCAATTAATAAATGAAGGAAAAATTCCCGGCATTGATATTGAAGCCCGCACACTTGCCGAGGACAGCTTAGGTAACTTGTGGGTGGCCAGTTCTTACCATGGTGTACAACGCGCGGATTTTATTAAGCGTTATTTTCAAGAGGACATTGCTCCCGTTGTAAATACCTTTAATACGCAGAATGGCCTGCCCTCAAATATGTCCACTCTTATTTTTGAGAACGGAAATGGAATCCAATTCAGTACACTAAAAGGAATTTATTCGTACGACACATATAAAAATCGGTTCTCGTTAAATCCTGCCTTTAAAGAACTCAATCAAAGAAAACAAGGTGATGAAACTTATATGTTGGCTCAAACGGATCGTACAGGCAATGTCTGGAGCCATATCGGCCAAAGGATTGTATTGAATCAGTTAACGGCAGCCGGAAATTACCATTTGATCGACACCCTGTTCCTGGGCATTCCCGAAGAAGAGATTCAATGCATTTATCCGGATGATGGCCGGTCCGTCTGGTTTGGTCATCGCAATGGTATTTTTAAATACGATTCAAAAAAACAGGAGTTCATCAATTCTCATTTTAAAACGCTTATTCGTTCAGCTGTCTTGAACAATGATAAAATTTTACCTGCCATACAATCATTAAATTTTATTAAAGACATTCCTAAATTTAACTACAGCGCGGATAATATGTTACGCTTCTCTTTTTCCGCACTCTTTTATATTCTTCCGGAACAAACAGTCTATCGATATAAATTGGTTAACTTTGACCGGCATTGGTCAGACTGGACGACGGAGACACAAAAAGATTACACCAACCTGCCTCATCGAAGCTATGCCTTTAAGGTTCAGTCACGGAATGTCTATGGGCAAATAAGTGAGGCATCATCTTATTCCTTTCTTATCCTGCCTCCCTGGTACCATACCGGTTGGGCCTACTTGATTTTTCTTTTACTTTTCATCGGTCTGGTAATATTTTTATCACGTTACCTGATAGCATATTCTCAATCCAAAGCATTGGCTGAACATAAACATCACGAAGAGCAGCGGCGTAAAACTGAAGAAGATATCCGCAGCCAGGTAGCCGCCGATTTTCACGATGAGCTGGGTACCCGTATCACACGCATTTCGTTGTTCAGTGAAATTTTAAAAAACGATCTGGGAGATGTGTCGGAGTCCGCTTCCGCTTATTTATTAAAAATAGGTAAAAACGCCGACCGTCTGTACGATGAAACCCGTGATTTTATCTGGCAATTGGACCCGCAGAAGGACAGCCTTCTGGATTTGGTTTCCCGCATTAAATCTTTTGGCGATGATTTGTTCGAAGATACCGATATCCAATTTGAAGTTGTCCAAAATTTGCGAAATTCTTCAGAAATCAAATTAGAAATGGATCAGCGTCGAAATTTGATTCGCATTATTAAAGAAGCAATGCATAACGCTTTAAAATACGCCCAATGTCATAATGTAATCTTTAAAATTTCTGTTGTAGAACGTCAAATCCTATTATCCTTGATTGATGACGGCATTGGATTTTCTGCGGATAATAACAGCACCGGAATTGGATTAAAAAATATGCGCCAGCGAGCGGATAAAATCAAAGCCGCATTACAAATAAACAGCCAGCCAAACAAAGGAACTCGCATTGAGTTGAGTGTAACTGTATGATTAAAATAAGCATTATTGAAGACGATAAAGACATACGCGAAAGTTTAGCAATTTTATTAAACGGTACGCCGGATTTTGAGTGCATTTCTACTTATGTAACCTGTGAATCAGCCCTGGAAAATATAAATACCAACAAACCTGATGTAATTTTAATGGATATTAATCTTCCGGGCATTACCGGAATTGAAGGCACTAAAATTATTAAGAAAAAATTACCTGAAACCGAGATTATAATGCTAACCATCAGCGATAATGAAAATGATATATTTAATTCGCTTTGTGCGGGGGCTTGCGGCTATCTTAAAAAAAATACACCTCCTTTAAAACTGATCGAAGCCATCAAAGAAGCGGTTGGCGGCGGAGCGCCCATGAGCATGGACATTGCCCGGCTTGTGGTAGGTTCCTTCCGCAAAGAAACCCACGTAAGTCCGCTGACAACACGGGAAACCGAAATCCTTAAAAATCTTTGTGACGGCAGCAGTTATAAACATATTGCCAAAAATCTGTTTATTGATTTAAACACGGTTAAATTTCATATCCGCAATATCTACCGCAAGCTGGAAGTCAATTCCAAAGGCGAGGCCATCGCCAAGGCTATGAAAGAAAATCTTACCTGATGGAAATAAATTATAAATCCTAAAACTCAAATCACATTGTACTGGTCATCCCTTAGTGCCCACCGGTTTGCCATCCATTGAAATCTACCAACCTGTCATCCCCGAATGGTTCTATCGGGGATCCATTTGTTTTATAGAGTAGATTCCCGACAAAAGATTTCGGGAATGACAGATACAATCAGCCATTCCCCACCCTTTCGGGTAGGTTCCTCTTCCTCTGCACCCCCCAAAACCACCCTTTTGAGCAGTTACCTGCTGTAATAAAAATGTGTACACTATTACAGAATTTTGATGAAATCCATAATGAAGATTAACGAGGTAATAAATGGCTACCGCCACCATACATCCCCTTTCCATTAAGAATCTGGAACAAGCCATCATCACTAAAGCGCACAAACGAAATGAAGAGCTGCATAAGGAATTTTACTCTTATGATGCAAAAGACTATGAGTTCGTCGACATCAACAATTTTACTAATTATAAATTGCTCTTATTTCGCTGTCCCAAAAGTAAATCCACCGTTTCCATTAAAATAGAAAAGGAATCATGAAATGAGAAGGATATGGTTTGTTATGTCTTGGTTCAGCGTGAATCGGACTTTTGGGGTTCATTTATGTGTATAAACTGTTCGGCAGAACGGACTAAATCTACCATCCAGCAGGGAATCTGTCAAGATTATACAAAGCGCCTTCGGCAATCCGGACAGATTCCCTT
>JAJRSO010000042.1 GCA_024278755.1 Calditrichota bacterium | reverse complement strand
TGCGGTTGATTGAACTTGACTTTATCTTTGCTGCCATCGGTTCCTCCTATTTTTGTTTTGGCTAAATGAATTTAACCAATTTTTTGGTTCTTGGGGAGGAACCTTTTCTTCTAAATTTCAACTAACTTTAAGATAACGCCTTCTGTTTTGCCGAAGTCGACTGAATTTAGTTTTTTTACACTTCTTTTACAATTTATGATAAAAAAAAATACTATCTTTTAAATATATCGTATCAAATAGACGAAATCCATAAGATCCGTTTCGGTTCTATTTTTTTATGGGTTTGAATTCGGGTTTCCCGAAACAGGTATAATTTATGGAGATGGGAATAATGGTTCTGGATAAAATGCCGCAATTAAAAATTGGTGATTTAGTATTGGAGAAACCCATAATTCAGGGTGGAATGGGTGTGGGAATTTCGCTTTCCGGTTTGGCTTCGGCTGTAGCGAATGCCGGCGGTCTCGGTGTGATTTCTTATGTGGCGCTGGGTCTGCTGGAACAGGAATCGAAAATGAAATACCGCGAAGCAAATATTGTCCGCCTGCGTCGTGAAATCAGAACCGCCAAACAGAAAACAAATGGCGTTGTGGGACTAAACATTATGGTGGCCATGTCGGATTACAACGAATTGCTTAAAACAGCGGTGGAAGAAGAAGTGGATATTGTTTTTCTCGGCGCTGGTCTTCCGTTGCGTTTTCCCAAAGGCTACACCGTCGATAAGATTAAAAAGATTAAAACGCATTTTGCTCCCATCGTTTCCTCGGGGCGAGCAGCGCAGATTGTATTTCAGTATTGGGAAAAAAGTTTCGGCCGCATCCCGGAAGCGGTTGTGGTGGAAGGGCCAAAGGCCGGGGGACATCTCGGGTTTAAAAAAGATCAGATTGATAATCCCGATTTTAAACTGGAAAATATTGTACCGGATGTAATTGAAGTAATTGCCTCTTTCGAAAAACGTCTCGGAAAGAAAATTCCGGTAATTGCCGCAGGAGGTATTTTTACCGGAGCCGATATTTTGAAATTTCTGGAATTGGGAGCCAGTGGAGTGCAAATGGCTACCCGTTTTGTCGCCACCGATGAGTGCGATGCTTCGGACCTGTTTAAGCAGGCCTATGTGCAGTGTAAAGAAGAGGATATTGAAATAATTGAGAGCCCGGTGGGATTGCCGGGACGGGCGATTCGCAATTCGTTTATAGAAGAAGTTAAGGCCGGGGAACAAAAGCCGTTTCAGTGTTCGTGGAAGTGTTTAAAAACATGTGATTACCGGACAACGCCCTATTGCATTGCCGACGCCTTGGCCTATGCCCAAAAAGGGGAGCTGCTAAAGGGCTTTACCTTTGCCGGTTCCAATGCCTTTAAGGTCGATAAAATTATTCCCGTTCAAACACTGATGGATACATTGGAAAGCGAATTCAGAAACGCGCAAAAGGTAAAACCAAAAAGCCGGGTAGCGCTGGAAGCATAGTACCTTTTTTTATCCATCAAGATCAAATGAATAAAGGCGGGTGTTTTTTTAGTCAGTATCTTATCTAAAAAAGTTTTTAAGAAAACCTCTAAAAAGCCCCGTTCACAACAGTGAAATGGGGCTTTTCCCAATGGTTCATTTCGGCTAACGACGACCCGAAAACCAGCTGAATCAATGGATACAACAAACCTGTTGTTCGTTTTCGGAATAAGTTTCTATTTTATGATGCGATGTACTTAGACCTGAAAAACAACCATACCTTATTAAATAGGTTGCTAACACAGAATCCGTCTCTTACTTTATTTGTGAAGCGTTGTAGCGCAAGAAATTGCTTGCAAGATATCTTTAAACAGAAGCGCATCAAAAAGAAAGCGTTTTAAAATTTCATATTCTTCGCAAACGTCATAGTAATAAAACAATCCTACGGGCATGAGTAATTCATTTAATACAGTTAGCTTTTATTCGAAAGAATTTTCGCTGGGGAAATTTGCCGGATTTATGAAAAGCTTAAAATTCACTTTATCCCAATGGGGAATTTCTCTATATTACTTGGGATGATAAAGAGTTTAAGAAAACCATGGTGAACAGCGTATTAAAACACAAAAACAAATAGCCCTTGATGCGGAACGTTGGGTCGATGAGCATAGCGAATACTTGTACCGTTATGCCTATTTTCGGCTGAATAATAAACAACAGGCGCAAGATATGGTGCAGGATACCTTTGTTTCCGCTCTTGGCGCCTATGAAAAGTTTAAAGGAAAAAGCACAGAGCGCACCTGGTTCGTGAGCATATTAAAACGTAAACTAATTGACCATTACCGTAAATCGGCTCGTCGCGACGCATCAGAGGTAAGCGCGGGGAAAGATGGTGGAAGCAATTTTGACTCTAACGGACGCTGGCTGGAAGATCGGTCGCCGGCAGACTGGGGAAGCCATCCCGAAAAGGCGATTCACCAAAAAGAATTTATGAAAATTCTGCGCCAGTGTATTTCTTCTTTATCCGATCGGGCCGCCGCTGTTTTTACGATGAAAGAGATTGATGATCTACCCTCGGAGGCGATATGTAAGGAATTGGGCATTTCGCCGTCTAATTTATGGGTTTTGCTCCATCGGGCACGGACCCAGCTCAGAAGCTGTTTGGAAGCGGATTGGTTTGAAATTTCGGGGCGGGAAAGAAAAAAATGAAAGAAAAAATGTCTCTGTTAAAAATGATTATTATGTATTTAACCGCAAAAGCAACTCCATCCTGCGAAGTGATATCAAAAAAAATATCGGAGTCAATGGACCGCGATCTTTCATGCTGGGAACGACTTCAGATACGGTTTCATACTCTGGGTTGTAAATTTTGCGAGCGCTACCGTAATCAGTTACTGAGCATTCGCAAAATGTTGATAAAAATAGACGAAAAAACCTCGGAAGAAGTATTGCCCGATGAGATAAAAATGAAAATGAAAAGCGCCATTAAAGAGCATTTCCCGCATAATCAATAGTCTTGAATTATTTTTACATAAGATGGCCGGAAACAAAGGGCGTTTTTTTTAAAAAAACATTTTAATCCATTCATTACCCTCATCTCATTACGAAATTATATCAAACTTTACTGGCGCTCGCTGTAAATGGATTTAGGAAAGGCTGTCAGCATACGAAAATATCATACCCTTATAATTTTGCTCCGGAACAGTCAGGAATAAATCTTACAATGCTTTTATGGCCTCTGTCACCCGAAGTTCTACCGGTACACCTTCTATATAGTCAGGGAAAAAAGTAATAACATCGGTATCAATTTTTAAAACGGCAACAATAATACCCATCCTGCCGCTGGAAAGCTTTCCGATTCCAATACTAATAACAGCAGGATGAGCCAGCCAGTCTTTTTCATACTGCCGTTTAATTTGTTTTATCTTTTCCAAGTCAATGGTCATGGAATTAACGTTACATTTAGAGCATCGAACACATTTTGAATTCGGTTGAAAATCGTACTGTTACTGCTTCCGGCAAACAGTAAGCCTATAATTTCATTCTGTGTATTTAAAACCGCAGAGCCGCTGTCTCCGCCGGCGCTCATATTGCCTGCCATCAGCTGATCCACAAACGTAGCGGTTTTATTGGTTCCGTAACTCACCTGAACCGTAACATCGATTTGGGAAATGGTACCATTGGTGTGCCCGGTGGTCCGGCCGCTTTTATGTACGCTCATGCCCAAAAGGCCTTCGGCCGAGCCGGTAATGGGGCCGATATCGAGGATTTCATTTAAAACATCTTCGGAATTCAGAGGCGAAGCAATGGCACAATCAACAAGATTGTCGTTTGCTTCTGCCATTAATACCGGATTCAAGCGGGTTTTACTTCCGGACATTGCAGCCAGGGCATTTAAAAAGGATGCCGCGGCGCCGGCAAAAGGGCAGGAGCTGTTGCCGCCGCTACCGTCAAAATTTATGTTTATAAAATCGCTTAACTCCGCTATCTGATCGGCCGGATAGGAGCCGCCGTCGGTGGGGCCGGGTTGTAAAATAGGATCGCCGATGGCGGCGTCGTTACTGTTGGCCAAAACATGATTGTTGGATAAAATATATTTCTGTCCGTTTTTCTGAACCAGGCAGCCGAGCGTTCCGGCAGTAATATTTATATGACCGATGCTAACGCCTCCCGGTGCGGGGCGGAAACGGCTTTTGGGATCGGCCAACGCATAAATCATACCCGATGCATGTACATCGGTGGGAATGCCCTGTACGGTTTGGGGCACCATTTCGCTTTCGAGCAGGGAACGTTTGGAAGCCTTAGTGTCTACCGAGCAGATAAGGGCCAATTCGTCGGTTACAACGCCGTTGGTAATTTTATAGCCGACCCCGGTGGCGATAACGTTTGGCTTTTGCATGAGCTCGGCGCGAGCTTCTTGCAGCGTTTGTCGAATATCTTCGATAGTGTGTGCCATAAAATCTCCTTTTGATAATCAAAAAGTTTTAAAGCGACAGGACAGAAAGAGGTGTAAAGAAGAAACCGCGCGGAAAGAAAAGCCTCAAAGGGGTTTTCCCTTTGAGGCTTACAGAATAGGCTTATTTCATTAACAGAATGCGCTGTGTAAGAACGGTATTTCCGGTCTGAAGACGGACAATATAAATACCTGTGTTTACGGTGGCGCCGGCATTGTTTGTGCCGTTCCATTTTATACTGTTCAGGCCTGCACGGGCCGTTCCGGAATAGAGGGAAGCGATTTTTTCACCCAATACATTAAAAATATCCAAAGTCATATCCTGACCGGTTGCAGAAGACGGTACATTGTAATTAATTGTGGTCGAAGGATTAAACGGATTCGGATAGTTTTTAAGAAGAGCAAAGGCGTCCGGATTTTTTAAATCACTTCGCATGTCAATTCCTGAAACCACATCAACGCTTTGCGATACGGATGTATTTACAAAGGCATGCATAATCGCATCGAAACCGGTTTGCTGAACCCATCCGGAAGCGGTTTGGATATATGTACGGTTATCAATGGGTGCATCTAAATCCACACCGACCATCGGGCCGCTATACCGTTTGTAGGTAATAAAATAACTGCCTTCCGTAATGGTAATTGGCGAATTAAAAACAAGGATGTTAAAACCATCGGTTGTGCCGGAGAGGCTTTTTCTTACCAGCCGTGTTCCCGGAGTCCCGTCGGGGCCATTGTCGTCATAAATGGCAAACTGCGCTTTGGTTCCGGTTGTGTTGCCTTTTTCCAGAAAGATCTTAACGGCCTCAAAGGAGGCGGGATAAGAATCCGGCGTAAATTTTACCGCAATCAGATAATTATCATCTGCCATGATCGAAGAATCACTTTCGGCATCGTCATAGGAGATTTCCATAACACCGGCCGGGATAATTTGAGCGGTTGCCACATTTGAGGGCGCCGATCGTCCGTTATATTTCACCGTTGTGGTAACGATATAATTATAGGTATAATAAGCGGAGGCGCTGGCATCAAGATATTCGTTAACACCGCTTACTTCTGCGAGATATGAATAGGTGCTTTTGCCTTCTTGTTGACGCCATATGGTCTGAACCGAGAGTTCGTGCTGCGCGTCCCAGCTTATGAGAATGGTACGGTCTTCCGCATTCGGCTCTGCCGTAACATTTTGGGGTGGCGGGATTTCACGTGTTGGGCTGTAAATAACAATGTCATCAAGAAGCAAGCCGCTGCCATAAGGCGTATCGTAATCGGACCAGAAACGGAAACTCAGATAAATATCCTGCCCCGCAAAACGGGAAAGATCAAACATAGACTTATTCGTCGGATAGCCGTATGTCCAGGCGAACTCGAGCCATTGGTTAAAGCCGAGCGAATATACATAAGGATCGGCTTCGATAAATTCCCAGTTCTCTCCGTCTAAACTAACTTCCGGTCGGAAGTATTCAACATCCGGGAAAGGATCGACGTCATAAAAATCGGGAATATATTTATAGTCCAGATATACCGGAGAGGCGTTGGGAATGGAAATAGGCCCGGTATAAATAATATTGTCCATATACGGATTATAGGTTGCTTCCGGATCATAGACTAAGCTGCCATGCTGACAACTTGCGGCATGGTTAAAGCCGAAACCGAACGGTTTAAATTCCGGGTTTAAAGCGGGAAGCGGTTCTTCAATTTTAACAAGATGCCATAAATCTTCACCGAGAGGCGGAATAAATTCATTGGATTTACCCGTCATATCGACATCGGTTCCGTCATTAAAGAAAATCGTTTTGTTTGCGGTTTTTACTTCGATATTGTCAATTTGCCAGCCGTATAACGCGGGCGCGCCGTCTGCGGTGGAATAGGCCATATCCGAAGCAAAGGCAAAACGTAAAATAACCGGTGTATCATTGCTGGTGTATGCGGATAAATCGATACTTTCCTGTGTCCAGGTATCGTTTTCCCCTGCCCATCCTGCAATTCCGGGACCCTCATTCTGCCCCTGAGTAGGGTGGCCGAATGCCCAGATGCTGGTTACGTTATAGGTGGCAAACGGTAAAACGGTAAAGGTCTCTCCGCCATCGGTGGAAATACGCACGTTCATTCCGTCCCAGGCATCATACGGAGAAGGCGCGCCGCCGGGAGATTCTGCAGCATACCGGTGGAAAAAGGAAAAGGTTGCATCTTCATCTAATGTCAACGGTGGAGTGTCCAATACCTGATACCAGTGATTGTCGTAACCGCCGTTATCGCCAAAGGCTAAATTTGCACAGCGCCAAGCGGTTCCGTCGTATGCATTCCAGTCATTTACAATCCATTCGCTCGGACCTACTTCGGGACGGGGATAGGTATTGTCTTTTGTCATCCATCTGCGCCAGGAAGCAGCGCCTTCAAAGGTCTCAGTCCAGATAATGCCGCCTTCAAAATCACCGCTAAAAGTCGCTTCGGTGGGAGTATACGTTTTAACAGCGTCTGTTTGTGCATCGGGTTTTTCGCGGAGCTGATTCTGTTGCACTTTTTGACTGCCAAATGTGATTGCAGCAAAAGCAAAAATCAGCATGAAAGTGAGTAATGATTGTTTCATACCTGCCTCCTGATGTGAGTTTTTGGTTTATGCGTTGGTAGTTGTTCTCAGTCAGTCGTTTCTATTTTGCCCAATAGAAAAATGATAATAAAATATATTATAATTATTGGAGTTGTGCAACAAGTATTTTAAAGAAAAATAAAGATTTATCTGCCGTTATAAACTGATTTGTAAGGATTTTTTACACGCTACGTCTAAAGGGGAAACTTTGCGCAAAATCAATCATGACACAAATATTCTAACGAAGGAGTACGAAATGAAAAACCAACTAAATGTAATTTTAAAAACAGGGTTAATTGCTACGTCCGCCATGACGGCCGTTATGTTTATGGCCCCGCTAATGGGATTGCCTAAAATGCCCATCGGTAATATGCTGGCCGGTTTTATGCACGTGCCTGTGGTCGCGGGATGGATTGCCCATTTTATGATTGGAATTCTGTTGGCTGGCGGTTATGTAATTGTTTTAAAAGCAAAGCTGCCGGGCTCTGCGGTTGTAAAGGGATTAATATACAGTTTTATTCCGTTCTTAATAGCACAGCTAATGGTAATGCCTATGATGGGCGCGGGTATCTTTTCATCCGCCACAGTAGCGCCGACGATGATGGTGATGGGTAGTTTAATAGGACACTTAGTCTACGGAGCCGCTTTAGGCGTGGCGACATAACGCTAAATCACCTATAAATTTAATAGACATTCAATATGTGAATAAAACGAACTTTCAATAATAAGGAGAACAAAATGAAAGCACTGTACGAATCACTCATAAAAAAAGTGGAAATGCTGGGTGATTTACCGCCCCTGTTTTTCCGCTTAATTTTAGCATACGGATTTTATGGTCCGGCTATGCAAAAAGTCGCAAATATTGACGGAATTGCCGAATGGTTTGCCAGCATGGGAATGCCGTTTCCTACCCTAAATGCCTATATGGCTACAGGAACAGAGATTAGCGGTTTTATCCTGCTATTCCTGGGACTGGCAACCCGGATTATTTCCATTCCGCTCATTATCGTAATGATTGTCGCCATCGTAACCGTTCATCTCGGAAACGGTTTTGAGGCGGGCAGTAACGGTTTTGAGATTCCGCTTTATTATATCTTAATGCTGCTTAGTTTAGTTATCACCGGTCCGGGCCGAATCAGTCTGGATAATCTGTTGAAGCGGAAATTATTTGATAAATAATCTAAGGTTTTTATTTTTACCAATCCCCGGCTGGTCCTAAACTAACCGGGGTTTTTGTTTTACGAAATAATTATGAAAAAAACTCTTCATATAATGCTGGCCTCCTCTTTTAATTTCCCCCCCTGCCCAGACGGTTGCAGTTTCTATTTAAACTGTAATGCGCGAACCGCTTCGCCAGAAAAACCAAAATAAGATGCCTATTCGTTTTCCTTTCGTATTTTTCTTTGCGATCCTGTGTTCTCTGTGTTTAGTTCATTGTTCTTTAATACTTGTGACTGGGGAGAATACGAAAGGTAAGGGGTAAAACCACGCCGGATAATTAACGATGATGCATGCGGAAAGCATTGTTATTCCAAATTTTCGTTTTAACAAAAAGAGGAATCCCTTCAGCGAAAGCGATGGCAATCCCGCGGAAAAACTATCGCTTCCGCTACGTTAAATCACAGGAGAGCTGAAATAGATAAAATGCCAGAATTTTGAAAAATTGAGTGGCATTTAATAGCAGTCTTTCTCAAATTACGGCTTTCGTTTCTATCATCCGTCCAAAGAACAGGTAAAATATGGCGAAGATAAGATCCGTTTATGTGTGCAGTAAATGTGGCTATCAAACTTCCCGCTGGCTGGGTAAATGCCCGGAATGCGCTTCGTGGGATACGATGGAAGAACAATTTATAGAAGCAAAATCAAATACGGCCGCTGCCGCCGCCCGTCTGCAAAAACCGCTTGCATTAAATTCCAGAATGGTCATTAGCGAAAGCCGGATTTCCAGCGGCCTACCGGAGTTGGATCAGGTATTGGGCGGGGGAATTGTAAAGGGGGCGCTGGTACTTATCGGCGGGGATCCGGGTATCGGTAAATCGACGCTGATGCTACAAATGCTTGCCGCGGCTGTACATGAAACGGATAAACTCTATATTTCAGGAGAGGAATCCTTCAATCAAATCCGGCAGCGAGCCGCCCGTCTGAATGTGAAAAAAGACCGCATTCTCTTTTTAAACGAAACCAATCTCGAAGCGATCACCGCTCTGTTACAAAAAGGGAAACCGGAACTGGCGATAATCGATTCTATCCAAACTGTTTCCAGTTCGCTGCTCGACGGCATCCCCGGCAGCAGCAGTCAGTTGCGCTATTGCACGAATGCCTTAGTACGCCTGGCAAAAGAAGAAGAAATTTCTATTTTTTTGGTCGGACACGTAACGAAGGACGGCGCCATAGCCGGACCGAAGATTTTGGAACATCTGGTAGATACGGTGCTTTATTTTGAAGGCGAATCGAAGGGGGATTTTAGGATACTGCGCTGTATTAAAAACCGCTTCGGCAGCGTCAATGAAATAGCGCTTTTCCGTATGGAACGGAACGGGCTGGTGGCAGTGGCCAATGCTTCGGAATTGTTTTTATCGGGGTATCAAACGGAGCAACAGGGCACTACGGTTACGGCGGTAATGGAGGGTAACCGGCCGATTTTGGTGGAAGTACAGGCTTTGGTAACCAAAACACAGTTTGGTACCCCACAGCGTACCGCTACCGGTATTGGACATAAACGGATGAATTTACTGTTGGCTGTTCTGGAAAAAAAATGCGGAAAGCCTTTTGGGTTTCATGATGTATTTCTAAAAACCGCGGCCGGGTTGCAGCTGGATGAACCGGCTGCCGACCTGGCGGTGTGCATGGCGCTGGTTTCCAGTATGGATGAAACGAATATTCCATCCAAAACCATCTACATCGGCGAGGTGGGTTTAAATGGGGAATTGCGTCCAGTTAACCATACGCAGGAACGCATCTTTGAAGCGGAAAAACTGGGCTTTATTAAAATTGTCATTCCCGTAGGAGCAAAAAAGTACCGGGCTAAAACGGCAACGATTCAGGCTGTTCGGCAAATTCAGGAATTGATTTATTAATACAGGGAATTTTTAGAGAATTAAGTTTATTCGTTTTTGCCGCAGAACGCACAGCGGTTTTTAACTTCTTAAATTTGAATATTGGATTTTCTCTGTTGGATATTGAATACTCAATATAGTCGGTCTGATAATAACCCTTTTCAATTTTCTCTGAGAAATATCTTCGCCTCTCATTTGCGGGTTGTTATATAAGGAAACCTTCTGCCATCATTTACCATTGGTCTGCACATACGGCTCACTTGTCTGCCAGAAAGTAAAATATCCATTTCCCCAACAAGATGTGCTTTTAATTAATTCTTTTATTAGCAGGCTCCTAAGGCTATTTTACTAATTTGGCACAGGTCTTGTACAGAGAAAAGCCATGTTAAACATAGAGGAGAATTTAAAAATGGTTTTCAGACGGATGCCCGGACGGAATATTTTAAATATTAAAAATGAAATTGACCGCATTTATGATGAAATGTTTGCCAACAGAGATAACGAGACCGAGTTTGTGGGTAATGTTATCCCAGCGGTGAATATTGATGAAACGAAGAATGAATTTATCATTTCGGCAGAATTACCCGGAATGGATAAAAAAGAGGTAAACATTACATTTTTAGATGATACGCTTACTTTGAGCGGAGAAAAGAAACGCGGAAAAAAAAGCGGCGATACGAATGTGCACCGCAATGAAAGGGATTTCGGAACCTTTTCGCGCAGTTTTACCATTCCCGGTCAAATAGATGAAAATAAAATCGAGGCTTCGTTTGACAAAGGTGTGCTAACGGTTTTATTGCCTAAGGCCGAAGCAGCTAAAGAGCGGGAAATTAAAATTAATATTAAGTAGAAATCAGAAAACAGGATCCGGATACAAAGCTTAAAGGGAATTGCGAAAAGATATTCTAGCCGTGAAAAAGCGCCAATGAACGCGAAGACATTTAAGTAAACGATACAATAAACATTGAAGGGGGGTAATCCGTGAACATCCGGTTCATCCGCGGCAAAAAAAAAGGTGACAGCCTGTACCGGAGGGAGCTTGTATTGTAACCGGATTCACAGGATTTTCTAATTTAGTTAGGACAGATGTGCTAAAGATGGAAACAATTCCCGGAACGGGTTGCTTCTTTTAAAGCGTTTGCGTACTTTTTGGGGACTGTTAAAATCGGAGTGAATATGAATTTTGGTGCCACCGAAATATTAATTATCGTATTTATCGTACTGTTGCTGTTTGGCGGGAAACGTATACCCGGATTAATGCGCAGTATCGGGGCGAGTATCAGCTCGTTTAAAAAAGGAATAGACGAATCAAAACAATCCGATTCAGCAAACAGTTCATCCAAAAAGTAAACCTGCATTTAGTTTCCATCATTCCAAATCTGCCTAAAAATTGATGCCGTATTTTAAGAAGGTATATATGTAGTTTTGTTGCGACAGAGCGAACAAAGTTTTAACCATTCTTAATTTGAATATTGGATATCCTCATTGGGATATTGATTATTCATTTTGGTGTCTATGCAAAAAAATACTTTAATGCGGAAAAGCCATACTGTATTTATAAAAGCCATATTTATGCGGTGGCAATCCGTGGTTTTTGCTCTTAAATTTTAATCAGCGGAATCCGTAGAGGGCCCAGTTATTTGTATTATTTTTATTAGATGAAACGGGGTGTATATCGCAGGAAGAATGAAAAGAAGCCCTGCGCCCTCTGCGGAAAAATTCAAAAAAATGAGGTTGTTTAACCTTTACAGAAAGAGTGAGGTGTAAAAATGACATTCGATAAATTTACAATAAAAGCACAGGAAGCTTTGCAAAATGCAGAAGCATTAACACGGGAATATGGCGGACAACAGATTGAGCCCGAGCATATTCTGATGGCTCTGTTATCCGATACCGAAGGTACGGCGCTTGCGGTCGTAAAAAAATACGGTATCCCTGTAGAGCAAATTACCGCCCGGATACAATCGGAACTGGAACGTTTTCCCAAAGTATCCGGAGGCGGCATTCAGGTGCATTTAAGCCGGGATGCACAACAAATGCTGAATCAGGCCTTTAAGGAAATAAAAACACTAAAAGACGAATACGTAAGCAGCGAGCATCTGCTGCTGGCCATTAGCGCGGATAAGCAGAGCAAAGCGTCCGAAATCCTGCACGGTTTCGGCTTAACACGGGAAATGATTTTAAAGGCTTTGCAAGATATCCGTGGCAATCAAAGAGTTACCGATCAAAATCCCGAAGCCAAATACCAGGCGCTGGAACGCTACACACGGGATTTAACCAGCCTGGCCCGGGCCGGGAAACTGGATCCGGTGATTGGCAGGGACGAAGAAATTCGTCGGGTTCTGCAGGTGCTGTCCCGCAGGACAAAAAACAATCCGGTACTCATCGGCGAACCGGGCGTGGGTAAAACTGCCGTTGTGGAAGGCATTGCTTTTCGTATCGTGAATGGCGATATCCCGGATACGCTAAAAGATAAAAGCATTATGGCCCTGGATTTAGGAGCGCTGATTGCCGGCGCTAAATTTCGCGGTGAATTTGAAGAGCGCCTAAAAGCCGTTTTAAAAGAAGTGGTGGAGGCGGAAGGCCGTGTTATTTTATTCATCGACGAATTGCATACCCTGGTGGGCGCCGGGGCGGCGGAAGGCTCGATGGACGCTTCCAATATGATTAAACCGGCCCTGGCCCGCGGTGAACTGCATACGGTGGGCGCCACGACGCTGGACGAGTATCGCAAATACATCGAAAAAGACGCTGCGCTGGAACGCCGTTTCCAGCCGGTGATGGTGGAAGAACCTTCGTTGGAAGATACTATCTCCATCCTGCGCGGACTGAAGGAAAAATATGAGGTACACCACGGTGTCCGTATAAAAGATTCGGCGGTTGTCTCGGCGGCAGTGCTGTCGGAACGCTATATTTCCGACCGCTTCTTGCCGGATAAGGCCATCGACTTAATTGATGAAGCGGCGGCAAAACTGCGTATTGAAATCGATTCCATGCCGGAAGAATTAGACGATGTGGAACGGCGCATTAAGCAATTGGAAATCGAAAAAGTAGCGCTGAAAAAGGAAAAAGACGCCGCATCAAAAAAACGGTTGGAAACGGCCGCCCGTGAAAAGGCCGATTTGGAAGAAAAGCGTCGGGAACTTCGCGCTCAGTGGAATGCCGAAAAAGAGATCATTCAGAGTATGCGCGATTTAAAAACGAAAATCGACGATTATAAAAGTGAAATGGAGCGTACCGAGCGCGAGGGACGTTTGGATCGTACGGCGGAAATCCGCTACAGTCTCATTCCCAATGCGCAGGAGGAGATGCAAAAAATGAATGCGCGCCTGATTGAAATTCAGAAAAATAAAACTATGCTCAAAGAAGAGGTGGACGACCAGGATATTGCAGAGATTATTTCGCGCTGGACCGGGATCCCCCTGCAGCGCATGCTGGAAAGCGAAAAAGAAAAACTGTTGAAAATGGAAGACCGTTTGCAAAGCAGAGTGGTGGGGCAAGACGAAGCCGTTGTGGCGGTTTCGGATGCGGTGCGCCGTTCCCGATCCGGCCTGAGCGACAAAAACCGGCCCATCGGTTCCTTTATTTTTCTCGGTTCAACCGGCGTCGGTAAAACCGAGCTGGCCCGCGCCCTCGCAGAGTTTCTCTTTGATGACGAAGGGGCGATGGTGCGTATCGATATGTCGGAATATATGGAACGGCACTCCGTTTCCCGCTTAATCGGTTCGCCACCCGGATACGTGGGTTATGAAGAGGGTGGACAGCTTACCGAACAGGTGCGCCGCAAACCCTATTCGGTGGTTCTTTTAGATGAAATTGAAAAAGCCCATCCCGAAGTGTTTAATATTTTATTGCAGGTGTTGGATGACGGCCGGCTAACAGATAATAAAGGGCGTACGGTAAATTTCAAAAATACCATCATTATTATGACGTCAAACCTCGGTGCATCCTATATTCGGGAAAAAACAGAAAACAGTATCGAAGAATCGCCGGAAATGGTTTATGAAGATATAAAAGAAAAAGTGATGGAAGCCTTGAAACAAAACCTGCGGCCGGAATTTTTAAACCGCGTGGATGATATCATCGTTTTTCATCCCTTAAAGAAAGCGCATATTCAGGAAATTGTGAAATTGCAGTTTAAGCAGATACAAAAATCCCTAACAGAAAACGGCTTACAGGTCACTTTATCGGATGAGGCCGCAGCCTATCTCGCTGAGCGTGGATACGATCCGGCCTTTGGAGCACGGCCCATTAAACGTCTGCTGCAGAAAGAAGTGGTCAATGAACTGGCCAAACAATTGATTGCCGGCGAGTTGTTGCCCGGTACGGAAATAATCGTTCAGTTACGGGATGGCGAAATTGCCTTCTCCGCAGCCGACGGAATAAAAAAGAGCCAATAACGGTTATGTGTAATAACGGAAAGCTGAAAAACGGGAGACTAAATTGAGACAACTATTCGTTTCTACCATTGTCATTACAGTGTTGACAGTGTTTACGGCCTGTGCGGAAAAGCATACAGGGCAAAATAATAAAATAAAAAACATATCGGCGCAGGAAGTAAACCAATTATTGGAAAAAAAGAGCGATGTCGTATTGCTTGATGTTCGTACTAAGGCGGAATACACAGGGGCGCTTGGCCATATCAAAGGGTCTGTTCTTATTCCGTTACAGGAACTTGCGGAACGCAGCTCGGAATTGTTGCCTTACAAGGATAAACGCATCATTATCTATTGCCGTAGTGGAAACCGGTCGCAGGTGGCCGCAAAAATTTTGATGGAGCAGGGGTTTGATGTGGTTAACATGCTGGGCGGAATGCGGGCCTGGAACAAGCTGTAACTCGAAGCGAAAAAAACTACCCGTATACCGATAAAATGCTGCGGCTGTCTTGTGATAGATTGCCGCAGTGCTTAGTTTAAGGCGTTGTTACATTTAAAACTTAAATCCCATCCCTTGGGTCGTGGTAAAGATTCAAGCCCTTCCGGATACTCCGTTGTACCGATAGATCATTGTGGCGGGATTGTCCAATAGATATTTTTAGGAACGAAAAAATGAAATTTATAGTAGCGTCAATGGAAATAGAAGATATTGTAGAAAAGTATCCGGAAACCATTGGCCCCATGCAGGAAATGGGCGTCCAGTGCATGGTCTGCGGAGAACCGGTCTGGGGTACCCTTGGGGAGCGCATCAGCGAAAAAGGGCTACGCAATGAAGAGGAAATTATAGAGCGTTTAAATCAAATCGCTTGCGAAGCGGAAGAAAAAAGAAACGGGGAGAAATCGTGAAATTAGCCAATCTTAAATGGCGAAAAATGCTTATTTTTGGATTTATCGGTATGGCCGCCGGATTTGCCTATTACTATTTTATCGGCTGTAATTCTGGTACCTGTGCCATTACCAGCAATCCGTATATTAGTTCCGGATACGGGCTTGGCGCCGGCCTGCTTTTAGGATGGGATATAAAGAAAAACGAGGATAAGGCGGAATCGGAAAAAACAGATGGATAATCTTTTATATATTGTATTCTTTGTCGTTGGCTTATTTGTTCTGATGCAGATTTATATTCGCTTATCAACCTGGATGAAAAAGGGTAAAGCGGTGGATAATATCGGCGGGGATCTGGGAAGGGAAATTAGTTCCGGCGGGCGGCATCTGCTTTATTTTTATACAGCGTCCTGCGGCGCCTGTAAACCCATGACACCGGTGGTGGATAAGTTAAAAAAAGAGTTTGGAAATATACATAAAGTCAATTTAGCGGCGGATATGGAAACAGGACGTAAATTTGGAGTGATGGGTACGCCTGCGACGGTGGTTGTGGAAAATAGCAAAATTGTATCCTATGTTTTAGGATATAAAAATGAATCTTATCTGCGAAACCTGCTAACAACCGCTTAAGGTATCGGCGCCTAACCGCTTTTAAATCTCCTCCTATTGGTGTTATTCTCCATATACGGGTCAAAAGAAATATTCCATTTCATTAGTATACTCCAATGTTTCTGACAGGGGAGTGCATTGCTCTTTGTGACAGGGGTCATTTTTTTCTAACTATTTTATAATAGCTGCCGAAAGCACTTATAAATAAAAGACTTGTCTGAGATGACAAAACGGAAAAAGGAAATGACGGAAGACGAATTAAAAGAGCTGGAGTTTGAGCAACTGGCGGATGTAAATATTGGCCTCTCCGAATATCGGGATATTTACGACAAAGGTTTAGAACTGATAAGCAACGAATCGAAGCCTAAAGAATTATTGTTGCACATCTTGGATGATTACCAGCGGCGGTTAGATCAGATCCCCGCAGTCGATTTATCCGTAACAAAACTGGAACAGCTTGATAATAAAACAAGAGAACATATACGTTCACTAATTTTGTTTGGTACGCAGGCAGCCCTGATAAAACAAAATGCTACGGCCCGAAAAGAGCTGAAAGAAGCCAATCAAAACTATCGCGATTTGCTGAGCGTTGTCACCCACGAATTTAAAAATTCCCTGACTTCTATTTACGGATACAACCGGATTATAAAAAAACGTCTCGAAGAAGGTAGTGTAGAAAGCATTCTCGAAATAAACAAGCATCTGGATCGCCTTACGAGAGGATTGTTCGGATTGGTGGAAACACTTTTCAGTATGTCTCTGCTGGAACAGGATAAGCTGGAAATCGACCGAAAAATATTTGATATAGTGGAAAATAGCCTCGATCCGATAATAAATGAACTGGAGTTGCGTCTTGAACAAAAAGTAATGAAGGTAAAAATATCGGCTAACGAAGATAAAAATATCTACTTTGGTGATGAACGTTTTTTCCAGCTGATTTTCCGTAACCTTATTCAAAATGCCATTCAGTACGGATACGCCGGTACCGATATTGAAATTGAAATAAAAAGAGAACCGTCCCGCTTTGTCATATCCATATTTAATGAAGGCAGCGGGTTGGCGGGCACGAAATTAGGAAGAATATTTGATAAGTTTTCCCGTTTCCACAATTCAAAATAAAAAACAAATGTGGGCATCGGTTTATTTACGGTAAAAAAAATAATTGAAATGCACAAAGGCAGCATTGTGGCAGAAAGCGAACCAACCAAATGGATGAAATTTATTATTACGCTGCCTCTTGATGTTGAAAATGAAGGATAAAATACAGAATGAATGATATCATCCGTTTTCATGTTCCATGCCGTACGGAATATACAAAATTAGTGGAAGAAGTTTCTGCTCAGATTGGCGCGCATTTGCATAAAAAGACGTCTCCGCAGTTTATAGGAAAACTGAGAGCCGTAATGAATGAAGTATTTTTAAATATCGTAAAGCATTCGGATACGGCCAAACAAAACGAGGTCGTCCGTTTTCAGTTTGAAATCGGTATCGAATATTTTACGACGTCTATCTATGACTACGGTCCGGGCTTTGCGGCCGACGGACACTATCCGCCCTATCCCGAAAAAGTTATCGGTCAACGCTACAAGTTAAGGGATGTTATCGATGGTGCCGTTTTTTTTACCGTTATGGACCCATTTTCGCTTACTTTTTCATTTGAAGAAAAACCCGAAACAGACTTAGACGATATCGATAATCTGGCTATGCTGGATGACCACGGACTGGGAATTTCCATTGTTACCAAAATTATGGATAGCGTTACCTATTCGTATCTCGGACATGGAAAATATGACTGGAAACTGGCCAAAAAACTTGATTAATCAGCCCACCGCGGCAAGCGTATTGGTTTTGACTGTTATTTTTTCATCGGAAAGCATCAAATTTAGCCCTATTTCTTTCGCAGACTGAACGTAAAAAAAATGGTTTTTGTCAAGTATTGAAGATTTAAAGCTTTTAAGCGTTTATAAGAAAAATACACCACAAAGCGAAGAGAGAAAAACGAGTTAAAAAGCTACGTCCTCTTCGTGACACTAAAAGAATCAAATGATTCTATATAGTAAGTCTACAGATATTTTGTTTTCTTCGAACGAAGTTTCGTTAATCATATAACCGACCTAGTGTCGACAGCAAAAAAAATTATACGTTTTTCTCCGGATATTTTAAATTTTGAACACACCCGGTTAAATAATCAATACTTTGTGTTTTGGGTAACAGGTGAAGAGCAATCTCCCCTTACCCAGGCTATTGCGAAAAAAAAATTAACTGTGAAAGAATACAAATTAACGCAAAAAAACTAAAACAAACAAGAAAATAGACATTGACGGGGTTCAATCAACGCAAATTAGTATCCATCCGCGGCTAAAAAAAATTGCTACAGGCTGTATCGGTCAGGTTTCTGGATTGCAGCGGAAAAAGAACCCATTTTGGTTTGCCATTAAAAAAATATGAATGTATATTTCTGCGTTATATTAAGCCAAAAAAAGGAGTTTTTATGTGTGACTTCAGAGCCTTAACGGATTTATCTGAGGATGAACAGTTTTTTTATGATACGGTATTGGACTTTGCCAGAGAAAAAGTAGAACCCTTACGGGCAAAAATGGACGAAGAAGCCAAAATGGATCCGTCCCTGCCGAAACAATTCTTTGAACTGGGACTGATGGGAATTGAAGTTCCTGAAAAATGGGGAGGAGCCGAAACCAGTTTTTTTATGTCCATTTTGGCCATCGAAGCTTTAAGCCGCGTGGACCCCTCTGCGGGTGTTTTAGTGGACGTACAAAACACGTTAGTGAATAACGCCTTTCTGAATTATGGAAACGAAGCAATTAAAGAAAAATACCTGCCTCAATTGGCCGGCAGTAAAATTGGCGCCTATGCCTTATCCGAATCAGGTTCCGGCAGTGATGCCTTTGCGCTTAAAACAAAAGCGTTGGACAAAGGTGACCACTGGGAACTAACCGGTCAGAAATTATGGATTACCAATTCCAACGAAGCCGATATTTTTATTATTTTTGCCAATATAAATTTTGATTTGGGCTATAAAGGTATTACGGCTTTTGTGGTCGAACGGGGCTTTGAAGGATTTTCGGTTGGTAAAAAGGAAGACAAGCTGGGTATTCGCGCTTCTTCGACCTGTGAGCTGATTCTGGACGGTTGCAAAGTGCCTAAAGAAAATGTATTGGGCGAAGTGGGAAAGGGCTATAAAACAGCCATTGAAACATTAAACGAAGGACGTATCGGTATTGGCGCGCAGATGATTGGTCTTGCGCAGGGAACATTTGATTTAGGTGTGGCTTACATTAAAGAGCGCGAACAGTTCGGACGTTCGATTTCCAGCTTTCAGGGGATGCAGTTTATTATTGCCGATTTGGCAACCGATATCGAAGCAGCCCGTCTGCTGGTCTATAATGCAGCCCGCTTAAAAGGGAGCGGGAAGAAATTTATTAAACAGGCGGCCATGGCCAAACTGGTGGCGTCCAAGACTGCACAGAAGGTGGCCTCGGCTGTCATAGATATGTACGGCGGAAACGGTTTTACGAAGGAATATCCGGTAGAAAAATATTACCGCGATTCTAAAATCGGTACCCTTTACGAAGGGACTACCAATATGCAGTTGCAGACCATCGCTAAGCTTTTATTGGCGGAGTAATTTATGGGCGGCTTTTTGCCGCCTTTTTTGTTTATAACGGTGTATCGCGATAACGTTTAAACTGTGTTACAATATCTTCGGCGGGAATGATAAACTGTCTTTCCTGTTCATTAAACTTCAGCGGGTAAATAAACTCCTGAAAATCTCCGTTCTCATCCGTCCAGGAAAGAAAAACACAATAATTGGGCCAGCCGGAATTAAAATCGTTTGAACCGCGTGTTCTCGTTTTACAGATTTTTAATTGTGTGGTTATTAATAGAATGTTTTGTGCATTTAGCGTTGGCTCCAATTTAAGCGTCACGGCGTCATTTAAAATTCCCCGGCACTGTTCAATCAGGGTCTTTTTTATTTGCGAGCAATTTTTTTGTATCACCGTACCGAGAATGTTTTCGATTTGTTCTATAGGAAATTCGGGAAGATGTTTTTGCTGGAAAACCTGGTGTAGTCCCCAACGGATTAAAAAAATTCGGCGATCGCTTTTATTTTTATGGTGTTTCTTTTGATAAATATGGAAAGTCAGCGGATCCAGTCCGGATTGCTCTCCGGGCAAAATAAGCCCGCAGGATGATTCGAGTCTTTTAAGTAAATCGGCCTGCTGTTTTTCAGAGATTATATGCAGTTCTTCCATATTTACTCCGGCTTTTGCATAATATAGCGCATAGACAGGTGCAAATGCCACAAGAAAATTATATTTTCCGTTTCATTTTATTAGCTTGCTTCCATCTGATTATGGTGCTAATTTCGGAGCAGTTTTACACATGAATTCGAGATAAACTATTATGAAAAATGAAGCGCTGATTGTCGATTTATATGAACTCACAATGGCTGCGGGTTATTTTGAACAGAAGTTTAATCCCAAAGTGACCTTCGAACTATTCATACGGGAGCTTCCTCAAAATAGAAATTTTCTTGTGGCGGCGGGTCTGGAGCAGGTTATTGACTATCTGCAAAACCTTCGTTTCTCAGATGAACAAATTATGTTCTTAAAAAGTATTCCTAATTTTAAAAATATTCCCCGGGATTTTTTTGATTATTTAAAAGAGTTCCGGTTTAACGGAAACATGTACGCCGTTCCTGAGGGAACCATTGTGTTTGCCGGCGAGCCGTTAATCCAAATCGAGGCGTCATTAATTGAAGCGCAGATTGTGGAAACCTTTTTACTCGCCACCATTAATTTCCAGACAATGGTTGCCTCCAAGGCCGTACGAGTGATGCATGCCGCGAATCTCGATAAAGTACAACGCGGGGTGATGGAATTTGGCAGCCGCCGGGCGCATGGCCCGGAAGCTAGCGTCCTCGCGGCCCGTGCCGCCTATCTGGCCGGATTTATGGGGACCTCCAATGTGGAAGCCGGTTTCCGCTTTAATATCCCGGTGCTGGGAACCACGGCCCATTCCTGGACCATGGCCTTTAAAAGCGAAACGGAAGCTTTTGAACGCTATCAGCAAATATTCGGGAAAGACGCCACATTCCTGATCGATACTTACGATACGGTGCAGGGGGCAAAAAACGCCATGGCGGTATCGGATGATTTTAAAGCGGTGCGTATTGACAGCGGTGATTTAGGACAGGAAGCAAAAAAAATACGCAAATTGTTTGATGAAAACGGTTATCCCCGGGTAAAAATAATTTTAAGTAGTGATTTAAACGAATATAAAATTGAAAAAATGGTAAAAGACGGAACTCCGGTCGATTTCTTTGGCGTTGGCACCCAGGTTGCCGTTTCCTTTGACGCACCGACACTTCAAGGCGTTTATAAAATGGTGGAAATCGAAGAACAGGGCGTCCAGCAGTTTCGGGCAAAGTTTAGCAGCCGCAAAGTGACCCTTCCATCCCGGAAACAAATTTGGCGTTATAAAGACCAACAGGATAATATTATCTATGATCTTTTAGCCATGGTGAGCGAAGACTATTCCCATGAAGCCAAACCGTTGTTAAAGGCCTATATCCTTGCCGGGCTTCAGGTGAAAAAGAATAAAACTGTGGCCGAAGCACGGGAAATTTTACGGCGTAATTTAGCGGAAATCCCGGTTGAAATGCTTAGCTTAACAGAAAAAAAACAGTATCCCATCAAAATAAGCGCAAAACTCGAAGCGCTGGCAAACCGCATAAAACATGATATATTGGAGGTTTAGCTATGAATTGTGTTTTTTTGGATATTGATACCCAAAACGATTTTATCCATTCGGACGGCGCACTTTATGTCCCGGGCGCAGAAAAACTAATTGATATTTATGATGAGATTTCGGTGTATGCGCTGGATAATGAGATTACGATCCTGGCTTCCGCGGATGCGCATGATGAAAACGATTCTGAGTTTTCGCAGTTCCCGCCGCACTGTGTAAAAAATACCGAAGGACAAAAGAAAATAAAAGAAACCCTTCCGGAAATATTTTTCGTTCAACCCAATGATGGGAAAAAAGTAAAAAAAACCGACCTTCAGAAATCAAATGTATTGTTTGAAAAACAGACCTTTGACGTGTTCTCGAATCCTAAAATAGAAACCTATCTGAACTTTTTATTGCCAAAACAAGTCGTAGTTTACGGGGTGGCAACGGATTATTGTGTGAAAGCCGCCGTTGAGGGGCTGTTGCAACGAAAATTCCCGGTTCTGCTTTTAACCGACGCCATCCGCGCGGTTGATTCGCAAAACGAACAGAAGGTTTTGGATGAACTTGCTGCAAAAGGAGCGCAGCTCGGCACCTTCGATCATCTGGTTCTCTCCCGTGAGTAGCCAAATAAATCTCATTTTTTTGACAACCCGTCCGGCTAAACCTAAATTAGCCGGATTTTTTTTATGTGTTTTGCAGTTAGACTAAATTCCGTTGCAAAGCCTTAAAGGATTTGTAACGCTCTTACACGCTGTCCGGGTTGCTTCCCTGCACTGAAAACACGGAGCGCCACGGAGAGGAAAAGTAAAAGTGATAATTTACTGTCGGAAACCGGGAATTCAAAAAGAAATAAATAATTGAGTCCAGTCTAAAAAGGCATAGCCACTGATTTCCATAGAAAGACACGGATTGTTTTTATTGAAATTACATTGAATAAATTCGTGGAATTTGTGGTTTTTATAGTGAACTCATAATTAATATTCAAATTTAAAAAGTTTAAAATTCAGTGTCCTCTGTGGCATAAAGAAAACTTAAATAATAATTCCTTTAAGAAAGGAAACAGCGCCTGTCCAAAAGGGCAGCTCTCTTTTTATAGATGAAACAAAAAACGCTCAAAGCTTCACTACACACTCTTGGCTGCCGGCTTAATCAGGCGGAAACCGTGCTCATTGCCTCGGATCTGAAAAAAAGGGGTTACGAAATTGTACCCTTTGGAGAAAAGTCTGATTTAACGGTGATTAACACCTGTACGGTTACAGAGCAGGCCGATTCCAAATGCCGCCAGGCTGTGCGCAAAAGCATCCGTAATAATCCCGATACCTACGTGGCTGTCACCGGCTGTTATGCCCAGATGGGCGTCGATGCCATTCGCAAAATTGAAGGCGTCGATCTAATTATCGGCAATGAAAAAAAAATGAATCTGCCCGATTTACTCGACGAAAACCTGATAAAAAATCCCCAGCCTACAGTGATCCATTCATCTAAAATATCCAAAGAAGAATTTGTAATCGAGTCGGTGGATTTATTCGATACGCATACCCGGGCCAATTTAAAAATCCAGGACGGCTGTAGTTTTGTTTGTTCGTTCTGTATCATTGCCAAAGCGCGCGGACCGGCACGCAGCCGCAAGTTTGAAGATATTCTTCTCGAGGCTCGCCATCTTGCGGAAAAAGGATATAAAGAAATCGTACTCACCGGGGTCAATATCGGCACCTACCGGCAGGACGGGAAACATTTTTTACAGGTGTTGCAAGCCCTGGAAAATGTGGGTGGAATTGAACGTATCCGCATCAGTTCCATTGAACCGACCACGGTTACCAAGGAGTTAATCGATTATATGGCCGCTTCTAAAAAAGTGTGCCGGCACCTGCATATTCCGCTGCAAAGCGGGGATGACGCCATTCTCGATTCCATGCGCCGCAAGCACACGGCCGAAGAATTCCGTACCATTATCGAATATGCCGCCAAAAAAATTCCGGGAATCGGTATCGGAACCGATGTGATGGTCGGTTATCCTAAGGAAGGAGAGGCCGAATTTATAAATACGAAAAAATTATTAGTGGATTTACCGGTTTCCTATTTTCATGTCTTTGTCTATTCCGATCGCAAGGGAACCACCTCCTTTAGTCTCAAGCCCAAAGTAGAACACGCAATAAAGAAAGAGCGCAGTAAAATTTTGTTTGAAACGGGAAAACGTAAAAAACAGGCTTTTGCCCATACTTTTATTAATAAAACAATGGACGTCCTTTTTGAAGAAGAACACGGCGGATTTTGGGAAGGCTGGACGGATAATTATCTGCGGGTTCGCGTACAGAGTGAACGAAATGTAAAGAATGAATTGCTTCCTGTTCAATTAAAAAAAGTACAGGATGAATATCTTTTTGGAGAACTTTTGTGAAGAAAATATATATCGAAACCTATGGCTGTCAGATGAACGAGTACGATACGGAAATTGTGAAAGCCATCTTAAAAAAAGAAAATTACCATTTTGCCGCTACGCCGGAAGAGGCCGATGTTTTATTTTTAAATACCTGCTCGGTGCGCGAAAATGCCCATCAAAAAGTGCAGCAGCGCATCAGCGTGTTAAAACAGTTAAAGCGAAACAATAAAAAAATGGTGCTCGGCGTTCTGGGTTGCATGGCCCAAAACTTAAAAAAGGATTTGCTGGAAAAAAATGTCGGCGTCGATCTTGTGGCCGGTCCGGACAGCTATAAAAAACTGCCCGCAATGCTACAACATGTTTCCGAAGAAAACGCCAAAGAGTTTTCTTTAACGCTTTCGGAATACGAGACATACAGCGATATTTTCCCGGAGCATACGCCGGGCGTCAACGCCTGGATTGCAGTGATGCGCGGCTGCGATAATTTTTGCACGTTTTGCGTGGTGCCCTACACCCGTGGCCGGGAGCGCAGCCGGGCTCCGCAAAGCGTAGTGGAAGAAGCTAAAAAACTGGCCGCACAGGGTTTTAAGCAGATTACATTGCTGGGACAAAATGTTAATTCTTACCGTTATGAATCGGCGGATTTTGCCGATTTAATCAACTTGGTCAGCGAAGTTGACGGTATCGAGCGTATCCGTTTTACCTCGCCGCATCCAAAAGATTTTCCCGAAAAACTATTGCAGGTGGTTGCCGAAAACCCAAAGGCCTGTGCCCATATCCATCTGCCTCTGCAGGCGGGCAGCGACCGCATACTGGATTTGATGAGCCGTACCTACACGCAAAAAGAATTCATAAACCTCGCGCTACGCATGCGTGAAACGATTCCCGGTCTGGCCTTAACGACAGACGTTATCGTCGGTTTCCCGACAGAGACAGAAGAAGAATTTCAACAGACCCTCGACGTTTTGCGCACTGTAGAATTTGACGCGGCGTTTATGTTTAAGTATTCGGAACGTCAGCATACGATTGCTTCCCGCAAATTTCCCGATGATGTGTCGGAGGAAGAAAAGACGTCGCGTATTGTGCGTCTGGTGGATTTGCAGCAGGCGATTTCTCTTAAACGTAATCGGAAACATATTGGAGAGACGTTTGAGGTGATGGTGGAAGGGAAGGGTAAAAAATCCAATCAATTACTGGGACGTACGGATGGCAACAAAGTCACGGTTTTTCCTGACAACGGAGCAAAAGATGGCGCGCTGGTTACCGTAAAAATAAAAGACGTGACCTCGGGTACCTTAATTGGGGAAGCGGTTTAAATATTGTGACTTTGCTTTTTACTCAGCAAAACACAACTTCAGTAATTATAATTTAATAGCTTGGCGCACCGCTTTGTTCGCTCATCGCAACGACACCTTTACCCGTCTTTGCGAGCGTTGGCGAAGCAATCCAAATAAAACTGCTGAGTTAAGGCCATAATCAGTAAATATTTTTAAGTACTGTCGGTAATTGGCCGAGTGTCTTGTTTATTGATGCAGGCTGCAGAATTGCCAGCAGAGCAGTGACCGGAGCCGCCTTACGGCATAATGCAGGTAAATAAAAGCTCTTAGTGCACAGACAAAGTTTCTTACAGAATGACATGATGCCGGTTATCTTGCGGGAGACTCTCTATCGGGTTGCCGCCGGACTCACGATGACGGGCAACAAACATAAAGGGAGCGGAAAAATTGAAGAGCAAAACATTACGAATCGGGTTTCAGGGAGAAAAGGGCGCTTACAGTGAAACGGCCATCGGCGCCATGTTTGCCGAACAGGAAGTGCAGAAAAAGCCTTTCAAAACTTCGTATGCGGTAGTTGACGCGCTAAAGAAGAATAAAATCGACTTTGGCTTGCTACCCATCGAAAATTCCATCATGGGCAGTATCACGCACACCTACGATTTGCTGTTGGAAAACACCCTTAATATTTCGCGGGAAGTTATTATTCCTATTCATCACGCACTTTTGGTGAATACGGGTGTTAAAAGCAAGGAAATAAAAAAAATCTATTCGCATCCGGCGGCCATCGCCCAGTGCGAAGTGTTTTTACGGAAATTCGAAAAAGCGGAAATTCTGCCCACCTATGATACGGCCGGCAGCGCGCGAATGATTGCCGAAAAAAAACTGCCCGATGCGGCGGCCATCGCCGGGACAAGAACGGCGGAAGTGTACGGCCTGGATGTTCTGCATACCAATATTGAAGATTATCCTCATAACCAGACCCGCTTTGTTTTAGTTTCGTTAGAAAAGGTAGAAAAGGAAACGACTGCTTTTTTGCCCTGCAAGGTAACGGCTGCATTCGATGCGCTGGATCAGCCGGGGATGCTGTATCAGTGTCTCGGTGTGTTTGAAAAATACGAGGTAAACTTAACGCAGCTGGCCTCGCGGCCTTCCAAAAGCGAACCCTGGAAATACCACTTTTTTGTCGATCTCGAAGGGCGGCAGCAGGATGCCAATGTGGCGGAAGCTTTCGATGAAATACGTAAGCTGACCGGCGCTGTTTACCTGCTTGGTTCCTATCCCAAATTTGAAGCGGACGCGGACGATTATGCGCCGCACCGCAAAAAGGGAACAAAGAAAAAATCCGGTCCTTTATACAGTCTGGATGCCAAACCGGAACCGACCGTTATCGATGTGAAAGGACATAAAATTGGCGGCGGGCATTTTACGCTGATTGCCGGGCCCTGCAGTGTGGAAGGGCGCGAGCAGATGATCGAATCGGCCCGGATTGCCCATGAATACGGCGCGCAGATTTTGCGGGGCGGCGCCTTTAAACCGCGTACCAGTCCTTACAGTTTTCAGGGATTAGGCGAAGAAGGATTGAGGCTGTTGCGGGAAGCAGGCGATATGTTTGAGATGCCCATCATTACCGAAATCGTCGCCGTGGAAAATCTTCCGGTGGTTTCGGAATATTCGGATATTTTGCAAATCGGCGCCCGCAATATGCAAAACTTTATTCTGCTTAAAGAAGCCGGTAAGACCATGAAACCCATCTTGCTGAAGCGGGGCATGATGGCCACGGTTAAAGAGTTGCTGCTTTCTGCGGAGTATATTTTAGCCCAGGGCAATCCCAATGTCATTTTATGTGAGCGGGGTATCCGCACCTTCGAGACCGCTACGCGAAATACGCTGGACATCAGCGCCATTCCGCTACTGAAAGAAAAGACACATCTTCCGGTAATGGTAGATCCGAGCCATGCCACCGGAATCCGCAGTTTGATTGAACCGGTTTCCAAGGCGGCCGTTGCGGTGGGTTCGGACGGTATTATGGTGGAAGTCCATTTTAATCCTTCCGCGGCGTTAAGCGATGGGGCGCAGTCTTTGGATGAAAAAGAGTTTAAACGCCTCTCAAAAGCCGTGTTTGGCATGCTGGAATGAGGCGTGATTCTACCATGAAATGTTTAAAGTAACGGAAGTGCTTTTTTAGGTCGTATTTATTTTTGTGTGAATAAAATCTAAACTAAGGTATATAAAAAAAGAGCTTTCCCCTTAGCAAGAAAAGCTCTTTTTTGGTTCAAAACTAAAATCTGTTACAAACCGAATATTTTGCGATTGTCAACGATATCTGCTTTTTCCTTTAAATCCGCATACCATTTTTCAAATATTAAACTTCGCTTCTGATTTAACAACGTACGTTTAATAGTCTCTTTTTGCTGGTTAAAGGCGGTGCTGTCAAAAGCGGTTTTTTCCAGAAGTTTGAGATAGTAAAAACCACGGTCGGTTTCAATCATATCCGATGTCTGGTTGAGTTCCAGGGCAAATGCAGCAGCCGTGAAATTAACCGATTTGCCAACACCCGGCACACTTCCGGTTAGGGTAAACAGAGGTGTGGTTGCAAACCGCAGCGTGTGGCTGGTATCCTGTTCGGTAATTGTTTTTAAATCTACTCCTGTTTTTACTTTTTCGCCAATTTTTACAGCGAATTCTCTGGCTGTATCTTTTGCTTTTTCAAAACGTACACGGTTTTCGATGCTGCGTCTTTCCATTTCAATCGATTTATATCCTTCCGGCTGGACGGCGCTGACCATTAAAACAACATAGCCTTTTTTGTCCAGATTATAGAGTCCCGAAACCGAGCCGATTTTGTTGGAAAAGGCAAAATTCATAATGGCCGGATTGTTACCGATTCCCGGGATAAAATTTCCTTTTTCGGTAAAGAAATTTGTTTCCTTAACCGTATATTCATTCTTTTTGGCAATGTCTTCAAAATTTCCGTCTTTCGCGTCTTCCGAAAAATAGCGGGCGTTACTTTCGATTTCTGATACGCGGGACGGAGCAGGAGTGACGGTTAAAAGAATGTGGCTTACTTTTACTTTTTGTTCGCCTTTTTCGTTCTTCCTATCTTCAACTTTAATCAGATGAAATCCGTACGATGTTTCAACCGGGCCGACAATGTCGCCCTTTTTCGCGGCAAAAGCGGCGTCGGAAAAGGGTTTTACCATGTCGCCACGTTTAAAGTAGTCGATTACACCTTTATTAGTTTTAACGGAAGGGTCTTCCGAATATTCCAGAGCCAGAGCGTTAAAATCTTCACCGGCGGCAAGGCGATCGCGAATACCCTTAAATTCTGACATCAGATGTGAAGTATCGGCTGCTGTCGTACGAATATCAAATTCAACGTATTTTAATTTACGTTTTTCATCTTGTTTATAATCTTCTTTATGCGCAGTGTAATAAGCCTCAATTTCCGCATCGGAGACGAGGATACTTGCGTTCTCAAATTTACGGGCAGGAACGGAGATATAGTCAACGCGGGCCTTCAGATTGTTGCGAATAAATTCATCCATAATCTCTTTTTCGGAGATACGCGCCGTGCTGGTAATAATATTTTGCAGTTTGATGAAGGGAATTTGTTCACGGTAAATTTGTTCGACCTGATGCCAGGGAATATTGGGATTTCCGAATGCTGCGTGATATTTGTTCATATCAAAAATTCCGTTTGTCTGAAAGGACGGATGCTTTTTAAAATCTTCCAGCGGATAATTATAAATTTGATAGACTATCTCGGAGTCGCTAACACTAATATCCAGCTTTTCCATTTCTTCTTTAAAAAGCGTTTGTTGAATAAAGCGTTCCCAAACCATGTCGCGGAGTTGTTGCAGCTCAGAATCGTTAAACTGTGTTTTTCCGCTGCGTGCGCGCTGTTCCTGATAGGCTTGCTGATAGAGATCCGAAAACATTTTATACTTCAGTTCGTGGCCGTTTACTTTACCTACAAATTGTGGTTGGTTTGATTTTCCGGAATAATTCATACCCCATTGAAAAATCATTAGCCCGATAAAGGATAAAGCAATTATTATAATAAAAAACTTGCTAAATTCCCGTAGTTTGGTCATCATAAGAAAAACATCTCCTCAATATGGATTTACAGCTTCGAGTCAGATTTCCGTTGTATCTGGACATCAAGCCGCTAAATTTAAGTGTTTCTTACACATATTTCAACTATGTGTGTTAAATAAAATACAGGCCGTTAAAATAGAAGTAGATATTAAAAAAAATCTTAGAACATTAAACCGCCTGATACCTAAGTTTTAAATGAAAATTTGGGAAATCCCAAAACGTAACTGTATAAAAGCGTTTTATCCTGCTTGTTCCGGTTCAGATAAATGCAAAATTCCAAAATTAAAAAACACCCCGATGGCGTACCGTTGTTTGATTATTATTGTTGGGGTTTCAGAATTTATATTGGTGTATAATATGTATTGCTTTTGTGATTCTTTTTATCGAAAAATCATTAGCGATAATTTAAACCTTTAGTTGCCAATATTATTCTTCTTTGCTATTTTCCGCTTATGCATAAAATCGAATATGCCCTTGTTAAGTTTATCTTTCTTGTTTTCGGACGGCTCTCCTTTAAAGCGGGAAAACGAGCCGCTGATGTCCTTTGCTTGATAACCCGCAAAATACTGCGTTACCGCAGAGCGGTAATTTTGGAAAATTTAAGCCGGGTGTACGGAAAGGCGTTTCCGGCTCCTAAAGAAGAACTGCTTCGGGGAATTTATAAAAATTTTATCTATTTATGGATGGAATTCCTACAGGTAAGTCGATTGAAATCCGAAGAAATGGACGACTATGTAAACGTCCACGGCAGGGAGGTGCTTGATGATGCGCTGAAAAAAGGCCGGGGCGTCATATTTATGTCCGGGCATTATGGGAATTTTGAATGGATTGGACAATATTTTAGCATGAACGGTTATCCGGTGAACGGTATTGCCAAACGCCAAAGCAATCCCTATGTAAATAAACTGGTTGAAGACATTCGTACAATGAACGGTATTAAGGTGGTTTATACAAAAAATGCCATGCACGATGGCCTTGCTTTGCTTGCCCGCAACGAACTACTGGCCATTGTTGCCGACCAGGATGGGCGGAGAAAAGGCGTTTTCGTTAACTTTCTGGGTCAGCCTTCTTCCACGCCGGTGGGCCCGGCAGTGTTTCATTTACGCAGCGGGGCGCCCATATTAATGGTGATATCGGTACGGAAAGCATACGGGAAATTTGATGTATTTATCGAACCCGTTTATTCCGGAGATGCGCAACCGGTCACGGAAGAGGCGATTTATCGGATAACTCAAAAACACAGCGCCATTCTGGAGAAATGGGTGCGCAAATATCCGGAACAATGGTTTTGGATGCATAAACGATGGAAAACAAAGCCACCCAAAAAAACCGATGAAAAATGAAATATTATAAAATAAATGCCGAAAATCCTGCACCCGAGGTATTAGAAGAGGCCGTTTCTATTCTGAATGACGGCGGCGTTATTGTCTATCCTACCGATACCCTATATGGATTGGGGATTGATCCCGCTAATCCCAAAGCCGTGCAAAAGCTTTATGCTTTAAAAGGGCGCCTGAAGTCCAATCCGGTATCCTTGATGACCGATACCATTGATGCAATTGAAGAGAGTTTAGGGTTGTTACCGGAGAAGACGCTTTTACATCTGAGTAAACTATTCCCGGGGAAATTTACGGCGCTGTTAGAAAACACCATTAAGCCCGGCAGAATTTTATATGATACTTTTAAAGAACAGGACAAGGTCGGCTGGCGTATTCCGGAAAATACATTTTGTAACTTGCTGAGCAAAACTTTTGGAAAACCGGTTTCCACCACAAGCGCAAATCTCTCGGGTAAAGGTAATGTTACGGATATTTCCCAGGTGCTGGCCCATTTTGGCAACAAACTCGATTTAGTGATTGACAGCGGCCCCATTGAAAGCACGCTGGGATCTACCATTATCGATTTTACAAAAAATCCTCTGATGATCGTTCGGGAAGGCGATATAAAAAAGAACAATGTGCAGACGCTGTTAAAAGAACCGGACTTACGTGTTAAAAAGGAAGTTTTTGAAATTGTTTTTGTCTGTTCGGGTAATATTTGCCGTTCGCCCATGGCCGAAGGGATTTTAAAAGCCATGGTGGCCAAAACACGATTCCGGAATATTGTGCGTATCTCTTCTGCCGGAACCCTAACGCTGCCCCCCAACCCCGCCCATGAACTGGCCGCAAAAATAGCGGACGCCAATGAGATAAATATTCGGGCGCATCTTGCGAAACATATTACCCAAAAAGTGATAGATGATGCGGAAATTATTATCTGTATGGCCGTAAATCATATGGAATATTTGCGTAAATATTTCCCAAATGATAAACACAAATTTATTCTACTGAAAGAATGGAGGCGTACAAGGCCCCTGTTTAAACCTTCCGTTGCGGATCCAATCGGCCATGGGCTTGATTTTTTCTCGGATACATTTACGGAAATTCATACGGAAATCAAACGTATCCTTCCGTTTATTTTTGCCGAGCTGAAAAAATTCATTGCCTACAATGAAATTGATGTATAGTTCCGCTACATAATTGGCGCCCTACCGTTTTGTGCGGGTAATGTAGTTTAAAATGGATGCTTTTTAGCGGCAGTCTGTGGCTTTACTTTATTAGGTTTGTTCTTACGTGCACGATTCGACATAGAAACAAAGAATCCTTTCCATTAGGCAAATAAAAAATGGCGCAAATATGAAAAACGGGTTTTGTGTCCGGATGGTTTTGTTTTTTACGGTCAGTATTCCAATGAAAAAATTGCAATATCCGGCTGAAAAATTTAACTTTGTCCGTTTTTTAATAAATGGTTTTAAAAAGAGAATTTAATGAAAAAAGTCATTACATACGGCACCTTTGATCTGTTTCACTATGGACATTTAAAAATACTGGAACGGGCTAAAAGCTATGGCGATTATCTGGTTGTGGCGGTTTCATCCGATGAATTTAATGCTGTAAAAGGGAAAAAATGCACCTATCCCTTCGAACACCGGGCGGAGATCGTAAAAGCCATTAAATTTGTGGACGAAGTGATTCGGGAAGACGCCTGGGAGCAGAAAACAGGCGATATTCAAAAGCATAACATTGATGTTTTTGTAATGGGCAACGACTGGACCGGAAAATTTGATTTTTTAAAAGAATATTGCCGGGTCGAATATCTGCCGCGTACACCCAATATTTCGACGACTGAAATAAAAGAGAATATTCAAAATCTGCACAGGTCATAAAACAGGCCGGGAAGATACTTCGCAAAAAAATGAAATACCTCTTTTATACCGCAAAACAATATTCCATTCCCATAATTATTCCGTTGATTGATTTCTTAAAAAAAACGGGAGAAGATTATGCGCTTTTTGTTTCGGCTAAAGTACAGAAATCATTGCCGGAAGAATGGAAAGAGATTCCTCTAATTACAAATAGCGCCGCCGCCATCGCCTTTGCGCCCGATTTTGTAATTACACCGGGTAATTTTGTTGATTTTCGTATTCCCGGCATAAAGGTTCAGATCTTCCACGGATTGGGCATCGAAAAAGCGTCTCACTATAAAATTCGCCATTTTTTTGATGTCTACTGTACCTCCGGCCCAGTGGTTACCGAGCGTTTTAACCGTCTGCAAAAAAGATATAAATATTTTTTAGTGCGCGAAACCGGCTGGCCCAAGGTCGATTATATTTTAAATTACAATCCGATCGGTTTAAAAAACCGGTATGGAATTCCGCTGGATAAAACAGTCATTCTATATGCGCCTACCTTTAGCCGGAAAATGGAATCGGCAAGCGTTCTGTTGCCGCTCGTTCCGGAAATTGCCCGCGAAAACGAAATTTGGATTATTAAACTCCATGAGTTGATGAGGAAGGATGTTAAAAGAACGCTAACGGATACAAAATCGGATCGCATTAAAATAATCGATACCTGGGACATTACGCCGCTGCTGCATATTTCCGATTGCTTGATTTCGGATACATCCAGTGTATTGTATGAAGCGCTAATCGTAAACAAGCCGGTGGTTACGTATAAAACGCTGAGCCGGCCGGAAAAAGGGATAGATATATCCGATAAAGCACAGCTACGGCAGGCCGTGGATGACGCGCTAAAAACCGGCGTTACCGAAAAAAACAATAACTGTCTGAATGAAGTAAATCCGTATTTGGACGGCACAATAGCAGAGAATGTGTTTCGGGAGTTAAACGATATTAAACAAAACGATTTGCTGCCTAAAAGGCACCGTAAATGGAATGTGTTTAGAAAACTTCAAATATTATATCACGAAAAATATAAAAAAGGCTATTTGAGATAAGGGAGAAATAGTGGCCGGATCGAACAGATTAGAAGGCAAAGTATTGGAAATTGCTAAAAAAATGTTACGCGATACAGTGGATATTCTGGATACCTGTGGCATTGAATATGTATTGGAAGCGGGAACACTGCTGGGAATTGTCCGGGAGAACAGGTTGCTGCCTTGGGATAACGATGTAGACGTAACGATAACCGAAGCCTTTGAACAAAAGCTGCTTAAAGCAAAATGGCGTTTTTTCTTAAAAGGATACAAACTAAAAATTAAACGCTATTCCAAAGATATCGGCCCATTTAAAAAAGGAATGGTACGTATTTGTAAAGTTCGTAAACTCAAAAATTTTAAAAAATACACGTTGCTGGATATCTTTATCAAACGGCTGATTGATGATGAATACTATTGGACTGTCTCGGTAAAACGGCCGGTTTTAAAAGCCGTGCCCAGACGTTTTTATGAAGAGCGGACGGAGCTTGAATGGGAAGGGCGAAACTATAAGGCGCCAAAAGATTATGAAGGCTTTCTGGAATACAGTTACGGCGACTGGCGCACACCGGTAAAGGAATGGAATTTTCGTACCGGGGATAACTGTGTTAAAGAAGAATTATAAAAGCAGGGCGCCTGCTGCTTTTGATAGCGAATGTAAAAAAATCACTAAAAATTGAGATAGTTTAGTAATGCGCTTTTTAAAAACCACGGCAGATACAATAAAAAAATATACCGTAAATCCGCTTGTTATCCGTATGGGGAAAAAAATAGAACAAAAACGTTTTCCTGGAATCCCCATTATTATCGGCGCCTGTCCCCGTTCGGGAACCACGTTGCTGTTATCGATCCTGGCAGCTTCGGATCGGATTTTTGCGGTTCCCAATCAAACCTATGCGTTCAGTCGCTGGACAAAAGAGATGGATTCCCAAAGCGGGGAAATAAAGTACACGGCGCTTCGTATCGACCGCTTATACCGGGAGTTTTTTTACAATAAAATTCCGCCCAAAGCCGTACGCTGGCTGGAAAAAACCCCCAAGCATGTAAAATCATATAAAAAAATATTAAAGTATCTTAATAATCGCGTGTACATTATTAATATCATTCGGGACGGACGGGACGTGGTTACATCAAAACATCCCAGGATTCGATCGGATAGTTATTATCTGGAAGCGGAACGCTGGGTGGAAGATGTTAATTTAGGGCTCGATTTGGAAGGACATCCGCAGGTACTCAATATTCGCTATGAAGATTTGATTGACAACTTTGAACCTACCATGCAAAAAATTTATCATTTTATTGATGAACCGGTGCCCGATTCTCTGTTGTCGTGGAATGAAAAAACAACCATTAAACGCAGCAAACACTGGGATAAACCGGTTCAGGGATTGTATTCCGATTCCATTAAACGCTGGCAGAAACCGGAACATAAAGAAAAAATTGACCGTTTTATGCAAAATAAAGAAGCGGTTGAATTGCTAAAAAAATTAAACTATTTATAATTAATCAGACAGGAAATAAAATGCAGCACAGCGATACCGCCGTTATTCTTGCCGCCGGAAGGGGAAGCCGTTTAAAAGAGTTAAGCCTGGAGCAGCCCAAGCCAATGACGATGGTAAACCAAACCAGTATAATACACAATTTAATTAGGCATCTAACGGAAAACGGATTTCGGCGCATTGTGGTTGTAACCGGGTATTTTGCCAAAAAACTGCAACAGAGTATTTTAAATGTGTTCGAGGGACAGGCGGAATTTATATTTGTTGAAAATAAAATATTTGATTCCACCAATAATATTTATTCATTATGGCTTGCGGCAGAATATCTAAAGGAGGGGTTTTATCTCTTTGAAGCGGATGTGTTTTGTGATGCTTTGCTAATTAAAAAATTAAAATCCTATCCTGCTAAGGATATTATTTTATTGGGCGCCTATACGGAGCAAATGAACGGAACCGTTGTCGATATCAATCGGAACGGTATGATAAAAAATATGTATTTAAAACGTCACCAAACCGAACCATTTGATTTTAACGGAAAATATAAAACGATTAATTTTTATAAATTAAGCGCAGATTTTGTAAATACGTTTTTTCTAAAAAGACTACAGGAACACATAGACCGTGAAGATGTAAATTCGTATTATGAATTGATTATCAAAGAAGCCATCGATCAGCGTTATCCTTTTTTTGGTCTGCTGGCAGAAGAGAGTAACTGGTGGGAAATTGACACGCTGGAAGATTTGGAAATAGCCGAAGGTATTTTTAAGAAGGGAGGCCGGTGAGCGGGGGAGAAAAAAAAAATAAAATTGCCTATTATATCCGCACCGATATTCAGCATCTTCCGCCGGTATTGGCGCTCTATGCCTATTTGGGCGGAATCGTATTTACAAAAAATCCCGATATCTACGAATATGCAAAAAAGAATCATCCTGATATCCAGATTCAGTTTGTAAAAAAAGGCCGGGATGCCCGAAGATACTGCCGCCGTCACGATATCCGGGTGGTAATTTATACCGGCTATCAGATGATCTGGCACGGCTGGTCGGTGATGATATTTCATGGTATTTCCGATAAAAAATACGAGGAAGATCGCCGGGTTTTCTGGTTTGATCTGCTTTTACTGAACGGACAAAAGCAATGGGATAAGATCAATGGATTTAAACGCATTAAACATCCCGAGCGCTTTGTAATGACCGGTTATACCAAGTTTGATCGCTTGTACAGCAATTCGATTAAGGCAAAAAAACTGTTTGAAAATGACAATAAAACAGTTTTATACGCGCCCACCTGGATAAGCGGCGGGAATGTATCTAAGATGACCTTTTCGGAATACGGTGAAAGCTCGCTGCCTTTATGGAGTAAAAAAATTGTACGTGCCGTGGCCGCATTAAATAATGTTAATTTAGTCATAAAATATCACGCCCGGATCAATAAAAATGAAACAAAGATTTATGATGAAATCGAAACTTTAATTGCAGAATTAAATGCACAAGATCGCATTAAAACGGTTTGGGAATCCGATATTATTCCCTTTATGAATATGGCGGATGTGATGATTAGCGATATTTCGGCGGTGTGTTACGAATGGTTCCATTTTGATAAACCGATTCTCTTTGCGAATCCGGCGCCCGATCATTACAAACCGTCGGATAATCCAAACGACAGTACCTCCGCCTGGAAAGCGGGATATGTAATTAACAGAGAAGATGATATTGTACCTTTACTTGAAAAAACGTTACATTCGGATGAAAAGAAAGAAATCCGCAACCAACTGTTTCAATATTCCTTTTTTAAGCCGGATGGAAAAGCCGGGCAGCGCCAGGTAGAAGAGATTAAAAAATTATACAACAGGGTGAAAACCTATTCAAAAAGCCGGGTTATTTTACATAACTGGCTAAAGCTGATTGGAATTCGTTAATCCATGATCAAAGTTCTGTTTGATTTAAAAAAAGAATACTATTTTAATTCCCTGTATCCCTTGATCCGTCTAATGTCGGAGGATCCAAAGTACGACATTTCGCTTACCATTGGGAACGATCAAAAACGCGTATTTGGTATTTTTCTTAAATCCAATAAAAAACGGGTGCGGCAGGAACTGGAAGAACAGGGTTATAAAGTAACAACACAAAAAGCGGGATACGATGTAATTGTCTGCGGGGACGCTTTAAAGAATCCTGCGAGCTATGATGCGGATGCGCTTAAAATTCATCTGGATCACGGGGTGGGGATAAAAACGCTGCGTATTCGGAATATCGTACGCCAAAAGGAACAGCATTATCACGTCTTTCTTGAAGGCCGATACTGGTACGACTATATCAAGTCTTTAGGTTGGCAGGATAAAGCCAGGTTTTATACAGATACCGGAATTCCCAAACTGGATCCTTTCTTTTGGGAAAACTATTATAATAATAACGCGCTGATTAAAAAACTCGGGCTGAATCCCAAAAAGAAAACAGTCCTCTTTGCTCCTTCGTATAAACCGAGCTGCATCGAGTTCCTTCAGGAAAACATCACCGATTTAGTGGGCGATTACAATCTGGTGATTAAACTTCATCCCTACAGTTGGGGCGGAAAATATGTATCCCATTCCCAGCATATTTTTTACGAAAAGCTGGCCGCGCGAAACGCCGATGTCTTTTTGATTCCCGAAGATGATTACGATATTTTCCCCTATTTATACATGGCGGACACAATGATTAGCGACACTTCCAGCGTGATTAATGAGTTCTTGGCGCTCGGAAAATTTGGAATAATTTATGTTCTACCCTACGAGCAACTGAACCATTCGGACGGAATGCCGGTGCTTTCCATCGATCCCGAAGAATGGTTAGAGGGCGCTTTTCCGCATATGCACAAGCCGGAGGATTTATTGCCGGCGGTCCGGGAAGCACTGAATCCTACCGAAGAGATGAAAAACAAGTTGTCCGAATACCGGGACTATTTTTTTTCCGGCCTGGACGGTAAGGCCGGCCAACGGGTAAAAGCCGCGATCGAACGCCTGTTATCCGAAAACGGAAGATTCGATTTTAACAGAACGGTTACTATATGACGCTTTATAAAAAAGTTCTTGGTTTTATGACGCCCTATTGGAAGCAGTTGATAGTCGTATTTGTTTTGACCCTGCTTTATGTTTTATTAAACAATTTATCCCTGTGGATATCCGTTGATTTTATTAAGGAACTCTTTGACCCGGCTACAATTGCCAAAACGGAAATGGTTAAGGAGGGAGTGGATCAAACACAAGAGGCAAATTCAAAACCGGAAAAAACGGGCAGTACAAAACTATATAAAGATATTAAATCGTATGTAAAAAGCTGGCTGATTAAGGACACTAAGCAAAATACATTGCTTACAGTATGTCTGTTTATCTTTTTAACATTTCTCTTTAAAAACATTACGTTTTATGTACGCCGTTTGCTACTTAATTTTATCGAATTAAAAATTATTGTAGATATTCGCAATCGCCTGCATTTAAAACTGTTACGGATTCCGCTCTTTTATTTTGACAATCGTCATACGGGTGATTTAAACTCAGTCGTGTTTAACGATGTCAATGCCATTAAAACCGTTTTGCAGACTAGCTTTGGAAAACTGATTTTATCACCGGTGCAAATTGCCGTAAACATCGGCATCCTCTTTATGATTAGCTGGAAACTCACCGTTATTATGCTGATTATTGTTCCGTTAAGCGCTGTGGTGATGACTAAAGTGGGGCAGGGGGTACGCCGACGCAGCAGACGTGTGTTTAAACAGTTGGCCGATGTGGTTTCCTTGTTTCAGGAAGCGGTAACAGGAATTCGTATTGTAAAGGCCTTTGCCAATGAAGAATCGGAACATAAAAAATTTAGAACTTCAAACCACTTGTTTTTTAAAAAAATGTTTCGTCAGCTTACGTTAAAATTTTTAACTTCCCCGGTTAACGAAATGCTGTTTGTTTCCATCTTGATTTTTCTGCTTTGGTATGGCGGCAATATGGTCTATTCCAATGAAGGACTCTCTGCGGAAGATTTTATCCGGTTCCTTATTTTTCTGTTTATGATGTTCCAGCCGCTTAAAGATTTATCGCGCATTAATAATGTCCTGCAAAACGGCATGGCGGCGGCGGAGCGAATATTTGGAATACTGGATACCTCAGAAGAAGTCTACGATTCTCCCGAGGCCGAAGAAATGCCTGATTTTACGAAAAGTATTGTCTATCGTAATGTGAGGTTTCATTATCTGAATGAAGCAAAACAAGTTTTGCGGGATGTGCATTTAACCATCAATAAAGGTGAGAAAGCGGCCATCGTTGGCCCGAGCGGGGCAGGGAAAACCACTCTCGTTAATCTATTACCCCGTTTCTATGAACTAAGCGGCGGCGATATATTTATTGATGATGTGGAATACCGCAAATATACGCTGCAATCATTGCGCCGTCGGATTGGTGTGGTTACCCAGGACACGATTTTATTTAATGATACGGTGCGGGCAAACATCGCCTATGGCAGGGAAGACGCCACTGAAGAGGAGATTGTTGCAGCCGCCAAAGCGGCCAATGCCTGGGAATTTATCGCAAAGATGCCACAGGGGCTGGATACCGAAATCGGCGAAAAAGGAACCCGTCTTTCCGGCGGTCAGAAACAACGCCTGTCCATTGCCAGAGCCATTTTAAAAAATCCGCAGATATTGATTTTGGATGAAGCCACTTCGGCTCTGGATACCGAATCGGAGCAACTGGTACAGGAAGCCATTGAAAAATTATTGAAAAACCGCACCGTGCTGGTCATTGCTCACCGTTTATCGACCATTCAAAACGCGGATAAAATTGTCGTGATGCAGGATGGCGTCATCGAAAGTATTGGCCGACATTCGGAATTGCTGCAAAAAAGTCCCGTATATAAAAACCTGCATCAAAAACAATTATTAAATACCGGGGAGAAGAAAGTTGATGAGGTATCATAAAAAGCTGATTTTCGTATTGATTTTTATCATGTTTTCACTGGGTGTGGCGCAGACAACCGGGATTGTGTCCGATAGTGTCTCTTCCGCGGTTCAGGATACGCTTCCCCTCTCTCCGACCGCTATTAAGTACGGCGAAGATTTAACCTTTAAAATCCGCTATGGTTTTATTAAAGCCGGTATCGCCCATATGCGCATCAAAGGAATTTCGTACAGGTTCGGCAGGCCGTTGCTTCATATTCAGACCACCGCAAAAAACATCCCTGCGTTCAGCTGGATTTATACGGTGGACGATGTGGTGAATGCCTATGTGGATCCGCGATCACTGGTGCCCTGGTATTATGAAAAAAAATTGCGCGAAGGTACTTATAAGGCCGATTTACGGGTACGCTATCAGCATGAAGATTCCACCGCACGGGTGGAATTTATCCGTTATAAAAAAGATATGAGCATCCGTAAGCAAAAAAACTATCCGGTTAAGATCCCTGCCAATGTGTTCGACGTATTATCCGCTTTTTACTATATTCGCACACAACCTCTCGAAGTGGGAAAATCGCTGTTGTTAAGCAGCCATTCACAGAAAAAAGTATATGACCTCGAAGTAAAAATACATCGTAAAGAAACGCTGGAAGTGGGGGCGGGCACCTTTCATACCATTGTGGTGGAACCGCTGCTTAAAGGGGAGGGTGTCTTTAAACAAAAAGGCCGGCTGCTGATCTGGCTGACGGACGATGAACTTAAAATTCCCGTACAAATGACCAGCGCCGTAGCCATCGGGCACATCACTTCGGAATTGATGAAAATCTCTGGAATTGATGATAAAATACCAGCAAGGATAAAATAGATGGGAACCGTACTTAACGTAATTACCGTACTCATCGGCAGTAGTATCGGGTTTTTAGTGCAATCCCGTTTTTCCGAAAATCTAAAAAAACAGATGCTGCAGGGCATTGGCCTGGTCACCATCCTCATTGGCGTTCAGATGGGGCTTAAAACGGAAAATATTTTATATCCTCTGGCTGGTATTTTACTGGGAGGCATGCTGGGGCATCTCTTAAAATTAGAAGAGCATCTCGATCATCTTGCGGCCTATCTTGGTAAACGATTTGCTTCTAAAGCAGATTCCGCCCGTTTTATGCGCGGTTTTGTTACGGCCAGCCTCATTTTCTGTGTCGGTCCCATGACTATTCTCGGCGCTATCAACGACGGACTGACCGGCGATTACCAATTGCTGGCCGTTAAATCCATGCTGGACGGATTTACCTCACTGGCGCTGGCGGCTGCGCTGGGCGCCGGAGTGTTTTTTTCCGTTTTTACAATAATAATTATGCAGGGCGGACTTACGCTTCTGGCTTCACAACTGAGCGCTTTTTTTTCGCCGGATGTTATTAACGAAACCACCGCGGCGGGAGGCATATTAATTATCGGTCTGGGGCTTGTCATTCTGGAGATTAAACCGCTTAAAATCGCTAATTTTCTGCCGGCAATTTTTCTTGTTCCTGCAATCATCAAATTAGTGCAGATATTTGCTTAATGAAAAAAATCGGTTTTTGGACAACGTTGTCTCTCGTTGTGGGCAATATTATCGGAGTTGGTATTTTTACCACCACCGGCTACACGGCCGCACGTATCGGCGATCCGCAAACAGTTTTATGGGTGTGGGCGGCCGGCGCTCTGTATGCGCTTGGCGGTGCGACGGTGTACGGATATTTGGCATATAAAATGCCGTATAGCGGGGGAGACTACCAGTACCTTAAAAAATATTTACCCGCCTATTTCCCGTTTTTGTTTGGCTGGTCCGGGTTGTTTGTCACCTATACCGGTTCCATTGCCGCCCTGGCTATCGGCGCAGCCTCTTATTTAAATGTTCTTGTACCGTTTTTACATTTAAACGACACCGTTCTGCTTGTGGACGGCATTACAATTTCAGCAATTCTTTTTGTCCTGCTTTTTACCGTTATCAATGTTTTGGGTATTCGATCGGGCGGAAAAACCCAAATTGCGTTGACCCTGCTTATTTTTTTGCTGATTACCGGTTTTATTATTGCCGGTTATTTTTCCGGGGCGCGGCATCTTCTTCCGGCAGAACGTATTACGCACACGGAGGCATTTGCTCCGTTTCTATCGGCCCTGGCGGCCGTGCTGTTTACCTATATGGGTTGGACCACCGTTGTGTACATAGCCGAAGAAGTCCATAATCCTAAAAAAAATATTCCGCTGGCGCTGGGCGCCGGCGTTGTACTAACGGCGCTTCTGTATATGGGGATTAATTATATTTTTTTAAGTGTTTTGTCTACGTCCGAAGCTGCCGGTCAAATTAACGTAGCGGCGTTAACGGCTCAAAAGCTTTGGGGCGCCGGCGCTGCCGGGTTGACCTCGGCGATGATCCTGATCGCCATTTTAAGCAGTATGAATTCCACCGTACTCTCGGGCCCGCGTATTTATCAGGTAATGGCCGCGGACGGATATCTTTGGAAAAAACTTCGGAATGAACATAAAAAATACAAAACGCCTTCGACGGCTCTCTGGGTACAGGGAGGGTGGACGGTTTTGCTTTTGCTTTCGGGCACTTTTGATCAGTTACTGACCATGGTGGTGGCGGTTATCTTATTCTTTTCTGTTTTAACCGCCGGAATTGCCATAAAACTCCTATGGCGGGAAGAGGGGAAATACAGGGTTTTATTGTGGGGCGGAACCATAATTTACAGCGCCATGTGCCTGCTTATTTTAAGTACTATTTTACGAACACAATTGTTCGCGACACTAAGCGGACTCTTAATCCTTTCGCCCTCTCTTCCGGTCTATCTTTGGCAGCGGAGGAGAAGTGTATAAGTATATTTGCATATATATATTAATAGCATTATATTCAACAGCTGTACGGTAAAAGTGGGTCCTCAGGAACCCACTTTTTTGTTATAAGGGCATTTATGCAAATTACGGAAAAGATAAAAAATATTGTTAATCCGCTCTGCCGGGAGATGGAACTGCGGCTGGTGGATCTACAGGTTCAGGGATCGCAGCGCAATCTCGAAATTAATGTGTTTGCAGACAGTGAAAAGGGAATTACCCTAGGGCAGTGCACCAAACTGGCCCGGCTGATTCAGGATGAACTGGATATGGATGACGCCTACCGTATGAAATACCGTTTAAATGTTTCTTCTCCCGGATTGGATCGCCCGCTTACCGAAGACTGGGAATTTCAGAAAAATATTGGCCGGACGCTCAAGGTTCGTTATACGGAAGAAGAAACGGCAAAAGAAATAGCAGGTAAGCTTACCGGCTGGGACGCCGATACGATAGAAATTGAAATCAAAGGGGAAAAAATCAGCATTCTCCGCACCGGGATTACCCGGGCCAAAATAAAACTTCAATGGTAACCTTTTGGAGGCAGCAGGATAATTATGAATAGCGAAATTATTGAAGCTATCACTCAAATTGCAAAAGACAAACGAATCGGCAAAGAAAATTTGCGGGATATTCTCGAAAATATATTTCGGTCACTGATTGTAAAAAAATACGGAACGGATGAAAATTTTGATGTAATCGTAAATATCGATAAGGGCGATATCGAAATCTTTCAGGAAAAAATGGTCGTGGAAAACGTAGAAGACCCGGTTGCGGAAATTACATTGGAAGATGCTCTGAAAATTGATGGAGATGCTGAAGTGGGTGAAGAAATCGTGGAAGTGCTCGATCCCATGGCGTTTGGTCGTCGCCTGATTGTAACGGCGAAACAGAACCTGAATCAGAAAATCCGTGATTTTGAACGTGAGCGTTTGGTGGAAGAATATCAGGGACGTATCGGAGAAATCATTATCGGAGATATCCATCAGATCCATAAACGCGGTATTTACATTAATCAGGATAAAACCGAAGTGTTCTTACCCCGCGAAGAACAGATTTATAACGAGCGTCTACGCCGCGGCGATACGGTGCGCTGTCTGGTAAAAGAGGTAAGCAGCCAGGGAAAAGGCCCGGAAATTATCGTAAGCCGCGCCGATAAACAATTTTTAATTCGTCTGTTTGAGCTGGAAGTGCCCGAAATATACGACGGGATTGTTGAAATAAAAGAGGTGGTGCGCGAAGCCGGCGACCGCTCGAAAATTGCCGTACAGTCCATCGACCGCCGGATAGATCCTGTGGGCGCCTGTGTGGGAATGAAAGGGGTGCGTATTCAGGCGGTTGTGCGTTAACTGAATAATGAAAAAATTGATATTATCAGTTATGCCACCGAACCGGAACTCTATATCTCACGCGCGATGGCGCCGGTGAAGCCGATTAAGGTAATTGTAAACGAAGAAGAAAAAATGGCCGTTGTTATTGTAGAAGATGATAAGATGTCTCTGGCCATTGGCCGTAACGGACAAAACTTACGTTTGGCTTCGCAGTTAACCGGTTATCAGATTGAGCCAATTAAGGTATCCGAATATGAACAGGAAAGTACAAAAGTATCGGTTCCCGTGGAAGAGATAGAAGGTATTCCTGATAATCTTAAAGCAAAACTTTTAGACGCAGATATTCTGTACGAAGACGAAATTGTGGATATGGGAATAGAAGGGCTGCTGGAATTAAAAGGTATTGGCGCGAAGTCTGCCGAAAAAATATGGGACGCGGTAAAGGCGGCGTCTAAAGAAGAAAACACAGAAGAGAATGATGAGGAATAGTTTTTTATTCTGAACGTATCTATTTGGAGTATAAATGGCGGCAGGTAAGAAGTACAAAATTTTTAAAATATGTAAAGAACTGAATCTTGGTCAGGATACAATTTTTGAATTCCTGAAACAGAAAAATCTTAAAATCACCGGTTCCGGGCCAAACGGCGCCGTGACAGAAGATGTCTATGTGGAAATCTTGGATCGCTTCTCTACAGATAAAGAAAAAGCCGAAGCGCTGCGTAAACGTAAAAACGACAAATCCACAGAAACCGCAGAGTCGGAAAAGGTTGCCGACGAAGCAACTCCCGAGGAAGATTCTTCCTACCTTCAGGCAATAAAGGCCTCCATCGAAAAGGGCGCCGAGGCTATTGCTCGCGGTGACGATGTGAAACCGGTTAAAAAGAAACGTACCGGCCGCAAGAAAAAGGCGGAAGAAGTTGTACCGGAAGCGGTTGCCGAGGTGGAAGAGGCTCCGGATAAAGAAGCGGTTACGGAACCGGAAGCGGAAATTAAGATTGCTGAAAAAGAAACGCCTGTTCCGGAGGGAAAAAAGGTCGAAGAAAAACCAGCGCCTGCCCCCATTAAAGACGCTCCTGTCGACGAAAGTAAAAAAGCGAAAAAACTGAAAGCAAAAGATCGTAAAAAACCCAGCAAGCCAGGTTCGGTTGTCTCGGAAAAAGAGAAAAAACGCCGTAAGGCTATGGATATGATCCGTAAGGATAAGGGAACCCGCCACGGCGTTCGTTTGGGAGATATCGCTTTTCCTGACGGTCAGGCGCCTATGGGCAGAAAGAAGAAACAGAAGAAACAGAAGAAAAGCAAGGTAGACCAGAAAGAGGTTGAAAATACAATCAAAAAAACCCTGGCGAGTATTGAAACCAGGGGTAAGAAACCGAAAAGACGTAAAGTTAAAACAGAGAGCGGCGAAGTGATTGAAGAAAAAGTGATCACCGTTACCGAGTTTATTTCGGCTAACGATTTAGCCAACCTGATGGACGTTTCGGTTTCCGAAATTATTACCAAGTGTTTACAGCTTGGTCTGGTGGTCTCCATTAATCAACGTCTCGATATTGATACGATTACTCTTCTTGCCGAAGAATACGATTATAAAATTGAAGAAGCGGTTGCCGAAGAATTTATAGAAGAAGAACTCGAAGAGGAAGCGGAAGATGAAAGCAAAATGGTTCCTCGCGCGCCCATTGTTACGATTATGGGACATGTGGACCATGGAAAAACATCGCTGCTCGATTATCTGCGAAAAAGCCGTATTGTGGATGGGGAGGCCGGTGGCATTACACAGCATATCGGCGCCTATGAAGTAGAATACAACGGAAAGAAGATAACCTTCCTCGATACGCCCGGCCATGCCGCGTTTACCGCCATGCGCGCCCGCGGCGCCCAGGCAACCGATATCGTTATTTTAATCATTGCCGCCGATGATGCGGTGATGCCGCAAACCGACGAAGCGCTGGATCATGCCAAAGCCGCCGGTGTAAAGATTGTAATCGCCATAAACAAAATTGATAAGCCGGGCGCCAATCCGGAGCGTATCCGGCAGCAGCTTGCCGACCGTGACGTACTGGTGGAAGAGTGGGGCGGTTCGTACCAGTCCTCCGAAATTTCGGCCAAAACAGGACAAGGAATTCCCGCTCTGCTCGAAAAACTGTTGCTCGAAGCGGAGCTACTCGATTTAAAAGCAAATCCGGACCGTATGGCACAGGGTGTGGTTGTCGAATCACGTCTCGATAAAGGCCGGGGCGCTATCGCCACGGTATTGGTGCAAAAAGGAACGCTACATGTGGGCGATAATTTTATTGCCGGACATAATTACGGTAAGGTTCGGGCCATATCCGATGAGGATGAAAAACGTGTTAAGTCTATCGGACCTTCTCAGCCTGCACTGGTGACCGGGTTCGAAGGCGTACCGCAGGCGGGTGACAAATTTGTTGTTTTGGCCGATGAAAAGGCAACCCGTATGATTAGTTCCAAACGGCAGCAACTCAAACGGGAACAGGACAGTAAACAGGTTAAAATGGTAACCCTGGACCAAATTTCGGAACGCATTAAACTCGGTGAGGTTACCACGTTACCGGTAATGGTAAAAGCCGACGTAGACGGTTCGGCCGAAGCGCTGGCCGATGCCCTGATTAATTTGAATACGGACGAAGTGGAAATCCAAATCATCCGTAAAGCGGTTGGCCCTATTTCCGAATCGGATGTACTGTTGGCCTCCGCTTCCGGCGCGGTAATTGTCGGTTTTCAGATTCGGGCTAACGCCAAAGCGCGCGACCTGGCCGAAAAAGAAAAAGTGGAAATCCGGCTTTACAATGTTATTTATGACGCCATTAACGATTTAAAACTGGCGCTCGAAGGAATGCTGAAACCCAGTATCGATGAGGTGGTGGTCGGACAGGCTGAAGTGCGTGAAACCTTTAAAATCTCCCGTATCGGAACTATTGCCGGATGCCATGTGATTAACGGTAAAATTCTAAGAAACAATAAAATCCGAATCGTACGTGACGATGTGAGTGTTTATACCGGAAAGATTTCATCGCTTAAACGTTTTAAAGACGATGTGCGTGAAGTGGCCACAGGTTTTGAGTGCGGTATTCAGATTGAAAACTACAACGATTTAAAGGTTGGCGATATCATCGAGTCCTTTGAAATTACGGAAACAGCCCGCAAGCTGGATTAAAAGCGGCGTAGGGCTGTGCCGCTTTATATCGGTTACGGATAAGAGGCGGTTTATACATTAAGTTTGATAATAAAATGATAGTCGGATTACTCAGCATCGAAATTTATATCCCCGGCAGCGCATCCCTTAAAGAAAAACGGATGGTTTTAAAATCGCTTAAAGACCGGGCGCATAAAAAATATAATGTTTCGGTTGCGGAAACCGGCTATCAGGATAAATGGCAGCGCGCTCTGCTGGGGTTTGCCCTGGTTGCCGAAAAAGAAAAATTTGCACAGGAAGCGCTGAATAAAATATTTACCTGGCTGGATAATGAACCGGCCTTTGAAATCGTACAATTTAATTTTGAATTCAGATAATGGCTGATAGCAGAAGAATAAAAAAATACGCCGATTCCATTAAACGGGCGGTGAGTGAAATTTTAGAGTTTAAGGTAACCGATCCCCGCAAAGGATTCATTACGGTTACAAAAGTGAAAATGTCGCCCGATTTGCGATTGGCTTCGGTTTATTACACGGTTATGGGCGGCGATGAACAAAAAGAGAAAACCGCTCTGGCGCTTAAAAATTCCAAGTCGTTTATTAAAAACGAACTGAAACCGGCCGTGGCCTCGCGCTGGCTGCCGGACCTTCGTTTTTTTTATGATGATACGCTGGAAAATGCGCTACGCATCGAAATGCTCTTGAAGAAAATTGAAAATGGTTCCGGTTCTAACGAACAAAACTGATTTTTTAACGGTTGATTTTTCATCCGGTTTTGTCGGTTTGATTAATAAAGAAAGCGGCTGGAGTTCGTTTGACCTGGTTAAAAAATTGCGCAATGTCGTACGAATAAAAAAAGCCGGGCACGGCGGAACCTTGGATCCGTTTGCAACCGGACTGATGCTCTTGGGTTTTGGAAAAGGTACCAAAGCGCTAAATGAAATAACTGGTTTTTCTAAACGCTATCGGGCTGTAATTCGATTCGGCGTAGTAACCGATTCCTTTGATCGTACCGGAACCGTACTGAAAGACGCCTCTGCGGAACATTTGCAGATTGAAGAAATAGAACAAGCGGTCTCGGCGTTAACGGGAGAGTTAATGCAGGTGCCGCCCATGTATTCGGCAAAAAAAGTAAATGGCGTACGTCTGTATAAACTGGCCCGTAAAAATATTGAGGTGCAGCGTCCGCCACAACCGGTTCAGGTTTATTACGCCCGAATCCTGAATTGGGAAAATCCGCTGTTAACGGTGGATTTAAACGTTTCGAAGGGGACTTATATACGGGCCTGGGCGCACGATTTAGGCCAGAGTCTGGAAACGGGAGCAACTCTTAATGAACTGAAACGAACCGCTGTAGGCGATTACCGAATCGACGATAGTTTTACCGTTTCGGAATTTATAAAAACGTTTAAGGAATGGGATGCGCGTTCTTCGCGGACTTGATCAGATAACCGATAAAAAACCCTGTGCCGTAACCATCGGCACCTTCGACGGCGTACATCTCGGGCATCGTAAAATTATCAGCAGGCTAATGGAAGCAGCGGCGCAAAACGGTCTTTGTACAACAATGGTAACCTTTTATCCGCATCCCCGTTTAATCGTGCGGGGCGGAACACAACCGGTAAAACTGCTCACATCGCAGCAGGAAAAACTGGAGCTGCTCGAAAAAACCGGCCTGGATCAGGCGCTGATTATCCCTTTTGACGAGTCGTTTTCCAAAATGAAATACGATAGTTTTATCCGTGATATTTTAGTGGAACGTCTCGATGCAAAACAAGTGGTTGTGGGCTACGATCATTCCTTCGGGAAAGACCGGGAAGGCAATTTTGAACGTCTGCAAAAACTGAGCGGTAAATTCGGATTTTCGACTGAAAAGGTGGAACCTTTTAAACTCGGCGATGAAATCGTCAGCAGTTCGCGTATCCGGGAATTACTAAAACAGGGGCGGGTCGACACGGCCGCTGAGTTTCTCGGTCGGCGTTATGCCCTGTGCGGTTCGGTGGTGTACGGCGCCAAACGGGGACGGACGCTAAATTTTCCAACGGCAAATCTAAAGCTGGATTATGAAAACAAACTGCTTCCGGAAAACGGCGTTTATGCGGTAGATGTAATTCACGATAAAAACAAATATAAAGGAATGCTCAATATCGGATTTAAACCCACATTCGAAACCGGGCATGCGTTTACGATTGAAGTGCATATTCTGGAATTTGACCGGAATATTTACGGAGATCAGTTACATATAAAATTTAAAAAACGCCTTCGCAGCGAAAAGAAATTCGATAGCAAAGAAGCGCTTATGGCGCAGCTTGAAATCGACAAACAATTGAGTTTAAAATTATAATTGGAGGATTCATCATGGCATTGTCAAAAGACGACAAAGCGGCATTGATTGAAAAATTTGGACAAAGCGGTCAGGATACTGGTAAAACCGAAGTGCAAATTGCAATTTTAACAGAACGTATCAAATATTTGACCGAGCATTTAAAAGTGCATAAAAAAGATCACCATTCCCGTCGCGGTTTGTTAAAACTGGTTGGCCAAAGACGGCGTTTATTACGCTATCTGACCAAAGTGGATGTGATGCGCTACCGTAAAGTTATCAGTGAATTAGGAATAAGAAGATAGTATTAGTAGATCCCTGGAGGGAAAATGTTTATTAAAAAATCAATTGAGCTGGAAGGTAGAACGCTTTCGGTCGAAACCGGGAAAATGGCCAAACAGGCCGACGGCGCCGTGTTGGTTCGCTACGGCGATACCATGGTGCTGGTAACAGTTGTGGGCGCTCCCGAAGAAGATACCACCCGTGACTGGTTTCCGCTTAGTGTGGAATACCGTGAAAAAACCTATTCGGCAGGAAGAATTCCGGGCGGTTTCTTTAAAAGAGAAGGACGTCCCAGTGAAAAAGAAATCCTATCATCCCGCCTGATTGATAGACCCATACGGCCTTTATTTGAAGATGATTATAATTCCGAAACGCAAATTATCGCCAATGTGCTTTCGATGGATCGTGAAAACGACGCCGACGTTATTGCCGGATTCGGCGCTTCCGCCGCCCTCATGGTTTCGGACATTCCCTTTTTAGGGCCGATTGCCACCGTTCGCGTTGGCAAAATTGACGGCGCTTTTGTCATCAATCCTACCATTTCGCAGCTTAAAGAAGCAGAACTGGAATTGGTGGTTGCCGGTTCGGAAGAATCCATTATGATGGTGGAAGGCGAAGCGGAAGAGGTCTCGGAAGAAACGCTTCTCGAGGCGATTGAACATGCCCATGGCGCCATTCGTAAATTAATTGATTTGCAAAAGGAACTGGCCGCCGAAGTGAATAAAGCCAAACGGGACGTACCGGCTAAAATACTACCCGAGGGTCTTGAAGATAAAGTAAACGCATTCGGTCTGGCCGGCACTAAAGAAGCCGTGCGTATTCAGGAAAAAACAGCCCGCGGCAAAGCCTTAAAAGCGGTTAAAGACGAAGTGATTGAAAAGCTTGCGGAAGAATATCCCGAGTCGGAAAAACAAATCGGCGCGATTCTGCACGACATCGAAAAGAAAATTGTTCGGGCCATGATTATCGACGAAAATCTCCGTCTCGACGGACGCGGCCCTAAAGATATCCGTGAAATTACCTGCGAAACCAATCTGCTGCCGCGGGCGCATGGCTCGGCCCTGTTTACACGCGGGCAGACACAAGCGCTTGGCGTGGTAACCCTTGGCAGTAAATCGGATGAGCAGTTTATCGACGCCATTGAAGGCGAAAGCAAAAAAGCCTATATGCTGCATTATAATTTTCCGCCCTTCTGTACCGGTGAGGCCAAAATGATGCGCGGCACCAGCCGCCGGGAAATCGGACACGGCAATCTGGCCGAGCGCGCTTTAAAACCGGTTCTGCCGGCAAACGGAGATTTCCCCTATACCATCCGCATCGTCTCGGAAGTGTTGGAATCGAACGGTTCTTCTTCGATGGCAACGGTCTGCGCGGGTTCTATGTCCTTAATGGACGCCGGAGTGCCCACTAAAAGCGCCGTGGCCGGTATCGCCATGGGATTGATTAAAGAGGGTGATAAAATTGCCGTTCTTTCCGATATCCTTGGTGACGAAGATCATCTTGGCGACATGGATTTTAAAGTGGCCGGAACGGAAAAAGGCATTACCGCCGTTCAGATGGATATAAAAATTGACGGTATTTCGTCTGAGATTATGGCTCAGGCGATGGCGCAGGCCAAAGAAGGACGTAAGCATATTATGGGTAAAATGGCCGAGGCCATCGATTCTGCAAAGTCGGAAATGAGCGAGTTTGCGCCACGGATTATTGAAATCAAAATTCCGGTTTCAAAAATCGGCGCGGTTATCGGACCGGGCGGCAAAACCATCCGCGGTATTATCGAAGAAGGCGGACCGGATCTGGATATCAATATTGACGATGAAGGACGCGTCCTGATTTCTTCACCCAATATGCAGGCGGCGGATTTTGCGCGTAATTATATTCAGAGCCTGATTGCCGAACCCGAAATGGGCAAAGCCTATAAAGGCACGGTAAAACGGGTGAAAGATTTTGGATGTTTTGTAGAATTTATGCCGGGTAAAGAAGGCATGGTGCATATTTCCGAGCTGGAAATCGGACGTACGAATAAGGTGGAAGACGTCGTTAAAGAAGGCGATGTGCTTGATCTGATCGTTACCAAAATCGGTAATGACGGTAAAATCGGCCTTAGTCGTAAAGCCTTTTTATTAAAACAGAAAAAAGAAACAGAGTCGGGCAACGAGGAAAAATCTGCCTGACCTATGCCGTCTACAATCAATAAAACAGTCCTGCAAAATGGCCTGACCGTCATTAGTGAATTCGTTCCCGGTGTGCGGTCGGTATCTGCGGGCGTGTGGGTGAAAGCGGGCAGCCGCTGCGAAACAACCCGCAACAAGGGTATCGCTCATTTTTTGGAGCATATGGTTTTTAAGGGTACTGAAAAATTCAGTGCCCTTAAAATTGCCCATTCCCTCGAAGAAACCGGCGGTAGTTTAAACGCCTACACCAGTAAAGAACACACCGTTTTTTATACCCACTCTCTGGATACGCAACTCTCAAAGTCAATCCGCGTTTTAGCCGATTTGGTTTGCCGGCCCCTCTTTCGTGAAAAAGATATCCTTCACGAAAAAGCAGTGGTTCTCGAAGAGATTCATGCTGTGGAAGACACGCCCGAAGATTATATTTTTGACGTGTTTCAGGAAAAACTATTTCCGAATCACCCAATGGGTTTCCCCATTTTAGGAACGGCAAGTTCTGTACGAACCTTTGACCGCGCCGCCTTGCTGGATTTTTGGCAGAACTTTTATACGCCGAAAAATATGGTAGTAAGTATTGTTGGAAATGTACGCCACGATGCGGTGCTGCGTATGGCCGAACGTAGTTTTGTTTTTTCCACGACAGGAAAAGCCTGCCGTTTTAAAAAGCCGCCTACCGCTGTAAATATCCGGCACGAAATTCAGGACGGGGTCAATCAGTGTCATATCTGTACCGGCGTTGAGAGCTTTTCCTATACAGCCGAAGAACGTTTCCCGATTATTGCTTTAAACGTCTGGTTAGGCGGCGGAATGAGTTCGCGTCTTTTTCAGGCCATTCGCGAAAAATACGGGTTGGCTTATTCGGTTTATTCCAATGTAGATTTTTTCAAAGATACCGGGGTTTTCAGTTTTTATGTCGGAACGGATGTACGAAAAGCGCAAAAAGCATTAAAAATTCTTACAACGGAATTACAGCATTTATGCGAAACGCCACTTAAAGAATCGGTTGTAAATAAGATTAAAAGCCAGTTAAACGGAACTATTTTATTGGGACTGGAAAGCATGCAGCGGCGGATGTCGAGCCTTGCAAAAAATGAAATATTTTATCAGCGTATAATAAACATAGACGAATCCATTGAAAAAATAGAACAAATAAATTCCAGATTTTTATTGGAAACGGCGCAAAAAATATTTATTATGAAAAACTTTAACACAGTGATGATAATACCCCATGCTTAAAGTCGGTTTATTAAAAGAACTCAAATCCACCGAAGGCCGTGTAATGCTGACGCCGGAAGGTGTGAAAGTACTGGTTAAAAACGGAATTGAAGTTTTTGTGGAGCGCGGTTCCGGCGAAATCTGCCGTTTTCCCGATATTCAGTACGAACGCGCCGGCGCCGTTATCCTGCCGGCCATGGAAAAGGTTATGGATAAAGCGCAGCTTTTGTTGCAAATGACTCCCCCGCAACCCATCGAATTTGAGCTGCTTAACGATTCGCATATGTTCATCTCCTTTTATAACATGCTTCGCTACCGGGAAGACCGTTTCCGTACACTGCTCGAAACGAAGGTTTCGGTTATAAGCGCCGAATTAATTCAGGACGAGGAAGGCGGCTATCCGCTGTTAAACAGCATGAGTGAAATTGCCGGACATCTTGCTATCAATCAGGCGGCGCAGTTGCTTACGGTTTCGGCCGGCGGGAAGGGGAAATTATTACCCGCCACAGAACTGAGTAAGCCGGCGCAGGTCGTTATTGTGGGCGCCGGGAAAGTTGGTCGTACCGCCGCACAGGCCGCGTTAAAGGTTGGGGCAAAGGTGTGTCTTTTTGGGCTTAAAGAAAAAAAAATATCCGCCTTGCAGGAAGAATTCAAAGAGGCGGAAGTAAACCTCTATTCCGAAGAAAAACTACGGGAGGTTCTTCCGGAAAGCGATGTATTGATAATTTCGGTTTTTTCTTTGAAAAAAGGGATTGATATAAAAATTGACGCCGATACAATTCGCTTAATGGAAGAGGGAAGCGTCGTCATAGATACTTCCATTAATCAAACGGCCATATTGGAAACCTCCTATCTTTCGAATTTAGAACAACCCGTTTATACCATTGATGGAATTATTTATTATTCCGTACCTAATATTTCGGCTTCGGTTCCCGTAACGGCCAGCCGGGTGATTACCAAAAAAATATTAAACGTTTTAAAATCGCTGGCGCTTAATGATCTAAAAGAGACGCTAATTGAATATCCCGGTCTGCTTCCGGCCCTTTGCATGTATAAGGGAAAAGTGACCAGCCGCAGCTTTTCGGAACGTTTTGGACATGAATTTTACAGCATTTTTGAGCTGTTGGAACTGAATCTCTGACCTATGGACTTCTCCCGCATCCCTGTTCTTAATTACCACAAGATAGAAATTAAAAGCGATATTGGCATTACCGCTCGCCATCCCGATGATTTTTTAACGGATATGCAATATCTTGCCGAACACGGGTTTACGTCCGTTACTTTTCAATCTGTATCCAAATCGGAAACCCTGCCGGACAAACCTGTTATGATAACCTTTGACGATGGCTATGCTTCGGTTTACGAACATGCTTTTCCCATATTATCCCACTTCCGTTTTAGAGCGGTTATCTTTATGCCGGCTTTGTATATCGGTAAAACAAATGACTGGGATATACAGTTAGGAAGCAAAAAATTTTTACATTTATCCGGTGAACAGATTGCCGCTCTAAGTGCTGCAGAGCATGAAATTGCGGCGCACGGGCTTAACCATGTACCGTTTACATCTCTGAATTCCGAATCCCTGAACAAGGAATTAAAACAGAGCCGAATCCTGCTCGAAAAAATTACCGGTATTCCGGTTACGGCGCTTTGCTACCCGTTCGGGCGTTTTAATGCGCGGGTAATACAGGCGGTTAAGCAGGCAGGTTATCAATATGCTATGGCCTCGTTGTACCTGGGCGCCGCTCCGCCGGAAGAGCAAAATATGGCCTTGCGCCGTTTTAATGTGTATCGTTTTGACACGCAGCGTATAATCCACAAAAAACTGAAAGCCGCTTATCAATCGCCCATTGCTATTCGTGACTGGCTGCTGCAGCTTGGTGGACGGGCGACGCCGCTTTATCAGCGTTTGATGGGGTTAAGTAAGCAGGTCCCTCTTGCCCAGTCTGTCCTGCCGGAGGAATTATTATAAGAATCTTTGCGTTTTCTGCGGCAGAAATAAGGAACTACTGTAAAGAATAAAAAAACGGAGCGGGGAATGAAACAAACTATAAAAAAATGGATACCTTTTATCGTGCTTATTACAATTGTCATTGTAACGGCCATCTATATGTTTTTATCCACACTTAAGAGTACCTATATTCCTGTTACGGATAAGCCCGGACAAATATACCGCGAAGCCTGTTCTGGCTGTCACGGAGTGCAGGGTGAGGGAAAGGGGCTGTTTCCGGCTCTGGCGGACGAATCCATTAAGACACTGCATATTGAAGACATTGTAAAAAATGGCGCCCTGATGATGCCGGCCTTTAAACACTTACGAGGCGACACGCTTAGCCGTCTGGCCGATTATGTGAGCCGGCATAAATTCCGTGAATAAATATAACCCAAATTCCTAAAGTAAAATTTAGGAAACGTCAAAATACAAGCGACAAACAACAAAAAATACCAAATTCCAAAATTTAAACATGCCTGTGTAAGGTAATTTTTGTTTGAGATTTCTTTGATTTTTGTTATTTGTACCTTCGAATTTAAGGTATTCGTTTTATCGCCCTTTTTGACTCCATTTTTCGATAATGGCGTAAAGTTCTACCGGTTTAAACGGTTTTGAAATATAATCATTCATTCCGGATTCGAGACACATTTCCTCATCACCTTTCATGGCATTGGCGGTCATGGCAATAATGGGAATATCTTTAACTGCCGAATTAAGCTTTCGAATCGCTTTGGTGGCTGTTAGTCCGTCCATTTCGGGCATTTGTACATCCATTAATACCACATCGTATTGATCTTTTTCCAGAGCCTGCATGGCCATTTGTCCGTTTTCGGCCACATCAACGGTATAGTTCTTTTTCTCAAGAATCTTAACGGCCACACGCTGGTTAATAGGATTGTCTTCCGCCAACAGTATTTTTACCGGTGTTTCTTTTGATATTACATGGTCCGCTTGTTTTATAGCGGCCTTTTGCGCATGCTTCGTTACCGCCTTTTTCGACATAACCGTAAGAATGGCATTGTATAACTGCGATTGTTTAACCGGTTTTGTAAGGTACCGTTTAATTCCCATTTTACTCAATCGCTTTGCGTCGCCTCGTTTTCCCATGGAAGTAAGAATGATGATATTTGTCTCTTTTAAGGCGGGCGTGTTTAAAATTTTTTTTGCGGTGGTTTCGCCGTCCATTTCGGGCATTTGCATATCCAGTAGAACCAAGGGAATAAATTCATCCGATGCGGCTTTTATATTTAAAAGCTTCAGCGCATCTGTACCGCTGCTACAGCTAAGCGGTTTCATTTTCCAATTGGTAAGAATTTTTTCCAGAATAAGCCGGTTTGTGGCGTTGTCATCCACAATGAGAACGGGCAAATTTAATAGGTCGGCTACCGGAAGCAACTCTTCCGTAAAGTCCTCTCCCTTTTTTAGCACAAGATTAAAATAGAAGGTGCTGCCTTTGCCCGGTGAACTGGAAACGCCTATCTTACCACCCATCAGCTCTACCAATTGGCGCGAAATGGCAAGTCCCAACCCTGTTCCGCCGTATTGCCTGGTGGTTGTGCCGTCGGCCTGTGTAAATTTATCAAAGATTAAACCTGTCTTTTGCGCGGGGATTCCGATACCGGTATCCCGAACCGAAAAATAAATATCCAACTGCTTTTTATCCGCTTTTAGGAGCTTAGCGGATAATATTACTTCGCCTTCGGCTGTAAATTTAATGGCGTTACCGAGCAAGTTGATTAATATCTGGCGTATCCGTCCGGAATCGCCAAGAATTCCGGTAGGAATATCCGGGTCCAGATACAGAGCCAGTTCCAGCCCCTTTTCTTCGGCCCGGGCGGCCAGACTTTCCAGGCTTATTTCCAGCAGGGTGTGCAGATTGAAGTTTTCTTCCACTAAATCCAGTTTACCGGCTTCAATTTTGGAAAAATCCAGAATATCATTTATCAAATATAAAAGTGCATAGGAGCTTTCGCGGATGGTAATTAAAAAATCTTCCTGCTCCTCATTTATATCAGTGTCCAGCAAAAGTTCACCCATACCGATTATGGCATTCATCGGTGTTCGAATTTCGTGGCTCATATTTGCCAAAAATTCACTTTTAGCCTGATTGGCCTGTTCGGCTTTTCTGCGATTCTCAATTTACCGCGCATTAAGCTGGGCGTTTTCTAGCGCAACCGCAACCTGACGGCCGATAATGGACAAAATACGTAACTCATCGCGGCGGAACTGGCCGATCCCTTCTTTTAACAGGGTAATTTCACCAATGGTTCGTCCTTCGATAATGAGCGGGGAAGCAATGAGAGAAGCATCAATCTGTTCTTCGTCCGGTAAATAGAAAACATCGGGATCGGTTCTTATATTTTCGATGATTTCATTTTGGGCAGCGCGGAAAATACGGCCGAGAATTCCTTTGTCAATAGGAACCGGCGTATTGGAAATGATTCTGTTGTGTTTATATGTTTCCGTTGAAAAAACCGGTTGCAGGTATTTTTGCTCATCGTTATAGATATAGAGCTGATACGCGTCAAACATCATAATTTTGGCCAGACCCTGCGTTACCGCGTTCCCAACCTCTTCCATCTCACGGTATTTATTGATCTGCTCGGTAATTTCGTAAATAATTTCAAAATATTGCTGCCATTTTTGGGTTGCATTGTAGGATTTCCGAAATTCCATTTCCATTTTTTTTTGCTCGGAAATATCGCGAAGACTGCCTTCGATAAATGTTTTATCTTCTTTTTTAAGAAGATAGGCATTGATACTGCCAAACATTTTCCGCCCATCGGCGTGTTTAAACAAGAGCTCGTAGTTCCGAACTCTTTGCGTCTGAACCAATTCGTTTTTAAACAGGATAAACTCCTGCGGAAGTACCAATAACGATTTTAAAGGAACCGCGTTAAGCGCCGCAGGGGATTGGCCGATAAAGCTTTGAATGGAGGGATTTATAAATAAGATTTCACTTTTTAGATTTAGTCGGAAAAAAATATCCGAGGAGTTCTGGATAATAGATTTTAGCAGGGACGCATCTTCTTGCATCGGATTTAACTCCTGATTAAACTGGGCGAGAGAAATAAGCATTGCTTTTTAATTTGTTTATTTATCGTCAAAAGCATGTAAATATTTAATTAATATTTGGAGAAAAAGATGAAGATAGGCTGTCATGTATCTGTTGCCGGCGGAATTCAGAAAGCCTTTGAACGCGCAAGCATACTGCAATGTGAAGCAATACAAATATTTACCCAAAATCAGCGTCAGTGGAAATCCATAGCATATGATCCAAATACGGTGCAGGAATACCAAATAAAACGCAAACATTATCATTTTGGAGAGACGCCGGTAATCGCGCATGCTTCTTACTTAATTAATCTTTGCGCACAGGAACGGGAAAAACTGGAAAAATCACGCCGGGCTTTTTTAGAGGAATTGAAACGCTGTGATGTACTGGGGATTGACGGTTTGGTCATTCACCCCGGTGCGCATGGCGGGAAGGGATCGGACTGGGGGATAGGCGTTATAGCGGAATCGATTAACCGGGCGCTGGCTTCGTATGATGCGCAGGTGAAAATTTTACTGGAAACGACCGCCGGGCAGGGAACGGGGATTGGCAGTCGTTTTGAACATTTGCAACAAATAATAGAACGGAGCGGGCAACAATCCAAACTGGGCGTGTGTGTGGATACCTGTCATATCTTTGCCGCCGGTTATGATATCCGGAGCGCCGCCGGCTGGGAGAAAACCCTGAAAAAAATGGAAGATACGTTTAGAATAGAGACCATAGAGGCTTTTCATTTGAATGATTCGAAGAAGGAGCTAAATAGCTTTCGCGATCGTCATGCGCCTGTCGGAGAAGGGTTTATCGGTTTGGAAAGTTTTAGTCTATTGATGCGAATGAACCAATTTAAAGAGACTCCCGGTATTTTAGAAGTGCCGGGAGGAGATACCGTTTTTATGAAAAATATCGAGTTGCTTAAATCGATGCGCGGCAAAAGTTAGCGGTTGTATTCCAGATGCTTTTTAAGCGAATCGATCTGCTGTCTGAAGGCAGGATCCGATTTTAACGTTTTTGAGACGCTCTCGATGGCATGAATAACAGTGGAATGATCGCGGCCGCCAAAATGCAGCCCGATGGTTACCAGTGAATGGCTGGTCAATTGTTTGGCCAGATACATGGCCGCCTGCCGGGCGCGCACCACATCTTTGCGGCGTGTCTTAGCCCGTAGCTGATCGTCGGGAATATCAAACAGTTTGGCCGTATGTTCCATAATTGTTTCGATGGTTAAAATAGAACGATCCGGTTTTGCTATTTCGGAAACGATGGAACGGGCCAGTTCGAGGCTGGGTTCGGCAGAGGTAAAGGTTACCTGGGCCATAATTTTTGTAAGGGCGCCTTCGAGTTCGCGAACATTGTCCATCAGATTAACAGCCAGGTATTCTAAAATGTCTCCGGGGATAATCAATCCGCTTTCATCACATTTATTGCGCAGAATGGCCAGGCGGGTTTCGAAATCCGGCGGCTGAATATCGACAATCAGTCCCCATTTAAACCGGGAAATCAGCCGTTCCTCGAGCCCTTTTAATTCGTTAATTGGTCGGTCGGATGTCAATACAATCTGTTTCCCGTTTTGATGTAAATCGTTAAAGGTATGAAAAAATTCTTCCTGCGTTTTTCCCTTGTTGGAAAAGAACTGAATATCGTCCAAAAGCAAAATATCCCCGGAACGGTAAAAAGCGGAGAAATCCGAAACCTTATTTTGCTGAATAGAAGTAATAAAATGGGTCGTAAATGTTTCGCTGGAAGCATAAAACACTTTTGTGCGGGGATTATTTTGGATGGCTAAATTCCCGATGGCCTGAATTAGGTGTGTTGTGCCAAGTCCGGTACCGCCATAGACGATAAGCGGATTGTAATTGGTTTTTCCCGGCGAATCCGCTACGGCTCTTGCGGCTGCCTGTGCAAAATTGTTATTGTCACCCACAATAAAATTCTCGAACGTATAGCGTTCGTTAATTCGCGAATAAAAAGGAGAGGCTATGGTTTTTTTCGGTTCGGTTTTGGGTAGTGGTTTTTCCTGATGCCAGTCTTTTTGATCTTGGTAGGGAGATACCGGTAGAGCGGAATCTTTGATATGGTAACGTAGCCCGATACTTTCACCAAGGGTTTGTGCCAACGCATCTTTTACCAGTTTGCTGTAATGGTTGTCAATCCACTCGCAAAAGAAACGGTTTGGCACTAAAATCTTGATATGCCCGTCTTCAAAGGTTAATCCTTTGGTTGGCGCAAACCAGGTATTATAGCTGCGGATATTGATATTGTTTTTAAGGATTTCCTGTACTTCTTTCCAGACAATTTCGGGGGTAGAGATGAGCTCTTCAGCAAGATTTGAATCCATTAAAATTCCTTAACAGGTAGATGTTTATCCACAAAATATAATGATTAACTTCAATAAAAAAATAGACTTACATATAATATCAACGCTATCCGAAAGGTTAATATTTAAGATCTAATTAATTGTTATTTAAGGAGTTGTGATCCTTTTCCCGGGATTTGTCAAGCGGGCAAATTCTTCCGGGGTAGTACGGTATGTGAATAGATCGCTGTTATCCACAGTTTGTCCACAATTGTATTTCGTCGTTAATTCAAGTTCAATATTGTTTCCGTTAAATGCAAGTAAAGCAGAAAAATATTTTACTTTTTTTATCTGTTTTAAAAAAAATGATATTTTGTCGAATCGTGTGAGTAAAAATGAAAATAGGGAAAATGAAAATGAAAAAAAAGAAAAAAGGGACGACTGATACTGCTTCTATTTAAACTACAGAACAGGCAATGTTTCGCCGGAAAAAGTTCAGAACAGGGCGCATACTCTTACTCGTTTTCTTTTCGTATTTTTTTTGCGTTTATTTCGTTCTTGGCATCTTTTTTTATTCTGCACTTTTCTTGCACAGGATATTTTAAAAAGGAATCTTAGCCGTGAAAACGCACAGATAAACATGGATAAATTTAAACAAACAAAAGAATAAACCGAGCGGTGGTTTAATCATTGAAAATAAGCGTTCATACGACTAAAAAAGAAATTGCCGGGAAGATACGTTATAAAAGGATGCACCGTTTTTTATATATGAGTCCAGTCTAAAATGGCATAGCCACTGATTGCCACAGAAAGACACGGATTGTTTTTATTGAAATTACATTGAATAGATTCGTGTAAATGCGTGGAATTCGTGGTTTTTATAGTGAACTCATATATTTAAGACAAATATACTAAAAAAGAGTATCGAAACTGTTCCACGATTCACGGATGCTTACTTGACATTAAAATAACGCTGTACTAATTTTCATCTTTTATAAAAAGGAAGGAAAAGGATGCGGCAGAACAGTGTTTATACCAAAGAGGCGCCCGAACCGATTGGGCCATATTCGCAAGCGGTTGAGGCAAACGGATTTATTTTTACTTCCGGGCAAATTGCAATTAACCCGGAGACGGGACAACTGCTTTCCGGAAGCGCTGCCGAACAAACACGTTTAGTGATTCAAAATCTGAAAGCGGTGTTAGAATCTGCCGGAAGCGGGCTGAATAATGTGATTAAAACGACTATCTTCCTGAAAGATATGCATGATTTCGGCACTGTTAACGAAGTGTATGCCGAATTTTTCGGAGAAGGACTTCCTGCCCGGTCGACCGTTGAAGTAAGCCGTTTACCAAAAAATGTGCTGGTTGAAATTGATTGCATCGCGATAAAGCGGTAGCCGGCGTGACCGCGTTGAATTATTTTTTTATTGTAAATCCGGCTTCCGGTAGAGGGAAGGGAAAAGCCTTCGGCCGAAGGCTGGAAGAAATGCTTTCCCCCCTGAAACTCGATTATCAGCTTGTGTATACCGATAAACCGATGCATGCGCAGGATTTAGCCGCAAAGGCTGCCAAAGATTTTGCGGTTATCGTTACCGTAGGCGGCGACGGCACATTTCAGGAAATCCTGAACGGAGTAGTCGGATCGCAGGCGGCCGTGGGGATTTTGCCGGTGGGCAGCGGCAATGATTTCGTGCGTGCGGTATCCATTCCTGTGGATATGGAAAAATCACTGGCGCTTCTTCTGCGCAATAAACGAAGAATGATTGACCTGGCAAAAGTGAACAATCGGATTTATCATAATGGCGTTGGGGTAGGATTTGACGCCTGGGCCGTGCATACGGGCAATCAGGTGACCCGCTTACGAGGGAATGCCATTTATTTATATGCTGTTTTGCACACACTTATAAATTTTAAACCACAGGAAGTGGAGCTTTCCTTTAATGGCGCCACCTATCAAAAAAACTATTTTTTGATAACCGTTGCCAACGGTGTATCGCTGGGCGGAGGATTTTATCTGACGCCGGACGCCCAAATAGATGACGGCCTGCTGGACCTGTGTCTGATTCAGAATATGCCTAAACGTTCTATAATTAAGAATTTAATAAAAGTATACAGCGGGAAACATAAAGAAGACCCCCGCGTAGAAATGGTACGGACGAAACAGATAAGCATTCGCTCGGAAAAAGGTTTTGCCGTCCATGCCGACGGAGAACTGCTCTCATTGAATATGAAAGAATTAGATATCAAAATTTTACCTAAAAGCATAGAATTAATTTGTTAACCATTAAAAAACATCGTATCGCCGTATCCGGATTTATTCTGTTGCTCTGTTTTATTCCGTTAAAATCAGAGGCACAGGAGATAATGAAAAAAGATACGGTCGTACACCTTGTTAATAAAACAGAGGTAATTAAATCGCTGTTTGTACCCGGGTGGGGGCAGGTCAATCAGGAGCGACTCTCCACATCGCTGTTTTTTTATTTTTCATCGTCTCTGTATTATTACCGAAGCGCTTTTCATTATTACCATTATAAAAAGTATACCTCGGCACAGCACGAAAAGATGTTTAAAATTAATTTATATGCCGCTCTTTTTTTACACGGACTAAATGTACTGGACGCCGCAACGCATAGCGACAATCCCGGCTGGCAGGGCGGTTTACTGGATGATAAACCGCTTAAATCGCCCTGGGGCGCTGTTTCCCGTTCGGCTATGTTACCGGGCTGGGGACAGATTTATAACGGCTCTTACTGGAAGGCGGCCGGCTATTTCTTAACCGACGCCTATTTAATTTATAAAATCAGGGAAGCCGACCTGGCTTATCAAAGCGAAGGCGGTTCGGCGCTGCGGGAAGAACGTTCCCGCTATAGCTGGTATTTTGGTATTGCCTATTTGATGACCCTGGCCGATTCCTATGCGGGCGCTTACCTGTATCAATTTGACAAAGCCATAAAACTGACCGTAATGCCCTTTGTCGGCAGGGATAAATTGGCTCTGGAGTTCTATGTCCGTTTTTAAAATATTACTATTTACGGCCTTGTTTTTTCCCTCCGTACCGGTGTTAGCCGGAGGTTTTAGTCTGTCGTCGGATACATTGCATACGTCAACTGAACAAAAAACGGACCATTGGCTGGCGCTGGATAAAGCATTGCATGTTACCGGGAGTATGATGTTTATGAGTGCGCTCAGTATACATTTACGTCGGCGCGTCGGTTTTTCCCAAAATAAAGCGCTACGGTTTGGGTTTGGATTTACCTTTGCCCTGGGCGCCGTAAAAGAAATTTGGGACGACTCCAAACCGGATAATCGTTTTTCATATAAAGATTTAACCGCCAATCTTATCGGCGCCTGTATCGGTGCGTTTTTAGTAAGTCGGGATTAACTATGCCAGCGAAACGCTTTCATTATAGCGGCATTATCCATGTGCATTCGACATACAGCGACGGCCAGAAATCCATTCCGGAAATTGCCGCCATCGCCAACGAGCTAAAAGCCGATTTTTTGCTTATGAGCGACCATAATACCCTCCAGCCAAAACTGGACGGACTGGAAGGCTGGTACGATAATGTGCTGGTGGGTATCGGCAGTGAACTGAATGACAAGGATGATAAAAACCACTATCTTGCTTTTAATATTGATAGGCCGGTTAATCATCGAGTTCCCGCAGCCGATTATGTATGTCAGGTGCGTAATCAGGGCGGTTTCGGAATCATTGCGCATCCGGATGAATCGCGTACACATATTGAGGCCTATCCGCCTTATCCCTGGACTCTGTGGAATTCGGATTGTTACGACGGGATAGAAATCTGGAACCAGATGTCTGAATGGATGGAAGGCCTTACGCATTTTAATAAATTTTGGCGGGCTATGCATCCGAGACGTTCCATTGTTTCACCCAAAAAAGAGACCCTGGCGCGATGGGACGAGGGAAACATGAAACGAAAAATCGCCGGCGTCGGAGGGGTGGATGCACATGGGCATATTCACCGAATGCTAGGCATGTTTTCAGTGCGGATTTTTCGCTATAAAGTCTCATTCCGTACGATTCGCACGCATATTCTGACATCGCAGAAACTTCCGAAAGAGGACTATAAAAAAGCGTTGCAAATGGTGTTCGGCGCTATTCGTGAAGCTCATTGTTTTGTTTCACACAGTTATCTCGGCAACGCCTCCGCTTTTCGTTTTTGGGCGGAAAACGATTCGGACAGAGCAGAGATGGGCGGAACGCTTGTTTTAAAGAATGAGGCGAATGTATTTGTTGAAAATCCTGTAAAAGCAGAAACAAGGTTAATTTTTAACGGACATGAAGTGGGGCGAAAAGAAGGCGACGGAATAAAATTTAGAATAACGGAACCGGGAATTTACAGGGTAGAAATACGGAAAAACGGAAAAGCCTGGATTTTTTCCAACCATATCCGTATTAAGAATGCCGATTAAGTAAACCTGGTTTCGGTTCTTGAAATAAAGGGAAGCGGACTGTTTTGTTTTTAAATCCCAGTCAGATGGCTTTTATTCCCCAACCCTTGGGGCCTGATAAAGATTCAAGTTCTGCCGGATACTCCGTTGCGCCGTTAAATCGGTATTTTTAACTTGTGACGGGGTTGTTTATTAGTGAGTACCATAAGCACCTTAAATTTCACGACTTAACGCGAGGGCGTTCAATATAGATTCTAAAAAACGATCGTTGTAGTGCGATTTTCCCTGCAAGGCTAAAAAATGAACCGAGTGCGAAAATTGAAAATAGTGAAACGAGAATTAAAACATATAATTGAAAAATGGACTGACAGGAAAAATTTTGTTTTTGCCAACCCGCTTTTGCCCTTCGGGACAATTTGGGACGCCAAAGTACATTGCGCACATCCCGAAGAAAAATCGGCAAGAGTGCAATCTTGCCAGCCCGCAGTAACAACGAAATATCCATTAATAAATTGAAAGAATAACAGATGTCAACAAAGTTTTTTACCAACAACGAAGAGAATACTTTACTTAACAAATTTGAAGGAGTTTTTACATACAATCCTAATATTCAATTTTTTGACGCGTTAGTTGGTTATTTTCGGGCATCTGGTTATTTTAGAATTAGACCGTTTTTAGACAAAGTGCCAAAGATTAGAATACTTGTTGGAATCAATGTTGACAAGATGCTTGCCGAAGCTCAAAAATCAGGACTTGAATTTTTTAAAAATCACGAAAAAACCAAAGCAGATTTTATTAAACAAATACAAGACGACATTGAAGAAGCAAACTATGACAGGAAAACAGAAAACGGAATTCTTCAATTCATTGATGATTTAGTTGAAAAAAAGATTCTGTTAAAAGCACATCCTGAAAAAAAGATACACGCCAAAGTTTATATTCTGCGTCCTGAACCCTTTAACGAACACACTCCGGCAAGCGTAATTACAGGCTCTTCAAACTTAACTGATGCCGGACTTGGTGCAGGAGATTTATATAATTACGAATTTAACGTATTGCTCAATGATTATCCTGATGTAAAATTTGCAACCGAAGAATTTGAAAAATTATGGTCGGAATCTGTTGATATTCTTCCTGTTGATATTCAAAATGTAAAAAAGAAAACCTACTTAAATGATGAAGTAAGCCCATTTGAATTATACATAAAATTACTTTTAGAGTATTTTGGGAAAAATATTGATTACGACCCCGATTCAATGGGGGATTTACCTTCAAATTTCAAAAAACTGTCGTATCAGGTTGATGCTGTAAATGAAGGATTCAATATGCTACAAAAGCACAACGGATTTATACTTGCCGATGTTGTTGGTTTGGGAAAGACTGTTGTGGCTGCAATGGTGGCAAAGAAATTCCTTTTGCAAAATGGTAGGGATTACACAAAAATTCTGGTGGTTTTCCCGCCCGCAATAGAGAAAAATTGGAAAAATACTTTCAAAGATTTCAAAATTGACAAATACACAAAGTTTATTACCAATAGAAGATTAGAACGGATACTTGAAGGCCATGAAGATTATTGGAACAAAGAAGAATACGACCTGATTATTGTTGATGAGGCTCATAAATACAGAAACCATAAAACAGGAGTTTTTCAAAACCTGCAATTGATATGCAAAAGTCCAAGAGCAAATAAAGGATTGATAGAAGGAATACAGAAAAAAGTTATTCTCGTTTCGGCAACACCTTTAAATAACAAACCTGATGATATCTTTTATCAAATACAAATGTTCCAGGATGCAAGACAATCAACTTTGCCAATAACAAATCTGACTTCTTTCTTTAGTCCTTTAATGGAACAATACAAAAATCTGAAAAGGTTTGATGAACTTGATGTAAATAAGTTGCGTGAAATTTACGGTAAAATAAGGAAGAATGTAATTGAACCAATTACCGTAAGAAGGACAAGAGCGGATTTAGAAAATATCCCCGATTATAAAACCGATTTGGCAGAACAAGGAATTATATTTCCGAAAGTTGAACCGCCCAAAAAAGTGGAATATGTAATGGACGAAAAGTTAAATGAACTTTTTTTGAAGACAACAGTTTATTTAGCCGGATTTAGTGAAAAAGAAGAAATAAGAAAAAAGGAATTAGAAGTTGCAGCAAAATTAGGAATTACATTAAACGATATTTTGAATTATTCAAGATATCAAGCAATTTCGGGATTAAAACCGGAGATTCAGAATAAATATTATGAAAAAGCAGAATTGGTTTCCAAGTCTCTGGCTTTTATTATGAAAATCCAATTGATTAAAAGACTGGAAAGTAGCTTTTATGCTTTTAAAAAGTCGCTTAGTTCTTTCAAGATTGCTACTGACAGAATGATTGAAATGTTTGAAAATGACAAAGTTTTTATTGCTCCTGATACGGATGTAAATAAACTCTTGGATAAAGGCTGGTCAGAAGAAGAAATAGAAAAAGAGATTGAACGACTTGCAGAAGAAAATCCTAAAAACCATACTTTCAAATCCAATAGTTTCAAAGATGGATTCTTAGACGATTTAAAGAAAGATGCTAATTTGCTTAAAGAATTGCTTGAAAGTTGGAATAATATCGAATATGACCCAAAACTGGAAAACTTTATAGCAAAACTTAAAAAGCAATTCCTGAACAAGAAAACAAATCTTGAAGGTAAACTGGTTATTTTTTCCGAATCAAAAGATACCGTTGACTATCTTGCCAGGGCTTTGAAAAATGAAGGTAGAACTGATGTTCTTGTTATTTCGGCTAAAAACAGAAAAGCAAAATATGAAACCATTGTTGAAAATTTCGATGCCAATTATCCAAGTGAAAACGAAAAGGAAAAAGGAAAGGAACAGAAGAACGATTACAACATAATTATTACAACCGAAGTGCTGGCAGAAGGCGTTAACCTGCACCGCTCAAATGTTGTAATACACTACGACACACCCTGGAACTCAACCAAACTAATGCAACGGATTGGACGTGTAAACAGAATTGGGACCAAAGCTTCTAAAATCTACAACTACGTATTTTATCCTTCTGCCCAGGGAGACGCTCAAATAAAGCTCAACAAAACTGCCTTTATGAAAATACAGGCATTCCATACAGCTTTTGGAGAAGACAATCAGGTTTTTTCAACCGATGAAATATTGGACGAAGTAAAGCTCTTTAGCGGAACTTACAAGGAAGAAGAAGATGAGCGATTGAAATACCTGCATTTTCTAAGGGATTTCAGGAAACAAAACCGCAAATGGTTTAACGATATAAAAAAGATTCCTTTAAAATCAAGGACAGGCAGAAGCACGGAAAAAATTAAAAGACCTGAATTACAGGGCGGTACGGCAGCTTTTTTAAAAACCGATAAAAAATTTGAGTTCTATTGGGTTAATAATGCTTACCAAACAAAGGAAATTACACCGGTTGAAGCATTCCGTATTTTTGAAGCTAATCAAAAGGAAAAGAGAGTTGATTTAATTGACAGCCACCACGAGCACGTTAAAATGGCAGTAGAGCATTTCGAAACCCTTGAACATAAACTGGTTCAGTCACAAACCGACCCCGAAGCTTTAGGCGGAGTGGCTCAAAGGGCAAAGAAATTCTTATCTGAAATTATCAAACATCCGGTTTTGACAGAAAAACAAAAAGAGAACATACAAAAAATTGTAGTGCTGATTGACATTGGAAAATATACAAACTTGCCATCGGATGTTGCCAAACTGCAAAAACGAAAGCTAAACTTAAGCAGTAGCATTTTTGAACTGGATAAAATTGCGAAAAACTATAATGTAGATTTGTCAGATACACAAAAAAGCACAAAAGGGAAAGTAAATAAACCTGTAATAATTATCTCGGAATCATTTAAGTGATGAAAGAAAATAAAATAGAGAAGACGGTAGTATTTAGCGATATAAAATCGCTTATTGAGCAGAGCAAAC